>JBBQGC010000038.1:0-53498 GCA_038322705.1 Bryobacterales bacterium | reverse complement strand
GCGCGAGTGATGCTGATGACCGTGCGCAAGAGCGAGAGCGGGTTACAACGCGATTACGCGATCCTGCCGTTGGAACGCTCGGGAATCTTCTTTTTCCCGCTGACCTGGACCGTTGTACATCCCATCGACACGGAGAGTCCTTTGTACGGCAAGACCGCGGCTGACCTTGCAGAGATGCAGGCCGAACTCCTGATTCTGCTGAAGGGCTACGACGATACGTTCAGCCAGACCGTTCACGCCCGCTACTCCTACCGCTTCGATGAGATCGTATGGGGCGCCGGGTCTGGCACTATCAACTGGTCCGCCACGATGTTTGGGATCGCGACCTGCCCTCGCCGCCAACGCTGGTCCGCGTGCGCCGGAACGGCCGGCTGGTGGACGCGGTCGCCCAAACAACCAAATCCGGTTTTGTTTGGGTGTTCGACCGTGATACGGGCAAACCGTTGTCCCCGGTTGAGAGTCGCGACGTTCCTCCCTCAGATATCGATGGCGAGGTGCTGGCGCGTCAACAGGTGCTGCCGCTCGCGCCCGCCCCCTATGCGCGCCAGCAACTCACCGAAGATCTGCTCACACAACGCACGCCCGAAGCGCACGCCCAGGCGCTCGAGCGTTTTCGAAAGCTGCGGAGCGGCGCCCAGTTCACGCCACCCAGCCGCGAAGGCACCATCATCTTTCCGGGATTCGACGGGGGAGGCGAGTGGGGCGGCGCCGCGTTCGACCCCGAGACCCATGTGCTCTACGTGAATTCGAATGAGATGGCGTGGGTGCTGCGCCTGGTGCCCCGGACGCGTCACGCCGCCACGGCCCGGCAACTCTATCTCCGCGACTGCTCCGGATGCCACCGGCCGGATCTCAAAGGCACGCCGCCCGAGTTCCCATCGCTTGCGGGCATTCGAGCGCGCTTGAACCCGCAGCAGATCGCCAGCATCATTCGCAATGGTGCGGGGCGTATGCCTGCGTTCAAGCGGTGGACGGACCAGGCGGTAACTGGGATGTCCACTTATCTCACCACCTGCTCGGACACTCGCATCACAGACACAGGCGTCGAAGCCGCGCCTGGGCTGACCTACACGATGGATGGCTACAACAAGTTCCTCGACGCCGCCGGTTACCCCGCGATCGCGCCGCCGTGGGGAACGCTGAATGCGATTGACCTCGATACCGGCGAGTACCGTTGGAAGATTCCGTTCGGCGAGTTTCCGGAGTTGACCGCGCAAGGCGTGCCGCCGACCGGTAGCGAAAACTACGGAGGTCCCGTGGTGACCGCCGGAGGGCTGCTGTTCATCGGCGCGACGAATCACGATCGCAAATTCCGCGCCTACGACAAGCAGACCGGCAAGGTGCTGTGGCAAACCGAGCTGAGCGCAGCAGGCAATGCCACGCCGAGTGTTTACGCGGTGAACGGCCGCGAGTTCGTCGTAATCGCCGCCGGAGGTGGAAAGTCCGCCACGCGTTCCGGCGGAAGCTACTACGCCTTCTCTCTGCCGTGAGTCGCCTCAAAAGCCGCGAGTCAGTGAACTGTTATGTCACACCACAATCGTCGCCGCTTCTTGACGCAAACCGCTGGGCTCGGGTCCATCCTCGGTAGGGGGCTCGCATTGCTTTGGGCGCTGGTCCGAAGGAATGCGCAAGTGCACAACGCGCCGCAAAGGCGTTTCGCATTCGCCGCGATGCCGCGCTGTTTCACCGGGAACAGCCGGTACCGGACTCAGAATGCGTGCAACTTGCTGTTGGGCTTTGGTGCGGCGGCGCTCCCTGCGAGCAACCCGTACCGCGGTTCGAAAACAGGGAGCATTTTCCACTTTCGGAGCCCCGAACGCCTTGGACGCCGTGGCAAGTTTCGCGAACGCGGACTGCGCGCCGCCTGGTGCGCCAAGTGGCTGGTCCATCGACGGCTGCGCCCTGAAGCATTTGGCGGGCGCGTTCAGAATCTGCTTTCGGGAGCGGCCAGTTATCCCATGCATCGCGATCTCCTGAATTCGGCCGCGCTGCAACTGACGCGCGAGCGCTTCGGTTCGTATCTGCTCCCGCTCGCTTACCCGGAAGGCTCGCCTGCGCATCCCTCATATCCCGCGGGGGCACGCGGTCAATACAGGCGCATGCGTCACCGCGCTGAAAGCCTTCTTCAACGAGGATCTCGTGATCCCCGATCCGGTCGTGCCTTAGAAGATGGCATGAGCCTCGTGCCATACACAGGCCCGAGTTTGACGGTTGGCGGCGAGTTGAACAAGCTGGCGGCGAACATTGCGATCGCGCTCAATGCGGCGGGCGTGCGCTACCGGTCGGATGGAATTGAGGGCTTTTGTTAGGCGAGAAGCTCGCGATCAACATGCTGCGCGATCTGTCGGCCACTTACACGGAAACATTTCGGGTTTCACGTTTCACAAGTTCGACGGGATGGGCGTCACGGTTTGCTCCGGCTGCGCCTGACACATCGCAGAGACCTGTCACGCAGCAATCGTACGGCGCCGGACCTGTTTCTCGATCGTCTTCATTGACTCTTGCCGCGCTAGAATCAGCTCGTAGTCTTTTTGGATTCTCATCCAGAAGTCCGGGCTCGTACCGAAGTGCCGGCCCAGATGCAGGGCTGTATCGGCGGTGATTCCGCGGCATTCCTTGACGATCTCGCTGACCCGGGTGACGGGTACGTGCAGTTCGAGAGCCAGCCCGTTGATCGATATCCCAAGAGGCTTCATGAATTCTTCACGAAGCATTTCGGCCGGATGGACCGGAGTGCGAGTTATGTTCCAGCCGGTTTCCGGACGCGTGATGGTCACGTTATCCCTTTCGATTCTGATCTGTATCCTATAACGAGCCCCAATATGGAGGGCGTTAGAACCACCGCCGATCACAGAACGTGCCCACCGGCCGGCACCACGCTAAAATAGTTCCGCGCCCAGGCTGATGAGCACCGAGGAACAACTTCGCGAAAAGCTGCGCAAAATCGTCGCTCTGTTTCATGGCGCCCGCACGGAAGGCGAACGTAGCGCCGCCGCGGCAGCAATCGGCCGCCTCGAACGGGCGCTCCACGGCCAGCCCAAAACCGAAAAACCAATCGAGATGCACTTCACGCTGCCCGACCGGTGGCAGCGGCGCCTCTTCACGGCGTTGTGCCGGCGCTACGGACTCGAGCCCTACCGTTACCGGCGGCAGCGCTACACCACCGTCATGGTGCGGGCGCCCAAATCGTTCATCGACATGACGCTCTGGCCGGAATATCTGGAGATCCGTGGCGCTTTGGACGAGTATCTCAGCGACGCCACCGAACGCATCATCCGCGAGGAAGTGTACGGCGACATCCGCGAAGCGCCGGAGCGCGCAGGATAGCGCCCTCTCGAATGACGTTGCTCGGGAGACTGCGCACGCCAGAGTGGCTGTATCTGGCCTATTTCCTCTATGTCGCGCTGCTCGCCTCCATCCTTCCGCTCACACCTGCAATCGTCCTGCGCGCCTGGCTCATGCTCGCCGGGGCCGCTGTCCTATTTGCGATTCTCACGACGCCCCTATTGAGCATCGCTCGGGATTGGATTGAGGTCGCGCTCGTCCTGGTTGCTTACCGCCAGATGGACTGGTTCAGCGTCGAATCGAAAGCACGCATTCTCGAGCGCACCTGGGTGGGCTGGGACCGCCGCTTCCTGTTCGAACGGGGCTTCGGCGCATGGGTAGAGATCATGGGTCCGGCCGGGCCGTGGATTCTGGAATTCTCTTACCTGTTGGTGTATGGGATCGGCGCCTTCTCGGTTGCCGCAATCTACATCGCAGGCGATCGCGACCGGGCCAGCCGTTTTCTCGCCGTATATCTGACGGGTACGCTGCTGGCGTACGCGCTTTTCCCGTACTTCCCTTCCGATCCACCGCGCGTGGTCTTCCCGGATGCGAACCTGCCGCGCTATATGACCGCCACTCGCAGCCTGAATCTGTTCCTGGTGGGCGGCTACGGCATACACTCGAGCGTCTTCCCCAGCGCGCACGTCTCCTCAGCGTTTTCGGCGGCCTGGGGCCTGCTGCGCTTCCTGCCCGAGTACCGTTGGGTTGCGCGCGCGATGTTAATCTACGCGGGCATCGTGTCGGTCGCGACGGTGTACGGGCGATACCATTACGCGGCCGACGCCGTTGCAGGCCTGGTGGTCAGCTTGATCGCGCTCGCCTCCGCCTTCCACCAGCGGCCCAAGCGCGCGTAGGCCACTGACCACTGACCACTCAGCGGGCGTCATTTCTCGATATCGCGATGCGTCTCTTTGACGCGATATCCCGCGCGAGCCAGGCGCTTGCGAATCTCACTCGCCATCATCACCGAGCGGTGATGCCCGCCGGTGCAGCCGAACGAAACCGTCAGATAACTCTTCCCTTCCCGGATATAATGCGGCAGCAGATACACCAGCAGGTCGGAGATGCGGTCGATGAACTCCACCGTCTGCGGAAACGAGCGGATGTAGCGCGCCACCAGCGGATGGCGTCCTGAAAGGTGCTTGAACTCGGGGATATAGTTCGGGTTCGGCAGGAACCGCACATCGAAGACGAGATCGCTGTCCGTGGGCACGCCATGTTTGAACCCGAAGCTGGAAATATAAACGCTGATGTTCGAAGCGTCCCGATTGCCCTTGAACTTCTCGCCGACAATCTCGCGCAGCTCGTGAACGTTGAACTTCGACGTGTTGATGCTGAAGTCGGCCAGCGCGTGAATCTCGCTCAGCGCTTTACGCTCCGCCTGGATGCTTTTCAACACCGAGTTATCGGTGCCGAGCGGGTGCGGACGCCGCGTCTCGCTGAACCGCCGCACGAGCGAATCGTCGTCGGCTTCGAGAAACAGCAGCTTCGTGGGAATCTTGCGCTTCAGCTTGCGGTACAGAACCGGAAAACCCTGCAGCGCGTCGCCTTCGCGCACGTCCACCACGATGGCGCAGAAGCGGTTCGCTGAGCCAACCACGAGCTCGGCGAACTTCGGGATCAACTGGATCGGGAGATTGTCCACGGCGTAGTAGCCGAGGTCCTCCAAAGCCTTGAGCACCGTCCCTTTCCCCGAACCGCTCATGCCCGTGATAATCACCAGTTCGGGCTGTTTGCCGCCAGCGGCGGTAATCGTCGCTTTACGCGGCATGGAGCGCGGGCTCAGGACTCAACCAGATCGAAATTGCCATCGGCGCGGCGGATGAGAACCGAGACGCAGTCCTTCTCGGAATCGCGATACACGACGTAGGACTGGCCGTCGATCTCGAGTATGGCCTCGTCCAACGTCATCGGCTTTTGCTGCTGGTGGTGGTCCACGCGAAAGACACGGATCACGGGCTCCGTCGCCGCGTCGGCGCGCTCCTGCTCTGCCACGGCCTCGGGCCCGGGCTCGGCGATAGCAGCGCCCTTTTCCTTTGGCGTGCGCTTGGTGTCGCGGAACTTGGTGCGCACCTTCAGCGCCTGCTTCTCCAGCTTCTCGAGCGCCGTCTGCGAGGCGCTGAAGTAATCGCCGCTCGAACCCAACCCCACGAGCGGGTGGTCGTAGAAGTTGCAGGTGACTTCGACGTTGGTCAGGTGACGCTCACTGGTAATCACCACGTGGGCTTCGCGCTGACCTTTCCACTCAATCAGCTTGGCCAGTTTGTCCCATCTGGCGTCCAGCTTGCGCTGCTGGTCCGGCGGTAGTTCCGGACGCTTGCCCGTATAGCTAATGTTCATGATTGCCTCCGGTTTGGAGAACAGCTTCTTGAGAATTAAGTCCGCATCCGGCGTTGATGCGTGGATGGAATTTTCATATCTTCGCGGTACTTGGCGACCGTCCGGCGGGTAACCTGGATCCCCTCGGCTTGCAGCTTTTCGGTGATCTGCTCATCGGTCAGAGGATGGCGAGTATCTTCCTCCTCAATCATTTTCTTCACCTTCCGTTTCAGGATCAACAGCGGGGTCGCGCTGCCCGATGGCCCCTGTACCGCTTCGGAGAAGAAGTAACGTAATTCGAAAACACCTTGCGGGGTGTGCGCGTATTTGCTGGCGACCGCGCGGCTCACCGTGGACGGGTGAACCCCGATCTCCTCGGCGACATCCTTGATCATCATTGGCTTCAGGTGATCGATTCCGTGCTCCAGGAAAACCGCCTGCCGCCTGACAATCGACTGGCAAACTTTCAGAATCGTCTGCTTGCGCTGCTCGATGTTCTTCATCAATTGCAGCGCCGAAGCATAACGCTCCTTCACGTAATTCCGGATGTCTTTGTTCGGTTCCTGCTGGCGATCGAGCATGCGCCGGTACTGCGGATTCAAGCGCAGTTGCGGGATCTCCTCGTCGTTCAACTGGATCAGGTAATCCTCGCCGTCCTTAGTAATGTAGACGTCCGGCTCGACGCAGCGCGCCCCTGGCCCCGAGTAGCGGATGCCCGGACGCGGATCCAGGGTCTTGATCACCGCCACCGCGATCTGAATGTGCTCGAGCGGCCGGCCCAGAATCTTGGCGAGTTCCCGGTGTTGACGGTTCTCTACCAGCTTCAGGTGATTGGCGACAATCTGCCAGGCGACGCTGCTGCGCGCATTCCGGTTCTCTAACTGAATCAGCAGGCACTCGTGCAAATCGCGGGCGCCGATGCCGGCCGGATCCAACGTCTGCACAATCCGCAGCGCGTGTTTGACATCGTCGACGTCGTGTTCTCCCGCCGCCGCGATCTCCTCCACTGTCGCGGTCAAATAACCGTTCTCATCCAGGTTGCCGATAACGTTATCGGCCGCATCGCGGACGTTTTCGGACATCACCAGCACGCTCAGTTGCGTGTGTAGATAATCCGCGAGCGTAACCGGCGACGATAAGAATGTCTCGAACGAGGGCTTGTCGACGTTCTCTGAAGCCGGGCTCTTGTAACCGGGATCGAGATACTCATCGAAGTAGCTGCCGAAGTCGATCTCATCGAAGGGATCCGATTCCGTCTTCGGCTCGGCTGCGGGAGCTTCGCCCGCCTCTCCCTCGGGTACTTCAACAGTGCCCACCGGCGCCGGAGCGCTGGCTATCGCGGCTTCCGGCTCCGCGTCGCCCAGGAACTTGACGACGTCCGGGCCGTCCATCGCATCGCGGAACGACTGATCCGCCGGTTCGGAAACCCGCTCGGCTTCTAGCAGCGCCTGAACCTCTTCGGGAGTGACTTCCTCGCCGCCATCGGCGGCTTCTTCCAGCACCGGATTCTGCGCAATCTCAGAGACGATCATGTCCTTCAGCTCCAGCCGGTTCAACTGAAGCACGGTGACCATCTGAACCAGACCCGGCGTGAGGATCTGCTTCTGCGCGACCCTAAGCTGGAGTCTGGGAGAAAGCGAACTCATCTGGCACCATAATACACCCGAAGGCCGGAATCGAGCGATGAATCAAAGCGCTTAGTCTGCGCTAGGTCGCAAGCCTGGTGGGTCAGAAGCCCCCATGTCGGCGAGATCACTCGGAAGCCGTGCCGCGGCGTGGGGCAAATAGCACATCGCGTCGTACAAATCATTGAAAATACGATACGCGGCTCTCGGAACTCCAGGTGCATTCTTAAAGGCATGGCAACCGCATACTATCCGACCGTTGATAACGATACCTGTATTGGCGACAAAGAGTGCTACGAGGTTTGTCCGACTAGCGTGTTCGACTGGGATGACGATAACGCGAAGCCGATCGTGGCCCGCCCCGAGGTTTGCGTCGAAGGCTGCGTCGAGTGCGCCAAAGCGTGCCCCGTCGAAGCGATCACTCTTCCGAATTAACGCCCGCCGCCTGCCTCTTGTCCAAGTAACAACGGCGGCTATCAAGGATTGCTTTGCGGGCCTCATCAGGCCCGCCCCATCCTTGCATTTCCACAGTCCGCCCTTCCAGCTCTTTATAGATGCTGAAAAAGTGCTCCAACTCCCTGCGAGTGTGCGGGTACACCTGGTCAAGAGTATGAACTTCGGTGTAACGCGGATCCTTCTTGGGCACCGCGATCACCTTCTGATCCCGCTCCTGCTGATCCACCATTCGCAACACCCCAATCGGCCGCACCTCGATGACACATCCGGTAAAGCTGGGGCGTGTCACTAACACAAGTACGTCCATCGGGTCGCCATCTTCGGCCAAAGTGCCGGGAATGAACCCGTAGTCGCCGGGGTAGTGCATTGGCGAGTAGAGGGCCCGGTCCAGACGAAACAAACCCATTTCGCAGTCGTACTCGTACTTGTTCGCCGACCCGTTCGGTATCTCGATAATGACGCGCACCAACTCCGGCAGTTCGGGTCCGGGATCGAGATCGTACAAATTCACCCATCCAGCGTAACAGACCAACTTACGACCGCCCCAAAATCCGGTACCATATTCCGCATGCAGCGTCGCCAATTCCTACAGACGAGCGCCGCCCTCGCCATGGGCGCCGGAGCCGTCGAATCCGCGGCTACAACTACGAATGGCCGTATGAAACTGGGCACCCAGCACGGCTCTACCGACGAGATCCTACGAACGGTTGCCGCGCTGGGGGTAACTCACATCTGCTCATCCCTGCCCGCGCGAAAACTCGATGAGAACTGGTCCGTGGCCGGCCTGAAACGTCTGCGCGAGCGCGTCGAATCGTTCGGCCTTCAGCTCGAGATGGTCCCGCTTCCGCTCAGCTCCAGCTACATCACGAAGTCGGAAATGCCGAACATCATGTTGGGCCGCAGCCCCGAGCGCGACCGCGAGATCGACCAGATCTGCGAGATGCTACGCGCGTGTGCCCAGGCCGGGATCCCGTCGGTGAAGTACAACATGACCATCCTGGGCGTCGTTCGCTCGGACCCGACACCCGGACGCGGCGGCTCGCGGTACAGCACATTCGTCTATGAAAAGGCCAAGCAGGATCCGCCGCTCACCGAAGCCGGACGCGTAACGGCGGACATGATGTGGGAACGCATCACCTACTTTCTGAAGCGCGTCGTTCCGGTCGCTGCGGAAAACAAAGTGCGCCTGGCTTGTCACCCGCACGATCCCGGCATGCCCCAGCCGCGCGGCTTCCGCGGGGTGGACAGGGTGCTCGGCAGCGTGAATGGTCTGAAGCGCTTTATCGAAATCGAACCGAGCCCGTATCACGGTCTCAATTTCTGCCAGGGGACTGTGTCGGAGATGCTGGCCGACCCGAACCGCGAGATCCACGACGTGATTCGCTACTTCGGATCGCGGAAGAAGATCTTCAACGTGCACTTCCGCAACATCCGCGGCCGCTTCCTCGATTTTCAGGAGACCTTTCCCGACGGTGGCGACGTCGATTTCACCCGAGCGATCCGTACTTATAAAGAGGTGGGCTACGACGGTATGCTCATGCCCGATCACGTACCGCACATTGAAGGCGATGAGGGCGGAAGGCAGGCGTTCGCTTTTGCGTTCGGCTATATCCGGGCGCTAATCCAGTCAGTCTATGCGGCTGGGTAGACTGACTCCGCCATTCGGCAACGTCACCGTCTTGAGCCAGAACTCTTCTATGGACTTCACGATGCGGTTGAACTCGTCGAGGTCCATTGGCTTGGTGATATAGCAGTTGGCGTTAAGGCTGTACGCTTTGTTGATGTCCTGGTCGGCGCGCGAGGTGGTCATCACCAGCACCGGGATGCGCTTCAGGACCGGGTCGGCCTTGATTTCGCTCAACACTTCGCGCCCGTTCTTTCGGGGGAGATTGAGGTCCAGCAGAATCAGGTCGGGCTGAGGCACGTTTTCGAACGGAACCTTTTTTCGCAGAAACTCCAGCGCCTCAACCCCGTCCTTGGCCACGCTGAGATGCACGGGAATATCGCTGCTTTTGAGCGCCTCTCGGGTGAGCCGGACGTCGCCGGGATTGTCTTCCACTAGAAGAAGTTCCAGAGTTCGCGAAGAAAGAGCCGGAGTCATGACACCTCACCCTGCCACTTCGGTAGCAAGTTAAGGTCCGTTCACAGTTAACCCCTGAATCAACACGTTAAACACAACGTAAGGCTATGAATTCGAAAACTTTGCAGGGCTGGCTGTGAAATTAGTGCCACCGCCGGGTACCCGCCCGGAACTCCGCGAATCCACATAAGCGCGCACGGATGTTCTTGACAACGGAATAAACCCAATCATATCATTAGGTTTGCCTAGACGGGCCGGCGCTGTACCGGCTTAGGTGAGGAGGCTTACGCCTTGATCAAGCTCGACATCATCAACGAAGTGGTAAACAGGACCGGGATCACTAAGACCAGAGCCGAGATGGCGGTCGAAACCGTATTTGAAACCATGAAGAAGGCTCTCGCTCAGGGTGAACGGATTGAGCTGCGCGGTTTCGGAATCTTCAACGTGCGGCCGCGCAAAACCGGGATCGGCCGCAATCCTCGAACAGGCGCCGAAGTCGCGATTCCGCCCGGCAAAGCGGTCCGGTTCAAACCTGGGAAGGAATTGCAAACGCTGCAGTAGGCTGTGTCTTCACAGGGCTATCCACAGGCCCCGGATTTACCAGACTGGAACGGGTTGGACGACCCTTGGCCAGCGGTGCCGGTACGCCGTCCGCGCTGGTGGCTGCACGCTTTGTTGCTGGGTCTGACGCTCGTCACTACCAGCGTCATGGGCGCGGCCTTCGTGCGCAGCTTCCGCATGAACCAGCCGGTGGACATCATCGCCGGTCTCTACGGATACGTCGAGCTGCTGCACCGTCCGTCGATTCTGCTGACCGGTCTCCCCTTCTCGCTCACCCTGCTCACCATTCTGCTGGCTCACGAATTGGGTCATTATCTGGCGTGTCTCTATTACAGGGTGGACGCGACCCCGCCGTTTTTTCTGCCCTTCCCTGCCCCGATCGGCACCCTGGGAGCGTTCATCCGCATCCGTGCTCCGATCTACTCCAAACGCATATTGTTCGATATAGCGGTGGCTGGGCCGCTTGCTGGATTCGCGCTGCTGTTGCCCGCGCTGGCGATCGGGATCGCTTTCTCGAAAGTCATACCCGGTATCGCCGACCAGGGCGAGATGGTATTCGGCGTCCCGCTGATCGTGCGCCTGCTCGAAGCGGCCATCTTTCCCGGAGTCGCACCGGCCGATATCTATTTGCACCCTGTAGCTCGAGCGGCATGGGTGGGTGTGCTTGCAACGGCGTTAAACCTGCTCCCAATCGGACAACTCGACGGCGGCCATATTCTGTATTCGTTCATCGGCCAACGAGCGGCGCGCCTTTCGAAGATACTGGTCGCCCTACTGATTCCGATCGGCCTGGTGTATTCCTATAGCTGGCTAGTTTGGGCCGCGTTTCTCTTCTTCTTCGGCATGCGCCATCCCGCGATTCACGATCGCACCCCGCTCGGCAAGCTGCGGACGGCTCTCGGCTGGATTTCGTTGTTGCTGTTCATACTCTGTTTCACGGTGGAACCAATCCGGCGCTAGAGTGCGGATGAGGATCTCGGCCACAATCATCGCCTACAACGAGGAGCGGAATATCGCCCGCGCCATCGAGAGCCTGCGCTGCTGCGACGAGATCCTGGTGATCGACAGCGGGTCAAGCGACCGCACTTGCGGGATCGCGGCGAATCTTGGAGCACGCGTGATGGAGTCGCCGTGGCTAGGCTATGCGGGCCAGAAGAACTTCGCATCTGCCCAGGCTGCCAACGATTGGATTCTGTCCATCGACGCCGACGAGGCGCTGAGCGAAGCCCTCGAAGCCGAGATCTGGCGCCTCAAAAAGAACGGGCCCGGTCACGACGGGTATACAGTCCCGCGGCTGGCGCAGTACCTGGGCCGTTGGATTTACCATTCGGGGTGGCATCCGGACCGCAAGGTGCGCCTGTTCGACCGGCGGAAGGCGAACTGGGTGGGCCGTTATGTTCACGAGTCGGTGAAGGTCCACGGCTCCGTCGGTCATCTCGAAGCCAGCCTGCTCCATTTCACGTGCAGTTCGCTCTCGGAGCACCTGAGGACCATGGACCGTTACACCACGCTCGCGGCTGAGCAGATCATCGCCGAGAAGCGCCCCGTGGGATGGCCGCAGTTGCTGGTCGATCCGCCCTGGACTTTCTTCCGTACCTACGTCCTGCAACGAGGATTTTTGGACGGGATGGAGGGGCTCGCCATCGCACACATGGCGGCGCTCTACAATTTCCTGAAGTACGCCAAGGTGCGGTTCATGCGTCCGGGCCGGTAATGCGAATCCTGCACATCGACTCCGGGCTGGAGATGCGTGGCGGTCAATGGCAGGTCTGCTATTTGTTGAACGGGTTGCGGGATCGCGGGATCGAAACCCGCCTGCTCGCTCGCGGCGCATTGCTCGAGCGCGCCTCCGCTGCGGGATTCGAGACGGCGCCGTTGAGTGGCCCGGCGGTGCTGCGGTGGCGCAGTTGGGCCGATCTGGTGCACGCGCACGACGCGCGATCCCACACAATGGCCGCGGTCTTGGCTCGACGGCCCCTCGTTGTATCGCGCCGGGTCGCCTTTCCAATTGGGCGTGGAATCCTCTCACGATGGAAGTATCGGCAGGTGGACGCGTTTATTGTAGTCTCGGAGTTCGTCGCCGCAATCATGCGCGATGCGGGTATAAAGTGTGAGGCGCTTTCCGTCGTTTATGATGGTGTGCCCGTCGCGGCACAGGCAGGGGCTGGCGAGCACACTCTGGTGATTGCGCCGGCCACCGCGGACCCCATAAAGGGATCGGATCTCGCGCGGGAAGCGGCCAATCTTGCTGGAGTTCCCATCGTGTTCTCGGATGACTTGCCTGCAGATCTCGGTCGGGCGGCGGTTCTGTTATATATCAGCAGGTCGGAAGGGCTGGGCTCGGCGGCGGTGCTCGCCATGGCGCGGGGCGTGCCGGTCGTGGCCAGCCGCATTGAAGGGTTGATGGAGGCTGTCGAGGACGGTGTCACGGGCCTGTTGGTGGACAACGATGCCGCCAAGATCGCGCAGGGGCTGAAGTTGGTTCTGGATGACCCGGCGTTGCGGCGGCAAATGGGACAGGCGGGACGGGAACGGGTTGCGCGGCAATTCTCCGTCGAGCGCATGGTGGAACAGACAATGGAGGTTTATGGGAGACTCCGGGGATGATTGAGAGCCTGTTGGCGTTCCTGTTCGGGCTGCTGATCGGCAGCTTCTTGAACGTCTGCGTATACCGTCTGCCTCGCGATCTGTCCGTCGTGCACCCGCGCTCGTTTTGTCCGGCGTGCGAGAAGCGAATTGCGTGGTATGACAACGTGCCGCTGCTGAGCTTCATTTTGCTGCGAGCCCGCTGCCGCAACTGCGGTGAGCCGATTCCGTGGCGTTACCCGGTGGTGGAGCTGACGACGGGGATTCTCTTCGCCTGGGCCGTCGCGACACAGGGCGTCTCGATGATGGCGTTGAAGTACTGCGTGTTCAGCGCGCTGATCGTCACCCTGGTCGCCTCCGATATCGAGGAGCGCATATTGCCTGACGAATTCACGTTGGGAGGCGCGGTGTTCGGTTTCGCCCTCGCGTGGATGGTCCCGCTCAACGCGACTCTCGCGCACCTGATTGCGCCGGGCATTCAGAACGACCGAGTGCTGTCTCTAATCGAGGCGGCGCTCGGCGCGTTGGTGAGCGGCGGAGCAATTCTGCTCGTGGCCAAGTTGTACGAAATCGTGCGCCATCGGGAAGGCATGGGGTTGGGAGATGTAAAGATGGTAGCGATGATCGGCGCGTTTCTCGGCTTGCAGGGCTCGTTGCTCACGCTGATCCTCGGATCGCTGGTGGGGGGCGTTGGCGGGCTGATTTTCATCCTGGTTACCGGCAAGAACGCGTCCACTTATCAACTTCCCTTCGGTGCGTTTCTCGGAGCCGCCGCCGTGGGCGTGGCCGTGTTCGGCGATGCCGTGCTTGCCTGGTACCTGCGTCTGGGCGCTTGAAAATGGGTCTCATTTACGACAATTCTAATGGCGTCGCGCGGATCACGCTGAACCGCCCTGAAAAACGCAACGCTCTCGATGAGGATCTTGTTGCCGAGTTGCGCGGCGCTCTCGCGGAGGCCGACGGCGACCCCGATGTTCGCGCACTTCTGATCGCGGGAACCGGAAAAGATTTCTGCTCCGGCGCGGATCTGGCCTCGCTGGCCCGCGTTGCGCAGGCCGGCGTGCTCGAGAATCTGGAAGACGCGCGCAATTTGGCCGAAGTGTTCCTCGCGATCCGGCGGACTCCGAAACCCGTGGTCGCCGCGGTACACGGGAGGGCGCTCGCCGGCGGGTGTGGACTTGCCACAGCTTGTGACATCGTGCTGGCCTCGGAATCCGCTCAGTTCGGCTACCCGGAAGTGAACGTGGGGTTTGTTCCGGCGATGGTGATGGCGCTGCTGCGCCGATCGGTTTCAGAAAAGGCCGCATTCGCGCTGGTTGTGGCGGGCGATCTGGTCAGCGCTTCGCGAGCCCGCGAACTCGGTCTGGTTCACGCGGTTTTCCCGGACGAACTGTTCGAGAGCGAAACTACGAACTTCTTGACCAAGCTCGCGGCAAAGTCCGTTACGGCGGTGGCCCTCACCAAACGCCTGCTGTATCGCACCGACTCACTGTCCTTCGAGGCAGCGCTGGAGGCCGGCGTCGAAATGAACGCGATCGCGCGCATGACGGGCGATTTCAGAACTGGCGTTGCGCGATTCCTGAATAAGGCGTAGCAGGTGAAGGCGCTCCAGGGCATTCGCGTGTTGGACGCAACCCGGCTATTGCCTGGCGCGCTCGCGACCCAGCAACTGGCCGATTTCGGCGCGGAGGTAATCAAGATCGAGCAACCCGGCTTGGGCGACTACGCTCGTACACTGCTCGAGAGCGGATCGAGCGCCATCTTCGCGGCAACGAATCGCGGCAAAAGGAGCGTCGTTCTCGATCTCAAGTCCACTGCGGGAAAGAACGCATTTCTTTGCCTGATACGCTGCGCCGACGTGTTAATCGAGGGATTCCGGCCCGGCGTAATGGACCGTTTGGGCCTTGGCTTCGAGACTCTCCAGGCCGAGAATTCGGGCCTGATCTACGTTTCGCTGACCGGGTACGGGCAAAGCGGGCCGATGCGCGCGGCGGCGGGACATGACCTGAACTATCTCGCCGTCTCCGGTGTTCTGGACCAGATGCGCGGTGACGACGGCGACTGTATTGTGCCCGGAATCCAGATCGCCGACATCGCAGGCGGCGCGATGCAGGCGGTGATCGGTATACTGCTCGCCCTCACCGCACGGCAGCAGAACGGCGAGGGCCAGCTCGTGGATATCTCCATGACACGCGGCGCGGCGCAGATGTTAACGGTGCGTGGACATCGGATGTTGAGCGGAGCTTACGCCTGTTACACGACGTACCAGTGCCGCGATGGGCGGTCGATCGCGGTGGGGGCGCTGGAACCCAAGTTTTGGACTGCGCTCTGCCGCGCTTTGGGCCGTGAGGATCTCATCGCCCGCCAGTTCGAGCCGGAAACACAGCAGCCAGCCTTGAAACACGAACTTGCAGCAATGTTTGGCACCAAGGACGCCGCGGAATGGGCAGCAGAACTTTCCGCTCACGATTGCTGCGTGACCGTAGTTCGCACCCTGGCGGAAGCGGTTGGAACGGATTGGCTGCGGGTGGACGAGCCCTGGCCCGCGCTCTCCGCAACTCAGGGCCAGCGGGCAACCAGCGTACCGCTCTTGGGGGAAAACACGCGCGAAGTGCTGATGGAAGCGGGATTATCGGAAGCGGAGATCGCGGGCCTGTAAACCCGACCGAGGTCGATGACGGTGTTGCCAAACTCGATCCTGACACTAGGCCGTGCTCCAGCAAAAAAACGCCAGATATTCACAAAGCACTTCGTCGGTTGTCATAATTCTGTCGGGCGCAAGCGAACGGCTCAAGTCGATCGCGCGTACATGAGCGGGGTCATCCGACTTGGTTAGAGCGGCCCAATAGAACGTAACGCCATAGACATAAGTCAATCTGGCTCAAGACATCTTTCGGTAGTAGAGCGAGGTCTTCCGGCGAGACACGCTTCATGTTTTCGGCGATGATTTCGGATATATGCCGGGGGCGCGAGGATGGGTTGTCCGTGGTTGCGACGCCGCATCCGCGTTGTCTTGAGTGAATGCCGATCCGCACAATACGAGACAGTATCTACGAAACGGCGCACTCACGCGGCTGGCTTTGCGTCCATCAATTCTTCGACAAATTCGCGGCTCTCTTCGAGTACCTCCCAAGACTCCGGCCAGTTCGATAAATCTACGCACCACCACTCCACCTCGGGCAGGTCGAGCAGTTGCGGGGCGAGCGTACGGAAATCGATATAGCCATCCTCGAACGCGCAATGCGTTCCGGATTGGTTGCGATAGAGCGTCCCGTCCGAATCCGCCAGGTGAATGGCCCCGATCCGTCCTTCCAACCTCTTGACGAACGCCGGAAGTCCGCCCGCCTGCGCTTGGCTGAGGCCGTGCTGCCGCGCACGTACGACCGCGCACAAGTACGCGTCGCAGGTGTCGAACAGCAACTTGAAATTGCTGTGCCCAACCCTGTTGTGAAGAGCTACGATTTCCGCGGGTGTGTTGAAAAGGAATCCAGGCTCGAACTCCCAGAGCATGCGGATCTTCGCGCGCGCGGCAATCTCGGCGGCATCGGCCCAGGTGTCCGCCAGCCGGTCGAGCGCGGCGTCATAGTCCCGCTCGGCCACCGATCCGGGAGGCGCGACGGTATCGACGCGAATCGACGGACTCCCCAGATCGACGCAGAGGTCCACGTTGCGTTGAAACAGATCGATATAGTTTTGTTCGTTCCCTTCGAGCACCGGGTTCACCGTACTGAAGTCGGCCGCATAGCCCGCAACTTCCAGGCCGTGGTCGCCTAACATGCGCGCCAGTGCGGCGCGCGAACCAGCGTGGGGATACTGATTGAGCGGGGCGTGCGGAAACAACCCGCACAGATCGATGCCCTCGTAGCCGGCTTCGCCCAGGGCCTGCGCCAGGCGGTTCAAGGAAACGGGCGCTTCGGCGTAAGGACCCAGCGCGAACGCCCAACTCCCGCAGGATATTCCTGGCATCGTTCAGAATCGCTTCAAGCTGCGAAGCATCGCCTCAGCATCCCTATTGATCGAGTGCACGACGCGCCAGTCCTTATCCATCGATCCCAAGTAGTGCACGTCCTTGCGTCCCGCCCCCATCAGGATAATCGAGAGACCTTGCCGTTCGTAAGTGAGCCTGCGGTATTGCAATTCGCCCTGATCGGAGCGCCAGCGATCTTCAGCGGGCGGCCCCAGCCGGCTCACCACGGAGAAATAATCGTCGTTGCCCGACAACCCGAGGTCGGTCTGCATCACGCCGCGGTAGCTGACGCGCTTGCCACTGGTGGACATGACAGCGACGGTAACGATGCACAACACAGTGCCGAGCGCGATCACCGCCATCAGCAGCCGGCCTATTCGCGATTCCGTGCCACTCTCCAGGCGAATGCCGGACACCGGGGCGCTGCGCGGTTCCGGCCGCGGTTCCTCAGGCGGGCGATTGGTGGCCCGCGGAAGTTCGATCACACGCCGCTCGTGCGGAACCACCATGCCGCCGCGATACTCGAGCTCCTTGGTCAAACCGATGATCACCACCGGTTCATCGATGCGCGACACTTCGCCCACAAAGCGGCGGGGTATCCACAGCTCCTCGTTGGAGGTGCGGTTCAAAACCAGCATCTCTGACCAGGTTACGCGGCGGTACGTCCACTCATTGTGGGCGATGCCGAGGATGGCGGGATAGAACGAAAACGGCCTGTCGCCCAAGTTCTCAATGGAGGGCGGAACCGGAGCGGGCATCATTCCTTATTGTAAAGGACGGCTCGCCTGGAGCCGGTTACTTGGCTTCCGGTTTCGCCAGATACGCCACGAGATCCGACATTTGTGCGGGCGTGAACTGAGGCCATTGCATGTTTTTCTGGCGCAGCGTGGAGAGCATCTGCGGGCCGTGCTTCCACAGGGCGGAGACCAGCGTGATGTCGGAGAAGGAAGGGTTGCCCGCGATCTTCGGCGCGACGCCTTGATCGTGACACGTGCCGCATCGCTTCGATTCGAACACGCGCCGGCCCCGTCCCGCATTCCCGTGCGCCGCGAAGAAATTGTTTCCCCACAGATATCCGAGCAACTGCCGCATCTCGTCTTCGGTGAGAGTGATGCCGGGCTCCTTCATGCGCGGGCCATGATTCCACATGTCCGCGGCTATCCCGGTCAGCGTCCTGCCGGTAAGCCGCTGTTCGAGCGACAACCGGCCCTTGTGGCAGTTCGCGCAACCCTTGGAATCGAAGACCGCCTTCCCGTTACCGTTGACGGGCATGTTGAATTCGGCGCGGGTGTAATGCATTTCCGGCAGGGTTTGCAGATACACCAGTACGTCGGTCAGATCCTGGTTGGTCAACTCCGGCCACGACAGTTTGCGTTTGCCTGCGGCCTGCTGCATTTGCGGAAGATGATTCCACATTCGCTGAACCAGTGCGATGGGGTCGCGTAACGATTGCCACTGCGATACGGGCGGGCCGGTCTTTGCCGCATCGACGGCCAGCGCATGACACTCCGAACAGTGCTTCTCGCTGAAGACGCGCTTCCCACGACCGGCATCGCCGGCTTTTTCGAAGTACCGGGCCGCATAGAAGAATGCAAACAGATCGGCGGCGTCCTGCTCGCTGACCGAGGGCATCTTCATCCCGCTCTGGGCCATCTCCGACCACATCGCCGGGGCGTGGTTCCACATGCGGCTCGCGATACTGGACGGGGTGTATTCACGATCCGAGCGTATGCCCAGGTCCGGAGCCTTGCTGTTGCTGGCCCCGCCGCCCGCGCCGGAAACCGAGTGACACGTATTGCACTTCTGCTTTTCGAAAAACTCGGCGCCCCGGCGGGCGTCCGCATCGACCGCAGCCAGCAGCCGGCCACCGGAAATCGCGATCCCAACCGCAACCAGACCTATTGCTCGCTTTTTCAAACTGAAACCCCCTGCAATGCGTGGACCAAGGCTATGATATGCAAACGCGAGGCCATTCGCAAACCTGACCCGGCTGGGATGCTTGACATGGAACGATTCGCATCTGAAACTGGTATCTATCAAAGTAATATATGAGACTATCCTGGACCGGCCTACTCGCGGCCCTGTGCCTGGCTAACGCCTTGCTGGCTCAGCAACCGCCATTAATCGACCGTGAGCTCTTCTTCGGCGATCCCGAAATCTCGGGCGCCCAGATTTCCCCGGATGGCAAGTATATCGCCTTCATGAAGCCGTGGAATAAGACCCGGAACATTTGGGTGAAACGAACGCAAGAGCCTTTTGGCGCAGCCCACCTGGTGACTGCGGACGCAAAACGGCCCGTGCCTGCCTTCTTTTGGAGCCGCGACGGCAAGTACATCTTGTTCGTTCAGGATCTGGCTGGCGATGAGAACTACAACGTGTATGCCGTGAACCCGTCGGACAAGCCCGCGCCGGGGTCCGAAGCTCCCGCAGCACGGAATATCACTGACGCAAAGGCGGTCCGCGCCATGCTCTACGGGGTGCCTAAGAGCTCTCCCGATACCATCTACGCCGGCATCAACGATCGCGATAAGTCGTGGCACGATCTCTACGAAGTCAAGATCTCCACCGGCGAGCGGAAGCTGTTGCGCAAGAACACCGACCGCATCACGGGCTGGATCTTCGATAACAAGGACCAACTCCGTCTTGCCACACGATCGGCCGATAACGGTGATACCGAAATCCTCCGCGTCGACCAAAATGGGTTGAAGAAGATCTATACCTGCGACATTTTCGAATCGTGCGTGCCCATGGCATTCGATAAGGAAAACAAGCGCGCGTACATCATGACCAACAAGGGCGCGAACGAGAATTTGATCGGCCTGGCGCTGCTCGATCCAGCCACCGGCAATACGCAAATAGTGGAGAACGATCCCATGAAGCGCGTCGATTTCGCGGCTCCGATTATCTCCGACGCGACAAACGAGATCGTCGGGACCGTATACATGGACGATAAGCGGAGGATTTACTGGAAAGACAAGGACTGGGAAGCGGATTTTAAGCTGCTCGAGTCCAAACTGCCGGGCAAGGAAATCAGGCCCGTTTCCTCCACCGCCGACGAGCGGCTGTGGCTCGTTTCCGCAAATGGCGATAACGAGCCGGGTGAGACGTATCTGTTTGACCGCGGCTCCAAGAAACTGACCTTGCAGTACCGCATCCGCGAAGCCCTGAACCGGGCATACCTCGCGCCCATGCAGCCCGTCCGTTACGAATCGTCCGATGGGCTGGAGATCCCGGCTTACCTCACTCTTCCCAAAGGAGTGGAGGCGAAGAACCTGCCCGCGATCATCCTGCCGCACGGCGGCCCATGGGGTCGCGACGTGTGGGGATACAGCGGATTGCCGCAATTCCTGGCAAACCGCGGCTATGCGGTTTTGCAGCCCAATTTCCGGGCATCCACCGGGTATGGAAAGAAGTTCCTGAACGCCGGCAATCTGCAGTGGGGCCAGAAGATGCAGGACGACGTGACGTGGGGCGCGAAATACCTGGTGCAGAAAGGTATCGCGGACCCGAAGCGCATCGGCATCATGGGCGGCTCCTACGGGGGATACACGACTCTGGCCGGAGTCGCTTTCACACCCGATCTGTACGCGGCAGCGGTCGATATTGTCGGGCCGTCCAACCTGATCACGCTCATCGATTCGATTCCGCCCTACTGGGAAGCGGGACGGATGATGTTCTACAAACGCATGGGCGATCCGCGTACTCCCGAGGGTAAGGCGCAACTGGAAAAGCAGTCCCCGCTGAACTCGGCGGGCAAGATCAAGACGCCGCTGATGGTGGTTCAGGGCGCCAACGACCCGCGGGTGAACAGGGCGGAGGCCGATCAGATAGTGATCGCTTTGCGCGACCGCGGCTTTCCGGTGGAGTACCTGGTAGCGCCGGATGAGGGACACGGATTCCAGCGTCCGATCAATAATCTGGCGATGTTCGCCGCCACCGAAAAGTTTTTGGCGAAGTACCTGGGCGGCCGCTACGAGGAGAATATGCCGCCGGAAGTGGCATCGAGATTGAAAGAGATCACGGTGGATCCCAAGACAGTGAAGCTGGCCAAGAAAGTGGATGCGGCCTCAGTCAGTGTTCCCAAACCGGCGGCGCCGCTGGTGGCGGGCACGTACAAATACCTGGCCAAGATTCAGGCGGGCGCGCAGACGATGAGCTTGAACACATCCACCGAGATCAAGAAAACGGATGCTGGTTGGGTGATCACCGACGTCGTCAAGACGCCGATGGGCGACACCTTCGACGTTACGACTCTCGACAGCAACACACTGGTGTTCCTGAACCGGCGCGTGAAGCAGGGTCCGGCGACGATCAACCTGGATGCGAACGGCAATAAAGTGAGCGGCACGATCAGCATGTCGGGGCAGGATAACAAGCCCATAGATGCCGACGCGGGTGGTCCGCTGTTCGCCGAAGGAGCCGGAGCGCCGAACGTCATTGCGTCGTTGCCGCTGGCCGAGGGCTACACGGCGACGTACCGCAACTTCGACATGCAGAAGATGAAGCCCAAGCTGATGCAGTTGAAGGTGGCCGGCTCGGAGAGCGTGACTGTTCCGGCGGGAACCTTCGACACGTATAAGGTACTGCTGACATCGGCGGAAGGGGGCCCGGATAACATGACGATCTGGATCGCCAAGGATTCGCGGAAGCCGGTGAAGATGTCGGCGGTGATGGCGCAGATGGGCGGCGCTACGATGACCGCTGAATTGCAGTAGATACTCTGAGCCGAATTTCGGGCATTGTGAATTGATAAGATCACAATTCCAATGCCCTCAACATTCGATCCGCTGGTGAAATTAATTCACTCTTCAACGCTGGAGAATTGGAAACCACGGAACGAAGAGGCGCTCAAGGAATTGTTCGGTACCCGCTATCCGAAGCGCGCCGAGAGCGCCGTGGCTCTACGCGCCCCGGACATGCGGGGGAGCGATTCCGGGGTTCCCTACGCCGCGTACATCCACCCGTCGAACGCGGATGCCGGCGCATACGGCGGCATGAGTTTCGTAATCTTCCCGGTCGAGGGTGAGCCTTGTCTGATAGCGATGGTGGTCGGAACACAGGGGCTCGCACCGGACGAGGCGATTCTAGGGCGGCCCGGCCACGCGCGGAAGATGAAAGCTATCTCGACTTGGCTGAACCACCAGTTGGGGGGCGGCCATCAGGTTGCGTGGGCGAAACAGGACCCGACTCGCGTAGACATTGACGTCCCTGACTCGCTGCAGCGCTCCTGGTCGGCTTATGAGAAAGTCTTCAAGCGCTATGGCAAATACTTGTACGCGCTCTACAGGCCCGCGGACAATCCTGCCGGCACGATCGCTGCACTCGCGGCCATGCTCGATGTGATGTTCGAGGAGCGTGGCCACTCGCCGCTCAAAGAGTTCCAGGAGGATTCCAGCCGCACACGGTCCGGCTGGTTTTCGCATCTGATGCCGCAAACCGATGCGGCAAGTATTGTTGAGTTGTTAAAGAACCGCCGGTTTGTCATTCTCGAAGGTCCGCCGGGGACGGGGAAAACACGAATGGCCCGGCAGATTCTCGCCGATCAGTACTATGGACACGGTCGGTCCGTTCAATTCCATCCCGGCACCACCTACGAAAACTTCATTGGCGGCCTAGCTCCGGTTCAGAGTGAAGCCGGTGCAGAAGGCTCGCTCGGCTTCCGCTTTGCTCCAAAGCCCGGGTTCCTGTGGGAGGCAGCCGCTCAGGCGGAAAGTGACTCGAGGCCGTACCTCCTACACATCGATGAGATTAATCGAGCGGATCTTGGGAAGATCCTGGGGGAGGCGATTTACCTGTTCGAATCGAACCCGGAGTCGCGGCGCGAAATTGACTTGGCCTATGATTTCGGCCCACCCTTTCATCAACGGCTCTATCTGCCCCCAAATCTGCACGTGCTCGGAACCATGAACAGCGCCGATCGAAGTATCGCTATCGTCGATGTCGCTGTTCGGCGGCGGTTTGCGTTCGTGTCTCTGTGGCCGAGTCTGACCGTCGTCGAAGAGCACGGTTGCGAGTTGATGCAAGACGCATTCAAGGACCTGGTTTCCATTTTTGTGGAGCATGCTCCGGATGAAGCATTGGCGCTAGTGCCGGGCCATTCGTACTTCTTAGGCCACGACGAGGCTCAAGCGCGAGTCAATCTCAGAACGGGCCTGGCGCCACTGCTTTCGGAGTACCTTGCTCAGGGCTACGTCAGCGGGTTCGCCGAATCCATTCGAGGTTATATGCAGCGGCCTGAAGTCTCTTGACGTCCAGAACGCAACCGAGGGGCCGCCGCCAGCTACGGCGCACCGGCCCGCCTTTGAACCCAATCAGGCCGACACGGGAAATCTGTCTCGAGCTGCAAGACTACAGTCGAGAAACTCGATCGGCGGTGGATTTATTCGGCAGTAAGAACTCGGCCGACCCACCGGCCCAGGCTGCCCGGCTGGCTGATCAATTCATCAAGCAGAATCTGCCAATTCTTCAGCAACTGCAGGTCGATATCCGTCGCGACTATGACGGCAGAGACGTCCTGTTGGACATCACCTCTCATAGCGCGGTTGGCGCTGTCCCGCTGATATCGCCACTGACCGCACGTCACGAACTTGGCTTGGTTGTGCAGCCTAGATTTCCCTGGGCAGGAATTGGTCCGATGCTGGCTGAAATGGGATGGCTGGTCAGCCCCACGCCGCTGAAACTCCCGCTATTAAAGCGATCAGAACGGCGCGTGCCTCCCTGGGTAATGTCTTTCATGGTTCTGGTGAGATTCAAAGCGCTCTTGGATCGCCTCGACCGGAGGTTCGAAATCGCAACGGAAACGCGGTCGGCGCCAAAGGGCAGAATCGAATGGACGCAGTATGCAACTCGGCAGATGCCTCGGGGCAACTTCCTCGCGGTGCCGTGCACCTTCCCCGACCTCAGAGATGACCGCAACCTGAAAGCAGCGATCCGCTTTGCTGTCGAAAAGCAACTACGGTCGCTAGAGACGCAATGTGAACAAGGCGCCTTTGTCCACCGGTTGATCGCGTTCGCCGAATCGCTCCTACTTCAAGTCCGCGATGTTTCCGCACGACGGCCTGCCGTAGGCGAGGTTCAGACCTGGCTGCAGCGACCGCTACGAAGCGACGCATTCGTAGAAGGATTGCAAGCGATCAACTGGACCGTTGATGAAAGGGGGTTGGCCGGTCTGAGCGACCTCGAAGGGATTCCGTGGACGATGCCCATGGATCAGTTCTTCGAGGCGTGGGTCGAGACCATCGTTCGGAGGGTGGCCCAGAGAACGGGCGGAGTATTGAAAGCTGGCCGGCGTCGCGAGACGGTCTCGCCGCTTGCGTGGGAACCGCCGTACGCCGGCTCGCAACGTTCGCTCATCCCAGACCTCATTCTGGAGTTGGAAAACCGGACAGTGATCGTCGACGCCAAGTACAAACGCCATTGGGAGGAGTTGCAGACTGCAGGTTGGCACGGCCAAACGGAGGAACTGCGTGAACAGCACCGGGCAGACCTTCTCCAGGTGCTTGCCTATGCAAACCTCGCCAGCAGCAGCGACGTGATATGTTGCCTTGTCTATCCCTGCTCTTTGACGACCTGGGAATCCCTGCTTCGCCGGGGCCGTTTGTTC
Organism: Bryobacterales bacterium; assembly: GCA_038322705.1. Taxonomy (GTDB): domain Bacteria; phylum Acidobacteriota; class Terriglobia; order Bryobacterales; family Bryobacteraceae; genus TMP-7. The sequence goes on along the minus strand of JBBQGC010000038.1, from coordinate 28,974 downwards.
CACCAGTCCGAGTTGCCAAACCGAGGCCGCCGCGTACGAGTCTGGCTGACGGCTATGCCGATGTGCGCGGCTGTGGAGCAAGTAGCATCACCGTTGAGCGATCAACTTAGCTAACTTCCTTGACTTCTAACTTCCGTGACTTCTCAGCTACGACCAGCCGTCAACCACGAAGATCTCCGACAGCATTCGCAGATACGAGTAGGCGTATGACTTCGCGTCCGGGGACATCACAACATTCATGATGTAGAACAGCCCCACGCGGTCGGAAGGCTCTAGTTCTTTCCAGACTTCCGCGCGGGAGGATGCCAGATCGTAGCGGTAGATGCGGGCGGGCGTCCAGCAGCGAACGTCGCGTACGTATAGACCCTTGCCGTTGGAACTCCACTGTACCGGGCTTCCAGGAAACGGCAGAGCCACCTGACGGGGCGCGCCGCCCGACAATGGAACTATGACCAGATTACGTTGTTGATTGAGCCCGGCGATTTGCTGGCCGTCGGGCGATATCTGGGCGTCCTCAACATAAGTCTCAGGGTTGATCGGGACAGGCGCGCCGCCGGTGACGGATTGTGTAAACAGTCGCAGCGGCTTTCCCGGAAGGTGCCCCGCCACCAGCAAAGTCTTACCGTCGGGGAAGTAGCGTGCCCAACTGTATTCGAGACCTTGGCCGGACAAAGCGCGCGGAGCGTCGGGCCCGATAGGCAGCAAACTCAAGCTGGCGGGCTTGGCGCTGTTCAGGGCGAGAGCCCACCTCGCGTCCGGCGAGAGCCCGAGAGCAATACCATCGCCCAAGCGAACGGCATTGTCGGCAGCCGTATTCCGAATATAGACGCTATGGGCGGGTCCACCGCCGTCGCCTGTCTCGTCGAGAAGCAAAAGCTTACCGTCGGGAGAAACAGATTGGACATGCGACCAATCGAACCAGGAGAAGTCGCGCTCGTGAGGCTCTCCCGCGATAGATCCGGCAACCACCAACCGGCCGTTCTCGATTCCGATCAGCACGCGGCCGTCTTTGGCGATGTCGAACAGTGTGAGCATGCCGGGCATGGTGGCGATCTGCCTCAGCTTCGCGCCGAGCGTGGCGGCATATAGAGTCCGCTTGATCCCGGAACGGCCTGCAGTAAACCAGACTTCACGGCCCGAGGGCGACCAGGCGACGCCTCCTACACTGGCCCATCTCGGCGAGAGGTCCTTCACTTCGCCATCGCGGTTGACGATGCGGACGATGCCGCCATCGTCGCCGCGGAAGGGATGCTCGAGAAAAGCGAGCGTGTCGCCGGAAGGTGACATCCGGACATGGCTGACGGAGCCGGAGGTGCGATAGAGCACCTTGCCGATGGGGTATTCGATGACCGATTCGCGGCTTCCCATGCGTAAGACGGCGAGGCTCTTTCCATCGACGCTCCATTCAGCGCCGGTCACATTGGTCGCAACCGCCAAGGGATCGCCGCCATTCAAGGGAACGCGCAGAAGCCGCGATTCGGAATGCGAATCGGACTGGACGAGCGCGAGTTCCGATGATTGAGACACGCTGGCCAGGTTGACGGATTTGAAATCGAGAGGGCGGGATTCCGGGCTGACTGTGTTGGCAAGATAGAGGCGCCGGGACCCGCCATCCCACGCGGCGCTGTACAAAATTGTCTGGCCATCGGGACCGAAGCGTGCGCTGGAAACGGTGCCGCGGCGGAAGGTGATGCGCTTGAATGACGGCGTGGGTGAAGCATGGCGCGTGGCTGTCCAAAATCCCATGCCGGCTAGCGCAGCGGCGGCGGCGACAATGGAGAACGGCAGCCACGCCGGACGGCGCTTGGCGGGCACCGTTGGCCCGGGGCCGCTGGCAGCCTTCGGCGCGGGTTCCGGATCGGGCAACGCCGGCATGGGCGTTTCGACGGGCACAGGAGCAACATCATTCAACACGCCGATGAAACGGTATCCGGTGCGCGCGACGGTTTCGATGAAGCGCGGGTCTTCGGCAGAGTCTCCAAGTGCGAGACGAAGGCGATTGGCGGCGGTGTTCAGACCGCTTTCGAAATCGACGAAGGTGTCGCCGGGCCACAGGCGGCTCTTCAGCTCGTCGCGCGTCACCACCTCGCCCGGACGTTCAAGGAGCGCCTGCAGGATCTGGAACGATTTGCCCTGGAGCTTGAGCCGGACGCCGTGCTTGCGAAGTTCGCCGGTATCCAGGTCGAGATCGAACGGTCCGAACTGAACCTTCAAGCTTCCCCCTGTGGATCCGTGCCCCTTAGTCATTAAGATTTGACGTTTGTGGTGGAGAATTGACAGCCGGATTCGGGGCGCTAATGCGTACCGAGAGGCAAAATGTAGGCACTGAACATTGGCGGACCGTCGCCGGGAATACGAGCCACGGTCAACTCTACCGGAATCTCGGCCCCGCTCGAGTGCAGGCCGGCGATTTCGATCTTGCGTCCCAAGATATGCGTCTCGCCCGTGCTGAGATATCGCGCCATGCCTACGCGGTGGGCGCCGCGGAACCGGGGTGGAATGATGACGGCGAGCGACCGGCCCAATACGCGGGCGCGTTGATGGCCGAAGACATTTTCCGCGGCGGCGTTGAATTCGACGATACGCCCGTTGTCATCCATCGCGACAATGGCATCGAAGGCGGTGTCGAGGATGGTGCTTCCAGAGTCTGGCTGCGGAGCAGATCCTCCTCGGCGCGGCGGCGATCGAGAAATTGCGTGATGACGTCGTTGGAAGAGCTCGCAGATGGCGCTGGGCATACGCCGCTGGGCGTCGCCGATGGATGATGCTTCGGCGAGGATGCCGGTGACAACATCGGCTTCGAGACGCTGGATCACTGTTCAAGGATGCGGATGCGGTCCTCGGGCGAGGGCGGATTGGGCGTACTCATCTACGCGGCGGCCTCGGCGAGAACGCGTTCGGCGATGTCGCGCAGGGCTTCCCACTCGAGGCCGCTGCCCCATTCGCTATCCGAGCCCGCAGCGAGATTCGAGCCTCCCCAGATGCGGAGATCGGGGCGGTTCTCGGCTTCCTGAAATGCGCGGATCAGCTCCGGGATGTGAAAGCTGCTCTCATCGTAGGCCGAGCCGCGGATCAAGCTGTAAGTGTAGCGCCCGTTGGGACGCGAGGAGACCAGGCTGATGAGGTTGGTGTAGCCGCGCGCCGCGAGCACCAGGCGCGAGTTGGGATCGCCCTGCTCGTCGACGATGACGAAGCCGCGCGGCGACGTATAGAGAATCCGGGGCTGCGCGGTTATTGGAGTAATGCCGCCCTTGCCGGCGATCAGCGCGTCCAGGCGCTCCCACACTTGCATGATTGTGCCTTTGACCAACTCGTCGTCGCCCTGCGTTTTGCCCTTCATGCGTTGCTGGCGGTAAGGCTCGAACACCCACGTGAAATGATTTTGTACGAGCTCATCCAGGCTGATGGGATACAGACCGCCGCAGACGTCGATTTTGTTGTTGTACTGGACGATCCAGCGGAGCTTGGGCGAGCCGTCGGTGCGCTCGAGCAATTCGTGACGGTTGAGGATGAAGGTGGCGAGGCACACATCCTGATCGGCGTTCCAAACGTAGACGGGAATCGGGGAACGCCGCGCGAGCCAGCGCTGCATGAGCTTGCCTTGGCGCACGGCGATGTAGGCTTGCATGGCCGCGCTCATGGTGGCTTCACGAACGACATCCTCGTGGTGATCGAAGTGGACGCGATGCTTGCGCAATCCGGGCGCGCCGTCGACCACCTCGACACCGATGGAGTATTCGGAAGTCTGCCGGATGAACTCGTCCCAACTGGCGAACCGGGATTCGGGGACTCGCAAATCGACGTGTTTCAGATCCGCGCCCATCGCCTACAGCGTAGCAGTCACGGGCTGATGCGGTACACGGCGTAGCCCGGATTCCGGTACACGGGAGCGGAGCCGGTGCGGGACTCGGCGGGAGGGAGCACGATGTAATCGACTCCGCGCGCGGCCAGATCGGAATCGGGGGCGGAGCGGAGTATCGTGCTCTGCCACCGGTTCCACCATTCCTGTGCGAGATCCTCGAAATAGTTCACCTGGCCTCCGCCCTTCCAATCGACGTAGACGGCGCGCTGGGCGACGGCGCGGAAGAGGCCGGGATGGAGATCCTTGCCGGCGCTGGGAAACAGGAACACGGCATCGCGCGGTGAGGATTCGCGGGCCCAGCGCGCAAGTTCGAGAATCTGCGGATTCCATAAGGCGGGGTAGTTGCGAACGCCGGCGACAAGCGGGATCGCGAAGAACGCCGCCAGTGCAGCCATGGCTAGCGCGGGGGCGGACCGGCGCGGAGCGATGATGTACACGGCTGTTGCGCCGGTAGCCGCGAGCGCCAGGAATACCACCAGGCCCGCTTCCTTCAACGTGTACGGCGGCGTAACGATTTTGTGCAGAGGGATGAGGAACGGGACGAGAAACCATGCCGTGGTTTCGATGTAGCGCGCGTCGTAGGCGGCCTGTATGGCTGCAGCAGTGGCAAGTACGATGGCCGCCGCGGTGATGAACAGCACGGCGCGCAATGGCTGGAGTTGCGGGATCAGCGACCAATGCACGACTTCGAGAGTGAGCCACGAGAAGGGGATGCTGAGTATACCGATTAGCGGTAGACCCCAGAAGACGACGCGGTGTTCAGTGGCGAGGCGCGGGCTGAGGCGGCGCATGGCGGCGGCAATGACGATGCAGAGGATTGCGTAGTGGGCGATCGTCTCTGCGGGCCACATCGAAATCCAGTTGTAGGGGGCGCGCAACCGCTGGAGCTGTTGGAGGGCGGGGCTGATGATGGAGAATAGCGGCTGGCGCTCGACGACGCCGGGCTGCAGGCGCGAACAGACGATGAGGATGGCGACGGCGGCGGAAGGGATCAGCAGCGGCCGCCACCGCCGCGCGGTCCACAACAATGCGGCAAAAACAATCCAGAAAGGAATTGTTGTAGGCGCGTGATAGAGCAGCGCGGCGGAAGCTGCGGCGGACGCGGCTATCCAGCGGCGGTGCAGCGACAATCCGAGCGCGCAGTAAACCAGCGGGAGCGCGAAGCCGCGCGGTACGGGCTCGTATTCGATGGTGAGTACGGCGGGTCCGGCGATGGTGGCGCCGAGCGAGAACAAGGCCGCTACGAAGAGCGACAGGCGCCGCGCGAAGCCGAGCGAGGAGGCGATCAGATAGATGCCCCAGATGCCGAGCGCGCGAAACAGCCACTGCTGCGCGGCGAGGACGGCAGCGAATTCCAGGCGCGTGACGCGTCGCAGCGCCAACGTGATTTCGTCATACAGAGTCCAGGCGAGATGGGGGCGCGAGGTGAGCAGCTCGCGCGTGAATAGCGACGGGTCCGCAAGCTGGTCGAGCATCGGCGCGTAGATCTGCGTGTCCTGCTGCAGATACGTGTGGCCGGGGAAAACGTAGTAGGTGAGCGCGGTGATCACGGCGACCGCAAGCGCCACGGCGAGGCCGTCGCGCACTATCGCACCGGGGTCTTTTCGAGCTGCTGCTTGGCCCAGATCCGGTTCGGATTGAGTTGTAGGGAAGTTTCAAAGGCCTTGCGCGCTTCGGGGTTCCTGTTGAGCTTGCGCAGGCCGAGGCCGAGCCACAGTTGGGCTTCGGCGAGCTTAGGATCCATACTGGCGGCTTTTTGGAAATCGGCTACGGCCTTTTCGACGCCGCCTCCGAATTGCGTCGGGAGATAGTAGTTGCCAACGCCGCGGCTGAGATACGCGAGCGCACTTTTGGGATCGAGGCTGATCGCTTTATTCACTTCGTCGAGCGCGCACTTCCCATAACTCATGCCGGCGATAATGTTGGCCGGAATCACCTGGCCGCAGAGCGTGCCGAGAATGCGGTGATACTCGGCGCTGGCCGGCTTGAGAGACACGGCTTTCTCCGCGGCCTTGATGCCGAGTTCGGCCGAGGACCGTGCGGCGCGCTTATCCTTCTGCTCAATGGCCACTTCTGCGACGTAGGATTGCGCGAGGGCGTAGCGGTACTGCGTGTCCGCGTCGCTGGGCTGCTTAGCCGCTTTGTCGTACAAAGCTCTGACGTTTTGTTCGAGCGCGGCCCGGTCCTGGGCATCCCGAGCTTTCTCGAGATCGCCGGCGCAAAGGACGAGCGCAGACATCGCGGTGAGCAGCAAAAATCTCATCGAGCTTCTATTTTAACGTGAAGAGTTCGTCGAAGCCCTCATCCAACGCGGGCGTCTCCAAACGTTTGAATGTGGCGAGGAGAGCGGGAACAGGAATGGGACGCTTGTCCGTTCGGTGATTGTTGCGGCCGATTGCCTGGCGGACCGTGGGATTGAAGAAGTAGCCGTGGATCGCGTAACCGGCAGCGCGGGCGGGCTCGATGTAGAGGGCGCGCTCGCGGCGTGTGGCATTGGTGTTGTCTACGACGAAATCGCGTTGGGCGGCGATACACTCTGCGAGCAGCTTCAGCGCGCTTTCACGGGAGCCGGTGACATCGGCGCTGATGTGGGCGTGGGTTGAGGCGAAGCGCTCTCGGTAAAAAGTGGTTTTACCGGCGCCCTGAATGCCGATCAAAAGTACGGCGTTCATGGGCGCGGGGTCCCGTCAGAATATCAGACGCGCGCCGAACATCATGGTTCGTGTGCGGTTGGATTGCGCCGTGATGACACCAAACTGCGAGTTGGTGGCGGTTGTGTTCGGCGCCGCGAACGTGGGGTGATTGATGACGTTGTACGCTTCGGCGCGCAGTTCGAACCCCGTCTTCTCGGTAATGTAGAAGCGCTTCAGGGCCGAAGCGTCCCACTGGTTGATGCCGTCCTGACGCAGGTCGGGGAACGTGGTCGAGAATGTGCGGAGGTGGTATTGAAGCTGATCGGCGGCCTTGGTGTCGAAGGCGGAGGTGTTGAAGGCGGGGCCGTTGGTCTCGCGGTTATTCAACACGATCTTGTCGCCGAAGTAAACGTAATCGCCGGGGCTGGCAGTGCTGCCGTTCACCCAGGTGATTGGCGCGCCGGTTTGATAGGTGTACACGCTATTCAAGCTCCATCCGCCGATGGCCAGGTTGGCCCAGCGGGAATCGAAGCTGAAATGCCGGCCGCGGCCGAACGGAAGCTCGTAGCTGATGGCGGCGACGAAACGGTTCGGATGATCGAACGGCGAGATGCGCTTTTCCGGCCCAGGATCGGTGTCGTTCAACCACGTCGTGCGGTCGATCAGCTTCGAATGGATGTAGTTTCCGGTGAGCATCAGGCCGCCGGCAAAGCGTTTCTGAATGCGGACATTCAGGCTTTCGAAATAGGAGCTGCCAACGTTGGCATCCTGCTCGATCACGCCCGTGCTTCCGCTGGCCGATCCAACGGGGTATTGCGGGAAGCGAGCGCGCAGTTGCGCGACCGAGGTGGTCGCTGAGTTCTGCGATGTTGCGAGGCCCGCGAATGGGTTGGCCGTCGTTGCAGTAAGCGCGGTGATCAACGCCTGATCGCGGGTGCCCATGGTGCTGAGATATTGGCGTGGGATGAAGTTCAACTGTGTCAGCGTGACGGGGAGATGCACGCCGTGATTTCCGATGTAGGCGATCTCGAGCATGGTGTTCGTCGTCAGTTGTTGCTGGATGCTGAAGTTCCAGCGCAGGGCATACGCGTTCTGAAATTGCGGGTTGATGAAGTTGACAGTCTGACCGGCGAAGGTGGTAAGCCCCAGGGCCGATCCAACGGGCTGCTTGATGCCGCCTGGGAAGGGGTTGCTCAGCGTCGCCGAGGGAGTTACATAGTTATCGTTCGTGGGTGTGGTGATGGTCGTGGATTGACTGAACCCCTGTTGAGTCAGGATCGGCTTGGTGGAATAAGCGCCATTGATGCTGAGCGAGGCGATGCTGATCGGGGATACGAACATGGCGAATCCGCCGCGCACAACGGTCTTGCCGCCGAGCTTGGAGGGCGTCCACGCAAAGCCGAGGCGAGGACTGACGAGATGGGAAACCGTATCAAAGACGGCCGTGCCGCCGCCCTGGGGATACGTTAATCCGCCATTCACTGCGAAGCCGTTTGCGGGGAGGAGAGCGATGGGATTCTTGTTGTAAGCGGCAATCGCGGCGGGCGCGAGCGGATTCTGGACATTGGGGTCGAATCCATTGATGGTGCGTCCGTACTTTTCGTGATACGGGCTGTCGTGGTCGAAGCGCACGCCCAGGTTCAGAGTCAAGTTCGGGCGGATGCGCCAGTCATCCTGGACGAATCCCGCGAAATAATGCTGATAATAAATAAGCGCCGGATGCGTTCACGTCGTACTGTAGGCTTGTCGGCAAGCCTAATAAGAATGACGCAAAATCCTGACCCAATACGACGGCGGACGATGCGTTGGTGGCCGATCGCACCCAGTTGTTGCCCGTAAAGGCGAAGTTACCGGCGGAGTTGCCGTAATTGATGACGTTGAGATTGTACTGGCGGACGTCGCCGCCGATTTTGATGGCGTGATTGCCTTTCAGGGCGAGCCAGGTTCCGAATAACTGCAGCGATTGCGATGGCAGGCGATCGGCGGCATTGTTGCCAAGCGCCTGAAATCCAGTATTTGTGTTGAAGTTGACGTAGGGCAGTTGCGTGTAGTTCGAGTTAGCCGCGAGATACCCGGGCAGGCCGAGCTGGCTGGGATCGAAGCCGGCGCTGGGTGACGGATGGGACTCGTCCATGCGCGTGAAATTGAGCCGCAGGTCGATCACGTTGTTCGAATTGACTGTGAAAACGTCGTCGAAGCTGGAACCCCAGTTGGAGCGGGTTAACAGAGAGCCGGTGGCGGAGTTCCCGAAATAGTTGTTCTTGGATTGCAGGTAACCGGTGCGCCGGACATCGAAGAAGATACGGTTCCGGTCGCTCATGTTGTAATCGAGGCGGCCTAACTCGTTGTTGTAGTCGTCCGCGGTGGGCGCGGTATTGCCGTAGTTATTGAAACCGTCGGATCGTGGCGAGGCGATGTTTGGTTGCGGATAGAATTTCAGCAGCGTGAGGGCTACGGGATTTAACTGACTCGCCGGGAGGATGTTATTCGGATATGGGGAACGGGTCACCGTGGTCCCGTTCACGACCGCCGTGTACGGATCGTACAGTTGATACGCCGGGCCTGACTTGAGCAGATCGGAGAAGTCGCCTTGACGCTCCTTGTCGGTAGGTACGGTGAGAAACGTCGTATTGGGCTGGCTGTCTTTCAAGCTCTCCCAGGCGAAGAACCAGAACAATTTGTCCCTACCGTTGAACACCTTCGGAATCCAGACGGGACCGCCCGCGGTGAGCCCGTACTGATTGTAGTGGGTGACGGGATTGCCCAGGCCGGCCTTATTGTTGAAGAAATTGTTGGCGGTCAAGTTATTGGGCTGGTTCGATTCCCACAGCGAGCCGTGGAACTGGTTGGTGCCGCTCTTCAGCACCTGATTCAGTGTTCCGCCCGAAGTATGTCCGAACGCCGCGTCGGAATCGAACGCCTTCACGCGCACTTCCTGCACGGCGTCGCGCGGGGGACTATAAGCCAGGCGCCCGTCCCAAGTGGCATCGGGCGATCCGTTGATCAGGATTTCGTTGGTCTGCGAGGGAGAGCCGCCGATGCTCCAACCGGCCGCAGCGCCGCTGTCAAACGGGTGGATCAAAGAGGGCTGGCCGGTTGCGATCACACCGATCGACAAGGACGCGAACGTCAGCGGAGTGCCGCCGTTGAGTGGTAAATTCTCGACCTCGCGCGTCGTGATTGCTTGACCGAGCGATGCATTTTCTGAGTTGACGAGCGGCGCGTCGGCGGTAACGGAAACCGTTTGAGTAGCATCGCCGACCTCTAACTTGATGTCAATCACGGGATGGTCGCCTGCGCCGACGTGAATCGCCTTGCGCACATACTCCTTGAATCCTTCGAGCCTGGCCGAGATATCGTAGTCGCCGGGCAGCAGGAACGGCGCCGTGTACTGTCCGCCTGAGTCGGTGATGGATTGGGTCTTTGAACCCGTATGAGTCTCGGTGACGATGACAGTCGCGTCTGGCACGGCGGCGCCAGTGACATCGGTGACCAGGCCGCTGACGGTGCCACGGAACTCCTGCGCATAACAGCAACTGAGTGAGAGCAGAACTACAGGGACAAGATGAAATGCATGTGAACGCATAGGGGAACTGTTGAAGCGGACTTCTATGTCTTTATTGTCGCAGCAATAATGGGAGTCTGTCCAGAGGTCTATGCAAATCGGATGTATCGCACATTAGTGTTATTGATCGCCACGGTTGTTATGGCAGGACCGGCGGGTGAGCGACCGGCTCATCCATCGCAGGGGGGAACCAGCGTGCTTCCCGGAGGCCGTTTGCTGACGCCTGCCGGGGAGCGGTTCACGACGGGACCGGGAGCATTCGGCCTCGCGGTCAGCGATAGTGGACGCTTCGCGGTGACGGCCGACGGCGGGCCGCGATTTGCGCTCACGATCGTCGACAATACAACGGGCAGCACGCGTCAACTGCTTCCGAAGACAAAAGACGAAAAGGCGGACGCGGATGATGACTGGCGCAGCGTGTTTATGGGACTTGCATTTGATGGCGAGTCACGCATCTTTGCGTCGGAGGGTGAGCCGGGCCGCGTGCGCCTGATCGATCTGGCGAGCGGCAGGAAGTTGCGGCATTTCGATCTCAATCAGGGCGGGTTCAAGGACAGCTACAGCGGCGATCTGGCGTTCGATGCCGCGCGCCAACTGCTGCTGGTTATCGATCAGGCTAATTTCCGTTTGGTGGTATTCGATGTTCGAACCGGCCGCGTGGTGTCCTCGATCCGCACGGGGCATCTGCCATTCGCGCTGGCCTACGATGGTCAACGCCAGGAAGCTTTCGTCACCAACGCCGGAATGTTCGAGTATCGCGCGGTGCCGGGAACAAATCCTGGGCAGGCGCAGAACACAGGCCTGCCGTTCCCGGCTTTCGGGTTCCCGTCGATGGATGCGCGCAAGGGAGTTCGACGGGCGACGGAACGCGCGATGGTCGATGTGCCGGCCTTGGGCGACCCGAATGCGCCTGAGTCGAACTCGGTTGCCGTGGTTCATTTGGCGGATGCATCGAAACCGCGTGTAAGGGCGCTGGTGCGCACGGGCCTGCCGTTTGGGCGGGCGAGCGCGGGGGGAAGCAGCCCGTCAGGCGTTGTCATGTTCGAGGGCAAGCTGTACGTCAGCAACGCGAATCAGGACACGATCACGATCATCGACGCAGCGACGGCTCGCGTGGAGGGTGAGATCGCACTGCGAATACCGGGGTATGAATCGTTGCGCGGCGTGCTGCCGATCGGTATGGCTGTGGTGCCCGGACGCAATCTGCTTCTCATCGCGGAGGCGGGAATCGACGCGATTGGCGTCGCCGATCTCAAAACGCGCCGCGTGACCGGCCACATTCCGGCCGACTGGTTTCCGGGCCAGGTACGCGTGCATGGCGGGAGCCTTTTCGTAACAAACGCGAAGGGAAACGGCACGGGACCGAATGCGGCTGGTGGCGGCGAGCGGCGCGGATCGCTGTTGCGCATGCCGTTGGACGTACTGGACCGGCTCGGGCCGTCGACCCAGCAGGTGATGGCCAATAACGGCTTCGATCAACCACATGAGGGCCGTGCTGAGTTGCCGCGCGAACTCGATCATGTGGTGATCATCGTGAAAGAAAACCGGACCTATGACGAAGTGTTTGGCGACCTGCCCGCAGCCGCCAACGGCCCGCGAAATGGCGATGCCAAGCTTGCCCGCTATGGCCGCGCGATCACGCCGAATCATCACGCGATGGCCGAACGGTGGAGTTCGAGCGACAACTTCTACGCGGATTCCGAGGTGAGCGTCGATGGTCACCACTGGATCGTAGATTCGTATCCGAACGCGTGGACCACGACAACCTGGATGGCGAGCTACGGCGGGCAGAAGGCGTTTCACTTTCCGACGAGCGCCCCGGGGCGTCTGCTGTTCGCGCAGTCGAACTCGTCGGTGCATCCCGAGGAACAGTTGGAAGCAGGCTCGCTGTGGCATCACCTGGATCGCCATCGCATCACGTTCCGGAATTTCGGTGAGGGATTCGAACTGGCGGGCAACGACGAGGGCGGCGGGTTAGCTCCAACGGGCGCGCGCTTCTTTACCAATATCCCCATGCCGGATCCGCTGTATCGCAACACGTCGCGCACATACCCCGGTTACAACACAAACATTCCTGACCAATTTCGTGCATCGCGGTTCATTGCGGAAATGAAGCAAATGTACGGCGATGGAAAGCGCGCGTTCCCGCGTCTGCTGTTCATTCATCTGCCCGACGACCACACGGATAAGCCGCGGCCGGGCGACGGTTATCCTTCAAGAGCGTCCTACGTCGCCGATAACGATCTCGCATTGGGCCGCATTGTGGAGTATCTTTCCAGCACTCCGGCGTGGAAGCGGATGGCGGTGTTGGTGACCGAAGATGACGCACAGGGCGGCGTGGACCACGTCGATTCGCATCGCACGCTGTTGCTGATAGCCGGACCGTACGCCCGCAAGAACCACGTTTCGCACGTGAACACGAGCTTCGGCGGCCTATTGCGCACGGCTTTCGAAATCCTGCGATTGCCGCCGTTGAACCAGTTCGATGCGACTGCCGCGAGCCTCACCGATTGCTTTCAAACGACGCCCGATTACACGCCCTACCGCGCGCTGCCGGGCGACCGCGCCGTATTCGATCCAGCGCGCGCCAAAGCCGCACCGGGCAAATCGGCGCCGATGGACGATCCGCGCGCCGTTGAAGCGGGGCGGCAACGCCGATAATGGAATGAGCTCTCCCCCGTATGGCTAGAAAATCAAATGGAACCGCCGCTGCTGAAGAATCGCCCGACCTTCGCGATCCCGCGCTATATATCAATCGTGAATTGAGCCTGCTCAGTTTCCAGAGGCGCGTTCTCGACGAAGCCACCGACGAGACGAATCCGCTGCTCGAGCGAGTGAAGTTTTTGGCGATTCTCGGCTCGAATCTGGACGAGTTCTTCATGGTGCGCGTGGCTGGACTTGCGGCGCAGGTGGACGCGGGCACGGTGGAAGTGGGGCCCGACGCCATGACGCCCGGCGCGCAGTTGATCGCTATCCGACGCGAGGTGAAAAAGCTGCTCGCCGACGCGCACAAGTGCCTGGCCGAGCAGCTCATCCCCGCGCTCGATGCCGCGGGAATTCGGATTCTGAATTGGGAAGACTTGACGGAGAAGCAGAAACAGAATATGCGCAAGTATTTCGAGCGCACTGTGTTTCCCGTACTCACTCCGCTTGCTTTCGATCCCGGGCGGCCGTTTCCGCACATCTCGAATCTCAGCTTGAACCTGGCCGTGCTGATTCGCGATCGCAACAAGCAGGAGCATTTCGCGCGAGTGAAGGTGCCCGATTCTCTGCCGCAACTGGTTCCCGTGACTGCGCCGGGCGCCAAGCGGAAATCGCGCCGCCCGGGCCGCCGTGTCGCGCTGGTTTGGCTGGAGCAGGTGATCGCGGCGAATTTAGGCGCTCTGTTTCCGGGCATGCACGTGGTGGAGAGCTACCCGTTCCATGTCACGCGCGACGCGGAGGTCGCGATCAAGGAACTCGAAGCCGAGGATTTGCTCGAGACCATCGAAGAGGGTGTGCGGCAGCGCAGATTCGGGAGCGTCGTGCGCTTGATGGTGACCGATAAGATGCCGTCGCACATTCTCGAAATCCTGATGTCGAACCTCGAGGTGAACGCCAACGAGGTGTATCGCATCAAGGGCTCGCTGTCGTTGAAACGGCTGATGAGCCTGCACCAGCTCGAGCGTCCGGAGTTGAAGGATCCGCCGTTCGTTCCCGCGGTGCCGGATTCGTTGAAGCCGATTTCGGACGACGAAGATATCTTCGCGATCATCCGGCGCAACCAGGTTCTGCTGCATCATCCCTTCGATTCGTTCCAGCCGGTGGTGGATTTTCTGAAGCGCGCCGCCCACGACGATGGCGTGCTCGCGATCAAGATGGTGCTGTACCGCGTGGGACGCAACGCGCCGGTGGTGGAAGCACTCCTTGAGGCCATGGAGAACGACAAGCAGGTGGCCGTTTTAGTAGAACTGAAAGCGCGTTTCGACGAGGAGAGCAACATCGAATGGGCGCGTGCGCTCGAGAACGAGGGCGTGCACGTTGTGTACGGGCTGGTGGGCCTGAAGATTCATTGCAAGGTGGCGATGGTTGTGCGGCGCGAGGGCGATACGATGCGGCGCTACATCCACCTGGCGACGGGCAATTACAACGCCGTGACCGCGCATTCGTATACGGATCTGGGACTCTTCACCTGCGATGAAGATATAGCCGACGATGTGACGGACCTGTTCAACTACTTGACCGGTTACTCATCGAAGGAGAACTACAAGAAGCTGCTGGTGGCGCCGGTGAATCTGCGCGAACGGATGCTGGCCATGATCGAGCGGGAAATCGAACACCAGAAGGCCGGTGAAAAGGGACATCTGATTTTTAAGATGAACTCGCTGGTGGACGGCCCCATCATCCGCGCGTTATACCGCGCCTCGCAAGCGGGCGTAAAGATCGAATTGCTGGTGCGCGGAATTTGCGCGCTACGGCCTGGGATGGCGGGGATCAGCGAGAACATCGAAGTGTCCAGCATTGTCGGCCGGTTTCTGGAACACAGCCGCATTTACTACTTCCGCAACGCCGGGCAAGAGGACATTTACATCGGCAGCGCGGATCTCATGCCGCGGAATTTGAACCGGCGCGTGGAGGTGCTGTTTCCCATCGAGGATGTGAAGATTGCCGCTCGATTGAAGAAGGAGATCCTGCAGCACTATCTCGCAGACACGGTGAAGAAGCGCTGCATGCGGAGCGACGGAACATACGTCCGTTTGCGCCCGACGGCAAGCAAGCCGCCGATGAATAGTCAGGCGTGGTTGCTGGAGAACGCGCGAACTGTGATTTTGTAGCGGGCGCTCACTTCACGTTGCGGACCTGAACTTCGACTCCGTCGCGAATCTCGTCGGTCGGATTTACGATGAGCGATTCGCCTTCGCTGACGCCGCTGGCAACTTCCATGCGCGACCCGAAATCGCGGCCGGGATCGATGGCGCGAATCTCCACGTGATTGCCCACGCCCACCACGGCGACGTGCGGGCCATCGGCGCGCGACACTACGGTATCGCCGGGGATCATCAACGGGCGGAACTTCTCGAGCAGGTGAAAGCGAACCGTTCCGAACATTCCGGGCAGAAGTTGTCGCGCAGGGTTGGGCACGTATACCACCGTCAGCATGGTCCGCGAATTCGGGTCGAGCGCCGAGTTGGTGTCCATCACCTTGCCCTCGAATGTATGCCCCGGCAACTGTTGTACGGTGAGCTGGGCGGCATGCTTCACCGTGGAGCGGATGGGCCCCACCCAGGTTTGCGGAACGCTGACATAGACGCGGATGGGATCGATCTGCGCCAGGCGGAACATCTCGTGATTGCCGCTGGTGTTGCCCGCCGTGATCAGCGCGCCGACGTCGGCGTAGCGCCCGCTCACCACGCCGGTGAACGGGGCAATGATACGAGAGAACGACTTCTGCTCCTCAAGTCGCTTCAAGCTGGCCTCGCTCACCGATACCGCGTTTCGCGCGGCCGCGAGGTTCGCTTCCGCCGACGCCACTTCCGCTTGCCGCGTCTCGAAATCGGCCTGCTTTTCATCTTCGGATTGGCGCGAGAACACGCCTTCCGTGCTCAGCCGCTTCCACCGTTCCAGCGTGACTCTTGCCAGTTGCAGACTGGCCTTCGAATGAACCAGATTGGCCTCGTTCTGTTTTACTCCGGCCTGGGATTGAGACAGAACGGCGCGGGCCTGCGCGATTTGCTGATCGAGTTCGGGCGTGTCGAGCTCCATCATCAGGTCGCCCTTGTTCACCTTGTAGCCGATGTCCACCAGGCGGCGCTTCACGTATCCATCGACGCGCGCGTAAATGGGGGCTTCGTTAAAGGCGAGCAGGTTTCCGGGCAGATCGAGAATATCTGCGCCCGCGGAACGCTGCACCTTCGCGATGATGACTACGGGCATGTGCACG
This sequence comes from Bryobacterales bacterium, assembly GCA_038322705.1. Taxonomy (GTDB): domain Bacteria; phylum Acidobacteriota; class Terriglobia; order Bryobacterales; family Bryobacteraceae; genus TMP-7. The sequence continues at coordinate 12,994 of JBBQGC010000038.1, read as the reverse complement.
TTGTCGACGCGCGAATCGGCGAGCAAGGTTTTTTGCCGGTGTAAACGCGGCAGGACCGCGAAGACCACCGCGGCGCCGATGGCCAGCAGCAGCACAGCGAAGAGAATCAGGATGCCTCTCACGGCAGGACGGCGGGCGGCAACTTCCGGCCGCGTGAGGACGGTGTGCATCAGTAGATGCCCTCGAGCCCGCGGGCCGCCGGACCTTTCGTGCGTAACAAGCTGTAAATTACGGGGACCAGGAATAGGGTCGCGAAAGTTGCAAACAGAAGACCGCCCACCACCGCGCGCCCGAGCGGCGCATTCTGTTCGCCGCCTTCGCCCCAACCGAGCGCCATGGGCAGCATTCCGATGATCATCGCCATGGCAGTCATGACGACGGGGCGCAGGCGGGTAGATCCGGCCGCCAGCGCGGCGCGGCGCGCATCGAACGATTCCAGCCGCAGATCGTTAGCGAAGGTCACCATCAATATACTATTCGCAGTCGCGACGCCGATGCTCATGATGGATCCCATCAACGAGGGCACGTTCACCGTCGTGCCGGTGGCTGCGAGCATTACAAGAATGCCGGACAACGCGCCAGGGAGCGCGGTCAAAATGATGAACGGATCCAGCCATGATTGGAAATTCACCACCATGACGAAGTAGACGAGCAAGATTGCGAACACCAGTCCGATGGCCAGCCCGATGAACGATGAGCGCATGGTCTCAACTTGACCGCGCATCTCGATGACGCTGCCCCGCGGCAGCTTGCGGGTGACATCGCGAACCACTTTATCGACCTCGGAGGCGACGCTGCCCAGATCGCGGTCCTGGACGTTGGCGTAGACGTCATACACGGGTTGGACGTTGTAGTGGTTGATTACCGAGACAGTACTTCTGCGCTCCACTTGGGCCAGGTTGCTGAGCAGTTGCGTGGTGGCGCCGCCATGAACGGGCGTCGACAACAGGGCTTCCGTGCTGTTCAAGCGATAATCCGGCGTCTGCACCGCGATCAGATACTGAACGCCGTTGGAGGGATTCAACCAGTAATTCGGCGCCACCTGGCTGCTCGAGCTGAGCGATATCAGCATGTTGTTGGCGACGTCGCGCTGCGTGAGCCCGGCCTCACTCGCCTTGGTTCGGTCGACGTTGACGCGCAGCTCGGGGACGTCGACAACCTGATGCACATGCACGTCGACGGCTCCGGGAATGCGAGTGAGCCGGTCCTCGATTTCGCGAGCGAGCGCCAAGTTGCGAACGCCGTTGCGGATCGGTCCGGTGACCTGGATATCGAGCGGCGCGGGCAGGCCGAAGTTGAGAATCTGTCCCACGATGTCGGCAGGCTGGAAGAAAAACGTAAGGTCCGGATACTGCCGATTCAGTTCGTGACGCAAGCGGCGGATGTATTCGGCGGTGGGCCCGTGCTTCTCGTTCAATGAAACCAGGATCTCGCCGTCGAAGGATCCGAGCGTGCCCGAGTCGCTCAACGCGATGTTGTATCCGCTAAACGGCAGGCCGATGTTGTCGAGAATCTGCGACATCTCCCCGGCAGGTATAACGCGGCGAATTGCGTCCTCCACCTGCGCGAACCGGCGCTCGGTTTCCTCAATACGAGTGCCGCCAGGAGCGCGGACATGGAGACGGATCTGCCCGGCGTCGACGTATGGGAAAAAGTCGGTGCCGATGAACGGGACGAGCGCGGCGCTGGCCAGAAACAGCACGCCGAAGCAGGCCAGAACAATGCCGCGATGTTCGAGCGCTGCATCCAGCAGATTAACGTAGGCGGCGCGCATCCGCTCGAACCCCACATGAAACCGGTGGTGGATACGCCAGAAGAAGCCGCCTTCGTGGCCTTCGTCCTCACCTTCCGGAATACGGTAGCGTTCGACTTCGGCGCGGATCAGGAAGTGAACCATGGTGGGCACCAAGGTCCTCGATAACAGGTACGAGGCCATCATGGCGAGCACAACCGCCAGGGCGAGCGGAGTGAACAGGTATTTCGCAGTGCCGCTAAGGAACACGACCGGAACGAAGACAATGCAGATGCACAACGTCGAAACGAACGCAGGTACGGCGATCTGCTGAGCGCCATCGAGAATCGCGCGCACGATCGGCTTCTGCTGTGCGAGATTGCGATGTATATTTTCGATCTCGACTGTCGCGTCATCGACGAGGATGCCGACGGCCAGCGCGAGTCCGCCGAGGGTCATCACGTTGATGGTCTGGTTCATCAGGTGCATGATCGCGAGCGACGTCAGAATCGATAGCGGGATGGATATGCAGACGATCACCGTGCTGCGCCAACTGCCCAGAGACAGCAGAATCATTAGGCCGGTTAGAAACGCGGCGATCACCGCTTCGCGCAATACACCGCCTATGGCCGCGCGCACGAATAGCGATTGATCGAACAGATAGCGGATGTTCAATTCGGGCGGCAGCGTGGCCTGGATGCGCGGCAGCATTTTCTTGACGCGATTCACGATGTCCAGCGTCGACGAGCTGCCGGTCTTGAGAATCGTGATCAGAGCCGAGCGGCGGCCGTTCTCGCGCACGATGTTGCTTTGAATCGCGTAGCCGTCCCGAACATGGGCGACGTCGCGCAAGAACACGGTCGAGTTATTGACCTGTTTGACTGGCAAGTCGTTCAGCTCTTCAACCGTTTCCGGACTGCTGTTCATGCGCACGCCGTATTCGCGCGTTCCGATTTTCGCCAGTCCCGCGGGCAGGATCAGATTCTGCGAATTGAGCGCGGTGACCACGTCGTAGGGCGATAGATTCTGGGCGAACAGCGCTTTCGGATCGATATCCACCATGATCTGGCGCGCGCGTCCGCCATAGGGTGCTGGAACGCTCGCGCCCTGGACGTTCGCCAACTGGGTGCGGACGAAATTCGCGCCGTAATCGTACAGTTCCTGTTCGCTCAACTTGTCGCTCGAGAGCGCGAGTTGCAGGATGGGAACGCTCGCGGCGTTGTAGCGCAGAATCAAGGGAGGGAAGATGCCGGGCGGGAGCACGCGCAACACAGATTGCGAGGACGCGCTGAGTTGCGCCACCGCAGCCTCGATCTTCGCGTCCGAATGGAAGAACATCTTGATTACGCCAATGCCCGCGAACGATCGGGATTCCATGTGCTCGATGTCGGCAACGGAGGTGGTGAACGAACGTTCGGCGATGGTGACGATGCGGCGTTCCATCTCCTCGGGGGGAATGCCGTTGAACATGAAAATGACGCTCGCCACGGGAATGTCGATTTCAGGGAAGATGTCGGAGGGCATGCGGGCGACGGCGACTCCGCCCAAGAGCACGATGACGACCGCCATGACAACGAACGTGTAGGGGTGGGTGAGCGCGAGACGGACAATCCACATACGGCGGGAAAGTTAAAGACCTGTAATTCGATTGTCCTATAAAGGCGCGGAGATTTGGTAGGGGCAGTAGGACTCGAACCTACGACAAACTGCTTATAAGGACGGTGCTCTATCCACATGAGCTATTCCCCCGCTGAGATCGATTTCTCAAGGCCAGTTTAACACCGGGGTTGTTCAGGTCGAGCGTTTCGGGAAGTCGACGTGATCGAAGCCGAGCGGGTGCAACAGGCCCCGAATCAGGGTTTCAGCGCTGCGCTGTGCCTCTTCTAAAATCCCCATATCCAGGGCTTCGCGTTCCACGGACTTGAGCGCGGCCATCCGGGCTTTCTTTTCGAGATCGTTGTCGTAGGGGACCCAGGGCGTCCACCAAGTCTTGGTGCGGTCCCACACCTGAGTGTTCTTTTCGTCGAGGTAGATGTGCAAAATGCGGGCGCGCGGCAGAGTGAGAGAGACGCTGCCCGGCGGCCCGACGCGAATATCGTGGTCCGTCATCTCGCCCAGATCGATGCCGCCGTGCACCTTGGCTTGCACGATGAGCAGGATCGATTCCGAGCTGATCGGTGATGTGTCCTCTCTCAAGCCAGCGACCTTTTGAATGCTGTAGCGGACCGTGACCAGTTCCTTCAACAGCTTCACTTCGCGCAGGATACCCGGCGGGTCGGCGACGCTGAAGCGTGCACGGCGCCAGCGCACGAGGACGATGACACCGGCGGCCAGTACGATGAGTCCCAGCGCGATTTGTTTGCGGGTCAGGCTCATTTCCGGGTTGGAGGAGGCGGCGCGCCGTAACCCTTCGCGTCCCACCACAGGATACGGTTCAACGTCTCTGCCGGAACATCATCGATGTGCTGGAAGTTCATCGCGAGCGACTGGCGCGCCGCCCACAACTGCCGTCCCGAGAGCGCATTCAGCCCCGGATTCATTTGATCGAGCGGCACCTTCGGCGTCAACGCATGATAAATCGACGCCTGCCGCGAGGGCTGAAACACGCTGTTCATGGCGCGAGCGCTCTTCAGGTAGCGGGTGCTGGGCGGGATCTCGAAAATGTCCTGGATGGTGCGGATCATGCTGGTGTGCGTGTAGTAGTTCGAGTCCACCGCGCCGCGGCGCACGTACGGCGAGATTGCCAGCGCTACCGTGCGGCGTCCATCCACGTGATCGATACCGTCCTGCCCGTCATCCTCGACAACCAGGACCAGCGTCTCGGGCCAGAACCGCGATTTCGATAGACCCTCGACGATCCGGCCGAGCGCGAGGTCGTTGTCGGCCACCATGGCTTTGGGCGTCGGCGAACCGGGGCGCGTGCCCTCGGTATGATCCTGGTTCAGAGTGAGTATGGAGATGTGCGGCATGGTGCCGAGCTTTTCGCGCTCGCCCAGTTCCCGCAGAAATTCTTCGGCGCGAATCTGATCGGGAATCGCCATTGAGCTGTGCGGATACCGCGGGCTCATCAGGGCACTGAGCGCGGGTACGCCAGGCTGGCACCCCACTTCACTCGGCCACTGGCCAGTTTGATACAGCGCCCAGTATTGCTGCCACTGCATCTCGTGATATTCGTTCATGTCCACGCTGTTGGTGGACGGATCCCAGCGCGCGGGTAAACAAAACTCGCCGTATATGCGGATATCGAGCGGCTTCCGCGCGTGCTGCCAGAAGAACCCGGCCGGCGACACGGTGAGCGCGTCGACCATGTTCCAGGCGTAACCGCGAGGTGAGGCGGCAAAGGCGCGCTCGACGTAATCGCTGACAAAGGCCTGCATCAGCCAGTGGTGGCCATCGAAGCTGATCGCGCCGCCGGTATAGAAATTGTCGAGCAGTACGTACTCGTTGGCGAGGGCGTGGTGGTTGGGCGTCACGTCCTGCCCGTACATCACCAGTTTCGGATCGCTGTTGCCCTTCCCGATGTCGCCGAACACCTGGTCGTAGGTGCGATTCTCCTTGATGATCAGCACCACGTGACGGATGCCCAACGACGAGAGCTTCCCGACGCCGCCGTTGGCATCGAACTGCGGCTCGTTGGCGGCACGGACCTCACGCGTGCCCGCGGCGATTTGGGCGGCGGCAGGAGCGGGCAGCTTCAACAGCGATCCCTCGTATTGGCGCGAGTTGAATGTGCCCCGCTTGTCCGCCGTAGTTCCCAGGCCTTTGAGATTGAGTACGCGCAGCCCTCCATTCGAATCGATGGCCAGGGCCGACGGAAACCACCCCGTGGGAATCGCGCCGGCGACCGCGTACTTGCCGTTGGCGCGTTCGAGGACTGCGACGGCGTTATTTCCGCCGCACGCAACGTAAAGGCGCGCCTTCGAGAACGCAACAGCAATGGGCTGGCTGCCGAGCGTGTTCTCGGGGTATGCGGGAATCTTGATCTCCGTCGTCTTCAGCGATTGCGTGTCGATCAATGTGATCGAGTCGGAATGACCGTTCGCTGACGCGACGAGCGCGCCATCGTCGCTGATGGCCAGGGACGAAGGAGCGAGCCCCACGGTGACCTCGCGGGTTTGGAATGTCTTCAGATCGACAACGCTGACCGTTCCTGTTTTGGACGCGCCCGTCGCGGAATCCGTGGCCACCATCGTGCCGCTGCTCGGAGCTTGCGCTTCACGCCCCACTACGCGCCGGCCGCCGCGATTCGATACGAACAGCCGGCCGGTCTTTTCGCACACGGCGACTCCAAACGGCGCGACGCCCACGGCCACTTCCTGAAGCACCTTCTTCTCGCGCGCGTCGATCACCGCGACAGCGTTCTTGCGGCTCAGCGCTACATAAGCGCGTGCGCCATCAGCAGAGAATGCGATTCCTGTCGGGACGGGATGTCCGGGCAGCGGCAGGTTCTGCGCCTCGCCTGCCTGCCCGGAGTCACTCACTTCGGTGATGATGAGGTCGCCGCCCGTCCGGCTGGTTTCACTGGCCCACAATTCGCGAGTGCCGGGACGGAATGCGATGCCGGCGTACGACGTCGCTTTCGTCTTGATCTGGCCCAACGTCGCTCCCGACGCGCCATCCAGCAGCAGAATGCTTCGTGTATTCAGAACAGCCAGCACGCGGCGGCTCGCGTCGAAGGTCATGTCCACGGGGCGGCCCGGAATCAACGTCTGTTCGCCCCAGGGTTTCAACAACTGGTTGGTGGGAACCAGGTAGGTTCCATCGCTTTGGCGCCCGGCGAGCACGGTGCTGCGGAGCATCGGGAACAGCGGAGACTCCCAAGCCAGTAGCACCGACGCACACACAACGCACACAACTCCGGCGATCTTCATGAGAGGGTCTCCTCATCGGCAAGGAGCGCTTGAACCTCCTCGTCGGACATACCTTCGATTTCGGCCAGCAGCGCTTCGTATTCCTGCGGATCCAGTTGGCTGTCCCGGTAGGTTTCAATCTTGCGGGCAAGTTCGCCCAGCGTCAACGCCGCCGAGTAAACGTCGTCAATTGGCAACTCGATGCCGAACGCCTCGCGTACGCGCACGATCAGGAGGACGGCCAGCAGCGAATGTCCGCCTGAATCGAAGAAATTGTCTGAAACCTCGACAGTCGGGCACTTCAGCAGATCGCTCCAGATGGCCGCCAGTTCCCGCTCGGTCGCAGTCATGTGATCGCGATCGGCGGCATGGCCGGATTCGCGGCGCATCGCTTCGAGAATCTGCGCGGGCGTTGCCAGCTCGTTCGCAATGGCGGCGTAGTCGATGGCTCGGCGAACCGGCGCATGCGGGGCCGGGGTTGGCCGCTGCGGCGCCGGCACTGAAATGGCTGCGGCCCAGCGCAAATCGCGCAGCCGTTCCGCATCGAAGCGGTAAACGAGCCCGACATTGTCACGCTGCTCGACATCGCTGCCGGTCGCATGCAAAAACTCACGCGCGGGCGTATTTTTGGCGGTCGGATGCAGGTGCGCCACAACGACGGGAGCGCCGCGCTCAACCGCCAATGCGCCCGTCCAAGCCAGCATGCGGTGTTCGACGCCGCGCCCCAGAACACGGCAGCTCAGCAGGAATGTGTCGATCGTGATTTCGGCGCCGCTGGCCTCGAGAATGAGCACGCCTGTTACGCCATAGCTGCAGAAACGATCGGAGACCTCGACGGTGAAGCATTCGCGGCCCATGGCGCTCAGGCCCTGAATATCGCGCTCGGAACGCCGCAGCGTGGTGAAGTTGAACTGATTGGTCCGCTGCGTCAATTGTGCGGCGCGGCTCAACCGCTCCGTGCTGACCGGGGCGATCTTCACGTCGAGTTGGAGGCCGGCAACAAATTCTTCCAGGCTCGCGGCGGTCTTCACTTCGCACCCGAACTTTTGGGACTGCGCGTAGTAGGCGTTGCGCTGACGGTCCTCTTCGGTCACCACCGGATGGTCGAAGGCCCACACGTGCGCGAGAAATTGAGGCGTGTGGACGATGTTTGCGGGAAGCGGCAGGGCCAGCACCTCGGGCGCATTGCCGGCCATTTCCGCGCACTCCTTCGGGCTGTCGTCAACGAAGATGAAACTGTCGAGACCAAGGCCGAGTTCGGCGGCGAGCGACGCCAGGTTCGACGGTTTCGGTTCCCAGTTCAAGCGTCTTGCGACGAAATGCCGGAGTTCGAGCGGCATCTGCGGATTGGCCGCGAAGGTGTCGAGCACGTCCTGCTCGTTGTTCTTGCTGGCGAGCGCAAGCAGCATCCCGGCCTCGCGCTGTTCGAGCATGAATTCCTGCAACGCGCGCCTGGCTCCGTCCACCACGATGCCCGTGGGCCCATCTTCACCGCAGATGCCCTGCCACAGCGTGTTGTCGCAATCGAGCGCGATCACTTTGTACGGCGCGACAGTGATTGCGTGCGCATGCCGCACGAGCGCCGCACCCAACGCACAAAAATACAACTCGCTGTACGGTATGTGCCCGAGGCGATCTGCATCGGGGTCGTGGGGAGCTTCCACCGGATACTGTTGGAGCACGCGCTCGGACGGAAGGAATTGAACCCCGGGCAGGTCGTCGAGCCAGCCCTCCAGGCGCGAACACAACCCGCGTTGAAGGCGGGCGCGCGCGGGATCGGACATAAACGCAGGAGACGCGGGACACAATACGATAGCCAGCGGCACCGCGAACTGTTCCGCGCGGTCGCGGGTGAGGTGCAGCAACTCGGCGGCATGCGCTTCCATCGCCTGGTCACCGCCCAAATCTTCCAGGCGCAGAAGAATGACGTTCATGCCGTGCCGGTTCCTGGCGAACACGCTGTGCGGGTCGAGCAGTGTCTGAATGATCTGGTTATACGGCGCGAAGCGGACGTCGACGGCGGAATTCAGACGGCGCCCGAGAAACTCGATGATGGGCTGAACCGGCTCGGCGGTGAAGCTTGCCGAAATGGCAAAGCAGAAGCTGGTCGGCGGCACTATTCCTAAGATAGCGGCAACACGCCGCACTCGTCTCACATCTAAGGCGTAGATGTGTTTTTCCGGAGTCTGGGCGACTTCCGCACTACTACTTCTCATGACAGCAAGCACCTTTGCCGCAGCCACCGGTACGCGCCGCGGTATTGAGTATGGCCAGGCCGGTGATGTCCGGCTCCTGATGGACGCCTCCATTCCACCGGGTCCTGGTCCGTTTCTGGCGGTGATCGTCGTTCACGGTGGAGCCTGGATCACCGGCGACCGGCGATTGAGCGTGGAGCCTCTGTTCGAGCCTTTGGCCAACGCGGGTTTTGCGTGGTAGGGGGAAGGGCTGATATCGCCATCTATCCGCCAAAGGCGCCTTACGCGTTTGGTTCCTCAACCCACTGCTGACCCGCCGGAACAATTCTCCTGCCACAACCTCGGGACCGCTGTGATGCGGTAATGACGACAACTCCGTGACCTCACCCATCCGCTAAGATCAGCCCGCTACCAGCGCGCCGCCGCTCCGGGTCCTGGCCACTTGAAGGGAATTGCCTCTAAGATCTGCTTCATGTCCTGCCGATATGACAAGTGAGGACAGGCTAACTCCAGCCGGCGTCCAGTGGAGGTGAGCAGTGCCAGAGATGGTGTTGGATTGCAGGCAGTTGCGGTGCCCGATGCCCATCGTGAGGATCAGTCAAGCGTTCAAGAACATGGCTCGTGGCGATCGTTTGCGCGTAGAGGCCAGCGATCCGGCGTTCCGCGCCGATCTCGAAGCTTGGCTTCGGCGCATGGGGCACCGTCTACTGGAGTTCCACGACGGTCCCTCGCAGCGGGCTGTGATTGAGAAGCAGGAAGGAGAAGATGCCCCGCAGTGAGCCAGCGTGCTTCCCCTCGGGGGAGTGGTCGACCGACGCGGACTTGGTGACGATGACGTGCCGGGTGTGCGAGCTGGAAGTGCGCGTTGCCGAACTAGCGCGCTCCCAACCTGGGCCCAAGAGACTCACGATTATAGTTTTCAGCGGCGAACTGGACAAGCTGATCGCGGCTTTCACACTTGCAACCGGCGCGGTGGCGATGGGCGCCCAGGTTTCCATGTTCTTCACCTTTTGGGGGCTGGCAGCGTTAAAAGAGAGGCCACGCTATAAGGACAAGGTATTGGTCGACAAGATATTGACGGCCATGACGCCCTGCGGCCCGGACCGGCTCCGGCTTTCGAAGTGGGAGATGTTCGGCCTCGGACGGCGGTTCTTTGGTCGGGTTATGGCCAGGCGCCACATGGAAAGGCTGGGCAATCTGATGACGCTTGCGCGCGATCTGGATGTGCGAATGGTAGCGTGTCAAGCTTCCATGGATGTGATGGCGCTGACGATCGGAGAGCTGCGCGAGGGAATCGAGGTAGGCGGGGTGGCCACCTGTCTCGATGCCGCTCTCGATTCCGGACCCACCGTGTTCATTTAGAGGAAGATATATGAATGTCGCGCCCACGCTTCAGATCGTCATCACATCCGGACCGGAAGATGCCCCGCGCGCGACGCTCGGGTTTGCGGCGGCTGCCGCGGCTTGTTGCAGCGGAGCGCCAGTCGTCCTGTTTCTGGCGCTGAACGGAGCGCGGTGGGCTTTTCAAACCGAAGGCAACGAGGCCCAAGCGCCTGGGTTTCAACCGATTGCAGAACTGTTCGAGTTGATTCAAGCCTCCGGCGGCAGAATCGAGGTGTGCTCCAACTGCCTCGAGGGCCAGTGTACACGCCTCGGGGATCAGCACTGCGCGCCGATGCGACCCGGCGTAACGGCTAGTGGGTTGGCCTCGGTCGCTATACGGATGAGTCAAATCCCCACGGTGACATTCTGATATGACTCTGGCTCCCAATGAAGAGTTGCTGGCAAGCGCCAGGGGTGAGCTCGAACGCCTTCGAGAGGAGAATCATCGGCTAATCCGACAGGCCGAAAGGGTCGCGGAAGCAAACGCCTATGCTGCCGAAATCATGGCGGAACTCGAGGCGGCCAGAGCAGAGATCGAGGAAAGAGAGCACTACCTCAAGACTCTCTTCGAGTCCCTCCCCGTGGGGATCATGACTGTGGATCCTCGGGATCATCGCATTCTGGATCTCAATCCCCAAGCCGAGGCAATGATCGCAAAGCCGCGGAAGGAAGTCGTCGGCCAGCTCTGCACGGCGGTGATCTGCCCGGGTGGGGATGGAAGGTGTCCGATTACGGATCTGGGGATGGACGTTGATGTTTCCGAGCGGACACTACTGACTTCTTGCGGGGAAACGGTTATCCTCAAGAGCGTCAATCGGGTGTCCAGGAAGGGTGCGCCACTCCTGATTGAGAGCTTCATCGACATCCGGCAACAGAAGCTCGCCGAAGGACAGATGAAGCGCGCCAAAGAGGCCGCGGAGGCCGCCAGTCGAGCCAAGGGCGACTTCCTGGCTAACATGAGCCACGAGATTCGCACGCCGATGAACGGGGTAATTGGCATGTCCGGACTGCTGCTCGACACCGATCTAACGTCCGAGCAGAGGGAATACGTGAACACCATTCGCTCGTCCGGTGAAGCACTGCTTGCCGTGGTCAACGACATCCTTGATTTCTCGAAGATCGAGGCCGGTAAACTGGCGTTGGAGCATTCCAGATTCGAATTCCGGCATGTTCTGGAAGAAGTAGTCGAGATGCTTGCGTCTGAGGCGAAATCCAAGCCCCTCGAACTGGTTCTTCAATGTCTCCCCGATGTCCCCAGCCGATTCTTCGGGGACGCCGGGCGCATTCGACAAGTCGTGACCAACCTGGTGGGGAATGCCATCAAGTTCACCGAGTGTGGGAGCGTTGTGGTCCAGGTGGAATGCGAGGGTTGGGATGCGGAAACGGCCCGGATGCAAGTATCGGTCAAGGACACAGGGATCGGGATTCCTCTGGAGAAAATCGGGATGCTGTTTGAGAAATTCAGCCAATCCGACACCTCCACCACGCGAAAGTACGGTGGCACCGGTCTGGGGTTGGCAATCTCAAAACAACTAGTGGAACTGATGGGTGGAACTATTGGCGTCAGAAGTCGGGCGTGCGGCGGCTCGACGTTCTGGTTCACCTTGCCGCTGCGGCATGATGGGCAGTTCCGACCGGACCCGTTTCCGATAGCCGAATTAACCGGCGTGCGTGCATTGGTGGTGGACGAACACGACGTAACCAGCCGTGTCATCCGGGAGCACATCACCGGATGGGGCATGAGGGGCGAAAGCCGAGCCTCCGGTGCGGAGGCGCTCGCGGTCCTACGCTCCGCCGAACAAGCGGGAGATCCCTACCAGATCGTGATTGCGGATCACTGCGGGACCGACCAGACCGGCGCGATGCTTGTCGCCGCAATCCGGCAGGATCCTTCTCTACATCCAGTGGTAATTGCGCTTGCTCGGGTGGAACGGACCAGCGAAGCTCTACAGCGTGGAGAAGTCCACGCGTGCGTGGTCAAACCGATCCGGCAGGCACACCTGCTGAATGCTCTCGCCAAAGCGTGGTTTAAGGCGACGAACCCGGGGCGGAACATGGAGATAGTCCAGCAGGCCGCCTCTGTTAGGTCGGCAGTGACGTCCTGGCGGAAAGACCCAGAAGCCAAACTGAGAGTACTGGTGGCCGAGGACAATATCGTGAACCAGAAAGTAATTGTCCGAATGCTCGAGAAACTCGGAATCAGGGCCGACGTAGCGTGCAATGGGCGTGAGGCCGTAAAAATGTCGGAGATCCTGCCCTATGACTTGGCCTTCATGGACTGTCAGATGCCCGAGATGGACGGTTATGAGGCGACTCGCGAAATTCGCGAGCGCGAGAAGCCTTCGCGCCGCATGAAGGTCATAGCCATGACGGCTGATGCTCTCGCCGGCGAGAGGTGCTTAGCCGCCGGAATGGACGCTTTTCTGGCCAAGCCTGCCCAATTCTCGGAGGTGATCGAAATGCTCCAGAAATGGGCGGGCCCTGCACGTTCTCGCCATCCTCATTCGGAAGCAGCTACTGACCCGCGACCTTAACTATCGCGTTGTACAGCCGGAGCGATCTGGAGGCGATGGTCCGAACCTCGCGCCACGTTCCGCCTGAGTTGAGGCGCGCCGTGGAAGGGACTCCGTGGGCGGCTTTTCTGCAGGCGGGCTTGCGCCGCCTGTCTCCGATTTATAACGTGCGCGCGGACATGCGTAAGCATCCGGTGAACACCCGGCTGTGACTTAAGGATCCTGCTTGACAGCGATGTCGTTTCGGATTTTAACTGTGGGACAGAGCCCAGTTATGCGGCAACAGTTCGTCGAGTTTGTGGATGGGGTGGTCAGCGATCC
>JBBQGC010000037.1:0-55470 GCA_038322705.1 Bryobacterales bacterium | reverse complement strand
CCAGATCTGGCTTGGCAGAAAAGTTTGTTGACATGTGTTCTCCTAAGGGACCAGTAGTCCCTCGAAGAGCATGGCGGATTATGTGCGGTTCGCGCCGACCAAAAAGTGCAGGAGCACCAATCTCAGCAAGACTCAAGCAGAGTTCAAGTCTGGGGGCTGCACATAATCATCGGCAACACATAATTACGATTATGTGCGATCGCACGTAAGCGCAAGAACTGGCTGCATGTAGGAAGTGAAAAGTCCGGACCGAAAGTCGCGGCGATACTCTCCATCGTTGAATCGTGCCGGCGACTGGCCGTGCCGGTTAGGCAATATCTTTCTGATGTGCTGCCTGGACTAGACCGGCGCAAGCTCAGCCAAGTCGCCGAACTCACCCCGGCCCGCTGGTCTGCGACACGCAGGTAAGTCCCACCCTGGGTTCGTCGTACGCTTACGGATCGGCCAGCGTAATCTCTCCGGCGCTCACGAATAACAGAGAACATGACAATTTCTTCCGCGCGCCGATGTCGCGGGACATGCGGCCTTTGCCGCTCCCGTTGCCCAATAAGTAAGCGGTGTCCGCCGCTTCCCTGGCGTCCATCTGTGCGAGTTCGTCCAGAAACAACGTCAGGTCATTGTGAAGCTCTGCGATTGCTTCGGGTCCGTTAGCCGTCGCGCGCCACGATTGCACGAATCCGTTTCGTCCGCCGCCGCCCGACACCGACCCACCGACCAATAGCGCTGTGCTCTTGCCAGTCGATGTCGCTCCGACGAAATGAACCCCGCCGGACTCGCCGCCCACCAAGTGCAACAATGGCCCCGCGAAGCCGCAGGAAACCGCCAGAATCATCCGCGAGTTCCCGGAACAGAACCGGCCAACGTTGTATTTCCACTCCGCCACCGTTCCCCGAACATTCAGGTAGTGTGGCGACAACGCCTTGATCCAGATTCGTGGTGGTGATTGTGGGGGATTTTGTGGGGACTACCCATCAAAATCAAGAGCAAACCTGGACAACGGTAGAGAACTTTAAAACTCAGAACTCCCGGCGAATGAGCACCTTGGGGCAGCCCTTAGCAAACCAGAACAACCCCCTTCCAGCGACTCTTAATCAGTAGGTTGTAGGTTCGATTCCTACCGCGCTCACCATTCCCAATATCCGTCGCGCCAGACGCGTGGACACCCGCGATTCGCACTTGCTACCACGGCCGCTCGCTGCGTAGCGCCTACTTGCTGTTGGCGATGCTCTTACAGCCGCGCGAGACATTCTCCCCTACGCCGATTATGCGCAGATTTCTTGCTCGCGACCTTGACGGATCTCTCAGCACTCTTCCTCAAATACCCGGTATCGATCCTTTCAAAATCGCGACTACTTGTGACTGCGGGAGCGATCACTCGAGCGGATTCGGGTTCCCTGTTCATCGAGGTCCGCAGCCACGCCCAAAAGTCACAAGTTGTTCAACCGGCACCACCGCTGGCCGGGTGACCCCGGCCGCTAAACCCGCTCAACCACCGTCGCGTTCGCCAACCCCCCGCCCTCACACATCGTCTGCAACCCATACCTCCCGCCCGATCTCACCAGCTCATGCACCAGCGTCGTCATCAACCGCGCCCCGCTCGCCCCCAGTGGATGTCCCAGCGCAACTGCGCCCCCGTTCACATTCACCTTGTTCAGATCAGCGCCTGTCTCCCGCTGCCACGCCAGCACCACGCTCGCGAACGCCTCGTTGATCTCGATCCGGTCCATCGCGCTCAACTCGAGACCCGCGCGTTCCAACACGCGCCTTGTTGCGGGAATGGGCGCGGACAACATCAACACCGGATCGTCGCCCGCCAGCGCGAATGCGACAAATCGCGCCAGTGGACGATACCCCATCCGTTCCGCCGTCGCACGCTCCATGATCAGCAGCGCCGCCGCGCCATCGCTGATCTGTGACGAATTCGCTGCCGTCACGCACCCGTCCGCCTTGAACGCCGGCTTGAGCGAAGCCATCTTCTCAAGAGTCGTGCCCGTGCGGATCCCTTCATCCCTGTTCAAATGAACATCACCCACCGGAACCGGAACAATCTGCGAACAGAACACGCCCTCCTCCGTCGCCCGCGCCGCCCTCCGGTGACTTTCCAGACTGAACTCATCCAACTCCGTCCGCGAAATGTTCCAACGCTCCGCCATCATCTCGGCGCTAATCCCCTGGTTGAACTGCACGCCCCCATACCGCTTCATCATCCACGGCCCGAACGGCTGCCCCGGGCCGTTAATCACCGTCGAGCCCAGCGGCACTCGCGTCATGCACTCCACGCCGCATGCCACCGCGATATCGTAAGCGCCGGCCATTACGCCCTGCGCCGCGAAGTGCACCGCCTGTTGACTCGATCCGCACTGCCGGTCAACGGTGGTCGCGGGCACGGATTCCGGAAAACCAGCGGCGAGCACGGCGTTGCGGGTCACGTTGACGCCCTGCTCCCCGGTCTGCATCACGCACCCGCCGATCACGTCATCAATGCGCCCGGGATCCAGACGGTTCCGCGCTACCAGCGCCTTCAGCGTGTGCGCCAGCAAGTCAACCGGGTGCCACTCTTTCAGCATTCCATCCCGCCGCCCGATCGGCGTACGCACGGCATCGACAACCACAGCTTCGCGATTCATAAAGTCTCCATCACTCCGTTGCAAGCGCCGGCTTCTCGCCCCAAATCCAGCGGCTGAACCATTCGTAATTGTGCTCCATCACGGCCCGCTGCTGCTTCGGCTTCGTGATTCCGTGTCCGAATCCTTTGTATACGATCAGTTTCGCCGGCACGCCCTTATCCTTCAGCGCCTGATACAACTCGTACGCATTCGGAATCGGCACCCGCTTGTCTAACTCCCCATGCTGAATGAGAGTCGGCGTCTTCGCGGTTGCAATATAGGAGATCGGCGATGTCTTGCGGTAAATCTCCGGATCGTCCCACGGCGTCGATTTCAGATACTGGCGCGTGAACGGATGGATATCGGTATTGACGTAATACGTGGTCCAGTCCGAGATTCCCGCGCCAACCGACACAGCCTTGAAACGGTTGCTGTACGTCGTGATGAACGCCGAGATGTACCCGCCCTGGCTCCAGCCCATCGCGCCCACCCGATCGCCATCGACGAAGCCCTCCGCGATCAGCGCGTCCACACCCGAGATCACGTCTTCGTAATCGCCGAGCCCAAGATTCCGAACGTTGAGTGACCGGAACTTCTCGCCATATCCCGCCGATCCGCGATAATTCGGCCGCAGCACGAGCGCGCCCTTCGCGACAAACATCTCCACCGGATAATACCGCTCGGGCGAGATCGCGGGCGTATCCACTCCCGTCGGCCCGCCATGAATCACAACCAGCAGCGGGTATTTTCGCGAAGCATCGAAGTCCGGCGGCTTCAACAGTACGCCTTCAATCGACGCGCCGTCCTTGCTCTTCCACTCCACCACCTCCCGCCGCGCCAGCTTGAACGGCTCGAGCTGCGCGCCCATCGCTGTAATCCTCTCCGCCGCGAAACGGTCCACCGGCGACACGCAAATCTCGGCCATCCGGTTCGGTTCGCCGCACACATACGCCACCTTCTGAAAATCGCGCGCGAAACTCGCCCCATAAGCCATCGCCTTCTCCGGCTGGCTCACTCGCTCATACTTGCCCGACGCCGGATCCGCACGGAACAGATGCGCGTTGGTGCCCTGAATGGCCTCGAAATACAACCCCGCACCCGACCAGTCCACCAACCGCGGATTCTCATCAAACGCCGCGCTCACCACGCGGGGCTTCCCGCCATCCGCGCTCACCACCGCGATATGCGAATTCAGAAAGAAATGGAACTGCTCGCCGCCAGCCGTCTCGAACGCGATCTGGCGGCCATCTGGCGACCATACGGGATTCGTATCCGGCCCCGGCGTGTCCACCAGCTTCTTCAGATACTTGTCCGTCAACCGCACCACCCAAATGTCCGCTGTGTCCGATGAGCTGAGATCCGGATCGCGCGCCGCCGAGAATGCGATGCGCGTGGAATCCGGCGACCACGCAAACTGCGACACCGTGAACTGCGTGCCTTGCGTCAACTGCTCGGGCTTCGGCTTTTCTTGAATGTCAGCCGGCGCCTTGACCACCCACAGATGGTTCATCGCGTAATCGCCTTCCACGATCTCGAACTCGCCGTACTTGTCCTTGCGATCCTTGCGCGCCTTGTTTTCCGGACCCGCGGACACATACGCGATCGACGCTCCATCGGGCGACCAGCGGAACGCGTTCACCCCCGTCTCGACAGCCGTCAACTGCGCCGCCTCGCCACCCGTCGGCGACACAATATAGATCTGGCGCTTTCCATCGCGATCCGAGATGAACCCTAAGCGCTTCCCATCGGGCGACCAATCGACGTTGCCGCTCGCCTTCTTCCCGCGCGTTAACTGATAGCGCTCGCCTGTCGCCAGCATCGCGATCCAAATCTGCGGAACAAAATCGTTCTCCTCCCAATTCGCCTCGTTCACCTGATAGGCGACGAAACGGCCGTCGGGCGAAATCCTCGGCGACGACACCGTCCGCATGTTCAGCGATTGGTCGATCGTCGGAGTTTGCGCAGCGGCAACTGCCAGCGCGAACACCGGAGCGCTCCACTTCAGCATGCGGATATTATGGCGCTACCATCAAGGTAGATGCACAAGAACGCAATCTTGAGTTCGATCATCGACATCGGCATTGTGCCCGTTGTTCGCACGACCAGCGCTGATGCGGCGGTGAAATCCATCGAAGCGATTTTTCGTGGCGGAATCCGCGCCGCTGAAATTACCATGACCGTTCCCGGCGCAATCAAAGCGCTCGAACGTGTGGCTGACCTGTTCGGCGACCGCATCGTGCTCGGCGCGGGCACTGTCCTCGATCCCGAAACCGCCCGCGCCTGCATGCTCGCCGGCGCCGAGTTTTTCGTGACTCCCAGCCTCAAGCTTTCCACCATCGAGATGGTGAAGCGTTACTCCAAGGTGATTCTGCCCGGCGCGCTGACGCCCACCGAGGTGCTGACCGCTTGGGAGGCCGGCGCCGATGCGGTGAAGATTTTCCCGTGCGGCAACATGGGTGGAGCCAAATATATCAAGGCCCTCAAAGGCCCGTTCCCGCAGATCGAGATGGTTCCCACCGGAGGCGTCAATCTTGACACCACGATCGATTTCCTGCGTGCTGGGGCTTGCGCGGTGGCTGTCGGCGGCGAGCTGATCGATGCCAAGAGCGTTCAGGAAGGCAACTTCGACGTCTTCGAGGAACGCGCGCGCCAGTACATGGCGAAGGTGAAGGAGGCTCGTTCCGAGAAAGTCAAGGCCGTTGCTTGAGGGCGTTATAATACTCCCCACATGACACGCTTGTTGGCCATCTTGAGTGTGGGAGCAATCGCCTTCAGCCAGGAATCGGCGCCGCCCGCGGCCCACTGGCACCACGTTCACATTAACTCCACCGATCCCGCCCGTTCGGTGCGCTTCTACACCAGTACGTTCGATTGCGAGAAGAGCCGCTACCAGGATCGCGCCGATGCTGTGTGGGCGCAGAAATCGTGGTTGCTGTTCGACAAGGCGAAGTCCGCGCCGCCGTCCGATATCGTGTCGGCGATCTGGCACGTCGGATGGGGGGCCGAGGATATGAAGGCAACCTATGACAAGTTGCTGGCCGGTGGAACGAAGTTCCAAACCCCCATCACCGATATCAGCGCGCTCGCGGGACGTCCACCGGGCAATTTCTTTTACGCCTACGTGGATGGGCCCGATCACGAGTTGATCGAGCTCAACACGGCCAACCACCACCACTTCGGACACCTTCACTTGCTGAGTGCCGACCCGGTCGCGGCCGGCGAATGGTACGCCAAACACCTCGGTATTGCGCTCCGGGGCAAGCAGGCGCAGAAACGCGTCTACGAGGGCTTCCCCGTCGCGCCATCGGCATCGCTCCAAGCCGACAACGTCAACATCCTGATCTTCCCCGTCGAGTATGCGCGCGTTTCGTGGCCTGCTCTCTGGGACGCGCGCAAGGACTTCGAATCCACGCGCGGCCGTGCGATCGATCACATCGCATTCAGCGTCGATAACCTGGGCGCATCCCTCGATCGTCTCCGCGGCGAAGGCGTCAAGATCCTCGAACCCGTGCACGACGTGATGGGCGTCAAGTCGGCCATGATCGAGGGTCCCGACCACATCGCGATTGAACTGGTGGAAGCATCGACGGCGAAACCATGAAGCTCAGCGGAAAACGTGCAATCGTTAGCGGCGGCGCTTCCGGGTTGGGCGCTGCCTGCGTCCGCATGATCGTCGAGAACGGCGGCACACCGGCCATCCTTGACGTCAACGAGCAGGCCGGGAGCGCGATGGCCGAAGAGCTGTCAATCCAGTTCTTCCAGGCCGACGTCACCAATGAAGCAGCGATCCGCTCTGCCATCGACAGCATGCGTCCGCTGCACATCGCCATTAACTGCGCGGGTATCGGTCCAGCACAGCGCACTGTGGGCCGCGACGGCCCCGCCTCGCTCGACTGGTTCACCAGCGTGATCGGCGTAAACCTGGTAGGCACCTTCAACGTGGCGCGCCTGGCTGCATGGGCGATGTCCGGCAACGAGGCCGATGAAGGCGGGGAACGCGGTGTGATCGTCAACACCGCCTCCATTGCTGCGTTCGACGGCCAAATCGGACAAGTGGCCTATGCGGCATCGAAGGGCGGAATCGTTGGGCTGACACTGCCCATGGCGCGCGATCTTTCGCGACTGGGAATTCGAGTCGTCACCATCGCGCCGGGCATCTTCGACACGCCGCTTCTGGGCAAGATGCCCGAGGAAGTTCGAGCCAGCCTCGGCGCATCGGTTCCTTTTCCGCCTCGCTTGGGACAGCCCTCTGAGTACGCCCAACTCGCGCGCCACATTATCGAGAATTCGATGCTCAACGGCGAAGTCATTCGTCTCGATGGCGCGCTACGGATGGCACCGAAGTGATTCGCTGGCTGATCCTATTCTGTGCGGCAATCGGCGCGGCGGCGCAACCCTCGACGGATCACGTAGGCAAGCCCGTCCCCGAATTCGTACACGGCGATGAGTGCCTGTTCTGCCATCGCAACGATATCGGCCCCGGGTGGCAGAAGAATGCGCATGGCCTGACGCTGCGCCAGCGCGAAGACGCGCCCGAACTCATCGCCCGTTTGAAAGCCGACCCCGCGCTCTCCAAACACGCGGCCGAGGTCACACATACACTCGGCAGCCGCCATCATGTCCGATATCTCAAACAGGCCGGCTACGGCAAATTCGACATTCTCGCCAAGGACGGTTCGCGGTGGGAGAGCGGCAAGTTTGAAACCCGCTGCGCCGGCTGCCACGCAACAGGCATTGACGCCAGCACGCACACCTTCACCGCCACTGGACTCGATTGCTACACCTGCCACGGCGTTGTTAGCCTCGAGCATACCGGCGACACTTCGAAGATTTTTCTCTCCAAGAAGCGGCGCACCGATCGCCTGGCCATCGAGTCCACCTGCGCGCAATGCCACCTGCGCGGAGCCGAATCGCGCTCCACCGGTCTCCCGTACCCGAACAACTTCGTCCCGGGCGACAACCTCTTCCTTGACTACAAGGCGGATTTCGGAAAGGCTACCGATCCTGGGATGAATCCGGGCGACCGCCACGTTTGGGAGAATGTGCGCGACGTTATCTCCAACGGTTCCGAAACAACCTGCCTCAGTTGCCACCGCCTGCACGCTGACTCGGCGGACAAACATCGCCGCGTGCTGACCTCAGCTATTTGCGAGCAATGCCACAACGCCGAGGGTCCCAAGAAAGCGGTCAAACGGTACGAAGTGCACAGTGCTTTGTGTGAGTATTAATCTGACAATGAAACCTTCACTTGTTCTATTTATCGTTATCTTCGGCGGCACCTTTGCGTACGCCGACCAGATCGTCATGAAAAACGGTGACCGTGTTACTGGTACCATCCTAAAGAAAGCCGGCAAAGATATCGTTATCAAGACCGATCACTTCGGTCTAGTTACCACCGCTTGGGATCAAGTGGAATCCGTCACGACAACCAAACCAGTCACGGTCGTCTTGCAGGATGGGAAGACAGTCCAGGGAACTCTCGCGACCACGGGCGGTAAGATCGACGTGGGTACTGGAACGGCGCAAGTCAATGTGGCCCCTGTTGATATCACCACTCTACGCGACGAGGCCGAGCAGAAAGCATATGAGCGTCTTCTACACCCCGGCTGGGGCGCACTCTGGGCAGGAACTGGCAGCCTCGGATTTGCAGGCACCAGCGGCAACGCCAAAACCCTGACTTTCACCACGGGTGTCAACGCCGCGCGAATCACCAGCACCGATAAGACGTCGCTCTACTTCAATGCCATCCGCGCGTCCGCCTTGGTCAACGGCAAGAGTTCCGATACCGCGCAAGCTGTCCGCGGTGGCATCGGCTACGACCATAATCTCAGCAAGCGCCTGTTCCTGAACGCGTTCAACGATTACGAATACGACAGGTTCCAAAATCTCGATCTGCGGTTCGTCGTTGGCGGCGGCGCCGGTTTCCATGCCTGGAAGAATGAGCGCAGCGTGCTCGATCTCCTTGCGGGAGCGGACTTCAACCATTCTAAGTTCAGTACACCACTAACGCGCAACTCGGCCGAAGTTTACTGGGGCGATGAGTACGCTTACAAATTGAGCGGCGCAACATCGCTGGTCCAGAGTTTCCGCATGTTCAATGACTTGACCAACACCGGCAGTTACCGAGTCAATGCCGATATTGGCGCTAATACGAAAATCTCGAAATGGTTGGTCTGGAATGTCTCACTCAGCGACCGTTATCTGAACCGGCCCGCGCCCGGCCGCAAGACCAACGATTTTCTCTACACGACTGGACTCGGAGTTACTTTCGCACGGTAACTTACAGCCCAAGCAGTTTGTCATGCGCGGCAACGTCTCGATTTGGCCGTTGCCGTAGTGATGGTCACCGCTCTGTCAAAGACACTAATCAGTCGCTGGCGCCTTTAGCGACGCGCCCCCAGCCGCAACGCCCCAATGGTCGGACTCACGGCCAAGTCGTCATTTGCGGCGAGAATCCGAAGGACTTCGACCAGCTCCGTGCTGCACCTTCGCCGGACGGAACTCCGAAGTTCCCGGGCGCATCGCCGCTCGTATCTTTAACCTGCGCCGGCGTCGCCGCCGAGAAGTCGCCGTTGCCGAGATTAAGCGCCCGTTCGAAGGCGCCAGTTGACCCGGCGTCGACGCCTGCCGTGGCCAGTTCCTCCGCGACCTTGACGCCATATCAACCACTTACGCCGACTCAGGAGTTCGTTTCGTCAATCGCCTCCGCGCCCCTCGCGTCCACGCCCGGTCGATTTCTTGAGACAGAATCCCGCCTCGCCGCACTATAAGCATTCAGGCCGAGGTCATAATAGATGCGCACAGTTTGGATGGCCTTCGTGTTATCCGCGCTCGCTGCCGGGCAATCGAAGGACGCGGCGTACGAGCCGCTGCAGAAAGCATACGAGCAGTCACGCGCTCGTCAGTACGATGCCGCAATCGCCAACTTCGAGCGAGCCGCCGCGCTTGCCCCGAAGCGCGCCGCCATTCATAAGGACTTGGCGTACACGCTGCTGAAAACTGGCGACACCGAAGCCGCTCGCGACCACTTCGGCGAGGCCATGCGTCTAGATGCCTCCGATTTCCACGTCGCTCTCGAATACGCATTCCTGTGTTACGAAACCAGGCAGCGCGCCGAGGCCCGCCGTCTCTTCGAGCGGATTCGCGATCGCGGCGACGTCGGATCCCGCGCAACAGCGGCCCGCACGTTTCAAAGCATCGACTCCGCGCTGGCCGAAGGCATCGCTCGCTGGCGGCGCGCGGTCGAGCTGTCGCCGAATAATTTCAGCGCCCACCAGGAGCTCGCGCGCCTGGCTGAGGAGCGCGACGATGCCAAGCTGGCCGCCGCGCATTATGAAGCCGCCTGGCGACTCCGGCCCGATCTGTCCGAACTGCTTCTCGATGTAGGGCGGGTGTGGAAGGCGCTCGGCCGTAACGAGGAGGCCGCGGCTGCATTGCTGGCTGCGTCCCGCGGATCCCAACCTCGAATCGCCGAGCGCGCCAAGGCCCTCATCCCGTCGCGCTATCCATATGTATACGAGTTCCGCAAGGCCCTCGAGATCGATCCCAAGAACGTCGAACTGCGCCGCGAACTCGCCTACCTGCTGCTCGAAATGGGCAAGAAAGACGAGGCTGAGCAGGAGTTTCGAGGCATTGTCGATGCCGCTCCCGGCGACCTGCTCTCCACCGCGCAACTCGGATTTCTCAAGCTCGCCAGAAAGGATCTACCGGGCGCAACACCCCTGCTCAACCGTGTTCTCGAACAGGGTGACGACGAACTTGCCGACCGTGTTCGCGTCGCGCTCAAATTGCCCCAGTCGTTGAAAAGCCGCAAGGACGCCGCGCCGGACAGCCGGGGCACGGAGGCCAAGGCGCTCGCCGATAAGAGCCTGAAAGCCGGCTACATGAAGGACGCGTTGAAGTACCTCACCGTGGCGCATGAAGCCGACCCGATGGATTTCGCCGTCATGCTGAAGCTCGGCCACGCGTACAACCAACTCAAGCAGGATCGCGAGGCAATCAAGTGGTTCAGCCTCGCCCGAAAAAGTTCCGATCCGTCCATCTCCTCGGAAGCCGATCACGCCTGGCATAACCTGCGCCCCGCCTTCGCGCCCTTCCGCACCACGGTCTGGATGTTCCCCTTCTACTCTTCGCGCTGGAAGGATGTGTTTTCCTATGCGCAGGTGAAGACGGAGATCAAGGTCGGCAATCTTCCGTTGCGCCCCTACCTAACCACGCGCTTCATCGGCGACACGCGGCAGGCGCTCGACTCATCCCAGTTGATCGTCGCCCCGCAGTATCTTTCGGAAAGCTCGTTCATCGTTGGCGCCGGCATCGCCACACGGACCTGGCGCGGTGTCACCGGATGGTTCGAAGCAGGCGAAGCGATCAAGTATCTCGGATCGCGCAAGGACGTCGGCGCGATGATCCCCGATTATCGCGGCGGCCTATCGTACGCGCGCGGGTTCGGACACCTGCTGGCGCCGTCCTCCCACGGGTTGTTCGCTGAAACCAACGCCGACGGCATCTACGTCAGCCGCTTTAATCGCGACATGCTTCTCTATTCACAAAATCGGGCTGGCTACACACTGCGCAGCGCCGAGAACACCGGATTCCACGCTCAACTGTATTGGAACTGGAATGCGACTCTCGACCGGAAGGGCGAGTATTGGGCCAACTATATCGAGACAGGGCCGGGCGTGAAATTCCGCTTCCAACCGCTGCCGCCTTCGGTCGTCTTCAGCGTGAATGCGGTTCGCGGCAATTATCTGGTCCGTGAAGGGAATCCTCGCGGTCCTGTCTTCTACGATCTTCGCGCGGGGTTCTGGTATGCGTTCACTCATTAAAACGGTTCTCTTCGCAATTGTTCCCGTCGCCGCCACTGGCGCGACCTTCTCCTATCACGTGGTGGGCGAGGACAAGGGCGCGTGGCCGGCGATTCTGACCTCCGTGGGATTGACCGAGTCGCCCA
Source organism: Bryobacterales bacterium (assembly GCA_038322705.1). Lineage (GTDB taxonomy): Bacteria > Acidobacteriota > Terriglobia > Bryobacterales > Bryobacteraceae > TMP-7. Next base: position 43,914 of record JBBQGC010000037.1, on the reverse strand, counting down.
CTGGAATCGCCAGCGTGTTCGTCGTCCGCGGTGCATCGCCGCTGTCCGCTGCGCAATGGCTGGAGCGCGCTGGGCAAGGCGCATTCGTCGTCCTCGAAGGCGATTCTCCCGTTGCGCGCGAGCTCGGCTTCGTTCCCTCCCAAACTCGCGTGGTGGTGCGCGGCGTCGAGGATGTGCGCACACCGAAGCTCGAAATTGTTTGGGAGAAGGCGGTCGAACTTCCGGTGTACACCGTACCAGATGGCGCCAAAGTATTCGTCCGTGAACGGTGGGCCAAGGCGCCGTTGATGGCTGGCTTGCGAAAAGGACCCGGCGGTGTCTTATGGCTCGCCGTCAGCCCCGGCCCGCAAGGTCACGAACGCTTCCCCTATCTGATTCAGGCGTTGGGCGACCTCGGATTCGAAGCGCCGTTCCGCTCGGCTCAGCTTTGGGCCTTCTTCGATGGCTCCTACCGTTCCCGCGCCGATCTCGACTATCTCGCCGAGCGCTGGCGTAAGGCGGGCATCGGAACCTTGCACGTAGCAGCGTGGCACTATTACGACTCAACACCTGAGGGCGACGCCTATCTCAAACGCTTGATCGAGGCCTGCCACAAACAGGCAATCCTCGTCTACGCGTGGCTCGAGCTGCCGCATGTCAGCGAGAAGTTCTGGAGCGATCATCCCGAGTGGCGCGAGAAAACCGCGCTGTTGCAGGATGCCGAACTCGACTGGCGCAAGCTGATCAATCTCACCAACCGAGATGCATTCCGGACCGTGGCGGCGGGAGTGAAAGGTCTGCTGGGGCGTTTCGATTGGGATGGCGTGAACCTCGCCGAACTGTATTTCGAATCGCTCGAGGGTTACCTAAACCCCGCGCGGTTCACGCCGATGAATCCGGACACGCGCGCCGAGTTCAAGGCGAAGCAGGGGTACGATCCGCTGGAGCTATTCGACCCCAACTCGCCGCGGCATCCTTCCAAGGACGCCTCCGGCATGCGCGCGCTGCTCGAATATCGGGCGGACCTGGCGCGCCGGTGGCAAACCGAATGGATCGGCGAAATGGAGGCGGTGCGGCGCGGCCGTCCCGACATGGATCTGGTTTTGACGCACGTGGACGATCGCTTCGACACGCGTATGCGCGACCTGATCGGGGCCGACGCGGGCCGCGTTCTGCCGCTGCTCGCGCAACACGACTTCACGTTTCTGATCGAGGATCCGGCGACAATCTGGAATCTCGGACCGCAACGGTATCCGAAGATTGCCTCCGCTTACGATCCGCTGACGCCGCGCAAGGACAAGATGGCGATAGATATCAATATTGTCGAGCGGTATCAGGACGTGTATCCGACGAAACAACAAACTGGCACGGAATTGTTTCAACTCGTCCACCTGTCCTCGGGCGCATTCCCGCGCGTGGCGTTGTATTTCGAGAACTCGATTCTCAAGGACGACCTTGCGTTCCTCCCCGCGGCCGCCTCAACCGTGACGCGCCTGGAACAGACCGGGACGAAGCTCGCCATCGACTCCAAACGAGGCATGGGCGTGCCATGGACCGGACCAGCGAAGGTGGACGGCCGCCCGTGGCCGGTGCGCGACGACAAGACTGTTTGGGTCCCGGCGGGTCCGCACGCGATAGAGCCGGCGGCCAAGGACGGAGTGGCGCGAATGCTCGACTTCAACGGAACACTCGAATCCGCGGGGACGACGGCCAAGGGCTTCGAGTTCGCTTACCGCAGCAGCTCTCGCGCGCTGGCGAAACTCGATCGCGCCCCGCGCACCCTCGAGATCGATGGCAGCCAGCAACAGCCAGTATTCTTCGATTCGACATTGGTGCTCCCGCGCGGCCAGCACATCGTATCGCTGACGTTCTGAGGAGCCGTTCCGAAATTTGGCTACCTACCGCGACGAGACAGCCGGGAGGCCGACCGCCGTCCGGCTGAGCGCTGATAACTGGCCTGACTTCCGCCCGCAACGTTTGTCGGCCGCGTCGTGTTAGCAGCTCAGCCTAAGTAGCGCAGCCCCGGCCCCCTAAGTCACAGGTTGTTCAATCCGGGCCCGTCGGCGGCTGGGCTGAGCACTGATCACCGACCACTGACCACCGCCTTTACAATGGGATTCCATGCTGGTGCTCGCATCCCAATCTCCCCGAAGACGTGAGATTCTCTCGAACGCGGGTTTCGAATTCATCGTGCGCACGGCACCGGTTCCCGAGGTTCGGAATCAAGGCGAAAATGCCGAAGCCTACGTGCGCCGTCTCGCACAGGCCAAGGCCGAAGCCGCCCAACCCGGTGCGGGAGAGATCGTGCTCGGCGCAGACACGGTTGTAGTCGCGGGCAACGAGGTTCTCGAAAAGCCGTCTGATGCCGATGATGCCCGGCGCATGCTGCGGCTGCTATCGGGCCGCGAACATACGGTGATCACCGGCATTTGCCTGCTGACCGGCGCGCGGACGATCGTGGATGCCGAGACCACGGGAGTTCGTTTCGCAGTTTTAAGCGAAGCCGAAATCGACGCCTACGCCGCGTCGGGCGAACCGGTGGACAAGGCGGGCGCCTACGCCATTCAAGGACTCGCGTCCAAGTTCATCGAGCGCATCGACGGCTGCTACTTCAACGTCGTCGGGCTGCCCATTGCGCTCCTCAATCGCCACCTCAAGCAGCTATAGAAAAGCGCGCAGCAGCCGCGATTGCACGTCCTTCAAGTTCGAGTGCGCCTCGTCCAGCTCGCCGATCTTCGATCGCAATGTCCGCAAGAGACTCGTCCGCTCGATCGCGCTTTGGATCACCAGCAGGAGCTGCTGATTATCCCACGGCTTCTCGATATATTGAAACAGTCCGACATCGTTGATAGCCTGAATCGCGCTCTGCTTGTCGGCATGACCGGTCAACAATACTCGCGCGGCCTCCGGCTGTAGCTCCTTTGCCTTGGCCAGGAATTGCAGACCGGTCAGCTTTGGCATGAGATAGTCGCTCACAATAACCTCGACCGGGTTCGTTTCGAGGAACTTCACCGCCTCGGCGGGCGACGTCAGGCCAGTGATGCGGTACTCGGTCTCGAGTTGGAGGAAGGCTCGGATGCTGGTGATGACCATGTCCTCGTCATCGACGATGAGAACCGCGGGTTGTGCGTTGGGCGTCATTGCTGGGTCCTTGTGTGCTCGATGGGAATGCGGACGTAAAATGTAGTGCCCTTGCCGGGCTCGCTATCGAAGGCAATCGTGCCGCCGTGGTTTTCGACGACGATTTCGCGGCTGAGCGAAAGCCCGATGCCGGTTCCTTCGCCGATGGGTTTGGTGGTGAAGCCGGCGCGGAACACCTTCTCGCGGTCCGCCGCCGAAATACCGCGTCCCGTGTCTTCGATCTCCACCAGCACGGAGCCTCCTTCCTGCCGCGTCCGCACGGTGACCGCGCCTTCGCCCTCGATGGCTTGAGCCGCGTTCACCACCAGGTTCAGCAGCACCTGGCTGAATAGGGCAGGGAAGCACTCCACCGGGGGAAGCTCGCCCAAGTCCGCGACGAAGTTGACGTGACGGCGGAACACGGTGCCGCTCAGCTTAAGCGTGTGCTGTACGAGTTCGTTGATGTCGGCTTTGCGAATGTCGTGATCGCTCACGCGGGCGAACGTCTTCAGGCTCCGCACCACGCCCGAGATCCGTTCGCATGCGAGCTTGTCCACCGCCGCCAGGCCTGTGATGATGTCGAGGATCTCGAGCGCCTTTGCCGGCGGGGGTGCGCCCTTCTCCAGCGCTTCGGCAAGCGAGATCTTGATTCGCCCGAGGGAGCGCAGTATTACTTCGTTGTTCGACAGAATGGAGCCGACCGGAGTATTGATCTCGTGGACGATGCCCGCCGACAGTCGTCCGAGCGACGCCATCTTGTGCGCCTCGGCCAGCTTGCGGTTGGCGATCTCGAGTTCTTCTCGAAGCGAGGCTACATCGCCGGACACGGGCGTCATCGTTGTTCCACCAGGCGGCGAAAGCGCTTCACTAGAGTGGAGAAGACGGACGCCGTGATTTCCATATTGTCCGACAGTAGATCGTAAAAGTCGTCGCGTCCGATTCGCAAGAGCTTGACGTCATCCAAGGCGCGAGCGGTCGCATTCAACGGCTCGGCATCGAACAGCGCCCAAGCGCCGAGGACATCGTTTTGGGACGCATTGGTGGAAGCGCCTTCCGGCGTCGCGATCTCCACCGTTCCGTCCAGAATAACGTACAGGGCATCCAGGCTCTTCGTCTGATCGAGGATTACAGCCCCCGGCGAAAACGCGGTTTCGGTTGCAATGCTGGCGATGCGCGCAAGCTGGTTGGACCGCAGATCCTTGAAGAGATCGACAGCCTCGAGCGCGATGACCTTTTCGACGATGCTGAGCTCAGACATACGTTACGGTTACGCCAGTGCCGCTTCGGCCGAGCGGGCTACATCGGCGATTTCGCGTCCACTCGACGCGCCCACTTCGCGGACATCGGCGGCCAGTTCAGAGAGCTTCAACTCGGCACTGGCCGCGATCGCGCAAGCCGCAAGCCATCGATCGCCGGAGTGAATCAGCGATCGCAACGCGGCTGGGATATCGCGAACCTGTATCTGGAACATGTCCCGAGCATGCTGAACCAGAATAGCGTCCTCGTCCAACAAGGGCAGTAGCGCGCGCTTCAGCTCCCGATCCAAAACGTTGTCCAGAAAATCGACCGCGGCTGTGTACTCTTCGGTGCCGCGCTTGTCGATGGCGCGGTAGGCGGCGTACATCTGCTGCGGTGGATAGCGCAGGCCCAACAGCCGGAACAGTCGTTCGAGCGTGGCGCGGAGACGCGTGTCGAGTGTGCGTGTTAGCAGGCACGTGGCGGAACTCGGAGACTTGCAGCTCTTCAGCGGTGACAGAGACGCATGCAACTCGAGATAATACTTTGCCTCGTCCATCACCTGGTCGACGAACATCTTGGCTTGATATTCGAGTTTCGGGGCGGCATCGCGCAGCTTATTCAGCGCCTTCAGAACCGCGGCCCGCAAGGTCAGGTCCTTCGTCGGCAGCGCACGCACGAGCACGTCCACCGAGCGCTGATCGGCGATGCGCTGAAGAACCCGCGGAATATAACGCCGGACGGTCAATGGGACGCTCTCGTCTTCCAGTACATCGCCCAGCGTACCGGCGATCTTGGGGCCGAACTGCGCGAGCGCGTCAATGGCAGGTCCCCGTAAACGCGCGGAGGCCAACGAGCGGATCACCGCTGCCGATAGTTCCCGGTTCGCCGTCGCGCCCACGGTGCGGATGGCTTGCTCGGCGACGGCCGGATCAGGATCGTTCAGCAGGCGGAAGAGGGTACCGTTCTCGCCCGTTTCAGTCCGGGCGCGGACGCCGATCGCTTGAGCTGCCAAGGCCCTCCGCGCGGGTGACACGTCTGCAGCCGCTGCCTTCAACCAATCGTCGGTGGCGACCTGCGAGGCGAGCTCCGGCCGGGTGGCAAGCGCATCGAGTGTGCTCGCCGGGATGCGCGGATTCGCATGCTCGAGCAACCGGCGTGCGATCTCGACCGGTTCATCGGACATCGCGATCGCGTACCGGACCGCTTCCGGCGCAGCCCGGCTCGCATCCGGTTCCCGCACGTTTCGTATCTCAGCGAGGGCCGCATCCATCAACGTCTTGTTCTGTGTGTTGCGCGCGACCTCGAACACCGTCGCCCGGACCGCGCTATGCGGACTACCGGCGAGTTCACTCAACAGCGGCCCGGCATCGTAGTTCGCCGATTGACTCAGCAACTCCATCGCGTAGGCCGCCTGACGCGGGTTGTCGCCCCGGGCGGTGCGCTCGAGCATGGCGATGGTGGCCGGATCGCTTACCGTGATTCGCGAGCTGTCAAAGTCGAGCCGGCGAAGTTCCAGCCGCTTGCGTATCGTGGCCAGATATTCCCGCTGCGCAACGATGGAGAGAAGAATCCAGATGCCGGCAAGGATCAGGACCACAATCGAGAACTGCTGCGCGTTGAGCGGCAACAGCAACAGCAGCATGCCGCCCACGCCCCGCCCGAAGCGGTCGACGAATACATCGACGAACGCCTTTACCCGGTTGCGCAACTCCAATGGCAGCGGCAGGTAGAGCAATTCCATGCCGGTCTTATTGAACGAGTAGCGAGTGCTCGCTTCGGTCAGACGCGTCGCCCCAGTCGAGAGTAGCGAGGGCGCCAGCAACGAACCGAGAGATGCCGCCGCGATTGCCACCGGCATGATCTGCAGCGTTCCGCCGACGCCGAACCGGCTGACGACGAAGCTGGTCAGAAACAGTTGCAATACGAAGGTGACCAGGTTCAACCAAAACCCGTAGAAGTTCGCGAGGAAAGCGGTTAGGTTGCGCCCGTGGTAGGCCTGTTTCGCGAATGCGCTGAACTGATACTCCACCATCACGTCGACCATGAACGTGATCATGATGATGGCGATGATAATCTGCAGATGGCGCAGGCGGCGCACCGAATTCAGTATGTCGCCGAAGGAGAAGTCTTCCTCTTGCTCAGCGCCCTTTGCTCGACCGAGATTCTTGCCCGATTGCTTTACCGCGAGGCGGTACGCGATGTAGGACAAGATCACGATACCCGCGCTGGCCAGCACCAGGCGGCTGTTGGCCTGGTCCTCGGTTTTACCGAGGTAATAGACCATGACTGCCGTGAACTGGCCGCCAAACGCGGCGCCGATCACGGAGCCAACCCCGAGAATCCCGTACAGCCGCTTGGCCTCGCGCGAGGAGAAGACATTCGCCGCAACCAGCCAACCCTGGCTCACCAGCATCACGCTGAACAGGCTCACCCAGATGTTGAAGGCCCAAGCTACCCAGCCCATTTTCGTCTGGAGCAGCCACCAGAACAGAACCAATACGGCGACGCAGAAGATAGTGGCGAAATCGATGGCGCGCTTCAGCGATGTTTGGATCGCGACTTTCGTATACAGGTAGGCGAGCAGGCCTCCAATGCTGGCGATCAATATGTATAGCCAGGGCAGCTTGTCGATATCGAACTTGTTCAGAAACGCGGCGCGGGACACCGGCTTCAGAATGTAATAGGCGAACAGGACGAGCATCAGGTAGAGGCTCATCAGCGCGGTCACGGCAAATTCGCCCTTGCGAACATCAAACAAACTACGCCAGAAGCGTTTCAGTGCATGCATGAATCGACCAAGTTCTTAGACGCTCTCCGGGGCACCCTCTATCGACTTTGTTGAGGCCCGATCTTAGCACAGTGAGCTATGATCCTGTCTAGGAACAAAACATGTCTTTAACCCGGAGAATATTTCTACAGGCGGCCAGTTACAGCGCACTGGCCGCGTCGCCGCCGAGCGATCGTATTCGAGTCGGCTTCATTGGCCTGGGCGGTCAGGGGACCGGGCGGCTTCGGGAGTTCATGAAGCACGAAGACGTCGAGGTCGCGGCCGTGTGCGATCTGGACAAGACTCACCTGGAGCGTGCCGTGGCCCTCGTCGAGAAGCAGCGTGGCGCAAAGCCCGATGCCATTCACGATTTCCGGCATTTGCTGGATCGGAAAGATATCGACGCGGTGATGATCGCGACGCCCGACCACTGGCACGCGCTTCCCACGGTGATGGCGTGTGCTGCGGGTAAGGATGTGTTCGTCGAGAAGCCGCTCGCTTACTCGATCGGCGAAGGCCGGGCGATGGTGCGCGCCGCGGAGAAGCACGGGCGCATTACGCAGATGGGCAATCATATCCATAACGATCTGACGAATTACCGGCGCGTTGTGGAGTTGGTGCGCTCCGGAATGCTCGGAAACATTAATCGCGTATATTGTTCGATGGCCAGCGCGAGCAGAAGTCTCGGCAATCCGCCCGACGGGCCGCCTCCGCCGGAGTTGGATTATGATTTTTGGCTCGGGCCCGCTCCGAAGCGGGCATACAACCCGAACAGGTCGCACTTCACGTTTCGATATTTCTGGGATTACTCGGGCGGGTACTTTATCGATTTCTGGTGCCACTACGCCGACGTCGCCTATTGGGCGCTGGATCTGAAAGCTCCGCAGACCGTCTCAGCGGCCGGCGGCCGTTGGATTGCAAAGGACAACGCCGAGACTCCCGATGTCATGGAGGTTCTGTACCAATATCCAGGGCTCGTGCTCACCTGGACGCTGCATCCCAAAGGGCGGCCTGGCTACGATCACATGGGGCCGAACGTGATTTTCGAAGGATCGGAGGCGACGCTCGTCACCAACTATTCCAAGCACGAAGTGTGGATTAAAGGGAAGCAGGAAGAGAACTTCGCGCGCCCCGAGCCCACGATCCCCGATTCACCCGGCCACATTCGCGAGTTCCTGGATTCGATCAAATCGCGGAAGCTCACCACCTGCAATGTCGATTATGGATTCCGGCTCACCAAAGGCGGGCTGCTCGGAAATATCGCGTTCCGTTCAGGCGAGAAAATCGCGTGGGATGACCAGCGCGAGCGCATTCACGGAAACTCGCACGCCAACCGGCTCGTGTCGCGCCACTATCGCAAGCCTTGGAAGCTGGCTTAAGCGGGGGCGAGTGCGCTAGAAATAGATTAGGATGAAACTCACCCATTCTGTTATGATTGCCGCCGTTCTGGCATTATCCGTCAGCGGGGTGGCTTGCAAAAAGAAAGTGGCCGCGGCGCCGCCTCCCGCTCCCGCGGTGGTTGCGCAGCGGGCTCCCGCCGTCGCCCAACGGAGTGAACCCGCGCCCACGCCTCACAGCGTCGCGCCCGCGCCCGCCGAAACGCCTCGATCCCGCTTCCCCGATGCAGCGACCGTGAAACGCATCGAAGAGTTGCTGGCGCGTATCCAGGACGCGTACTTCGATTACGACAAGCACATGCTGCGCAAGGACGCGCAGGAGACGCTGGCTGACGATGCCAAGACGCTGGCCGACATCCTGAAGCAGTATCCGGAATATAAGCTGACGGTCGAGGGCCATTGCGATGAGCGCGGCTCTTCGGAATACAACATGGCGCTGGGCGATGCGCGAGCCAAGGTCGCAAAGGAATACATGGTTTCGATGGGGATTCCGGCGGACCAGCTTCAGACCGTCAGTTACGGTAAAGAGCGCCCGGTGTGCACGGAGAGCGATGAGAGTTGCTGGCAGAAGAACCGGCGGGCTCACATCGTGGCTCTGAATCACTAAGCTGCACCTGCCGCGGTCAAAACAATCAACGGCATGGGAAGCGCCATTTGGCAAACCATCTCAGGCAACCTGTTCTTGACCGTAGCCGTGCCGATGATTCTTACTTTCGTCATTGCCACGGGTTCATCAGCAAGGCAAGCACACCGACCTGCTGGGCAAGCGAATCGATGATTTCCGGGATGAAATGAGAACCGGTTTCGCGGCAGTAGACAAACGCTTGGATCGAATCGAAGCGAAGCCCGAGAACCACGGTGAACGGATCGCCAAACTGGAAGGTCCAACGGACAGACTTTCCCGTAGCCGGTCTTGATCCGCTTCCGCACTTTTGTACCACCTCGTTGAATTCACTCATAGCCGGCTGCATGTCGCCGATGTGTAACATGGATGCGTTCGCTACGCGCTTGGATTGTTTGTGAAGACGCGGATCTGCGGGGACGGATAGAGGAACTGCTGCGTGAACGCCGCGAGGTGGAAACAACACAGGTTCTGTCTCACTATCCCTTGGGGTGCGAGACAGCACGCCGTCTGGCCGTGTCTGTGCCGGATCTGGTGTTGCTCGCCATCGAACGCGTACAGGCAATTACGGAGTTCCTGCGGGACTTGAACGCCTCCGTACCCGGCGTCCCGGTGATCGGCATCAGCCGCGTGTTGGATTCGCGCGCCCTGGCTGAGCTGATGAGGTTGGGCGTTCGGGACTGCGTCGCGGTGCCGCTGCAGCGTATCCCTTTTCGACATGCGTTGCAGCGCGTTCTATACGACTACAAAGAGGCGGACCAGCGGGCCCGGGCAGGACCGCTGATCTGCTTTTTGCCGGCGCGCGGCGGCTCGGGTGCTTCGACTCTGGCGTGCAACGTGAGTGCGCGCATGGCGGCCTCGCCTGGGGCACGCGTGTTGCTCGCCGATCTGGACCTGGTCTCCGGCTTATCGCGATTCATTTTCCGGCTGACTCCGGCATCCTCCATCATGGATGCTCTGGCGCGCAGCCCGGCGATGGACACTTTCAACTGGGAGCAGTGCATTGCGCAAGCCGGGCCGCTCGGAATCCTGCACCGGGGCGCCCTGGGTCAAGGGCAATCGCTGCAGGCGCGCCATGTGGCGGATCTCATTGGATGGGCGCGCGGCCATTTCACGGCAGTGTGCGCCGATATGACCGGAGGCATGGAGGCCTATTCCATCGAATTGCTGCGGCGCGCCCGGACGATCCTGCTCGTCTGTTCGGGGGAAGGACCAGCGCTCGAACTCGCCAAAGAGAAACTGGATCTGCTCGCACAGTTCGACTTACGCCAGCGCACGCGGGTGCTGATCACGGTGGGTCCGGGATGGGGCAGTGCCGCCCCCGCAACGGGTATTACGACGCCAGTTTCGGAGCCCTTCGATTTCGGCGAACGGCGTGTTCAGGAGTGTGTTGCCCGCGGTGTGTTGATCGATCGATCGACAAATCTCGGCCGGCGCATCGAACGATTAGCGGCCGACCTGTATGCGGAGGTTACCGCGAGCCCTTCTTCCAGCGTTCAGTAATGAGCGCGGCGTCGCTGGGCACTCGCAGACAGCAGAATGCCAGGAAGAGTATGGCCGGCCAGACTTGAACGGCCAGGCGCGTGGCCGATGTGCCGATGTGCCACTTCAAGTCTGCCGTTGTGATGAGATATACGCCGAAGTCACCGGCCAGCGCCGCCGCGATGGGGATGGCCAGCCACAGCCGCGACCGAATCTGCTGCGCTGGAATTAAGCGCAGGGTGAACACAAGCAGGGCTACCAACAATACAGGATGAGCCCAAATGGGTCCGAGTTGAAAAAACGCGTCCGCCAATCCGGCGAAGGCCTGCCACCAGCGGGAAGGGTCGGCGAATTTCGATGCCGCTTCGCCCGCGGATTGGGGTAACACGCGTTCGGAGCCTTGGGCCATCAACTTCAAAACCACGGTGGCGATCAAGGCGGGTGCGGCGCCGGCCAGCGTGAATCCAAAGCCGCGCCAACGCAAGCGCCACAAAGTGACGGCCAAAACAGCGGCGGCGAACGGGATGCCCTCATTCTTGGTCCATGCTGCAAGCCCGATCGCGCAGCCGGCTCCGAGCAGTGTTGCTATGCCGGGTGGTTCGGCTTGCGCTGCCGCATCCAACAGAACGATGGCCCCGAGAAAACTCAGGGCAAGCAGGAGGTCGGAGTTTTGAGAGGCGATCTGCGCGGCATAGAGTTCCGTCGATCCGAGAATCAGACCCGCGAGTACTGCAAGCGCAAGCGATCGCCGGGCGAGGCTGGCTATGAGTAGCAAGAGAACCGCGGCCGCGATCAGCACACCGGCGGCAACAGGAACGGCATCGGAATAACTGCCGTCCACCCGCCACAATGCGGCGATAAAGGATGAAAGCAGGAGCGGATAACCCGGATGCGATGCGCCCGCCATTGCGCCGCCACTCTCGGCCAACAGCGCGCGCTGCCATAGCTCCGGGCCGCCAGCGAGAAACCGCGCGCGAAGATTCCAGATCGCCATCGCGTCCCATTCGCCGGCAGGATTCGCCCGGATGGATGTGGCAACGTCGAGCGTCAAAAACACCACCGTCAGCGCAAGCGCACACGCGAGCATTCCCGTAACGCTGAACAAGCCCGGGCGCGTCGCACCCTGCACAACCGGACTGCGCCAGCCGATCGCGGCTGAGCCCACTGCAAAGGCGACCAGCATCGCCCAGACAACGGGCGCTTGAGCCAGATTGCAAACCAACAACAGGAAGAACAGGATCGAGACCGCACCCATCCCGAACAATACGCCCAAGGCCGCGACACCGGACCGGTGAACCGGGCAGAGCCGGCGCGCCAGGAACCATCCGCCCACCAACGTCAGGATCAGCGCGAGAATCCAGGTCATCGATTCCCACTTCGCCGGAACAGGACCACTCCAGAGCCGAAGTCAGACACGAGATCGTAACCTCGTGCACGGCCCGCCGCGGAGTAATCCACTTGCGCCGAGAAATTGCCGACGGCCCACTCCGGCTTCTGAGACGACGTTGGGCCCAGCACCAAGCGGGGCGCCAGCGCGTATTGCGCCGCCAGAAACGAGGCGGCGAAGGTTGGTTGGGCCGGGTCCACATCGGTGATGTAGGCCAAAACCGCGTTCGGCGGCACCCTCTCAATCAACGGCGAGAACCGGACCTGCGCGCGTTCCACCCCGTACGTATCCGGAAACTGAGCAGCATTCCGCTCCGACACGAAGTACGAGTTGAGGGCCGACCCCGTGGCTAGAAACGCCACGGCTGCGAACGCAGCTTTCAGCCGCCCGTCTACACTTCGAACGCTGTCGTGCGCCATCGCTGACAGTGGCAGCCTAACATATCCGCGTTGGTACACTGAACTGGTGATCCACCGCTTCCTGCTGCACAACGACGAGATCCGCGACGCCACGGACAAAATTCTCACTCCAGGCCAACTCGGTTTGCTGGCCGGGTGGGGCATCTTCAGCACGATCCGCGTTTACGACGGGATCCTGTTTGCCTTCGAGCGCCACTGGGAACGCATGAGCCACGACGCGAAACTGCTGCGCGTGCCGTTCCCCTCCGATGCCGGCCAACTACAAGCGCAACTGCTGCGGCTGGTGGAAGCCAACAACGCGCACAACGCGACGTTGCGTGTGGCCGTGGTGCGGAACAAGGGCGGATTTTGGGAAGGTCCGGGCGTCACGCGCGATTTTGATGTGATCGCGTTTACCGCCGGCGTCAACGACTGGGGACGCGGCGTGCGATTAGATCTGGTGCGCGACGCCCGCCATGCCGCATCGCCTTTCGCAGGTACGAAGATTCTCTCCTGGGCCTACAATCTCACGTGGTACGAGCAGGCGCACGTGAACGGATTCGACGAAGCGCTTCTGTTAAACGAGCGCGGTGAAGTGTCCGAATGCACGTCGGCCAATATTTTCGCCGCATTCGGTAACAACGTGTATACGCCGCCGTTGAGCTCCGGTTGTCTGCCCGGTATCACGCGGCGCACTTTGCTCGAGGAGGCGCGTGTGCCCGAATTTCCCGTGGAGGAACGGACGCTCATGCCTGAGGATCTGACGAGGGCGGACGCGGTGTTCATCACGTCGACGACGCGTGAACTGCTGCCGGTCGAGCACATCGAAGGTGTGCCGGTGCGCCACGGCGGACAAGCCTGTCAGATGCTGCAACGAGCGTTTTCCGGCTACATCGACGATTACTTGTCGCAGGCAAAAAATCGCCGGGCCACATTGGTTCGCGCCTGAGACGACGGTACAATAAAGAATTGATTCGAAGAATTTCCCTTGGGCTGCTCGTGTGTCTATGCGGGTTGAAAGCCGAAATACGTTTTACGGGCGTAGATGCGCTGATCGAGGCCGGGCATTGGAAGCGCGCCAGGCAGATCGCGGCAGCACGCGTCCAAGCCAATCCTGCCGACGCGCAGGCTCACGCGTGGCTTTCCAAAATTGCATCTGGGTTTGCGGACCTCGAGGCGTCCATCCGTGAAGCCGAGAAGGCCGTTCAACTGGACGAATCGAATGCGGCTTTCCACGGACAACTTGCCGAGAGCTGCGCCTTGATGGCCGACAAGGCCCACGTGCTGAAAAGCTTCCCTTACGTGCGGCGCATGCGCAAGGAGATCGACGCCACGCTCGCGCTCGATCCGCGCCAGGTCGATACGCTGCTGGTGGATATGCTGTTCTCCTGGAAAGCGCCGGGAATAGCAGGCGGCGACAAGCAGAAGGCACGCCGTATTGCCGATCAGATCGTGAAGATCTCGCCCGCGTGGGGCTATCTTGGATGGGCGCGTCTGCTGCAATTGCAAGGTGATTCCGCTGCTACCGAGCAGGCGTTAAAAAAGGCGGTCGCGGCTGAGCCGTCCTTCTATCGCGCGCGCGTATCGCTGGCTGTGTTCTTTTGCGACGAGCGGAACTGCCCCGCGCCCGCCGACGCCGAGCGGTATGCGCTGGAGGCGATCGCAGTGGATCCGGGCGCCGCGGCGGCCTACGAGGTTTTAGCGCGCTCCTACGTGGCCCAGCAGCGGTGGGCCGATCTCGATCGCGTGTTGAGCCGCGCCGAGAACGCGGTGCCCGACGATTTGGGTCCGTACTTTGCCGCAGCCAGCCGCCTCGCAGCATCGGGCCGCGATTTCGACCGCGCCGGGGTGTATCTCAAGCGTTACCTTGCGCAAGCTCCCGAAGGACGCCAGCCGACGCTGGCCGAGGCCCGCGGGCTCCTGAACGATGTGTCACGCCGGGCGGGCCGTCGTTCGCTCGATTCCAATCTGAAGCCCGTTGCCAATATCACACCCTGACACTTACGAAATCATGAGAATTACCGCCGAGATTCCAACCTTATAGATATGCCCCGAACAGCAGTGATCATTGGGGCCGGTCCCGCCGGACTGACCGCCGCTTACGAGCTACTGACGCGCACCGATGTCGTTCCATTGGTGCTCGAACGCTCCGATCAGATGGGCGGCATCTCCCGCACCGTCAACTACAAAGGCAACCGCATCGATATCGGCGGACACCGGTTCTTCTCGAAGTCGGACCGCGTTGTGCAGTGGTGGCTCGACCGGCTGTCGCTCGAGCAAAGCAACGGATCGAAGCTGCATCTCGGTTATCAGAATCAAAGCCGTCCGTTCGAGGCGCCGGGCTCGGCCGATCCTGAGTCGTCGGACAGCGTCATGCTGATTCGCAGCCGCAAGAGCCGCATCTACTTCCGGCGCAGATTTTTCGATTATCCGCTGTCATTGTCGGTGGACACCATACGCAAGTTGGGCCTGTTTCAGACGGCGCTGATCGGCATGAGCTACTGCAAGAGCGCGATGTTTCCTATTAAGCCGGAGGAGAATCTCGAACAATTCTTTATCAACCGGTTCGGCCGGCGTCTGTATCACACGTTCTTCAAGTCCTATACAGAGAAAGTCTGGGGCGTTCCCTGCCAGGAGATCAGCGCCGAGTGGGGAGCCCAGCGTGTGAAGGGCTTGTCCATTATGAAGGCTCTGACGCACATGGCGAAGCAGGCCATGCCGAAGAAGAAGGACTTGTCGCAGAAGGACGTCGAGACTTCGCTCATTGAATGGTTCCTCTATCCTAAGTTCGGGCCGGGTCAAGTGTGGGAAGAGACGGCTGAGCTGGTGCGTAAGAAGGGCGGCCAGATTCTTACTAACTGGAAGGTCGGCAAGTTACATCACGTAGACAATCAAGTCACCGCGGTCGATGCAGTGAACAGCGAATCCGGTGAGACGCGCACCTTCGAGGGCGAATATTTCTTCTCGACAATGCCTGTCAAGGACCTGGTCCGCTCATTGGATCCGGCTGCCCCCGCGCCCGTGTGCGAAGTTGCCGAAGGGTTGATGTACCGCGACTTTATTACTGTCGGCCTGCTGTGTAAGTCGCTGAAATTGAGTGATGCGGCGGCAAGTGGAAAAGTCCGCATTAAAGACAATTGGATTTATATTCAAGAGCCGGATGCGCTGGTGGGGCGCCTGCAAATTTTCAATAACTGGAGCCCGTATATGGTGGCTAATCCCGAGCACACCTGGATCGGCCTCGAGTACTTCTGCAACGAAGGCGATGAGTTGTGGCGCAAGCCGGATGATGATATGAAGGCGCTGGCGAGAGACGAAATGCAGCGCTTGGGGATCGTCGACCCGGCTGAGATTCTGGACTCCACAGTCATCCGGATGGAAAAGACTTATCCCGCCTATTTTGGATCCTACGACCGTTTCCCGGAGATTCGCCGGTATCTCGACGGATTCGGCAATCTGTTTCTGGTTGGCCGCAACGGGATGCACAAATACAACAACCAGGACCACTCCATGCTGACCGCGATGGTCGCCGTGGATAACATCGCCTCGGGCATCACGGCCAAGGAGAATCTCTGGGCCGTGAACACCGAACAGGAGTACCACGAGCAGAAATAGCTCGAAAATCATGTCCTCACCTGTACAACTGCTCGAACCGGAGCTGAAGACCCCGGGTTTGAGTTTGCGCCAGTTACTCATCGAGCCCAGTGAGTCAACTGGGGTTCAATTGTTCCGGTACTTATTTGTCGGAGGTCTGGCGTTTGTTCTGGATTTCGGCGCTCTGTATGTGCTGACATCGCGCGCCGGCCTGCACTATCTCACCTCCGCCGCTATCGCGTTCCTGCTTGGACTGATCGCCAATTATCTACTGAGCCGCGCATGGGTGTTTCCCCGGCGGAAGATGCGCAACACGGGCATCGAGTTCGCTGTTTTCGCGGGAATCGGCCTGATCGGATTAGGCTTGAATGAACTCGGCATGTGGCTGCTGAGCGGCATCGCCGGGCTGCACTACCTGATCGCCAAGATGTGCACGACGGCCGTGGTGTTCTTCTGGAACTTCGCCGCGCGCAAACTGTCGCTGTTCCGCTAGCCTCCATGCACCCGGCGCAGTGGCGATGGCTGTTAGCCTACATCGCCATATTTCTGGCATTCGCAGGCGCGAGGGCTTACAGCGACCGTTATCATCTCAATCCCGACGCGATCAGCTATCTGGACATGGCTCATCGCCTGGCGGACGGTCATGCCGATCCGCTGACCCATCGCTATTGGAGTCCGCTGTACCCCGCGGTTCTCGCGGTCGCGATCAAGGCCGGTGGCGTCACCCCGGACTCTGAGTTTCCAATCCTGCACTTAGTGAATTGGTTGATCTTCGTCGTGATGGCTTTCGCATTCGCATTCCTGCTGAAGCGGTTGGGATCGGCCGGCCGCTGGTGGTTCCCGGTGTGGGCGGGATTCTGTTTCGCGTTGTTGTGGCATTACGGTTCGCAGTTCCTGCCGCTGTCGACGGGTAACCCGGACGCGATCGTCGCGACCGTCGCATTTCTCGCGGCTGCCCTGGCGCTGAGCGGCGGGATGCGATCTGCCCTATTACTCGGTTTAGTGCTTGGCATCGGATATTACGCGAAGGCGGCGATGCTGCCGATCGGGGTGCTGTTGCTGCTGTGCCTTGCGGGCCAGGATTGGAAGCGCCGGCGCGGGCTGAGTCGGGTCGCGATCGCGGCGGGCGTTTTTGCCGTGGTTGTGTCGCCGCTGATCCTTGGGCTCAGCTTCAACCAGCATCGCTTTACCTTTGGCGATTCCGGGAAGCTGAACTATGCCTGGAGCGTCAACGGACTTCCGGCTGAGTCGGGCTGGGTGGGCAGCGATCCGTCACAGGGGCGGCCGGTTCATGCGCCCCGGGTGATTGCGGATCATCCATTGACGCTCGAGTTCGCGTCGCCGGTGCCCGGCACGCAGCCGCTTTGGTACGATCCGGCCTACTGGTACGAGGGCGCCAACACTCGCTTCAACGTGCGCGGAGAGTTGCGAGTGCTGCGGAGCGACGCGGCGTTCTTTTCCGACCTGATCACCAATTCGATCATCCCCGCCGCCGTTATTCTCACGCTCGCACTCGTGGAGATTCGCCGCCGCCGGCGAGCCCCGATTGACGCTCCGTTTCTGCTGATCTGGCCCGTGTTGGTGGTCGGGATGTACGCTGCAGTCGCCCTCGAAACACGGTACGTCGCGCCGTTTCTGATCCTGCTGGCGCTCGGCTGTATACAAATGCTCTCGACCAGCCGTGCGCGTTCGGCGCAACGGGCAGCGTTGCTCGTGGGAGCTCTGCTGATCGCACTACCCGCGGCGAAGGACACGTTGAAAGCAGCCAGCGGGGTTCGGCGTGCGCCCGCTCAATCCGATGCGTCGGGTACTCTCGAAGCGGCACACAGGCTGGCGGACTTTGGCATCGCCCGAGGCGAATCGATCGGCGCGATCGATACCGGATTCTACTTCTACTTCGCGCACATCGCAGGAGTGCGGATCACGGCTGCCGTGTACGAACCCGTAGAGTTTTGGAAGCTCGATGAATCGGGGCAGTTGCGAGTGTTGGAAGCGATGGCCGGAACCGGGGTCCGCGCCGTAGTGGCGGCAAAGCGCGATTCGTTGTGCGGCGCATCGGGACTCTGGCGTCCCCTTGGCAATTCGGATTATATGGTGTGGATGCCGGCCCGGTGATCACGCGCGAACGGCGGCGCGTAATGCTTCGATCCGCGGAGTCCTGCTTTTCGGACTGTCCAGGCTGAACGAGCGCGCGTCGCCAAGCTGCGTGCGCACGTACTCTTCAGTGCGCGCCACAGCTTCTTTCATCTCACGGTCGGGCTTTGTGAAGGGAGACCATGCGATGGTTCCCGAGGTGAGATCGTATTCCCACAGCCCGACGATCCGGCCGCCGTCGATGATTGGATGGCTCGGCAAATCCGAGAGAGCGTTCATCGCGGTGCGGCCCTTCTCGGTCTGAACTTCGCGGTCCCGATCCTCCATGGCGATTAATTGCGACAGGTCGCGGCGCAGCAGTACGAAGCTGTCGAGTCCCATGATGAGCGAATAGTGCGGCTGCTTCGGAACACGGAACTCCGAGAAAGCATCCAAATCCGCGGGGAACATCAACCGGTCACTCTCGGGGGCGACGGGCGCCAGATCTAGGCTTTGAATTGCAGCCTTCGCCGCCTTGGAGCCCAATCCCGAAAACCACTGAAATTCGGTCAGGGTTGCGGGCCCAATCCAGCGAAAGTAGCGTTCGGCAAGCAGCGTATACGCCTCTTCTGGAGACATCTGGCTCCCTGCGAGTGGATGGGGCCGCCACAACGTGTAGCGATAACGTTGCTGATCCAGCCGGCCATTCACCGCAATTCGGCGGATTTCACCCGCGGCTTGCAGTTTGCCCAAGGCGACTGGCATTGTGCTCGTGACGCCCTTCTTGGTTCCGTCCGCACCCAGGCTCCGAGCCGCTGCGCCGACTGCCTGCTTCAGTTGTTCGGGATCGAGCGGCCCGGATTGAAGAGCTGTCAGGACAGCGTCGCAAAGGTTGCCAACTTCGGTTTCTGTGACGCCCAGCTTGAGAGCGGTCTTCATTTCGCCGCCAGCGAACGCATGCCCGGCGCGCAGCCCTAAGGCGAAATCGCAGGCGGGCAGGACGTAGGTGCATCCGCGAGCGCTGGGCAATTCGTGGATCTGCACCGCGGCGGTCGCCTCATCGATTTGCTCCCGCGAGAGACCGCCCCTCGCAAACAGGCTGATGTACGGCCCAGCCCCGCCCACAGAGCGCGCCCACCCGGACCGCGCCAGCAATGCCGCTGGATCGTGTCCATCGAACGACCCATCCAGACCCTGCCGGCGCCACCACCAGGCGCGGAGCTTCGCGTCGTCCATCCTGACAGTGTATCGAGGCTATTTACCGTCGTGCTCGACAATCAAATCGTTCTGAACGGAGAAGACGTTCGGCACGCCATTGGCCCGGATATTCGCGATATTCTTGTCGCCCTCATTGGCCACTACGCCTTCCAAAGTGACGTGGCCGTTCCTCACAATAATATGGATGGACGGCACGGCACGGAATCCGTAGCGAGTGGAGAGACTCGCGTCGCCATAAATGGCGCGGTACACTGCCGTGCGAATCCGGTCGTCCATCGGCGAGAGCGGCAATACCTCGAGATTGTTGATCACCTGCCCGACGCCTTCGATGCGTTTGACGACACGCTCGGCGTCTGACTTCAGCGTCGGTCTGGTGACAGCGCCAAAGAGCGTCACGTTGTTGCCATCGACGCGGAAAGCCAGGTCATCGAATACGCCATAGTATGGCAGCATGACCAATTCATGCCGCACCTCGCGGACCAGTCGGCTCTGCTCTCCTTCGCCCTGGAAAAAAGGATCCTGGTGGTTCTTATCTCGTTTATCGGCGAACGCCGTCGCAGCCGAGAGCATTGCAATCGTCAACGCGAGGTTTCTTCTGGTTAACATGCTGACTTCCTCTACCTCTAAGATGCAGCGCGTGCCATACCGTTTCATCATCCGGAGGTGTTTGTGTCAAGGCTATTCTGAATAGAGGAGGCGTATGTATCCGCTCAAAAAAGGAAAGACCGCTCTGCAGGCCCATGTCGGCTTGCCTCAGGGCACCTTCGAAGAGGAGCATGGCCGCAAGGGATTTTTCGGTAAAAGCGCTCACCTTTACCATGCGCATCCGCCGACGGGGTGGGTCCGCTTTGAGGGGAAACTGCGGCCCCACTGCTTCGACCTGAACAAGCTGGAGCCTTCCGACCTGGGCGATCCGTCGGGCGAGCCCGCGCCTTTTTTGGGCAACGACGACATTCGTCTGTCCGTATCGCGGCGCTCGCACCCCATGCCGTTCTATTTTCGTAATGCAGACGGGGACGAGTTATATTTTGTCCACCGGGGCGCGGGCGTTATCGAGACAGACTTCGGCCCGCTGCGGTTCGAGAAAGGCGATTACATCGTCATCCCGCGCGCGGTGACGTATCGAGTCATGCCCGAAACCCAGGACAACTTCTTTCTGATTATCGAGTCAAAGGGAGAATTCGATCAGCCCGATAGAGGACTCATTGGGCAGCACGCGCTGTACGATCCTGCCGTAATCGAAACACCCGAGCCCGCGCCGCAGTTAGACGACAATCGCGAATGGGAAGTCCGCATCAAGGCGGATGGCGAGTACTCCAAAGTGTTCTATCCGTGGAACCCGATGGATGTTGTCGGTTGGAAGGGCGATTTGACTGTCTGGAAACTGAATATGCGCGACATCCGGCCAGTGATGAGTCATCGCGCGCACTTACCGCCGAGCGCGCATACGACGTTCGTGACCGCCGGCGCGGTGGTGTGCAGCTTTCTGCCGCGTCCGCTGGAACAGGATGCCGACGCCTTGAAGGTGCCGTTTTTCCACCGCAACACGGATTACGACGAGTTCCTGTTCTATCACGATGGCGACTTCTTCAGCCGCGACAACATCACCGCGGGAATGGCGACGCTGCATCCTCGTGGCATCCACCACGGTCCGCATCCCAAGGCGCTGGCCAATCAAGGGAAGAAGAAAGAGACCGACGAGAGCGCGGTCATGCTGGATGGCTTGAATCCCATTCGTGTGCTCGAAGCGGGCGAGCGCGTCGAGTGGAAAGAATATTGGACGAGTTGGATGGCTCCCGCTGAATCAGGCCAATTGCGGTAGCGCGTTGAGCGCCGTTTTGATGGCTTGAGCGGCGGCGGTCCAGTTGCCGGTAGCCATGTGAGCCTCGGCGGCGCGCGCTTCGCCGAGGATAGCGTGGTGTAGCGGCGTGGCGTTGTCGTGACCGGACAAGTTGGCGATGAGAGCGGAGGCGCGGGCCATCGCCGCGGGGCCGTCATTCGCTGCGATGTCGTTCAGCAACTCTCGCAGGACGCTGCGCAATTGGTTAGGATCGTTCATCTCTGGCGTCGACGCCAACAGAGTATCATCAACGAAGGCCGACAATGATGGAGCAACACGTCACAGAGCGGTTCGAGCGGGATCTGGAGACGATCACGAAGGCTCTCGGGACTGATCGGTGTAGTTGACCACTTGGGCCGAATGCTTGGCTCCACAATGGAATCGGTGACGCAACACATGGAGGCGTCGCACGTCCGAATGACGCGCGTAGAAGAGAACCTGGACGCTTTGATTCGAGCCATTACGGCCGAGCATCCGAACGGTCATCAGAATCGTCACTCGAAGTGAATTGCCGCCGACGTGGTGAACGCGTCAACGTCCGTCGCGGTTCCTTCTGCAACTTTATAAACCGTCAGCTCACGCGGCGGTGCATCGGGCCGGTACAGGCGCGCGCGTTTCCAGTTGCCAAGTGCGTGAACCGTGATGGTCTCGCTCGGATAATCGGTGTAGTTCAACAGGTGGACGATCACACTCCGGCCGTTGTCGGGCGTCACCACCGCAGTGAGGATTCCTGTCGTGTTGAACGCCCGCACTCCGAAATTCTTGCGAAGAGTGGCATTGTACACCATCTCCCATAGACTCTGCAATCGATCCAGATCGCGGCGCTCGGGAATCATTTTAGCGGGCGAGGGTTCGGGGAAGCGTGCGGTCGCGGGCGGATTCAATACAGCCCCACCGTCATCGACGAACTCCTGAACGGCCCGGCGTTCTTCCGTGTTTAACGCGTCCTTCTCGAGATCGAGCAGCACTGACAGCCGCTTCAAGGACCCGGCCTCGACTCGACCCGGCGGAATCACGAGAGCCGATGTGCGTTGGGCGGCGAGCATGTCCAGCAAAAAACTCGAAAGCAGCCCGCCAGTCTTGCGGTCAATGATCACTCCGAATGTGCCGAACGCCGAGGCCTGCCGCCATTGCTCATAGAAGCGGAGGTGGTCTGCGATGCGCCGCCAGTCCTTCACAGCACCGTTCTCGCGCCGGAGCAAGCGCGCCTCGAAATCCGAATCGATCGAGATCACCCATCGCGCGCCGGGGATCGCAGCATCGCCGATCGCCTGCAGGTAACGCTCGACAGGAAAGACATTGCCCGGTGGAGGATCGACGGCGAGCCACGTTGTACGGCCAGTGCGCGCGACAAGGAAACGCAAAAATCCGCCGTTGGTATTGATCCACGGCGCGCTGGTTGGGCCGACGATAGTCTTTCCGTTGTGCTCGATTTCGAGTCCCGGCCAGAGCCCCTGATTCGTTCCCGTTATTGGGTCGCGCGAATCGAGTCGTATGCGTGCGCGGCTCGGCAGTTCGATGACCGCCAGCTTCTGCGTGATGGCTCGGATGGAATCGAGTGCCTGTTGCTCGAAGTCACCTTCGAGTACGACACCGTTCATTCCCAACTGTGCCGCCAAGCGCGAAGTAATCGCGGCTGTCTCGCCGGGCCGGATGACTCCGAGCACCGCCAGTCCCTGTTTCCTAGCGGCCCGCACCATCGTCTCGTGCCAATCGTCACGCTCGAGCAGGATGCAGTTGACCGGACCGGCCCTGAGCAACTCCAGCGTGGCCGGATCGTGCGAATGCCAACGCGCCGGTATCCAAGCGGCCTCGCGCGACTCCGCGCCACACAGCGCGGTCCACAGCAGCAGCAACCCGATACTGAGCCGCGACCGCGAGGAAGCGTTCTTCGGCGGCTTGAAGTGCGTGCTTGACATCGTCATGCTTCCACATCCAAAGTGCGTACCTCGAAACCGCTCATGGCGGTCACGGTTCAGTCCGGCGTATGCCAACGAATCTACCACTTTCAAGTCGCGGCCGATTCATACTAGGAGCATGCGACGCATTCTCGGCGTTCTCGCCTTTTCGGCGATTAGCGCATTGGCTCAAAGGCCGTTCACCGTGGAGACGATGCTGCAGTTGCAGCGCATCAGCGAACCGCGTCTCTCGCCCAACGGAGAGCTGGTTGCCTTCACGGTCCAAACCGTCGATCTCGACAAGAACAGCAAGCCGAAACAGATCTACACCGTTCCGGTTTCCTCCGGCGTTCCCCGCGCGATCACGTCGGCCGGAAACAACGATCGGCCGATGTGGCTCGACTCGGGCCGCATCGTCTTCGTCTCCACGCGCAGCGGATCATCGCAGATTTGGTTGATGAATTCCGACGGGTCGGCGCCGCGCCAACTAACCGACATCCCTACCGAAGCAAGCGGCGTCCTGGTATCGCCCGATGCGAAGTTCATCGTGTTCGAAAGCAGCGTCTATCCTGAATGCAGCGTGAACGGAACCTTCGACGCCGCCTGCAACAAGCAGAACATCGACGCCGAGAGCAAGGCCAAGACACACGCACGCATTTACACCACTCTGCTGTACCGGCACTGGACGGAATGGCAGGCCAAGCGGCGGCAGCATCTGCTCTCGATGCCCATCGCCATTGAGGGCGGCGGTCCGGTTCGCGATCTGACGCCGGGTAATCGTGACGCTCCGCCGTTCAGCCTGGGGGGCGGGGAAGACTACGCGATTTCTCCCGATTCGAGCGAAGTCATGTATACCTTCAATGCATCGGCCGATCTCGCCACCAGTACAAATTCCGACCTTTATGTTGTACCCATCACGGGCGGTGAATCGAAGAAAATCACAAACAATCCCGGCGCCGACAATGGGCCCGCGTATTCGCCCGACGGCAAGTACGTCGCCTATCGCTCGCAAACTCGCGCGGGCTACGAGAGCGATCGCTGGCGTCTGATCGTGCTCGAACGCGCTACCGGCACACCCAACCTGATCACCGAAGAGTTGGACCGCTCGGTGTCGAGCATCACGTGGTCGCCTGATTCCAAGCGCATCTTTTTCGTTTCCGAAGATCGCGGCCGGCACCCCTTGCAGATGGTCGGCGTGAATGGCGGCGGGTTCCGCTCCATCGTCACCGGTTCGCTTTCCGTCGACGACGTGCAGTTCTCGAAGGACGGCAAGACGATGATCTACACCGAGCAGAGCGGGCGCCACCCCACCGAAATTATGAAGGCCTCGTCGTCGGGCGGAACCGCTGTGCCGTTGACGCGCTTGAACGACACACTGTTATCGGAAGTAAATCTGCCGGCGCTCGAGGAGTTCTCTGTCGAAGGAGCGGAAGGCGCCAAGGTATCGGCATTCATGGTAAAGCCGCCCGGCTTCCAGGCCAATCGCAAATATCCCGTTCTGCTGCTCATACACGGCGGTCCGCAGGGCGCGTGGGGCGAGACGTGGAGCTATCGCTGGAACCCGCAAGTGTTCGCCTCCGCGGGCTATGTGGTCGTGATGCCGAACCCCCGCGGGTCCACGGGCTATGGCCAAAAATTCGTAGACGAGATCAACGCGGACTGGGGCGGGCGGGCGTTCGAGGACATCATGGCTGTGACAGCCAAAGTCGAGAGCTTCCCCTTTGTCGATTCCACGCGCATGGCTGCGGCGGGCGGATCATATGGCGGCTACATGGTGGACTGGCTGCTCGGCCACACCGATCGCTTCAAGGCGTTCGTGTCGCACGCGGGCGTTTTCGATCTGCGCAGCATGGCGGGCGCGACCGAGGAACTGTGGTTCCCGCTGTGGGAGTTCAAGGGCATGCCGTGGCAGAACCCGGAGCTGTACGCGAAGTGGTCGCCAAGCTATTTCGTCGAGAATTTCAAGACGCCGACGCTGGTCATCCACGGCGAGCTCGATTACCGCGTTCCCGTCGATCAGGGGATGCAACTTTTCACGTCGTTGCAGATGCAGAAGGTGCCGTCGAAGCTGCTGCTGTTTCCCGATGAGGGCCACTGGATCCTGAAGCCTCAGAACAGCGTGCTGTGGTATCACACGTTTCTCGATTGGATTGGCGAGTGGACCAAACCAACTCCGAATCAGGCGGGCTCCGATGCGAAGTAGGTTAGCGCTGACCGTGTTCGCGGTGGCGGTTGCTTCGGCGCAGAACACGCTCGACCGGCAGGTGCGCGATGCCATGGCGGGATTCGAAGGCAAGGTGTACCTGTATGCCAAGAATCTCGATTCGGGCGCCGCGTACGGATTGCGCGAGAACGAGCGCGTCCGCACTGCGAGCACGATCAAGCTCCCGATCATGACCGCTGTATTTCAAGCCGTCGCCGATGGCGATGCAAAGTGGACCGATGAGATCACGCTCCGCGACGCCGACAAAGTATCGGGGTCGGGCGTGCTCACCGAGTTCTCCGATGGCGTGAAATTTCCGGTTCGCGACATCATGCATCTGATGATCGTGTTGAGCGATAACACAGCGACCAACCTGATCATCGATCGATTCACCGCCGACCGCGTCAACGCGATGATGGACCGGTTGGGCCTGAAGCAGACCCGATCGAATCGCAAGGTGCGCGGCGATGGCAACGATTTGAAATCGCCGAGCGGTTGGAGCGCGGCGGGTAAGCTGCCCGAGAATTCGCGCTTCGGCTTGGGCGTGACGACGCCGCGCGAGATGGTGACGCTGCTCGAGATGATCGAACGGGGCCAAGTGGTGAATCCGGCTGCGTCGAAGGAAATGATCGCCGTGCTGAAGCGGAATCGCGATAACGATTGCATCCGCCGCAACTTCGGCGATACACCTGTCGCGAATAAAACCGGCGCGCTCGATGCGCTGCGCAGCGATGTGGGCATCGTGTACTCGCCCAAAGCGCGCGTAGCGATGGCGATCACTTGCGACGATATGCCGAAGATCGATTACGGGCCGGATAACAAGGGGTCGCTGCTGATCGCGAAACTCGCGCGAATACTGGTGGACGGGTTAGCAGGCGCGCCAGGAGTCGGGAGCGGGCGCCCGTAGCATTGCGCGGCGCAGCATATCGAGCGCGGTTTGAACCGCGAAGCCGCGCACGCGTTCACGATCGCCGGGGAATCGGAATTTTCGTGCGGTGGTTCCGTCGGGTCCGGCTAATGCAAGAAAAACGGTGCCGGCCGGTGTCGCTTCGGAGCTGCCGTCCGGCCCTGCGATTCCGGTCACCGACAAAGCGTACGTGGCCCCGGTTCGCTGACGGGCCCCTTCGGCCATCGCGCGTGCTACCTCTTCACTGACCGCGGTGTGCGCTTCGAGCAGGTCCGCGGCGACGCCCAACAACTCCGTCTTCATCCGCTCGGTGTAGGTGACGAATCCTCCCACGAAGTAATTTGAACTTCCCGGGACCGAGCTGATGCGCTCGCCCAGCATGCCGCCGGTGCAATTCTCGGCAACCGCGATCGTCTGCTGGCGCTCGCGCAAGAGATTGCCGGCAACCGCCTCGAGTGCCGATCCATCTTTCGAATAGATGCGCTCGCCAAGCAGCGTTTCGATCTGCGGAGCCACTTCGGCGAGCAGCGATTCGGCTTCCGATGCGGTTTCGCAGCGGGCCCGCAGATGAATCTGAATATCGCCCGCAGCCGCGAGTATGGTGGTAACCGGATTCGTATAGCGCGTGTACACAGGAGCGATCAGGGCGTCCAAATCCGACTCGCCCATGCCCGCCACGCGATAAAACAAAGTGCGGATAATCTGTTTCGGCAGGATGCGCTCGAGCCGCGGCAGGCACTCCTGCTCGAACATCGGCTTCAACTCGCGGGACGGCCCCGGTAGCAGCATCAGAATTGTTCCGTCGTGATCGATCCACTGGCCCGGCGCTGTGCCGTTCGGATTCGGCAGCACTTCAGCGCCGTCCAGAATGTACGACTGCCGCTTGTTGATCTCGGCCATCTTGCGGCCCATTCTCTCGAAGCGATTCACGAGCCACCCAAGAACATCTTCGTTGACGCGAGATTCGCGGCCCGTCGCCAGTGCAACGGCATCGCGTGTCACATCGTCTTCGGTCGGGCCCAGGCCGCCAGTGAGTATCACCAGGCGCGCGGCGCGGCTGCACTCACGAACCGTTGCGGCGAGGCGCTCGCGGTCGTCGCCGACAATCGTTTTACGCACCACCTCGACCCCCAAAGCATTCAGCTTTTCGGTCAGGTAAAGCGAGTTCGTATCGAGCCGGGCGGGCGTCAACAGTTCGCTGCCGACGGCGATAATCTCCGCGTCGGGTAAGGTCTCCGCCATTCGCTAGACTACCTTGTATCCGGCGATCCCGACATCAATGCGGTATAAGGCGCTATTTGTTGAAACCACCATGGCGCGCGAGGGCGTAAACGCGAGTCCGACAATGCCCGGGCCAGAAAGGAACAGTTCGGCTTTGCGATCGCGATCAATACGCACAACGCCCCGCCGTCCACCGAGCGAGGCGGCCACGTACAAGTTGCCGTCGGCATCGAATGCAATCCCTTGAGGGCGGCCCAACCCGCGATAGTAGACTTCGACTTCGCCCGTCGGCGCGCAGCGTTGCACCGCGTCGTGGCTCGAGGTGGTGGGCCCCGAGACGTACAGATAACCATCCGGACCGAAGGCGAGATGATACGCCGCGATCGACGACTCCAAAGTCGTGAACACGTAAATCTGGCGGGTGCGGCTGATCTTGAAGATCGTGCCGCTGCGATCGCCCACGTACAGATTCTCATCGCGATCGAACGCCAGCCCGGTCGCGACGCCCATTCCCTCGACGTACACCGACATGTGGCCGCTGGGAGTCACCTCGTAGACGATGCCGTCGTAGCGGCTCGAAACGTAGAGGATGCCCTCGCTGTCGAACGCCAGGCCCGTGGCGTTCATCATGTCGTTGACGAACGGCTTGGGCGTGTAATTCAAATCGATCTTGTACACGGCCACCGGCGTCTTCTGCCCGCGCGATCCGCTGAACGTCGTGAAGATGTTTCCATTGCGATCGACAGCCGGGTTCGCGACGGGGTGGACGTTGTCGGCGATCAGAATTCCAACGTCGCAGCTCCAACTGTTGGAGTGCGAGTTTCCCGCGGGACTCACGACCAGGTCGCCGCCCGACGCGCCTTCGGGAACGCGCACCACCATATAACTCTCCGAACCGATCACAATCGACGCTTCGGCATCGCCAATGGACACCTTGGGGCGAGGCTCGGCGCCGAGCGCGCGGCCGCGTATCTGAAATTCTCCTCCCGGTATCGCGGCTGCCGGTGCAACTGCTGTAATCTGCGGCCGTCCGTCATCTTTTCGCGTCGCCATGATATGAATTCCTATTGTATCGAGCCAGGGAAGAAGGTAACGGCGAGCCACAATATCAGCGCGGCGTAAATGCCCGCCATCAGATCGTCCGCCACGATGCCTGTTCCTCCAGGCAAGCGCTCGAATTGGCGCGCGGGCGGCGGCTTAAAGACATCGAGAATGCGAAACAGGAGGAACGCGGCGAGAGCGCCTTTCCAATTGAGATTATGCAATGGCGCGAGCGCAAGCCACTGTCCCGCGACCTCGTCGACGACGACCAAGCCTGGATCCTTCTTCCCGGCGAGCCTGGCGGTAACGTCCGCGGCCCATATCGCCGGCGCTGTGATTGCGATCGCGGCGGCGGGCCAAATCCACACAGGCCAACCCGCGTAATTCGTGAGCAGATATGCGGGAACGATCGCGCCCAGAGATCCGGCGGTGCCTGGTGCAAACGGCGAGTAGCCGCATCCGAACCACGTCGCCAAGACTCCCGCCACTCGCTCGGATGCTGTCCGCGTCTGCTCCACACGTCAACGATACAATGGAGGTTCCTACCGATGGGCCGACTGTATTCCCGAATCGATTTGCTCGAAGCCCGCCGCGATTGGAAAGAACGCGGCCTGAAAGCGGTGTTCACCAACGGCTGTTACGACCTGCTGCATCCCGGACACATCCGCTTGCTCGAGCAGGCGCGCTCGTTGGGCGACGTGCTCGTACTCGGCCTCAATACCGATTCCAGCGTCTCGCGAATGAAGGGTCCGTCGCGCCCGTTGATCAGCCAGAGTGAGCGCGCCGCTCTCGCAGCATCGCTCGCCGCAGTCGATGCCGTGACGCTATTTGACGAAGAGACGCCGCGCGAGTTGATAGCCACGTTGTTGCCCGATGTGTTGGTGAAGGGCGCGGATTGGTCGCACTTCATCGCTGGCCGTGAGGAAGTGGAACAAGCGGGAGGGCGCGTGCTCACGCTGCCGATGGAGCCCGGATATTCCACCAGCAACATCGTCGAGCGGCTGCTGGCGCGTTCGGCGGCGAGTTCGAACGAGTGAAGCACCCGGCCATTGCGAACCTGTTCACCGCGCTCGCGCGTGACGCGGCCTTTCAGGATCTCGTTGGCCAAGTGCTGCGCCGTGAGACGAAGCGGCTCTCGTTATCGGGGCTCACCACCACCGCGAAGGCGATCTACCTGGTGTTGCTCGCGCAGGCCACTGAGCGTCCATTGCTGGTCGTCGTGGATGGCAATAAACAGGCCG
The DNA here is from genome assembly GCA_038322705.1 of Bryobacterales bacterium. Classification (GTDB taxonomy): domain Bacteria; phylum Acidobacteriota; class Terriglobia; order Bryobacterales; family Bryobacteraceae; genus TMP-7. The sequence continues at coordinate 14,287 of JBBQGC010000037.1, read as the reverse complement.
ACACGCTGCTCGAGCTCGTCGAAACATTTTTCGATCTGCTCGTGGACCGGCCCGATCTTCCCGCGCCGCAAGCCATCCCCGCCTACGACGTACTTCCGCATCAGCGTCTGTCGCCCCATAACGAGATTGTGGAGAAGCGCGCGATCGGATTGTGGCGTCTGGCTACACAAAAAGTTCCGATCACGATCGCCCCCATCGCCAGCGCGCTGCTGCGGACGGAAACGCCGGAGTTCTACCGTCAGCTCGCGCTCACCCTGCGGCGTGGTGAAGAACTGCCGCTCGATCTGCTGACCGCGCATTTGGAGAGCATCGGTTACGAACGCCGCGAGCCGGTGGAGATGGTCGGTGAATACTCCGTGCGCGGCGGCATCCTCGACGTCTTTCCAGCGGAATCGAGCCGTCCCGTGCGCGTCGAATTTTTCGGTGACGAGATCGACTCGATCCGCAGATTCGATCCGGAAACGCAGCGCTCCGTGCTGAAGGTGAATGAAGCGACGGTGCTGCCGCTGGTCGAGTATCCACGTTCGCGAGCCCTGTTCCACGAGTTGGCCGAGGCGGTGAATTACGAAGGGATCGTCAGTCCCGGCGATGCGTTTCCCGGTTGGGAGTTCGCGGTCCCGATGCGTCATCCGCGCGCCCATTCGCTGCTCTCGTTCACAACGGATCCGATTATTGTTTTGGACGAACCGGAGCAGATCACGGGCGCTGCAGAGCGTCTGTGGAAGCGTTTGGCCGATCCCGAACGCGAAACGCCCATCTCGGCCGAAGCAAATTATTTCCGCGGCGGCGAACTACAAGCGCAGATCGCCGACAACACCGAACTGCAGTTGCGCGAGTTGGAACTGGGTACGTTTTCGCACGACTCGCTGCACATTCCTTCGCGACCCTCGACGGCCTTTCACGGCAGCATGCAGGTAGCAGTCGCCGAAGCCAAGACTCTCGTTGAGCAGGGCCATCGCGTAGCTTTCTTTGCTCCAACAGTCGGCGGTCTCGAGCGGCTTGCCGACATTCTTCAGGAATACTCGGTTCCATTCCAACTAGGTCTCGATCCCAGCGCGGACGGGCGCACCACGCTGACTGAGCGCGGCTATCTCACCGGCGACACAGCCAGCACGTACCTGATCAAAGGCGCGGTGCGGAAGGGCGTCGTCTTCAGCGGCGCGCGCCTGGTGCTGATTGGCAGCGACGATCTGTTCGACACCTCCGATCTCGCGGCGCGCCCATCGCTCACCAAGACGCAGCTTGCCGCCTTCGCCGCCGACATCGCGGACCTCAAGCCGGGCGATTACGTGGTGCACACGTCCCACGGCATCGGCCGGTTTCTTGGTCTTCGCGAGATCACGCAAGGCGACCAGAAGGGCGACTTCATGTTGCTCGAGTACGCGGGTGAATCGAAGCTGTACGTTCCGCTCACCCGCATGGACCTGGTTCAGAAATTCCGGGGCGCGGGCGACGCGAAGCCGCAACTCGACCGCATGGGCGGGGCCACGTGGTCGCGGACAAAATCGCGCGTCAAAGCGAAGATGCGCGACATGGCCGACGAGCTTCTCAAGCTTTACGCCGAGCGTCGCATGGCCGAGGGATTCGCGTTTTCAAAAGAAAGCAACTGGCAGCGCGAATTCGAGGACGCGTTCGAATTCACGCCCACCAAGGATCAGGTCACGGCCATTCAACAGGTGAAGCGCGACATGGAAGCCACGCAGCCGATGGACCGTCTGCTGTGCGGCGACGTGGGGTACGGCAAAACGGAGGTCGCCATGCGCGCGGCGTTCAAAGCGCTAGGCGACGGCAAGCAAGTCGCATTGCTCGCGCCCACCACCGTTCTCGCGTTCCAACACTTCGAAACATTCAAGCGCCGTTTTGCTCCATTCCCGGTGAAGCTGGAATTGCTGAGCCGGTTCCGGTCGAACAAGGAGTTGAAGGCGGCGATCGAGGAAATCGGCGACGGCAAGGTGGACATCGTCATCGGGACGCACCGCATCTTCTCCGCCGATGTGCAATTTCGCGATCTCGGCTTGCTCGTCATCGACGAAGAGCAGCGGTTTGGCGTCCGCCATAAGGAGCGGCTGAAGCAGTTGAAGAAGAACGTGGACGTGCTCACGATGAGCGCCACGCCGATTCCGCGCACGCTGCACATGTCTCTTTTGGGCATCCGCGACATGTCGATGATCGAGACGCCGCCCAAGGACCGGCTGGCGATACACACTGTGGTGGCCCACTACGATCAGGATCTCGTGAAGGCTGCGATCGAACAGGAACTGAGCCGCGGCGGGCAGGTGTACTTCGTCCACAATCGCGTGGACAGCATCTTTCAACGCGCGGCTTCGATTCAGGAGATGCTGCCCGATTGCCGCATCGGAGTGGGACACGGACAGATGGGCGAGGCGGAGTTGGAGCGCGTTCTTCTCGGCTTCATGCGCCACGAGTACGACGTCTTCGTGTGCACTACGATTGTCGAGAACGGGCTCGACATTCCGCTCGCGAACACGATGATCATCGAGAATGCCGAGCGCTATGGGTTGTCCGAGCTGTATCAGTTGCGCGGGCGCGTGGGGCGCTCGAACCGCCGCGCTTACGCGTACCTGTTGATCCCGGTCGATACCGAGTTGAGCGAGATTGCCCGCAAGCGTCTCGCGGCGCTCAAGGAGTTCAGCGACCTCGGCGCGGGCTTCAAAATCGCGGCTCTAGATCTGGAGTTGCGCGGCGCGGGCAATCTGCTGGGAGGCGAGCAGCACGGGCACATCGAAGCCGTGGGATTCGACATGTACGTCCGCATGTTGGAGGAGACAGTGCAGGAGTTGCGCGGCGAAGAAGTTCCGCTACAGCTTCACTCGACGTTGAATCTCGGGCTGGATATCCGCATCCCGGCCGATTACATCTCCGACGAGCATCAACGGCTGCGTGCTTACAAGCGCGTTGCCGATGTCAGATCGCCGGAAGAAGGCGAGAAGGCGCTGGCGGAGTTGTCCGACCGCTACGGTCCCGCGCCGGAAGCGGTGGTGAACCTGCTGCGCTTCTCGATTCTCAAGACGATCGCGCAGAACATCGGCATTGAGTCGATCGATCGCCGGGGTGGCGCGCTGAATCTGAAGTTCCATGAAGCGTCGAAGGTGGACCCGGCGCGATTGATGAACGTGGTGAGCCACACCGCGGGCGCGCAATTCACTCCAGCGGGAGTGCTGCGCTTGCCGGTGGATGCTTCGCAGCCCCCAGCCGCGCTGCTCGCGTATATCAAGGAGCAACTCGGGCGGCTGGTAGCTTGAACATTTCGATATTTCATTGACGAGGGCATCACGTCCGGCCGCTTTAGCAACGCGAGCGAAGTCGTGCGGGAAGGTCTGCGACTTCTCGAGCAGGGCGAGCGGGAAAACAAGGCCTTGATCGAATGGCTACGCTCCGCAACCAAGGAAGCGACAGATTCCATCGACCGGGGCGAAGGCATCGGCTTTGAAACCATGGACGAGTTGGCCGCCTACGTTCATCAAGTCGGAAGGGAAGTGTCCGCCGAAGTCACTGGCCGGCGCAAACGTGTCTAGAAAGCGCGGGCCGCGCCAGAGCCGTCCTTTCGCGACATTCGGGGCGGACGCCGCTGTGCGCTATGAAGACCCGATCGTCCAGGCCCTCCGCGAGCTCGAGCGTCCAGGTTCACAGAACATAAGCGACTTTAGCCGTGACCGCGCTCGTTCGGCTTCGGGCGTCGTTCGAAATCCCACGCACTTCGTTATCGTAGCGATTGATTTACGCAAGTCGGGTTCATACAATGGGTTCGCCGTGAAAGCCAAAACCATCCGCACATCGCTCGATATCCCGGTCCAGTTACACCAAGAGTTGCATGAAGCGGCTGAGCACCGCGGTTGCTCCGCGCGGCAACTCATCCTCCAGGCCATCGAACGGATCGTGGATGAAGATAGAGCCAGACCTCGCAAACGCGTCAAACTGCCGCTCGTGCCAACAAGGGGGCGCCGAACGATCGGACCTTTCACCAATGATGAGGCTGTCTTCGGAGATATGGAGAAACGATGAAGCTCCAGCACTCGCGAGTCTGTTGAAATAACAACATCGAATCACTAAGCTGGGTTCGTGACCCGCGTCAGCGTCCAAGAAGCGAAAACGCACCTCTCCCGGCTCCTGGACCAGATGGAAAACGGGGAGGAGATCATCATCCAGCGCCGCGGCAAGGATGTCGCGTTACTGGCGCCAGCCCCGCCGTCGCCCAAGAAACGGATCGTCGGGTCGGAACGGCACCTCGGGCCCTTGTTGCCGGAAGGCTGGGAGAAGCCAATGAGCGCCGTCGAGGCTGCGGCTTTCCAGGACGGGCAATGGTGAATACGATGGTCCTGTTATGGGCTGTGCGGGTGCCGTCGAGAGTGCAACAGCTGTTGGACAAGTGAGGCGAGGCTCCTGTTCAGCGTGGTTTCTATGTGGGAGATCCTCATCAAGTCCAAACAAGCCTCCGTCTCGAGAGTGTTCGAATCCGTCCACTTCGTGATTCCCAGGACTGGCGCTTCTGGAAAAGCCTTGTGCGGTTCGCCATCGTCGCGCATCACGTTGTTCTACACTGCTCTTCGCCCGCCTGAGTCACCGACGCACGTAAACGTTGTGGGATCGCCGAAGTGCGACTCTCCCAAGTTCGCGACCCCGCGCCGATTGTGCCACGCCGAACGCCATGGTGATTGGGATACGATGTGTTCTTCGGAGACACCGTGAATCAACTGATGCGCAAACTCGCCCTCGCCACGACGCTTGTGATGACCGTCTGCATCGCGCAGGACGCCTTCTACCTCAAAGACGGCGACCGCGTCGTGTTCTACGGAGACAGCATCACCGATCAACGCCTGTACACGACGTTCGTCGAGACGTATGCCGTCACCCGCTTCCCCGGCCGCAAAATCACCTTCATCCACTCCGGTTGGGGAGGCGATCGCGTCACCGGCGGCGGTGGCGGAGGCGTGCGTGTGCGGCTGGCGCGCGATGTCGAAGCCTACCGTCCCACGGTTGTCACCATCATGCTCGGTATGAACGATGGCCGCAGCCGCGCCTTCGACCAGCAGCTCTTCGACATCTATTCGAACGGCTACCGCGACATCGTCAAGCAACTCCAGACCAACCTGCCCGGAGTCCGCATCACCGCCATCCAGCCGTCGCCGTACGACGATGTCACGCGCGCCCCGCGTTTCGAAGGCGGCTACAACGCGACGCTGCTGCGCTATTCGGATTTCATTGCCGAGTTGGGGCGCTCGAAAGACCTGCTGGTCGCCGACCTGAACCGGCCCGTCACAGCAATGCTCGAGCGCGCGAAAGCCGCCGACCCCGAAGCCGCGCAGAAGATCATTCCCGATCGCGTTCATCCCGGCGCCGCGGGCCACCTGATCATGGCCGAATCATTATTGAAAGCCTGGCACGCGCCCGCCGTCGTGAGCACGGTTGCAATCGACGCCGCGGGACGCAAGGCCGCTCCGCCGGAAAATACGTCGCTCTCCGGCCTCGAGTTCGGCCGCACGATCTCATGGACGCAAACCGATCGCGCTTTGCCGATGGCTATCGATACCGATGATCCGGTCATGGCGCTCACCGTGCGCTCCTCCGATTTCCAGGACGCCATCAATCGCGAAATGATGACCGTTCGTGGCCTGCAACCCGGCAAGTACACGCTGCGTATCGATGGCGAAGAGATGGGTAGCTTCGATGCCGGCGTACTCGCAAACGGAATCAACCTGGCGACTGTGCGTACCCCCATGTGGGCCCAGGCCTCCCGTGTACACGCGCTCACTCTGAAGCACAACAACATCCATTTCGCGCGTTGGCGCACTATCCAGGTTCCGCTCGAGCGCGACAATCTGACGAGCACAAAAGCAGCGCTCGACGCGCTCGATGCGATCGATGCCGACCTGGTCGACAAGCAGCGGGTCATGGCGCAACCGGTCGCACACAAGTTCGAGCTTGCGCCAGGCGACTCCGCCTTCCAGACGATCTTCGACGGCCAGGATCTGAACGGCTGGCACATCAGCCAGGTGAACCATCACGGGAACACACAGGCCTGGAAAGTAGAGAACGGCATCATCACCGGCGCACAGGACAAGCCCGGAAACGGCGGCATTCTGCTGACCGATCGGAAATACCGGAACTTCGAAGTCTCGCTCGAGGTGAACCCCGATTACGGTTGCGACAGCGGATTGTTTCTACGCTCGACCGAGAAGGGCGAGGCGTATCAAGTCCTGCTCGACTACCTTGACGGCGGCGCGATCGGCGGCGTCTACGGCGAGAAGTTGCAGGGCGTCAGAGGAGTCACTCCCAACTGGCAGGAGGTTTGGAAGGCGGGCAGTTGGAACCAACTCCGCGCGCGAATCGAAGGGGAAACGCCGCACATTCAGGTCTGGTTGAACGGGGTCCGGATCACGGACTGGACGGACACGGCGAACCATATTCCCGGCGGGGCTGGCGATGGCATGATCGCGGTCCAGGTGCACGGCGGCAATCGCTGGATCCCGGGTGGGAAACACCGCTTCCGGAACGTTCAGGTTCGTGAGCTGCCGTAACGCCGTTGGGCTTACCAGTACGCACGAATTCGGCATTCCCGGCCCAAAAACAGTGCCCTGAGCAGTAAGCTCTGCTACAATGGAAAAGTCGAAGCCAAAGAGTGGGCGAAAGCCCACTTTTTTATTGGCACAAACACCAGCGCAAACATGGCCGCGAACGCGAAGGAAACCGTCACGGAAAGGGTCCGCGAAATCGCGGAACGAGTCGGTGCGTCCGAAGGAATTGAGGTTGTAGAAGTGGAACTGCTCGGCGGCGGCAAACAGCGCCTGCTAAGGATCTACATCGACAAGCCCGCGGGCGTTACGCACGGCGATTGCGAAATGATCTCTCACAATGTCGGCACCATTCTGGACATGGAGGAGATTATCCCAGGCGAGCGCTACACGCTACAAGTCAGCTCGCCAGGAGTTGAGCGCAAGCTCACCAAACCCCGCGATTACGAACGCTTCACAGGTCAGAAGGTAAAGGTCGTGTTGCGGGAGCCCATCGACAATCAGCGCCATTGGGAAGGTTTGCTGGCCGCATTTGAGAATGACAAAGTCACGCTTGAGGCCGCGCCGGGCAAAACTCTCCAGTTCGATTTAGGTCAAATCGAAAAGGCGAATCTCAAATTCGAGTGGTAGTTTTCTCTACGATAACAACGAAGAGTAAGGGGAGCGAGAGTGGCATCAATCTATCAGTCCATCGAGATCCTGAGTAAAGAGAAAGGAATCGATCCGCAGATTGTACTGGACGCGGTGAAAGACGCAATGCTGGTGGCCGCGCGGAAACACTTCCGCACGACGGAGGATCTGGTGGCCGACCTCGATCAGGCCGGCTCGATTCAGATCTACGGCATCCGCAAGGTCGTCCAAGAGGTCCAGGATCCCGGGCGCGAGATGAGTCTGCCCGATGCTCTCAAGTTGGACCCCGCCGCCGAGATCGACGCGGAGGTCCGCATCCCCAAGCCGACCGAAGCGCTGGGCCGAATCTCCGCGCAGACCGCCAAACAAGTCATCCTCCAGAAGGTTCGCGAGGCTGAGCGCGAGACGATCCACTCGGAGTATTCGGGCCGCGTCGGCGAGTTGGTGAACTGTACCCTGAAGCGCATCGAGGGGCAGGACCTGATGGTCGACTTGGGCAAAACGGAAGCGCGCCTGCCCAAGAAGGAGCAATCGCGCCTCGAGAACTTCAGCGTGGGCGATCGCGCCCGCTGTGTCATCAAGAGCGTGGAGAAAGCCGGAAAGAACGCGGGCGTGATTGTTTCCCGAGCCGCGCCGGAGCTCGTCATGCGCCTGTTCGAACAGGAAGTGCCCGAAATTTACGACAACACGGTTGTGATCAAAGCCTGCGCTCGCGAAGCCGGTGAGCGCACCAAGATCGCCGTCGTCAGCCGCGATCGCGACGTCGATAGCGTCGGCGCATGCGTCGGCATGAAGGGCATGCGTGTGCAGTCGATCATCCGCGAGTTGCGCGGCGAAAAGATCGACATCATCGAGTACTCGGAAGATCCGGTGTTGTTCGCCACGCACGCGCTCAGCCCGGCGAAGATTTCGCGCGTCTCGATTGTCGATCTGCCCGGCAAGCACATGGAAGTAGTCGTCGACGACACGCAACTGTCGCTGGCGATCGGCAAGAAGGGTCAGAACGTGCGGCTCGCGGCCAAGCTGCTGGGCTGGAAAATCGACATCAAGAGCGAGGAAGAGAAGCGGCAGGAAGTAGCTTCGCAGATGGCGACCCTTGTGGTGCCGGGCGCCCCCGTATCTGTGCTGCTCGAGCATGGCATGACCGAGGAGGTTCTCGACCGGCTGGTCAAGGGCGGCGTCGGCACCGTTGAGAAGTTGGGATCCATGACGCCCGAGGATTTGGAGTCGATCGAAGGTGTTGACGCCGAAGCGGTCCAGCAGATTCAACAATCGGTGAACGGCTACTACGGGCAGTTTGAAGCGCCCAGTCCGGCGCGCGAAGAAGTGGTACAGGAACACTGGAATACGCCCGAGGGCGAGGCCGAATTCCAGGCGGGCCAGCCCGGTCAAACTCAGCAGAGCGAAGTCCAAACGGAGATCGCGGAGGGTGAGCTCGTTCCCGAAGGCCAGGCGGACGATCCTGGCATTTCCGGCTTGGCCCACGGGCATTCGACGCTTGCCGATCTCCCGGAAGATGAGGCGGCCGATCCGGGTACCCATGCGGTGGAACAGGACTCTCACGTACAATAGAACGATCTGTTACGATAAGAAGCGCGGTTCGTTTCACGATCAGCGCGGGCAGCGGTTATTGCAGGGACAAGGTCTTCGTATCATTCACGTTCAGCGGTTCGCTCGGGAGTCTCTCCACTCACCGAATAGGCACTGGCCACAGACGGCGGCGCAAGCTTTCCGTACAGCGGCCCGGCAGTCTCATCCTTGAACAACGAATTGGCGCGTAAGGGCAACAAGGGGCGCGAGGGGTTTATTCGACAAGCAGTCTTTCTTATGAAGAAGATTCGAATCAATGAGCTGGCGAAGGAGCTTGAAGTGAAATCCAAGGTGATCCTGGATGTGCTCCCGGAGTTGGGCTTCACTGAGAAGTTCACCCACTCCAGCTCCCTGGAAGACGACGTCCTGTTCAAAATACGGAAGTATTTCGGATTCGAGACCGGCGAGGCGCCACCACCCTCCGCACCTGCTGAGCGTGAGCCCGCCATTGAGACAAAGCCAGAGCCCGAGGCGGTCAGCGCAAAGGAAACGGCAGCTCCGGAACCGGCGCCCGTTGCCCCGCTTGCTGAAGCCGCAGCGCAGCCGGTTGCGGCCGAGGCGGTGAACCAGGTGGCTGCGCCGGCTCCGGTGCGCGCACAGCCCATCCGCCCGCCACTGGCTGGCCGCGCCGAACCGGTGCGCCCCACCATCGCTGCCCGTACCGAACCGGGTTCGCCACCCCCGCCGTCGCTGCCTGTCGCGCCTCCCGCTGCAGCTCGTCCGGCTACTCCGGCAACCCCGGGCACTCCGGTCGCGCAGCCGCCCCGTCCCGCGCAACCGCCGCTAAATCGCGCGCCTTCACAGCCATCCGCGCACTCGCTGCCTCGCGTAGGTACATCGCTGCCGGCACGTCCGGTGCCCACCGCCCCAAGGCCCGGGCAGATTCTATCGGGTCCGCGTGCGCCCTTGCCCGCCGATCTCGCAAAGCCCCTCGCGCCTGCCATGCCGCCTCCGCCGCCGCCTGCTGCCACGCCCGGCGCACCGGTCGCGATGGCCACGCCCGGCATCCCGCGCCAAGCCCCGCAATCGCCTCGCCCGCAGCCGCCGCGTTCGCCCTCGCAATCGAACATGCCGGGGTCGCAACAGTCCCAGCCGCAGCTTCGCCAGCCCAATCGTCCCAACCTCGTCGGACAGCCCACCGCGCGCCCCGTCGTGCCGCCGCGTCCCGACCTGGTCGCCAAGCTCGCCCAAACTCAAACCAAAGCCGGACCAGGCCAACCTGTGCCCCGCATGCCCATGCCCGGCCGCCCGGCGTCGTCGCCCGTTCCCGGCCAGCCGATTTATCGCGGCCCGATCCGTCCCGGCCAGCCCGTCATGCGCGGACCCGGCATGCCCTCGCCCGGCGGACCTGGTGGCCCCGGTGGCCGCCAACCCTTGCGCGGCCGGCCGATGCATCCCACCGCGCCGCTTCCGCCTCCCGGACCGTTGCCCGATCAGCGGCGTCCTAAGCCAAAGGGCCATGCCCCGCGCGATCGCGAGGAGCAGGAGGGTAAGCTCAAAGTCGGACCTCGTCGCTCGGTGCAGATGGCGCTGCCCACCATCGACCGCGAGATCACGGTCTCCGAAGGCATCACCGTCAAGGAGCTTTCCGAAAAGCTCGGCGTCAAAGCCAACCTCGTTATCAAGAAACTGGTTGAGAAGAAGGTGTTCGCGACGATCAACCAAGCCCTGGACGGCAAGCTCGCCGAACAGGTCGCCCGCGAATTCGGCGCGTCGATCAACAAGATCAGCTACGAGGAAGAGTCCGCGCAGGACGTGGTGTCGACCGAAGTCGAAGCCGATCGCGTCGTTCGCCCGCCCGTGGTCACCATCATGGGCCACGTCGATCACGGCAAAACCAGCCTGCTCGACGCCATCCGTCTGAGCCATGTCGCCGATAAGGAAGCGGGCGGCATCACGCAACACATCGGCGCGTATCACATCGAAAAGAACGGCCGCAAGATCGTGTTCATCGATACGCCCGGCCACTCTGCCTTCACTCGTATGCGTGCCCGCGGCGCTAAGGTGACCGACATCGTCGTGCTGGTGGTTGCGGCCGAGGACGGCGTGATGCCGCAGACTCTCGAAGCCATCGATCACGCCAGGGCGGCGAAGGTTCCGATCATCGTCGCCATCAACAAGATCGACAAGCCCGACGCGCAGCCCGAACGAATCAAACAGCAGCTCTCCGACCGCGGTCTGTTGCCCGAAGATTGGGGCGGCGATACCGTCATGGTTCCCGTTTCCGCTCGGCAGAAGACTAACCTCGACCTGCTGCTCGAAAATATCCTGCTGGTGGCCGACATGCAGGAACTCAAAGCGAATCCCGAGCGTCCCGGCGTGGGCACGGTATTGGAAGCGCAATTGGATCGCGGACGCGGCCCTGTGGCCACCGTTCTGATCCACAACGGCACGCTGCGAAACGGCGATTATTTCATCTGCGGATCGGTGTTCAGCAAGGTCCGCGCCATGTACGACGACCGCGGCAATCCCATTAAGGAAGCCGGTCCGTCGATGCCCGTCGAAGTGCTCGGTCTCGATTCTCTCCCCGAGGTCGGCGACACGTTCCAGGTTGTCACCGATACCGCCAAGGCCAAGCAGATCGTCATGTACCGCGAGAGCAAGGATCGCGAATTGGCGATGTCCAAGTCGAGCCGCATGACGCTCGACAAACTGCATGAACAGTTGAAGGAAGGCGAGGTCAAGGAACTCAACATCATCCTCAAAACGGATGTCGGCGGCAGCGCCGAAGTGTTGAGCGACACGCTGCAGAAGCAGTCCAACGACAAAGTTCGCATTCGCGTATTGCGCTCGGGCGTGGGCGCGATCAACGAAGACGATGTGCTGCTGGCCTCGGCGTCGGACGCAATCATCATCGGCTTCAACGTGCGTCCGGAGCGCAGCGCAACAGCCTTGGCCGAGCACGAGAAGGTCGACGTTCGTCTGCACACGATCATCTACGACGTGCTCGACGAGATCAAGAAGGCCATGACCGGTATGCTCGCGCCCGTGTTCAAGGAAGTGTACAAGGGCCGCGCCGCCATCCGCGAAGTGTTCCGCATCTCCAAGGTCGGCACGGTGGCCGGCTGCATGGTGCAGGATGGCGTCATCACGCGCGACAGCCAGGTACGCCTGCTGCGCGACAACGTGGTCATCTTCACCGGCAAGATCGAGTCGCTCAAACGCTTCAAGAACGATGCCAGCGAAGTCAAGCAAGGCTTCGAGTGCGGTATCGGCATCGCCAACTACAACGACCTGAAGGTCGACGACATCATCGAGGGCTTCGTGACCGAGAAGGTCGCGCCGGACCTGTCGGCGTAGCTTGAATCCGGCAATTGGCGTCCTGACTCTCGAGCTGCAAATCGGCGAGGCGCACTCCCTCAAAGACAAGCGTCACGTCGTGAAAAGCTTGAAGGACCGGCTGCGAGCGAAGTTCAATGTGGCCGTCGCCGAAATCGATTTTCAGGACACCTGGCAGCATTCGCTGGTGGCCGCCGTCACTGTTTCAAGCGATCGCGTCCGTGCCGCACAGGTGTTGCAGGCTGTCGAAAACGAAGCGGCATCAATCCTTGGACCGGCTCTGGTCTTGAGCGGCGTCGAGTGGCTCGCCTAAGCTAAGAACATGGATCCACATCGCGCAGAACGAGTATCCGAGGCGCTCCGCGAAGAGCTGGACGAACTGATCGGTTACGAGATGTCCGATCCGCGCGTCTCCGGACTCACCGTCACCGAAGTGCTGCTTTCGCCCGACAGGAAGCGCGCCGAGGTCCGGCTGGGCATGCCGCCCGAAGAGGCCGCGCGCAAAGATGCACTGGCCGCACTCGACAAAGCGCGCGGATTCCTGAAGCGCGAGCTGGGCTTCCGCCTACAGCTCTATCGCGTGCCCGAAATGCACTTCTCGGCCGATCTCTCGGTAACGCTGACGGGCCGCATGGAGCATCTGTTGAAGCGCGTCCGCAAAGGCCGCCCGCGCGAATAGCGGTTCAGCCGGGCGCCGGCACGGCTCTTTCTCGTCCACGACATTCCCAACCCGCGGGGCGTGCCTCTTAATGCACGAGCAGGAGTATGCCATAGAAGTCCGCGGTCGGACCCGCGGACTTCTCAAACGCGTAGGCCTCACCAGGCATTCGAAGGCGCCATCATCCGGGCCCTTTCCGCGAATTCGGTACTCTCACCACTACCCGCCTCGGCGAGGATCACAGCCCGCCGTTCTTTGAGCAGCTCTGGCCAGCCGATTCCGCCATCGGCTGATCCCCACACACGCCACATCTCGGCATGTGCACATCTATGAACGCCACTTGGTCCTCTGACTCATCACCACCTTTACCATTTCCGGGTCAGCCATCTTGAATGAATCAGTCGATTGTCGGGTTTGCGACGCGTTCCTGTTTACTGTATCTGCTTTGCTTAGGAATGTAGGAGTACGTTCAACAAGTCAACGGTCAATTTGCAGTCTCTCAGAATCTTGTGAAGGAGTCCGGGTCCGATCGTTTCGTCCGGGTGCACCGGCGCCACCGTCGCTCGGCCATCCTCATGCCTCAGAAAGTGATGACTGCCACGAATGCGGACAATCACAAACCCCGCTCTTTTCAGCGCTGTGACCAGATCGGCGTCAGATTTACGCCGGTCTTCCCAGTCGGCGGGAACGCCATTCTTTCTTTCGTGCCCTACGCGGTATTCTCATAGAGAGATGCCATTTCCTCGCGTTCAGGATGAAAAGTTAGTCGCGCGGCTCGCAAACGATTTGCGAACCTTGGAAGGCAGCCTACACCCCGATGTGGTTCGGATCAGATGGTCGGTTGGAGATGATTGGTCAGGTGATCCAGCGATCTTCTTTCGCGTCGTCCTCTCTGACGCGGCAAGCCGGCGCGCTAACTTGGCGGAGTTTACAGCCGATATCGGTGGCCGGATCTTCGAGGACCTGCACCTTGCTGAACTGGATTACGCACCCTACTTCAACTTTCGGAGCGAATCCGAACAGACGCGGCTGAAACATCCTGGATGGGATTAGCCGACGATCTTCTTGGGCATCCGGCAAGGGGCCACGGAGAATGCGACGGTCGCGGGTGAATTGCTGGGCGACCTGATGAGTCGCGGCCTGGATTTCAGCCAACCGCGGCTACACATTCTGGACGGCGGCAAGGCTCTGACCGCAGCGGTGAAAAAGTACGGCGGTGAAGCGGCGTGCATCCAGCGCTGCCAGGTCCACAAACGCCGGAACGTGCTGGCCCATCTGAGTGAAGAACACAAGCCGGAGGTGTCTAAACGGCTCAATGCGGCCTACGCTCTGGAAGACTACGCCGCTGCCAAACAGGCGCTCGACTTGCTACATCGCGAATTGATGGATCTCAATCCGAGTGCGGCCCGCAGCTTGGGTGAAGGGATGGAGGAAACTCTTACTGTGCATCGGCTCGGCGTGCCGATGCAATTGCGAAAGACGCTCGCCAGCACTAACGTGATCGAGTCGGCGTTCTCGATTGTGGAGACTGTTTGCCGAAACGTGAAACGTTGGCACGGCGGGGATCAGCGCGAGCGCTGGGTCGGTTCAGGGCTCTTGG
>JBBQGC010000036.1:0-56919 GCA_038322705.1 Bryobacterales bacterium | reverse complement strand
CACTTTTTCAAGATGGAAGTTCGATAGCGGGCGATCTCAACGCCGCGCGCGGTTCCCCGATGATGGAGGGGACTGAAACTGTCAGCACTGGCCGGTAATGCTGCGCATCCATTTCCGCCGCGCGCGGCTCCCCGATGATGGAGGGGACTGAAACATGGATCGAGCGATGACCGGATTCTTAATTCTGGCGCCGCGCGCGGCTCCCCGATGATGGAGGGGACTGAAACGGAGAGTTTGGTGATAACAACCTGTTCTTCTTGCGGCCGCGCGCGGCTCCCCGATGATGGAGGGGACTGAAACTGATGTGTCCTTCGGGCTTGATGCGGCGTTCGAATGCCGCGCGCGGCTCCCCGATGCTGGAGGGGACTGAAACTACGGATTCTCAAATTAAGAAAGCGTTCGGAGTAAAGCCGCGCGCGGCTCCCCGATGATGGAGGGGACTGAAACATGCTCAGGAGTCCAATCAATCGCACCCGAAACAACGGCCGCGCGCGGCTCCCCGATGATGGGACTGAAACGCGATACGCCTACCGAGGAAATGCCCGTTGAGGCGGCCGCGCGCGGCTCCCCGATGATGGAGGTGCTCGACGGGTATGTACAGCGCTGTATCGGTGCCGCGAAACTGAGGTCTGCGATGGAGGTGGCGCTGAGCCGCACCAGGGTAGGGGCGGCGCTATGAGACAATCTTAGAAGAACTCTCCTGGGGTGAAATGGCCGGTTCTTCATTGAAAATCCGAGAAATCGAAACTGCAACTCTGCCGAATGGCGTGCGCGTGATTACCGAGGCGATGCCGCACGTACGTTCGGTTTCGATGGGGGTCTGGATTCTTACCGGCTCGCGGCGCGAGACCCCGGACGAAAACGGCATCTCGCATTTTATCGAGCACATGGTGTTCAAGGGCACCTCGAATCGCAGCGCCGAGGACATTGCGCGGTCGGTGGACTCGGTCGGCGGCGGGCTGGACGCGTTTACCGCCAAGGAGATGGTCAGCTACAACACCAAGGTGTTGGACGAGCACGTGCCGATCGCTTTCGACGTGCTGTCCGACCTGGCGTTGAATCCGCTGTTTCGCGATGAGGACATCGAAAAAGAAAAGGGCGTGATTCTCGAGGAGTTGAAAGCCGAAGTCGATAATCCCGAGTACCTGGTTCACGAGATCTTTTCGAGTAGTTTCTGGAAAGATCACCCGTTGGGCAAGCCGATCCTGGGCACCAAGGAGACAGTCAAGCAATTTCATAGCGGAATGTTGCGCGAGTACTGGGAGCGGTACTACAGTCCTTCAAACATCCTGATCACCGCCGCCGGGCACCTGGAACACGACCGGATCGTACGGCTGGCCGAGGACCGGTTCTCGGTTCTGGCCCGGCAGGACGAGTTGCCTCCCGAGCACCCGCCCAAGCCGCACGCCCGGATGATATTCCGCAACAAGAGCTCTCTCGAGCAGGTGCACGTGTACATGGGCATGCCCGCCTACGCGCTGCCGCACGAGTCGCGTTTCGTGTGCTACATCCTGAACACGGTTCTGGGCGGCGGGATGAGCTCGCGGCTGTTCCAGAATATTCGCGAGAAGCAGGGGCTGGCGTATTCGGTTTATTCGGAATTGAATATGTACCGCGACGCGGGATGTTTCGCTGTGTGCGCGGCCACCTCCGAGGAGACGGCGCGCAAGGTGGTGCTGTCGGTGATGGACGAGCTGCGGTGTCTGGAGCAGGAACCGATCGGCGCCGAGGAACTGCGCCGCGCCAAGGACCATCTGAAGGGATCGTTTGTGCTCGGCCTGGAATCCACGTCCAGCCGGATGGGCAACCTGGCGCGGCAGGAGATGTACTTCCGGCGCTTCTTCACGCTGGATGAGATGATCGAAAGCATCGAGGCAGTGACTGCGGAGCAGGTGCAGGCGGTGGCCCGAGAGTTCTTCCAGCCGGACCGGATTGCGCTGACCATGCTGGGGCGGCTCGACGGGTTTAAGATGACAAGGGAAGAACTGTCCCGCCATCAGTGAACTGTTTCCGCGGCAAACCAATTCGGGCGGCAATTAGCGCAGTCGTCCTGCTGCTGTGCGCCTGCGTTCCCGCAGCGGCCCTCGACGCTTCCCAGCTTCCCAAGCCAGCCGGCTACGTCAGCGACTTCGCGCGGGTGCTGGATGCCAGTGCTCTCGCGCAAATCGAGAGCTACTGTGCAACGGTGGAGCAATCCACGGGGGCGCAGATTGCGGTGGTGACCCTCTCGTCGCTCGAAGGCGAGCCGATTGAAGATTTCACCAATAATCTATTCCGCAGATGGGGGATTGGACAGAAGGGCAAGAACGAAGGCGTGATGCTCCTGCTGGCCATCCGGGACCGCAAGAGCCGCGTCGAGGTGGGCTACGGCCTGGAGCCGGTTATGCCGGACGGCTTTGTGGGCAGCGTGCTCCGGGAGATGGCCCCGTCGTTGAAGGAGGGCAATTACGGCCAGGCAGTGCTGGCGGGGACTGCGGAGATCGGGGATCAGGTCGCCAAGGCCAAAAACGTCACCCTGACGCGGACCATCGCCCGGCGCGCGCCGCCAACCGAGGCGCCGGCGGGCACCGGTGTTCCGTGGACGCTGATTTTGATCGTGGTGGTGCTGCTGTTCGGGCTTCTCGGGCGCGGTGGCGGCGGAGGTGGTGGGCTATTCTCGTGGCTGCTGCTGGGGAGCATGATGGGCGGGTCGCGCTACGGCGGGGGTGGCGGCGGTGGTTGGGGCGGTGGCGGGTTTGGGGGATCTTCGGGCGGCGGCGGGGGATTTGGAGGCTTCGGTGGCGGCGACGCGGGCGGGGGCGGCGCGTCGGGCAGTTGGTGACGCGAACTATGGAACGAATACTCGCTCGGCTGGTAAACCGGTTGGTGGAAGCGTACGGCGACAAGCTGGTCAGCGTGATCCTGTACGGGTCGGCTGCGGCGGGCGATAGCGATGCGGTGTTCTCGGACCTGAACATATTGTGTGTTCTGACCGTGCTGACGCCGGATGAGCTGGCGCGGTCGGGACCGATCTTCCAGTGGTGGTGCGACCTCAACAACCCTGCGCCGTTGTTGATGACCGAGGAGGAAGTCCGCAAATCCACCGACTGTTTCCCGATCGAGTTCACCGATATTCAGGAGCACCGCAAAGTGCTGCACGGAAGCGACCCGGTAGCGGCGATCACCATCGACCGCCGTTACTGGCGCGCGCAACTGGAGCACGACCTCCGCTCGAAACTGCTACGTTTGCGGCAACAGGCTGCGCCGGTGATGAGCGACGGGAACGCGCTGTTAAAGCTGTGCCTCGATTCGGTGTCGACATTCTGCGTGCTGGGCCGGCATGCGCTGTTGATCGCCGGGCAGCGCACGGCTGCCGGGAAGCGGTCGATCGTGCGCGGACTGGCGCTGGCGCTGCCCGGCGACATGGAAGCGTTCGACCGCCTGGTGGACATTCGGGAAGGGAAATCCGCGCCGCAGGAGGCCGATCCTGCTGCGCTGTTCAGGAAGTATCTGGCTTCAGTAGAAGCGTTGATTGCATACGTGGATCGAACCGAAGGGGAGGAGTTTCGATGAAAGCCGCACTGATCATTGTGGGAGTCCTGGTAGTTGCAGGACTGATTTTCGGAGGATCGCTGGTGGGCACGCGCAACGAACTGGTGTCGGAGCGGCAAGCCGTTGACGGGGCGTGGTCGCAGGTGGACACGGCGTTACAGCGCCGCGCCGACCTGATTCCCAACCTGGTAGAGACGGTCAAAGGCTATGCCAAGCAGGAGCAGACAGTGTTCCGCGACATCGCCAACGCGCGCGCCGCTCTGGCGGGCGGCAAGACTCCGGACGACAAACTGGCCGCCAATGCGCAGCTATCGAGCGCGTTGAGCCGCCTGCTGGTGATTGTGGAGAACTATCCGCAGCTTAAATCGAATGAGAGCTTCAATCGCCTGATGGACGAGTTGGCCGGAACGGAGAACCGCATCAACGTGGAGCGCAGGAAGTACAACGAGGTGGTGCAGCGCTATAACACCGACATACAACTGTTCCCCAAGAACATTGCCGCGGGCATGTTCGGGTTCACCGCCCAGCCGTACTTCAAGGCGGACATTTCGGCGCGCAGCGCACCCTCCGTAAAGTTCTAGAATAGAGGATGCAGAAGTCCGGAATCGACGTCGGATACCGGAGCTTCTGAGGGAGGGAGATGAGGATGATAGCCGGCGAGAAGTTCTCGGTTCTGGCGAATGAGGATCAGGCGGAGTTCGACTACCTGATGGAGCGATACCGCTCGGTGCTTGAACCGAAGAGTCATTTGGAGCAGTTTCTGATCGAACTGATGGTGCAGGCACGCTGGAGGCTGGCGCGCATACAACGCCTGGAAGCGGCCGTGCATCGCGGCGCGATCGGCGGGTCGGCGGACGATCGCATTGCGGCCGGCCTGGACAAGTTGGGGAAAGGTGGGGCGTTCTTGAGCCGCTACCGCAAGTCGGCCGAGCAATCCTACAAGCGGGCTCACCGGGAATTGTCGCGAATGCGTAAAGCGCCGCAGCCGTTGGGGCCGTCGGATCTGCCGCCAGTGGAACGTCCCGCGCCGGTCAAGTTCGAGTTTCAGGACTTGGGCGATTTCGCTTTACGATCCTGAGACGGGTTCGCGATTCGATATAACTTTCTCGAGGTGCGCACGATCAGGCTGCGGCCAGCGATGGCGGGCGTGGCCATGCACATCTCGTCCAGCGAATTCTTCCACAACAGCTTGTACTCCGGCCCGGCCTGCACCACGAACGTGTCTCCGTCCTCGCTCAATAAAAACACCTTGCCGTTATAGGCCCAGGGCGAGGAGGTGAACGCGCCCACCGCGGGATCGATGCGCTGCTTGCCGTACAACTCGGCTCCGGTCCTGGCATCGTGCGCGGTGAGAAATCCCCGATCGAGCAGTGTGTAATAGATGTCGCGGTACACCAGCGGCGAGGGATTATACGGACCGCCTTGAGGCAGTGACCATGCGACAAATCGATTCGACGTCTTGCCGGGCTTCAGACTGATGTCGCCCGAAGCACCGGGCTTGATGGCGAACACCGGACGGGTCTGATCGCCGACGTATCCGCTGGCGATATAGAGCAGCCCGTTGCTGCTGAACGGTGTGGGAATGACGATCGACGACATGCCGCCCAACTCCCACAGCACCTTGCCGTCGAGGTCGTAGGAGCGCACGCGTTTGGTGCCGGTGGTGACCAATTCGCTATGTTGACCGTTGTCCCAGATGAACGGCGTCGACCAGTTGGTGCCTTCATCGCGATCGACTTTCCAGATGGTCTTGCCGGTTTTGGCGTCGAGAGCCATGAGATAGGAATGGTCGTCGTTGTCGTTCACGATGTAGAGCCGGCCGCGATGGACGACGGGCGATGCGGCGGTACCCCAGCCGTAGCGCGTCTTGACGGTGTCGAATTCGCGCGACCATGCGGGCCGGCCTTGCATGTCGAAAGCGAACAGGCCGACGTTGCCGAAGTAGACGTAGACGCGCTCGCCATCGGTGGCCGGAGTCTCGGAGGCGTAAGAGTTTTTCAAATGCCGCGAGAAGGCGGGTACGCCGCGATGCACCTCGCGTTCCCACAGAAATTTTCCGCTCTCGAGATCGAGGCAATACACCATCCAGCGATGCTCGTCCTCGGGCGGTTTGCGCTCGCCACCGAAGTAGAGTCCTTTCTTAGGCGCCTCCTTGGCTGCGGAGGGAATCACCGTGGTAACGAAGATCCGGTTGCCGGCGACGATGGGCGACGACCATCCCACGCCCGGAACGTCGGCCTTCCACACGACGTTTTCGGTGGAGCTCCAACGGTCGGGAAGAGCGGCGTCGTCGGCGGCGGCTCCGGACGATTGCGGTCCGCGGAATTGCGGCCACGAATCGGCGGGAGCGGCGGAAGCGATAATGGCTGCGGCGAACAAGGAAGCGAGGGTGTGCATGGTTTATCCGGCGGTGGCTAGTGATGAGGGGTCGCTGGGCTTTGCCTCAGATGCGGCTGGATTTCACGGGCCAGTTGCCGTATTGTACCCGAGAGCACCGCTGCATATTGGTACGTGGGGGACCCGGCAACGACGCCAGAATCAGAGCTTGTCATATCCAGCCCTCGATGCTGGTTTCACTGGCCTGTGCCTCCCCCGAACGGCACGGCTCACTAACGCCTATTGCGTGCACCGGGCACACGCGATTAGCCCGGAGTACCCAGTGGCAGACTGACAACTGCCAACTGCCTCCCTTCAGGCTCGCCAGCGGACGCCGAGATCGAGCGTCTTCTTCCCGTAGGCGACGCTACGCTCCATATGCTCGCGCTGCTGATACTGGATGGCGGCGATGAACGGTTCCGGTGTCGCGCGTCCAGGCAGGTCCTCGATCACCATGTGACCTTCATAGGGCTTACCGGCCTTGGCAAGCGTGATGAAGCGCGCAAGTTCGGAGGCTCGCGCCTGCGGATAGCTTGCCCAGAATGCCGGATTGAGATAGCGCAATTCCTGCGGCGGACGGCCGGTGATCGGCTTGATGTAGACGTAAACCGGATTCGCCACCTCGCGGAGACGGGCGATGAACTTCTTGAAGTCGATCACGCCTTCGCCAAGAGGAACCCATTGAACGGCCGCCCCATGCGGGGTCTCGTAAATCGCGGAGTCGCGCAGATGCACCGTGAGCGCATACGGGCCGAGGATTTCGAGCGTGGTCATCGGATCCTCGCAAACAAATACCGGGTTTCCTGTATCGAGATAGGATCCCACTACATCGCGCCCCACGCCTTCCAGCACCTCGCGCATTTCCCAGGCCTGAAAATCCTTGTGATTCTCGATGGCGAACTTCACGCCCGCATCCCTGGCCTGCGATGCCACGCTCTTGAACAAACGGATCGAGGTCTGAATGTGCTGGGCGGCGGTTCCGGCCGGGAAGTGCTCGCGATCGGAGGCATGCAGACAGCGGACAATCGGGGAACCCATCGCCGCGGCCATCTCCACGCCGTGCAGCAGCGATTTGCGCGAAGCTTCCACCGATCCGGAGTCCTTTGGCAGAACGGCGCCAACGCCGGTCTCCAGATGCAGGCCGTGTTCGGCGGCGTAGGACTTGACCTTGCGCCAATGCTCGGGCTTGTCGCGATCGGGGTCGAGCGAGTCCTGGAGGAAAACGGCGTCCAGTTTCAGGCCCGCCGTGTAGTCGATGAGCTGAAAATCGTTCCAGCGCATCGCCCGCAGGCAGTACGTATTCAGTCCCATCGGGATCGGCGTACTGCCGATCGTCGCGGCAGGCAACCTCGAGGCGGCCGCGGCAGCAATGGCAGAGGTGAGGAAAGTGCGGCGGTTCACGGGTGTTTAACTCCACCCGATCCTATCACGCCGTCTGCTCGAGGAAACTCTTCAAATCCGACTCGTTGATATGCGGTTCACCGGGCGCCACGTTGCTCAGTTTGCCGGCTTTCATCCAGTCTTCCAAGCGGTCGACCAGCGTGAATAAGTGGTCGAAGGAATCGACGATGAATAGCAATGGTTGGTAATGGTTGATTTCGAAGCTCTGGTTGATCAGCCACTCCATTTGAACCGGGTAGCGCTGTACCTCGGGAGCGGCGATCGCGTGCGCAATCTCACCGTAGGAGCTGAGCAACCCGCTTCCGTAGGCTTTCAGTTCGCCGCTGCGGGAGCGCATCAGGCCGAACTCCACCGTGAACCAGAAGAACCGGGCCATCGCTTTGATGACGCTGGTCAGGTAGTGCACGCGCGTTTCTTCGTCGCGGATTGCCGAGGCCATTGCAGCAGCCGTGTGCGCGCACTCGCCGAAGCGGACGAGCGTATCGGCGAACGCACGGTCGGTGTGCATGGGCACGTGGCCCGCGATGTCATGAAAGATGTCGGGTTCGGGCAAATAATCGAGCGCGGTGGAGGGCCGGATGGTGACGGTGGTGGGAAATTTGCGGTTGCGCAGACAATCGAAAAACAAGAATGCCGGGACGTAACCGCTGACGGCCTTCGCCTGGAATCCGGTGAGCGGAGAAAGGAAACGGTTTACGTCGTCGAGGCGCGGAACCTGATCCGGATTGAGCCCGAGCGATACGATGCCCTTCAAGAAATGTTCGTTGGCGTAGCGCTCCCAGCGAGGCGACATACGGGAATACAAGCGGCGCCACGCCTCATGGTTCTCGGGCGAGTAGAGTTCATAGGGCTGGCGGATGTAGAGTTCGCCGTTCTGGCGAGCATCCTCGATGAACGGTGCCCGGTTGGTGGAGAGACCGGCGATGGCGGTAATCGGCACGATTGCACCTCCCAGTGAATCGCCTGCTGGATATTAGACTACCGCAGCCCGGAAAACGTTGCACCACCAGAGCGTGGTGGGATCGCGGAATCGCGTGTAACGATGGTCGAGCCGTGCTCAAGAGCTGTGGCGGCGATGATCAGGCAAGACTCTGATGAAACATGGGCCGCACTGTACCGGTCAGCCAATCATCGAGTGCCGCTCGGCGAACTGTATCGGCGATCAAGCTGATCCGGGCAGATGATACCGTGCTGGCTCGATCACCATCTCTCTAAATGGCGACGCCTGTATCGCCGCGATAAGGTCAGCCCCGGTGCGTGAGGGTTGAAAATCTGTGTCCAGTTCGCCTTCGCCCGGGAGTTGGGATGATACCAGCGCCTGCATCAGCGCCTCCTAGACGTTCTGAAATGCACCTCGCCTCACTCGCTCCAGGATCAAGGCTTCCAGTTGCGGGTTTTGAATTTCGAGCGTCACGTCATCATGCTTGCACAAGCACCCACGATACACTGATCCATAGGTCCCAGTCGTGTCCGCACTCGCGCCGCATTCGCCTGCCATTAGCCCGCGCAGTGCCGCGCTCAACGTGATCGCGACGGGAATCATCATCGCTTTGCTGTACTTCGGCCGGGTGTTTCTCATCACCCTGCTCATCGCTGTCATCCTCTCGTTCCTGCTCGATCCCGCGGTGCACCTCTTCATGCGCTTCAAGCTGCCGCGGGCGCTGGCTAGTTTCGTCGTCTGCAGTATCGCGCTGCTGTTCGTGTACCTGGTGGGCTTGGGAGTGTATACCGAGGCGACGAACCTGGTGGACGATCTGCCCGCCTACAGCCAGCACATCAGCCAGATCGTCGACGAGGTCGGCGCCAAAGTGGACGATCTAGAAAAGGGCACCTACGCCCTGGTGGTGCCGCGGCGTTATCGCGAGAGCCCGCAACCCGAGTCCGCGCAGACTGGCCCACGCGGCAAACGCGCGCGCAAAACACCCGATGCCACGGGGCAACAGCCGGCAGTTCAGGAAGTGCGCATCCGCCCCGAGCCCACGCCGCTGTTCACCTACGTCTATAACTACATCAGCTCGTTTTACGACGTGTTCCTGATGGGCTCGTTCGTGCCCTTCCTGGTCTACTTCATGCTGAGCTGGCGCGATCATCTCCGCCGCAGCTTCCTCTATATGTTCAGCGCTTCGGAACGCCAGGCCGCCGGGCGAAGTTGGGAAGGGGTCGCCGAGATGGCGCGCGCGTATGTTCTCGGCAATTTCCTGCTGGGCCTGCTCATCAGCCTGGCCAGCACGCTCTTCTTCCTATTTCTCGGGTTGCCGCACGCGCTGCTCATCGGGCCGCTGACCGGATTCCTCAGCCTCGTGCCGTATGTGGGCGTGCCGCTCGCGATCGTTCCGCCGGTCATGGCAGCGCTGCCGGTGTACTCCAAGCCGGCCATGTTCCTCGTGATCGCGATGGTGGTGACGTTGATGCACCTGCTCGCGTTGAACCTGCTGTATCCCAAGATGGTCGGATCCCGCGTGCATCTGAATCCGCTCGCGGTCACAATTGCACTGATGTTTTTCGGAACTTTGTGGGGCGCCGTCGGACTCGTGCTCGGCATTCCGGTTACGGCCGGCGTCAAAGCAGTATGCGATAACGTCGATGCGTGGAAGCCTTATGCAAAACTTTTGGGCGATTAATATGAGACTCGCACTACTAATTTTTACAGCGGCACTGATGTACGCCGAGCCCACCACGCTGGTTCCCGGCGATCCGCTGGCGTGCTTCAACCGGATGGAAGGCGCGGGAACACTCCTCGTGGTACCCGTCGATGCCATGCCGTTTCCGTCGGCGATTGACTTGAAGACAGGCGACGTTGCGGCCGACGCGAACGCCTGGACCATTCGAGCGCGATGCTTCAATACCCTCGCACAAAAGCAGAACGATGTCGTCGCCGCCAGCTTTTGGATGCGCACCATCAGTGCTCCCAACGGCAAAGGCGTGGCCACGTTTGTCGTCGAGCATGGCGCGTCGCCCTACCCCAAATCGGTCAGCTACACAGCAACTGCCGGGGCTGAGTGGAAGTACGTCGAAATACCGTTCACCATGGCCTGGACGGATCCGGCCGGCGCCTACAACCTGAGCTTCTGGGTGACTTTCCCGAACCAGGAAATACAAATCGGCGGGTTCACGATTCTGGACAATGGGCCAAGCATACCCTATTCTCAACTCGGGCTCACCACCTGGCCCTATGAAGGGCACGAGCCCGATGCGCCTTGGCGAGCCGCGGCCGCCGAACGGATCGACCGTTATCGAAAGGGCGACATCGTGGTCGCGTTGAAGGATAGCGCGGGTGCCCCAGTTGCCAACGCGCCCGTTCACGTCAGGATGAAGCGTCACGCCTTCGGGTTCGGCACCGCTGTCAACGGCGACCTGCTGGCGCGCGATACGTCCGACGGGCAGCAATACCGCGATGCAATCAAGAAGCTGTTCAACAAAACGGTTACGGAGAACGCGCTCAAGTGGCCGTTCTTCGAAACGTGGGGGCGGCCTCAGGCTGACTTCATGCTGCCCTGGTTCGCGGCGAATGGGATCCAGATGGTGCGCGGGCACAACGTGATCTGGCCCGGCATGAGCAATCTGCCAAATGACGTTCAGAACATGCTGAAAGCCACACCGGTAAATAAAGATGCGTTGCGCGCCCGGATCAATAGCCACATCTCGGATGTCATGGCGTACAGCAAGGGCAAAGTCACCGAATGGGACGTGATCAACGAAGCGTATACGAATAAAGACGTTCAGGCTGTGTTGGGCGATGCGGAGATGGCCGCCTGGTTCCAGCAGGCTCGTGACGCCGACCCTACGGTGAAGCTGTATATCAACGACTACAACATCCTCGAAGCCGGCGGCTACGATCTGCCGCACATCGACGGATACGCCCGGATCATCCAAAACATTCTCGACGCGGGCGGGCCGATCGACGGCATCGGATTGCAATCGCACTTCAGCTCCAATCTCACTCCGCCCACGCGCGTGCTGGAACTGCTCGATCAGTTCGCCGCGTTCGGCAAGGATCTGCAGGTGACCGAGTTCGACGTGGACGCGGGCGACGAGCAGGTGCAAGCCGACTACACGCGCGACTTCCTGACGATGACTTTCAGCCACGCCGCGATCAAGGGATTCATGATCTGGGGATTCTGGGAAGGCGCGCACTGGCGGCCGGCCGCGGCGATGATCCGCAAGGATTGGACCACCAAGCCCGCCTACGACGTCTGGAACGATCTGCTGTTCAACCAGTGGTGGACCGATGAGCAGGGCCTGACGGACGGAGACGGCGTGTATCAAACGCGCGGCTTTCTTGGCGACTACGACGTGGAAGCCACGATCGACGGCCAGACCCAAACCACGCCGCTCACGGTGACGCAGCCGAGCACGTGGAAGCTGATCTGGAGCGACGACTTCAATGGTCCGGCAGGCGCGCCCGTTGACAGTACGAAGTGGGGCTTCGATTTGGGCGCGGGTGGATGGGGAAACCGGGAGCTCGAGCGTTATACAAACAGCACCGATAATGTTTTTCAGGACGGCAAAGGCAATCTCGTCATTCAGGCGCTGAAAGCCGCTGACAACACGTATACCTCGGGCCGCATCAAGACCCAGGGCAAATTCGATGTGAAGTACGGCAAGATCGAAGCGCGGATGAAAATTCCGTTCGGGCAAGGCATCTGGCCGGCATTTTGGATGTTGGGCAACGACATCGGCTCCGCCGGTTGGCCGGGCTGCGGCGAAATCGACATCATGGAAAACATCGGGAAGGAGCCGGCGACGGTTCACGGCACGGTGCATGGTCCGGGCTATTCGGGCGGCAACGGAATCGGCGGGCCGTTCAGTCTGCCGGACGGCAAACGGTTCACTGACGACTTCCACGTTTACGCGGTGGAATGGTCACCGGAGTCGCTGGCGTTCTTAGTGGATGGGAAGAAGTATTTCGAGGTGACGCCCGCCAAGCTGCCCGCGGGTAAGACGTGGGTTTACCAGCATCCGTTCTTCGTGATTCTCAACGTTGCGGTTGGCGGAGGCTGGCCCGGAAATCCCGATGCATCCACCATCTTTCCCCAGCAGATGCTGGTAGATTGGGTTCGTGTATCGCAGCGGCTGTAACGCTGCATCCTGGGGGCTTCTGTGAACCAACTATCGCGACGCCAGCTACTGGCTGCTACTCTCGCCGCGCCTGCGTTGTGGGCCCGGAATACGATCGACCGCTCGCGCATCGGCGCCATCACCGACGAGATCGCCCGTTCGCCCGAGGCGGCCATCGACTTCGCGCATCAGTACGGCCTGAAGTGGCTGGAGCTGCGCGATGTTCCCGGCGCCAAGGGCCAAAACTACTTCTTCATGGAAGAGGCGGCGCTGAAGCAGGCGGCCAGGCAATTCGCCGATAACGGCATCGGCATCTCGTTTCTGAATACGAATCTGCTGAAGTTCGGGCTGCCTGACACGGAGCCGCTGCGCCGTACGCCCGAGGCGCCCGAGGCTAAGGAGAAGCGGATCGCGCGCGAAAAGATCCGTTTCGACCAGCGCGAGCAGGACTTGCGCAAGTGCATCAAGTCGGCGCAGATTCTCGGGTGCAAATACGTTCGCGTGTTTACGTTCTCGCGCGTCGCCGAGCCGGAATCGGTGTTTCCGCGCGTCGCCGGGATTGTGCAGAACTTCGGCGAAATCGCGCGCAAGGAAGGCGTGATGATGCTGGTGGAAAACGAGACGTCGTGCAACGTGGCGAAGTGCTCGGAGCTGGCCTCGTTTCTGAAACTCGTTCCGTCCGCGGGTGTCGGCTTGAACTGGGACGTGATGAACGGACAGTCCATGAAGGAAACTCCCATGCCGGACGGCTACGCCCTACTGCCCAAGCCGCGCATCCATAACGTCCAGATCAAGGGACGCACGATTCTCGATTATCCAGAAAAGCTCGACTGGGGCCCCATCTTCGACGCGCTGGCGAAGGACGGATACAAGGACCAGATCGGGCTCGAGACGCACATTTTCGGTGAGACGCAGGTCGCCAAATCGCACGAGTCGATGCGCGCGATTCTGAAGATCGTGGATCCCGCGTTTACTCCGCGCACATGATGACGCGCAAGTTTCTCGTCTTCCTCGGCATCGGCCTGGCGGTGATCGCCGTGGCGCTGGCGCTCGGATTTTACGGCACCCAGGGCGCTCATCTCCAATTGCAGGGCAAAATTTTGAAGGTGCGCACGCTGGCCTCCGACGACAAGAATTCGATCGTCGTGGTGGATTTCCGGGTCACCAACGAAGCCACCAAACAGACCTTCGTCGTCAAGGATGCGACAGTCTCGCTGGTGGGCGCCGACGGCAAGACCGTCGAAGGCGACACAGTGGCGCGCACCGATGTGAACCGGGTTTTCGATTATTACAAAATGCTCGGGCCGAAGTACAACGAGACCCTGATCATGCGCGACAAAGTGGCAGGCGGCCAAACTATGGACCGCATGGTGGCCGCCACCGTACCCTTGGCGGAGACTGAAGTCGAGAAACGCAAAAGCATCAAGCTGACGCTCCACGACGTCGATGGGCCGGTGTTCGAGCTCAACGAAACATCCCGGCCCTGAACAGGGCGCGGATCAGGTTTGGCTGGACTCGCTGCGGGACACGTAGCGCTCCGGATCGGCGTCGAACTTCTGCTTACATTCGGTGGAGCAGAAGTAGAAGTGGTCCCCTTTGTAATGCGAGGTTGCCGCCGCGCTCTTCTCGTCCACTTCCATCTTGCACACAGGATCGGTTTTCATGAGTGTTCAAACGGTTAGACTCTGAAACAGAGACTTTGTACACAGCATCTCAACATGTGAGAAGAGTTTCCACGCGCCGCACTATAACAACAGCATGTTGGTTCTGAACGAGGCCGAGGCACCGCCCGTAACTCAAAGATTGTCGAAGCTGCCGTGGGTGATGGTATGCCCCCCGGAGCTGGGCCACGCTCGCGCACCCTATTTCGTGACTGAGGACGGGCATCGGTGGACGCCCATCGGCCAAAACGACGCCATTTCGTGGCCTGAACTGAGAGGTCTCTTCCGCCGCAAGGACATAGCAACGGCGGAGCGCTACCTCGATCTGCTCGCCTCGCACGGCGTCACCGTGTTGCGCCTGATGCTCGAGTACGCGCAGGTCCAAACGCGCTATTTCGAGCGGCCTGCGGGGCGTTTTCAGCCCGGCATGATCCGTTTGTGGGACGATCTGTTCGCGATGTGCGAGGCGCGCGGGCTGCGCGTGTTGCTGACGCCTTTCGACACTTTCTGGACGTGGATCAAATGGGCGAGCCACCCGTATAATGCGAACAATGGCGGACCGTGCCGCGACCGGACGGGCCTGCTGTTGTGCCCCGAAACGCGCAAGCTGATCAAGGCGCGGCTGGGCTTCGCCGCGGAGAGGTGGGGCGGCAGCGGCGCGCTGTTCGCCTGGGATCTGTGGAACGAAATTCATCCGGCCTACTCAAAGGACAGCGCCGAGTGTTTTTCGGATTTCATCGCCGATCTGAGCGAGCACGTGCGCGGCATCGAAAACCGGCTCTACGGGCGGGCGCATCCACAGACGGTGTCGATGTTCGGTCCGCACCTGGTGCTGGATGCGCGCATTCCGGACGCGATCTTCCGCCACCCCCTGCTGGATTTCGCCAGCACGCACTTTTACGAAGAGGGCACGATCGATCATCCGCGCAATACGGTGGACGCCGCGCTCGCAGTGGGGCGCCTGATGCGCGACTCGTTGCGCGAAACTCCGGCCGAGCGCCCGTTCTTCGATAGTGAGAGCGGCCCGATTCACACCTTCAAAGATCATCACAAGACTCTGCCCGAGCCGTTCGATGACGAATATTTCCGGCACATGCAGTGGGCGCACTTTGCCGGTGGTGGCGCCGGCGGCGGTATGCGCTGGCCGAACCGAAATCCCCACAGTCTGACGCCGGGTATGCGTGTTGCGCAGCGCGGACTGGCCGCGTTCCTGCCATTAATCGACTGGCGCACATTCCGACGGCGCAATCTGAACGACGAGATCGAGGTTTCGCCAGCGCGCGTGAAGGCGGTCGGATGCGGCGACGATCGTCAAGCGCTGGTCTGGCTGATGCGCACGGGAAGCACGGGCAAGAACGGGATGATCAAGCGTAAGGGCGTTGCCGGGGGCGCGAGAATCACCGTGCCTGGATTGGACGCCGGCCGGTATCTGATCACTCCGTGGAACACAGCGGAAGGCGTTGCCTCTGGGAGCCTGGAATGCGATCACACGGGCGGAAGTTTCACCACGGACGTCCCCCCGTTCCACGGCGACATCGCCCTCGCGATCCGTTCGGTCAGCTATTCATTCTGAGCCGCGACCATGAGGGGGTGATTTTCGACGAGGATAATTCGCGGTGCCAAAGATCACTTGCTTACGCGCGTGGCTCTGAGCCGCAACAAAAGATCACTTGCTTATGCGCGTGGCTCTTTAGAGCGATTTTCATCGAGAATAATTAGAGATATTCAGCGTTGGTGGCGTTAATATGGTCAGCAATGGATTCGATAGAGAAGACCACGGGCGATGATGAGACCGGTTCGCTTCATTCTTCGCGCGAGGATGCTGTTCGACAGATGATCGAGTTTTGCGATAAGTACCGGCTTAGCCTCGGCGAGCCCATCACGCGCAAGCTCCTACATGAAGAGCATCGTTATTGACGCTCACGCGGGTTGCACTCGCAGAGCTTTCTACGGAACAGCCGGATCTAAAGTCTGCATCAGAATTGGGTGAGGATTGATCGGCGTACCCTGCCACCAGTGCTTATCCGGCGCCAGCACATTGATCGCAAGATGTAAATGCGGCGCGCTCGGATCCGCATCGCCCGTGCTGCCCACGTATCCAATCACGGTCCCGCGCGATACGTGCTGCCCTTCCTGAATGCCATCCGCGTATTTATCGAGGTGAGCGTAGTAGTAACAGTACTGCTGCGCATCGTCGAACTGATAGACCGTATTTCCACCCGGCTTACTCAAAAACAGCTTCATGATCGTGCCGTCCACCATCGCCCGTACGGGCGTGCCGCGCGGCTCCATTATGTCCGTTGCCTGGTGAGTCCTGCCGCCTGATCGCCCTTGACTGAACGTATCCAGAATGTCCGCAGCCTTTAGATTCTCGATCGGCGGAAAGATCGCCTTCGCAGACGGCCAGGGCTGCTTCATCCGATCCGCCTCGCCCCCGGGCGCGGCAGGCGTCGGCGCCGGCAACGTCTGCGGCGCTGGATGCGATTCCGCGACAGGAGGCGGAGCGGGCCTTGGCGCTGGCGCTGGCTCCGTGCGTGTCGCCGTCGCACGTGCACGCTCGAAGTATGGCTCGAAAACCCCGCCCTTCCACAACCCCAAGTAAAGGGCGATCGCTCCGATCACTACTCCCGCGATAAACCACGCAAAACGATTGCGCATGCCTACTCCTCGAGAATCGCGGGCGTGCCCGTCTTGATCAGGTGCGACAAATCCTCGGCATCCCAGTTCGTCAGTCGAATGCACCCGTGCGATTCGGTATGTCCGATCGTGCCCGGTTGCGGTGTGCCGTGAATGCCGTAATGCTCCTTGGTCAAACCCATCCAAACCACGCCCACTGGATTATTCGGTCCGGCCGGGATCTCGGCCTTCGAATCTTTCGGGTTCGCATTCCAGAACAAATCGGGATTGTAGTGGAACACCGGGTTCTGTTGCACGTTGGCGATCTTCCACTCGCCGATAGGAAGCGGGTCGTGCTCACTGCCCATGGTCGCCGGGTATTGCGCCAGCACGCTGCCGCCCGCGCCCTCGGCCGTCACAGTCCGCTTGCTCTTGCTCACCACAACTCGCTCGGCATGAACTCCCGCTTGCGCGCGCACAACATTCGGAACCAGCATCTGCTCGCCCGCCTTCGCAAAATCCTTGCCGCGATTCAATTCTGCCAGCAACTCAGGCTTGATGTGGAAGTGCTCCCCCAACGCTTCCGCTTCCGTCTGATAACCGAGAGACTTCAGTTGCGCCTGCTCCATCATGCCGTTCGGGATCTGCTCGTACGGCCCGCTTACATCCTCTTGCGTGATCGTGTACGGCACCAGCGCCGGTTGCATATCCGCGTTCAACGATTGCCATGTCGCGGCGTCCACCGTTCCACTCACCGTCATCTTGTGCGCGGCCTGGTAACCCTCCACCGCGATCCTTAGATTATCGCCGTATTGCCCATCGATCTCGCCCGGCGAAAACCGTGCACGGTCCAGCAGTATCTGCGCCCGCACCAGCGCCGAACCGCGCGATTTCGGCCCCACAGGCTCGATCGTCAACGGATTGTTGATCGCCGCCGGATCCAGCCTTGCCCGTGCCGCACGCTCGGTTTTTACCCGATCACTGGAACCTTTTTTCCGGTTCTTCACCGCTGGCTTCCCGCCGTAAACCGCCGGAACCAACATCAAAACACCGGCAACGGCGATCATATTGAATAGCGAACGCATTCTCACGGCGATCGTCGCTGCAATCTCAGGACCAACCGGGCCTGATGTTACGATGCAGTAATCCATGCGATCCCTGCTCATCGTGCTCGCGGCGATCGTCGCCACAGCCGCGCCGCCGCTCAGCGATACATACAAAGCCGCGGCGGACCGCCTGATCGATGCCGCACTGGCCGACGACGGCACCTATCGCAAGCTCACCTATTTATGTGACCGGATCGGGAACCGGCTCTCCGGATCGAAGAGCCTGGATCAAGCCATCGAGTGGGCCGCCGCCGAAATGAAAAAGGACGGACTCGCGGACGTTACAACGCCCGCGGTCACCGTGCCGCATTGGGTTCGCGGCGAAGAGCATCTCACGCTGCTGGCTCCGCGCGAGATGGAAATGGTTGTCCTCGGTTTGGGTGGCAGCGTGGGCACCCCGCCTGAAGGCATCACTGCCGACGTCGTCCCCGTCGCCAGCTTCGCCGAACTCGACCGGCTCGGCGCGGCCAGCGTGAAAGGCAAAATCGTCCTCTTCAACGTGCCTTACGCAGGATACGGAGCCACCGTCCGCTATCGGGTCGATGGCGCGTCGCGCGCGGGAAGTCTCGGCGCGGTTGCGGCGCTCGTACGCTCCGTCACTCCGGTGAGCTTGCAATCCGCCCACACCGGGCAGATGATCTACTCAGGCGATGGTCCGCGCATCCCGGCTGCCGCGGTCACCATCGAGGGCGCCACGCTGATCCAGCGCCTCTCCGAGAGCGGCAACACCGTGCGAGTCCGCCTGCAGATGGGCGCGCACATGCTTCCCGACGCGCGCTCGGCGAACGTCATCGGAGAGATTCGCGGACGGGAGAAGCCGGAGGAAGTTGTCGTAATCGGTGGACACCTCGATTCGTGGGATGTCGGCCAGGGCGCGCACGACGACGGCGCGGGTATCGTCACGGTGATGCAAGCCGCCGCGATCATTCAACGGTTGGGGCTGAAGCCTCGCCGCACTCTGCGCGTAGTGCTGTTCACCAATGAAGAAAACGGCGGCGCAGGCGCATTGGCGTACAAGGCGTGGGCCGCCGGCGCCGTCAAGAATCACATTGCCGCAATCGAGATGGACGGCGGCGGTGAGAAACCGGAAGGCTTCGGCGTTGCATCGAAGTTGCTGCCCCAGGCCACCGAGATCGGCCGTTTGCTCGAACGCATCGGCGCCGGCTCCATCACCCCCGGTGGCGGAGGCGCGGACATCGCCCCGTTGATGCGCGACGGCGTTCCCGGATTATCCCTGCGCACTCTGGGCACGCACTACTTCGACTGGCACCATACGCAATCGGATACCGTCGACAAAGTGAACCCGCGCGATCTGCAATTGAACACCGCGGCGATGGCCGTGATGGCCTACATACTGGCCGACATGCCGTAGCGAGGCAGGTAGTTCCTACAAGGCGCGCCCACGCAGCAGGCGTGCGAGTCTTATTCCTGATCGTCTTAGCCCACCGCGGCTCGTGGTGATCGAAGTGCAGCCAATAGTTTCGTGGAGG
The DNA here is from genome assembly GCA_038322705.1 of Bryobacterales bacterium. Classification (GTDB taxonomy): domain Bacteria; phylum Acidobacteriota; class Terriglobia; order Bryobacterales; family Bryobacteraceae; genus TMP-7. The sequence continues at coordinate 37,680 of JBBQGC010000036.1, read as the reverse complement.
TGCGCCTATGAACGGACGCATTGTAACGTTAACGGCTATACTCGGGACGCTCGCGGTCGCGCGTGGGCAAAACATGCAACGCCGGGCGGTCATTACTGGCGGCGGCGACAACGGCCGCGGCAAATGCACGATAGAAGTTGTAGTAGACGGGACAGCGGAAGTAGAGATCCGCGGAGGCTCCGCAACTTTGCGCAACCTCACCGGGCAAACTCCGCAATGGCGGCGTTTCGAATGCACCTCGATGCCGCCTGCGAATCCCGCACGGTTCGAGTTTGCGGGCGTCGATGGCCGCGGCCGCCAGCAACTGGTTCGCGATCCGCGCAACGGCGGCGTGGCGGTCGTGCGCATCGAAGATCCGCAAGGCGGCGCTGAAGGCTACACGTTCGACATCACGTGGGACGGCGTCGGCAACGGGTATGCGGGCCAGGATCGCTACAACACACCGCGCGATTATCAACCCGGACGCGATGTGAATGCCGACCGTCAATATGGCGACCCCCGGGTTCGCGGCATCGCACCCGCATTCTCTTCCGATCAGGCTGTCGGTGTCTGTCAGGACGCGGTACGCCGCCAGGCGATCGACCGGTTCAACGGCGACGCTCTCGAGTTCCGTCGAACCACAATCGAAGATAACCCGGGTCCGAGAGATCGCGTCTCTGGAACGTTCATGGTCCGCCGCAGGGGCGGGCGCGAGGAAGTGTATCGCTTCAACTGCTCCGTCAATTTCGATACCGGCCAGGTAAGGTCGGCGGATATCACTGCGCAGGACAACGGAAGGAGCAATGGTGTGGATCGTCAGAACCCTCCGCCGATGGCCGACGCCCGATCTGCGTGTCAGCGGGCCGTCTCCGATCGCATCCGTCGCGACGGATATCAGCGCGTTGAAATCGGCGACATGAACGTGGATAACCGCAGCGGGCGCGACGACCGGATCCTCGGATGGGCAAGGGGCGACGGCAACGAATTCGACTTCGTCTGCTCCGTGAATCTGCAAACCGGAGTCGTGCGCTCGGTCGACGTGCGCGGCCGCTAACGCGACTGCTGCTGTAATTTGCGCGCGAGCGATTCGGGAATCTTCACCACCGTCCCGTGGCGGTGGTCTTCGGGGAGCGTGACGTTCACCTCCTCGAAGCTCTTCCAGTCGCGCGTCCGCACCGCGCCGTAGTGCTGGGGCCGCGAGTAGTGGTCGAAATAAATCAACCACTCCCGGCCCTGTTTTATTGCTGACGGACCCTCCACCCACGACTGCGTGAATGCCGTCCGTACATCTGCCCAAGGCCCCGCTGCTGAGCCCGCAAACGCAAGCCGTAGCTTCTTTTCGAGCGGCGTCTTGCGCTCGTCCTTGAAGATCATGATCCACCGCCGGCCGTCGCGCACGATGGTCGCGTCGATGCAGTTAAACCCGGGATCGAACCACAGCTTGGCGGGCGAAAACATTTTCCAATCTTTTGTCGTCATCGCGTAGAGCCGGTGGTTGTATCCGCTGTCGCCTGTATTTTCGGTATCGGCAAATCGACCCGGAATCGTGGTCGACCAAAACACGATCCACTCCCGCCGTTCCGGATCCCACACAGCTTCGGGCGCCCATGCATTGCGCGCCGCCGGCTCATCGCCCAACACGGGAATCGCCCCCTGATCCGACCATACAATCAGATCGCGCGAGCTTGCATGCCCGATCTTCAACCCGCCGCCCGATTCACTACGCGTCCATCCCCACGTCCACAACAAATGCCAGACTCCGTCCGGTCCGCGCCCGAGATAAGGATCCCGCATCAGCATCCCCGCATGCTCCGGCTTAATCCACGGCCGGTTTCCATTCAACGCCGTGAACCGCCGCCCGTCCTCGCTCAGCGCGAAATAAACGCCAGTCTCGCCATTCTTCCTGAACGACGTGAACAGAAACCAGTCGCGCGCGGAACACAGTTGAACCGCGACCAGAATCAGCAGCAGACGAATCATCGCACTTCCAGTATCGTCGCGGTTGGGCTTATAACAAGTTATGCGCTTGTTCCCGATCATAGCGGTGCTCGCCGCGTTTGCGTGCGTAGCCGCAGAGCCCAAACACATCGTCTTAGTCGCCGCCGACGACGAGTACCGCTCCGAGGAGGCGATTCCGCAACTCGCCAAAATCCTCTCCCAGCGGCATGGCTTCCGCTGCACCGTGCTGTTCGCGATCGATCCCGCCGATGGCGCCGTGCGTCCCGATCGCGTCGACAACATCCCCGGCCTGGAGGCGCTCGACTCCGCCGATCTACTCGTCCTCTTCGCGCGCTTCCGCGATCTCCCGGACGCGCAGATGAAACACTTCGTCGACTACATCGAAGCCGGCAAGCCGATCGTGGCGCTCCGCACCGCAACCCACGCCTTCAACATCAAGTCGAGCCCCACCTACGCCCGCTACAGCTATAACAATAAGGAGTGGGACGGCGGTTTCGGACGCCAGGTGCTCGGCGAAACGTGGATCACGCATCACGGTAAGCACGGCGTACAGAGTACACGCGCCCTGTTCGCGCCCGGCCAGGAAAAGAATCCCATTCTGCATGGCATTCAATCGGGCGAGATCTGGGGCCCCACGGATGTGTACGCAGTGCGCCTGCCCATGGCCGCCGGTGTTCAGCCGCTGCTTCTTGGGCAGGTGCTCGCGGGCATGAAGCCGGACGATCCCGCCGCCGAAGGCAAGCCGAACGATCCCATGATGCCAGTCGCGTGGACGAAAACATACAAGGGCGGCCGCATCTTTACCACGACCATGGGCGCGGCCGAAGATCTCGAAAACGAAGCGCTCCGCCGGCTGATTGTGAACGCCTGCTATTGGGCCTTAAGCACGGATCCGCCCGCCAAGGCCGATGTGCGACTCGTTGGCGAATATCACCCCTCGCACTTCGGATTCGGCACGTTTGTAAAAGGACGCAAGCCCTCCGATCTGAAATAGCCGCCGCTACGATATGATGGCGAGTTGCCCCCCAAACCAACTCGCGTCCGCTGGCTCCTGATCGGCTGGACGTTCCTCATCAGCGCCATCGCCTATCTCGACCGCGTCAACATTTCCATCGCCGGCCGCACCATCGCGAAAGAGTTCAACCTCACCGACGAGCAGCTTGGCTGGGTGTTCACGGCCTTCGTCCTGGGATACGCGCTGTTCCAGGCTCCCGCCGGACGCCTGGCCGATCGCTTCGGTCCGCGCTGGGTGCTCACCGCCGCCGTGCTGTGGTGGGCCGTATTCACAACGCTGGTGGTTGCCATCCCGCCCTCGCTTTCATCGTCGCTGCTGATGCTGATCGCGATCCGCTTTTCCTTGGGCATCGGCGAGGCGGTCGTTTATCCCGCGTCCAACCGGCTCGTCGCTGAGTGGATTCCGTCGCGCGAGCGCGGCATCGCCAACGGCCTGATCTTCGCGGGCGTCGGCGCGGGCGCGGGCGTGACGCCGCCGCTCATCGTCTACTTGATGCAGAATTACGGATGGCGATGGTCGTTCGTCGTGAGCGCGATCATCGGCATTGCCGCGGGCGCCGTATGGTTCGCGATCGCGCGCGATAAGCCTTCGCAACATCCCTGGGTGAACGCGTCCGAAGCGCAGCTCATCGAAACCGGTTTACCTCATGCGGCCAAATCGCAAAGCGCGGGATTGCCCTGGGCGCGCATTCTTCACAGCCGCGAACTGTGGGCGATGACGCTGAGCTACTTCGCCTACGGGTACGCGGCGTATATTTTCTTCAGTTGGTTTTTTATTTACCTCAACAGCGTTCGCGGACTCGATCTGAAGGCCAGCCGTTGGTGGGCGATGCTGCCGTTCATCGCCATGGCGCTCGCATCGCCGTTGGGCGGCTGGATCAGCGACCGCATCACCGCCAGTCGCGGCGCACGAATCGGCCGCTGCGGAATCGCGGTCGTAGGAATCGCATTCGCCGCCATCTTCATCGCGCTCGGCACGCAAGTGGAAAGCGCGCGTCTGGCGAGCGTCGTCCTGGCTGGCGGCGCGGGCGCACTATACCTGTCGCAGAGCTCGTTTTGGGCCGTAACCGCAGAAATAGCGGGACCGTCCGCGGGCACTGTTTCGGGCATCATGAACATGGGCGGACAGCTCGGGGGCGCGCTGACCGCCTCGCTCTCACCCTGGATCGCGCACCGGTTCGGATGGACGGCGTCGTTTCTCACCGCCGCGTCCTTGTGCGCCATTGCGGCGATCGCGTGGTTCTTCGTCGACCCGGCGCGGCGCTTGTACGACACCGAATAGCAGTCTGCCGCCAACGTTCACTGATCCACCGGCGTCGGCGGCTCGTACCAGATCTCGACTTCGTATCCGTCCGGATCGTGAAAGAACACGTACGGCTCTCCCGGGCAGAACTCGCCGGTACTCGTGATCTCCCCTCCCGCGCGCTGAACGGAACGCACCGCGGCGTCGATATCATCGGGCGACGTAAGCCGGAACCCGAAGTGCACGATGCCGCCGCCTGGGCCGCCTCTATCCGGATTCTCTTCGAACACAATCGCATCGTGAGAGCCGGGCGTCTGCACCTGGGCGAATCTCTCGCTCCGGTACACCAGCACCGCGCCCAACACCTCGCGATAAAACGCGACCGAGCGATCCACATTGTGCACCGGGAGCCCAAGGTGCGTGAGTCCGTGAGTTTTCACCATGTAGCGGGAATTCCATTGTAAGGGTCGAAGGCGGGCGGCCCCCCTTTGGCTTCTTGCCCATGGTGTATTTTTCGCTCGAGGTGATGACCACCCTACAGCTTCGGCGATTACGCTACGGAGCCAACGTTCCTGCTCCTCATCGTCACCCTCGAAGCCCACCTGGTTGCGATTAGCCGATGCCTGCATCACCGCATCGAACAGCGAGGGCGTGCGCCGTTCCGCAGCCGCGCTTCACACAGCGCTCACTGACTTATCTGAAATCCTCAACCCGCGATTCGTGCACTCCGGCGCCCCCGATTGCTCATCGGTGCTTCTTGCGTACGCTTGCGATTACACGCCCGTTTGAGCCTTCGGAATGCCCGTCAGATAAGTCAAGTGTCCGATCGTTCCGGCCACCGGCACGCGCGCAGCCGTCCATTCGAATTCGCTCAAATCCCGCGTCAACTCGAGCAACTCCGCCACCGTGTACGCGCGCCATTGCGATACCAATCCATCCCACCAGCACGTCAGCGGAACCATCGGTAACAGGTATGTCCACAGCAGGCGTCGCCACCGGAATGGGCGGATGAACGGTGTCGCCAGCGCGACGAACAGCGGCGTAAACAACAGCGGAATCATTCTGGCGACCGCGCGCTCGGGTATCTCGAAGATCGCGATTGGTTGCCGCGCTTCCACTGTGGATTTCAAAACCGAGCGCTCCGCCGCCGCAACGAACGAAATGCGCTCTGGATCAAGTGACGACAACCGTCGAAACGCGCCGATGTTCGGATACTTGTCCGTCAACGTGAACACGGCCGGAACTCCCCGCGCAGCCAGCGCTTCATGCACCGGCAGCACCGGCCCGCCGCCGCCGGAGCATAGGTCGACCACGTGATCGATACGCAGCTTGCGCAGCAAATCGCTGAGGATCGGGACCACCGGCTCATGCAACGCGAACCTCGTCTCCATAAACACCAGGTAGTCCGTCGCCAGATCGCGAATCGCCGGCGGAAACCAGGCCTGATCTTCAAGCTCGAACAGTTGCAGCCTTGGTAGCGGCATCTATCAGAAACTGAGTTTCACTCCCAATTGCACCGTCCTGGGCGGAGCAGCGGCCACAAACAATCCCGGCGACGTCGCCTGGTCGGTCACCGGACCCTGATAGTTCACCTGGTTCAAAGCGTTCTGCGCCTCAAAGCGCAATTGCAGCCGCGCCGATTCCGCCACCGAAAGTGTCCGGAACACCGACAAGTCCGCACTGAGATATCCGTCGCCCCGCACGATGTTGCGTCCGCTCTCGCCGAAGGTCCCGATCGCCGGCGCCGCAAACGCCACGGGATTGTAAGCGCGCCCCGCTGGCACATTCGCGTTCGGATCGCCAACCACCCTCAGCCGGTTGAAGCTCTCATTTCTATACGGGTCGAACTGGCTCGTATACGGCGTGAACGGCTGTCCGGATTGCACGGTCAGAATTCCGTTCACCTGCCAGCCACTGATTAGCCATCTCGGGCCCGCCGCCGGCAGCGCGTAGTGAAAGGCCGCGGTGAAGCGATGCGGAACGTCGAAACTCGATACCGCGCGCTGCCGACGCCGGTCGTAGCTATTCAAAACATGCTCCGACGGATCGCTCGACGCGAAATCCGTCGCATCGTCGATCGACTTCGACCACGTGTACGCCGCCAGCACATTGACACCGCGCGACACCCGCCGCTCCACCCGAACCTGCAGACCTTGATACGTCGACGTTGCCGCGTTATCGAAGAGTTCGATCGAATTGAATCCAGGATAAGGGCGAAACCGGTCGGCGATGAAAGGCGAGTTCGGCAGCGCCCCCGTAAGCCGCAGCACCGGGACCTGGTTGATGTTCACGTCATACGGCAGGTGTACCCCGCGCGCGCCGCGATAGCCCAACTCAACCAGCCAGTCCGGTCCCACTGAATGCTGCACGTCGAAGGAAAACTGAATGCGGTACGGCGTTGCGAGCCGCGCCGGCACCGCGGCAATTGAAGTCGACGGCTGTGCCGAATTTCGCAATTCCAACAGCAGCGTCGACGCGCCGCTTCCAGCCGCAAACGGCGAAGGCGAATTCGTAATCGCTGACGAGGAAATTGGCGGATTGTTTTCGATCTGCTGCACCGTGCTTGCCTGCAGCAATGTCTCGTGCAGAATTCCAAATCCTCCGCGCACCACCGTCTTACTCGCGCCAGTCAAATCGTAAGCGAAACCCACTCTCGGACCGAAATTAAAATGGCTCGCCCGATACAGTCCATCCCACGCCGGCGACTTCGGAGTCACCAATCCGAGCCCCGGAATGAAATTCGACAGCTTGTCATTCACTTCAGTCCACGCGGGTGTGTGCTCATATCGAACACCGTAATCGAGCGTCAGGCGTCGCGCCGCACGCCACGAATCCTGGGCGAATCCAGCCGCCGCCCATTGCCGGTATCCGCGCCCGAAATCGCCCACCGTGATCGTTGCCTGAAACGGCAGCCCCAGCACCAGGTCCGCCAGCACGCTCGCCTTCGCGTTCGCCATCGAAACCGGAATCAATCCGTTGCGCGAACCATCGAAGTAAATCGACCCGCGCTGGTCCGTCGCGCCTCGTGTATTGAAGTGGTACCGCGACACGTCAACGCCGAACTTCAAGCTGTGCGAGCCCTTCAACACCGACACCGTGTCGCTCGCGTAAACGGTCAACTCGTTCTGCTCCCGGTTGTACCAAGGCAACGCGCCCAGCCCGGCCAGCCCGCCCTGCGCGAAAACAATACTCGGAATCCCGTTTGCGCCGGACCCGTTCGGCAACCCGAATTCCGCCGCATTCCGCTGGTCCCCATTCGCCAGATTGTTGCCGTACCGATTCACTCCCAGCCTCGCCGTGTTCACAATCATCGGGCTGAACGTGTGCAGGTACGCGATCGTTCCGTTGGCCGTGCGCTCCGGATTGGGAAGCGGGAAGCCCGGAATGTACGGGCCTCCGAAACGATCGATGATATACACCTGATCGTTCAGATTCCACGACGTCCGCATCGTCACGATGTCGCGCGTAGTCAGATAATGATCGGTGCGCGCGTGATACTGATAATCCTGCAGACCGATCGCGAGCGACGCCGTGTAGTTGCCCGCGCCGCCGCTCGAATTCGGCAGCGGATACAGTCCCATCAGGCGAGCGCTCAGCGGGGTCAAGCGGCTCGATAGATTGAGCGTCCGCAGAACTCCCCCGGCATCGGTATATTCCAGGACGCCGGCTCTCTCCGCCGCGGCCGGTACGTTGCTCGGCCGCGTCTCCGAGCCCTCCTGGTTGCGCAGCAGTTCCGTGTTCACGAAGAAGAAATGTTTGCGCTTCCAGATCGGACCGCCCAGCGTCCCGCCAAACTGGTTGTGGCGCACGCGCCCTCGCGGCAGGCCTGCACGGTTACTGAACGTATCGTTGGCGTTCAACACATCGTTGCGAAAGAATTCGTATGCCGAAGCGTGATACTGGCTCGAACCGCTGCGTGTGACGATATTGATCTGCCCGCCCATGGTCCGCCCATACTCGGCCGCGGGCAGCGCCGATACTACGGTGAACTCCTGTACCGCTCGTTCGACGGCTCAAAATTGATCACGCTATACTGCCGCAGGATCATCGGCATGCCATCGAACACGAAATCGTTCGATCGGGGCCGCGCGCCGTTCACCGAAAACGCGCCTTCCGTATTCTCGCGAGCCTTGCCGTAACGGTTCGCCGCTGTCGAGAGATTTCACCCCGCCGTGACACCCGGCACGATCAACGCGAGGTTCTGCAACTGGCGTCCATCGCTCGGCAGCTCCTGAACTTGACCCGCATCCACCACGGTCATCGCCGACGCCGATTGCGATTCCACCAGCGGCGCCGCCTCGCTCACGACAACGCTTTCCCGCGACTCGCCCACCGCGAGCGTCACGTCGATGCGCGTCTGCCCGCCCGCACGCAGAGTGAACGCGCTTCGCTCGACGGTCTTGAATTGCGACGCCGACGCGGTCAGCGTATACGAGGCGGCCGGCAGACCCGGAATCTCATACACGCCGGAAGCATTCGTAATTGTCGAGCGGCTGACTGCATTCGACTCATTCCGGATTGTGACCGTCGCGCCGGCAATCGCCCCGCCGCTGTTGTCGAATACGGTCCCGGTGAGAGTCGCCGTCGGCGTGTCCGCGAGTAGAAGGGCAGAGAAGCACAGCGCCAGAATGATTCGATGACGCATGAGAATTGGCACGTGCATACCCGAAGGGCTGAGCGGGCTGAGATCCGTTGCGACGCAGTGAACCGACGCAAAGTCGTGACACAAAGGCTGTGTCGTGGTGCCCGGGGTGGGACTTGAACCCACACTCCCGTTGCCGGAAAACGGATTTTAAGTCCGTTGCGTCTGCCGATTTCGCCACCCGGGCACAGTTCGCGAAGCAGGCGAGGCTTCAGATCCAGTATCGCCTGGAACCTATTCCTTCACCTTTAGACGGCTTCGGTTCTCCTCGATGAACGCCTTGATCTCGTCGGCCATGCCCAGGAGTTTCAACCACTGCTCCTGATATAGCGTCACGGGAAAGCGGCCAAGTCCGTACACCGAAAGCGCGCCCTTCTCGCTGACCTTCATCGATCCAGCGCGGGTCTTCTGCTGTTTTAACGCGTCGTTCTCAGCCTTCAGCCTATCGAGCTCCGCCTGCATCTCCTCGTTGGTCATTCGCTTCTCCTGTTCAGATTCGACCGCCCTATCGCCGGTCCCGGTCCCTGTCATGATCCCGATCGCCCCCGTATCGCCCATAATCCCGGTTGCGGCGGTCCCGATCCCAGCGATGGTCGTGGTCGAAGTGGCCGCGTTCGCCTTCCCAGTATCCTTGATGATACGCGTCGCCCTCGTACCTGGGGCCGACCCATCGCGCTCCGGCATAAGGCAGCCGGGTCCAGTATCCATCGTGCCACCTGTACCGGTTCCCGGCCGGATACCAGTAGCCGTCAATCCAGACGTAATCCGGGCCAGGCCGCCGGGGCTGGACGCGGTAAACGCGTGGCGGCGGCGGAGGGCCGATCCGAATCGATATCTGACCCATCAGCAACGAGCCTGCGGCCAGGAAAACAATTGTCAGCAGTTTTATTTTCAAAATGCCCTTTTCCCTTTCGATCGAAGCTCAGCCGGACGCTTTCGATCTGTCGAATAGACGCCTGCATTCGCCAAACCATGACGAAATCTTACAAGCGTAACGGCCCGGCGCAAATCAGCGCAGCTAGCGGCGCTCGATTCTCACAAACGGTTCCGCATTCGATCCCATTGTCTATCATCACGCTTCAGGGCAGCACCGGGTAGTGGATTGGAGTGGACCGCCCGGCATATAATTAGGGTGCGTTTGGGCCTCCGGCCATCGCGCCTTGCGTACCTCCCGTTGTCATCAGGATCCTCGCCAGGATATCAAGACGGAAGGCACGTGAATGGCTGGACCGATTCCCTTCGCTCACATCTCCGAGCTCCAAAGCCTCGCTGAATATCTCGACAAGATCAGTGCCACGATCGCAAGCTCGTTCAGAGTTCCAGAATGGGTGGCCGCAGAGATCACGAGACTGGAAGTCAAACCCAAGTACGTAGCCATTCACCTGATGGGTTTGAAACGCTCCGGGGAGGAGGTAAAGTGTAAGGCATTCCTGTGGATAGAAGAGTGGAATCGGCTCGCGGTCAAATTTCTCAGGGATACCGGGTACGAATTGGCCCCCGGCCATAAAATCCTATTTCTAACGAGGGCTGAGTTTCATCCTTCTTTCGGAGTCCGGCTCCGTCCGGTCGACATCGATCCGAGATTCACGCTGGGCGATGCCGAGAAGCGCAATCGTGACGCATTGGCGCGTTTGCGGCAAGAAGGAATCGTGGATTCGAATCGAAGGCTGGTAGAGCCGTTTGATATCTTCCGCGTAATTGTAATCAGTCCAGCCGGGGCGCAAGGACTTGGCGATTTTCAAAAGAAAGTCGAACAATCGATCATTCATCAGCTCTTTACAGTGGACTACATCGACGCGCAGTTCCAGGGCCCGAACGCTGAGACGCAGATTGTGAATGCGTTCAGGGATATTCAGACTCGGTTGCAGCGCGGGATCAACTACAGTGCCGTCGCGATTCTTCGCGGCGGCGGGAGTACCAGTGATTTCGTCTCTCTGAATACTTATGCTATTGGACGGGCAATCTGCTCCTGCTCTGTGCCTGTCATAGTAGGCGTTGGAGATGAAAGAGACCGCTGCCTCATGGACGACGTTGCGTTCCGCTCAGCTTCGACTCCGTCCCTTGCGGCGGCATACCTGGTCGATCTTGTTATCGCAAGAGCGAGCGCTTGGGAAAAATACCTTCAAATTTGTTGGACCGAATTGACGCGTGCGTGAGGAGCTCCGAGTCAAATGCGCGGTCGCTATTCGATAGAGTCAGCGGTCACGCCAGGCTAGCAACAACGAACGCAATGGGAGGCTGTGGCTCTCTCGCGCACGGCTCGTCGTTGAATGCTACCGCAAGTCTCACTCGGGCCCACGATGAACTGGCCGACCAGTGGCACCGCATCAGGTCGGGAACGGACCTTGCAGGCCATCGCGCTCAGCCACAATGCCGCCGCGTCGCCGATACTGGCCGTCAGATGGCCGCCGCTGCCGTTCAGGCGGCTCGTTACGATCTCGACAAGACTTGAGATTCTCAAACCAGCTCGAGCCCGGCGCTGTGCCCGACGGCAAGCGGCCAGAGAATCTGCATCGGGAATCGCCTGTCGCGGTCACCGCCCGAAAGCCACCGCGCCCAGCGGGGATGGGATTGCGCAGCCCGAGCCCGCGAACTGATGACGACGACACCCCGTTCTGACCGGCTCACTGCGGCCGAGTGGGAGAGCCGATTACCGTCCCGCAACTGCGCCCGTTAGCGGGCTGCTGGCCGACGCATACAGGCGCTTCGGCATCCGGCCCGCAAGATACGCCAGGCGCCCGGCCTGCACGCCCATCTTCATCGCCGCAGCCATCTTCTCCGCATCCTCGGCCGTCGCGATTGCCGTGTTCAGCAGCACGCCGTCGAACCCCATCTCCATTGCAATCGCGGCGTCCGATGCCGTTCCAACTCCTGCATCGACAATCAGCGGAACCTCGGTGATCATCTCGCGCAGGATTCGCAGATTCGTGAAGTTCTGAATGCCGAGCCCGCTGCCGATCGGCGCCGCTAGCGGCATCACCGCCGCCGCTCCTGCGTCAATCAGGCGTCGTGCGTTGATGAGATCGTCGTTGGTATAGGGCAGAACCACGAAGCCTTCCTTCACCAGAACGCGCGTCGCCTCCAGCAATCCCTGGTTGTCGGGAAACAGCGTGCGCTCGTCGCCGATCACCTCCAGCTTCACCCAATTCGACAACCCGACTTCACGGCCCAGCCGCGCGGTCCGTATCGCGTCGTCGGCGGTGTAACACGCCGCGGTATTGGGCAGGATGAACAGCTTCGACCGGTCGATGTAGTCGAGCAGCGACTCTTTGCTTCGGTCGCTCAGATTAACGCGTCTCACCGCGACCGTCACCACCTCGGCGCCCGAGGCCTCGTGGCACCGGACCATTTCCTGATTGCTCCGGTACTTGCCGGTTCCGACGAAGAGGCGGGAGTGGAATTCGCGATCCGCGATGCGCAGTACGTCTTGCATGCCTTCATTCTATCGTCCCCGGCTGCCGGGCCGTCCGCGATGCCCAGGCTTATAATGTGGGCGAAAGTGTTCCATGATCTCGCAGCCCGGTATCTCAGTTGGAGTTCACGAAAGATCCTGGCGTTCTCCGTACTGGTTTTCGCGGCCATCGCCATCGCCGATTATCTTTTGCCCTCAATCTCTCTCGGCTTTCTGTATCTGCTTCCTCTGGTATTCGCGGCTGGATTCTTATCGCAAACCCAAGTCGTCGTCACATCCGCCGCGGCCTCGTTGCTGCGGGAGTTGTTCGCGCAGGCGCCCATGGATTCGGGCCGCACCGTACGCGCGCTGGCCACCTTCGGCGCATTTGCCGCCAGCGGTCTGTTCATATCCGAGCTGAGCCGCAATCGCCGCCTCGGGATTGAGCATATCGCCGAGTTGAAGGAACAGATCGCGCTCCGCAACGAGGCTCAGGAGCAGCTCAGGGTGCTGATCGAGACCAGTCCCGCCGCCATTCTGATCATCGACGCGGCCGGCACCGTTTTGCTCGCCAATGAGTCCGCGGGCCAGATGTTCGGGCTCTTGCCCGCGGAACTGACGGGTGAACGGATCCGCTCGTACCTGCCCGCTATCGAGACGGTTCCTGTCGGTGAGGGCCGGCGCTCGCTGCGTTCCAGCCTCGAGTGCCGCGGGCAGCGCTGCAATGGTGCGGTATTCCTGGCCGAAGTCTGGTTCTCCACTTATCTCACCGCATCGGGCCCGCGCATCGCCGCCATCGTGCTCGATGCGTCTGAAGGACTGCGCGACCGTGAAGGCGCGGGCCTCGAGTCTCTCATGCGTACCTCACGCGTACTCATCGGCGCGGTGTCGCACTCTGTCCGCAACCTGTGCGCCGCGTCGCAAGTGTCGTACGCCAATCTCGCCCGCTTGCCCGAGCTTCGCGCCAACGAGGATTTCAAAGCGCTCGGCACGTTGATTCGCGGCTTGGAAAGCATCGCGAGCACGCAACTCGGCCGCGCGCCAGGACGCCCCGCCACCACCGTCGACCTGAACACGTTGCTGGACGAACTGCGCGTCGTGATTGAGCCTTCATTCGACGAAGCGGGCATCAGTCTCGTATGGGATGTCGCAGCGAATCTGCCGGCGGTGGTCGGGGAGCACTACGGTCTGCTGCACGCGTTTCTGAACTTGACCCAGAACAGCGAGCGCGCACTCTCCGCGGCGCTGGTGAAGCGCATGGAGGTGACCGCCCGTCCCAACGCCGGCGGAGTGCAGATCGCGTTCACGGATACGGCCGGCGGCGTTCTTCAGCCCGAATCCCTGTTTCAGGCATTCAATCCGATGGCTGCCGGCACGGGCCTCGGCCTTTATGTTTCGCGAGCCCTGGTCCGCTCGTTCGACGGTGATCTCAACTATGCGCCTGTCGCGGGCGGCAGCCGCTTTTGTATCGAACTTCGCGCGGCATACAATCGAGTAAGCGATGCAGCAAACGGCCGTTAGCGCGATTAGCGTTCTGATTCTTGATGATCACAGTCTCTTTCGTGGCGGCGTGGTCCGCCTGCTCGAGTCCGAACCCGGCATGACGGTTTCTGCCTGCGCAACCGTCGCTGCGGCGATGGAGACCCTGCGCCAGAATACGGTGGACGTGATTTTACTGGACTACGACCTGGGCCAGGAGCGCGGATCGGACCTGGTTCCGTTGATGAAGGAGCAGGGCATCGCCGCGCGCATACTGGTTGTCACCGCCGGCTTAACCGGCCGCCAGGCCATGGATCTCATGCAGCAGGGCGTTGCCGGCATCTTCCCCAAATCCGATTCGCCGGAAGCGTTGGTGGAAGCGATCCGCAAAGTGCATGCGGGTGAAGCCTGGCTCAAACAGGAGCATGTTCAACTGCTGGTGCGCAACGCCGGCGACATGGTGGCGCCGCTCGAAAAGAATCTCACCGCCCGCGAACATGCCGTTCTGCGCGGGGTGGTGGAGGGGCTCGCCAACAAGGAGATCGCTGCCCAGTTGCAGATTTCGGAAAGCAGCGTGAAGGCGGCGCTGCAGATCGTCTTCAACAAGACCGGAGTGCGTACGCGCAGTCAGTTGGTCCGCGTCGCCCTCGACCGTTTTCGCGATCTGGTTCTATAACCGCGCATTACGCAGCCGCAGGGCGTTGCCAATCACCGACACCGAACTGAACGTCATCGCGGCCGCTGCGATCATCGGGCTCAGGAATACGCCGAAGAACGGATACAGCGCGCCGGCCGCGATCGGGATTCCGAGCGAGTTATAGAAGAACGCGAAGAACAGATTCTGGCGGATGTTGCTCACCGTGGCGCGGCTCAGTCGCAACGCCTTCACGATCGCGCGCAGGTCGCCTTTCACCAGCGTTACCCCGGCGCTTTGCATCGCGATATCGGTGCCCGCTCCCATCGCGATTCCCACGTCGGCCTGGGCCAGCGCTGGCGCATCGTTGATGCCATCCCCCGCCATTGCAACGCGCGCTCCCCGGGCCTGCAGTTCCTTTACGGCCTGCTGCTTTTCCGCGGGTGTCACTCCGGCGCGAACGTCCCCGATCCCCAGCCGGCTGGCGACAGCTTCCGCCGTGGTGCGATGATCGCCAGTCAGCATGATCACCCGCACATTCTCGTCCTTCAACATGGCGAGCGCTTCGGCCGTGGTCGCTTTTATCGGGTCCGAGATTCCGAGCACCGCTTCTACGCGTCCATCTACGGCGATGTACACCGCCGTCTCCCCGTTCTCCTGAAAGCTGCGGACCCGCTGCGCCCACGTTCCCGCGGAAATCGAGAACTCCTGTAGCACCGCCTCATTCCCGATGACCACCGTATGTCCACCGGCCTCTCCGGTCAGTCCTTTTCCCGACACCGCGCGCACCGAGGTTGCCGGCATCAATTCTGAACCCCGCGCGCCGGCTTCATGGACGATCGCTGCTGCCAGCGGATGTTCGCTGCCCTGCTCGACGCTCGCCGCCAACCGCAGCGCCTCCGGGCTGCCCTCGAACGACGTCACGCTCGGGCGGCCTTCGGTGAGCGTGCCGGTTTTATCGACGACAAGCGTATCGATCCGCTGGAACGCCTCCAGGGCTTCAGCGTTTCTGATTAGGATGCCGGCCGTCGCCCCGCGTCCGGTGCCTACCATGATCGACATCGGAGTCGCCAAGCCCAACGCGCACGGGCACGCGATGATCAACACGGATACGGCGCTCACCAGCGCGTGCGCGAGCCGCGGCTCCGGACCAAACGTCGCCCATACCCCGAATGCGATCGCCGCGCAAAGCACTACCGCGGGAACGAACCAGGCTGCCACGCGATCCGCGATCCGCTGAATCGGCGCCCGCGAGCGCTGCGCCTCGTTCACCAGCTTTACGATATTCGCCAGAACCGTGTCGGCGCCCGTCCTCTCCGTTTTGATGAGCAGCGCGCCCGCGCCGTTCATCGTGCCCGCATTCACACGCGCCCCGGCCGTCTTCTCAACCGGCGCGGACTCGCCCGTCAACATCGATTCGTCCACCGCCGAGGCGCCTTCGACGACAGCGCCATCCACCGGAACCCGCTCACCCGGCCGCACCCTCAACTGATCGCCCGGCCGGATCAGTTCCACTGCGACGTCCTGCTCGCGGCCGTTTAAAACAAAACGGGCCTTTTTCGGCGTTAGGCTCAGCAGCGAACGGATGGCCGAGCTGGTCTGGCCGCGCGCCCGCAGTTCCAGAACCTGGCCCAGCAGCACGAGCGAGACAATTACCGCCGCAGCTTCGAAGTAGACCGGCACGTGTCCGTGATGGTCGCGTAACGACGGCGGAAACAGACCCGGCGCAATCACTGCAACCAGGCTGTAAAGGTACGCGACGCCAGTTCCGATTCCGATCAGCGTGAACATGTTCGGGCTTCGAAACAACACCGACGACCACGCACGTTCAAAGAACGGAAAGCCCGCCCACAACACCACGGGAGTAGCGAGCGCGAGTTCGACCAACGGCAACCAATCCGGTGCGCGCGCGAACGCAGGCAGCATCCCGCCCATCGCAAGCAGGAACAGCGGTACGGTGAACCACAGGCTCACGCGAAACCGCCGCTGCATGTTGTCCAGTTCAGGATCCGCTTCAGACCCATCGGCGCTGAATGTCTTCGGCTCCAGCGCCATCCCGCAGATCGGGCACGCGCCGGGTTGCGATCGGACCACTTCGGGGTGCATCGGACAGGTGTATTCGACGCCCGCCCGCGCGGTTTTCTCGACGTAGGTTTCAGGGTGGAGATAGCGCTCCGGCTCGGCGCGAAACTTTACCAGGCAGCTCAAACTGCAGAACGAATAATCGTGACCCTCGTGTTCGTAGCTGCCGGCCGCTTTCGCAGGGTCCACCTGCATAGCGCACACCGGATCCACGACTGTCGCGGGCGGTTTGGAAAGAATCTGGAAGGGGTCGCTAGCCATTTACGTCTTCGAGGTGCGGCTCGGCACGGCGCGCAACTGAGCGTCTTCCAGATGCTTGGTCTCCTGCCAGGTGAAGATCATCCGGTGGATCACCGTGACGTTCGATAGCACCGCGATCACCCACAGCACCGGAGCCATGCGATCGAACAACGCACCAACGATCACCAACACCACACGCTCCGGCCGCTCCATGAACCCGACCTTGCACAACGGGATGAAATTCTCCGCGCGCGAACGCGTGTAGCTGACCATCACCGATCCCGACATCGCGATCGCCGTCAGCACGACATACCAGGGACGGTTGATGGATCCGTACCACACCAGCATGCCGACCAGTAATGCGAGGTCCGAATACCGGTCGAGCACCGAGTCGAAGAATCCGCCGAAGCGAGTGACCTGGTTGGTCTGGCGAGCGACGCGTCCGTCCACCATGTCGAAGATGCCCGCGCCAATAATCACAAAGCCGGCCGCGCGGAAACGCCCCACCGCCAGCAACGCCGCCGCGCCGATGTTGATCAGCAGGCCGATGAACGTGAGGACGTTGGGGTGGATCTTCGAAAGAGCCAGCATTCGCACGATCAACAGGATGACCTTGTTACAGGCGGATCCGATCGCGCTGGTGACTGTCATAAAACCTCTGAAGTTCGATTCTACGCCGGTTCGTCGTGGATCGTGGACAACCGGAGTATTTCAAGCTCTTTGACGCCGCCCGGCGATTGAATCGAAACAGTATCGCCGATCGCTTTATTTAACAAACCCTTCCCGATCGGAGATGTTGTCGAGATCAACCCCTTGCCGACATCGGCTTCTTCCGTGGTCACCAGCTTGTAAGTGACCTCCTCGTCCTTCGCCGTATCGAACACCGTCACGGTCGACCCCAACCCCACCTTGTTGCGCGGGATCCTCGTCATGTCGACCATCGACAACACTCGCAGCCGGGCCTGCAGTTGACCCAGTCGCGCATGGACGAATCCCTGTCGCTCCTTGGCAGCGTGATACTCGGCATTCTCGCTGAGATCGCCGTGCGCGCGCGCCGTAAGAATCTCCTTGGGGAGTTCCGTGCGTAGCTCGTATTCCAGGGCAGCGATCTCGCCCTCCAATTTCTTCTTTAACTCTTCCATTTCGGGGGAACGCCAGCTCTCCAGTGAATCGATTATAGCCTATGGGCGGCTTCCAACTAGTTGCCGTCAGACCCGCCGAAGCCCCCGCCCGCGTGGCCCGGAGCCCGGAAAATCGCGTTCAGAAACAGCAGATTCAGGCCATCCATGTATGCCCGGAACGCGGGATCTTCCGTAAATCCGATCACCCATCCACGCCCGTTCCGCTGCACCACTTCGAACGGCTTGAATGCGAGCTGCTTGCGGTACTCATCCCAAATGTAGCCGCTCGCCAGCACCTGGTCGGCGGAGGCGAACACCGCGGCGTTGATGCCTTTATCGCTCTTGATCGGCGTGTAGATCGCGCGGCCGGTCACCATCGCGTACACCGACGGTGGGACGCCGACGGTGCTCCAATGCGCCTGGTCCACGCTGGCTTTCGCGATGAATCCGTGCGCGCTGGTGGGTAACTCGGTCTCAGGTTGCGTCGCTCTCTCGAAGTCCTCTGGCTTGGTTAGCAGTTTTCCCGGCACTCGCGCGATTTCGGATCCGGCCGCCGGCGCAGCGGCCCCCGGAGCAGCCGCCGTTGCCGGTGTACTCGCCGCGCCAGTTCGCCCCGTCGCGCCAGATCCAGCCGCCGCCGGTTCCGCCGCTGCTGGCACGACGTTCTCTTGCGATATCGCGAGCAGTCCCGCGGCGGGCGACGCCAGATACTGCAGCGCGCTTCCGATCCCGATCAGAGTGCCGCCACCTTCCACCCAATCTTTTAACCGGCGCGTGCCGTTAGCGCCCAGCACCGCCCCATATCCTTCGCCAAAACCACCCTCGGGCAAAATGATCACCTGGAATTTGCTGAGGTCGGCTTGCCCAAGCTGCTGCGTACGGATGGCCGTCACCGGATACCCGAACTGCCGTTCCAGAACGAACCGGATCTGACCCGCCGAGCTACCCGAAGTCGGACGATCCCACGCCAGCGCGATCGCCGGCTTGCGCATGTAGAACACGTGGCGGCTGCCGAAGTCGGGGCCCTCATCCATCCAGCTCGAAGCCACCGCGACGATCTCCGAGCCCGAGCTTTGTGCGAGCTTCTGCACCGTATCGCGCACCGATTCGGGATTCTCTTTCACCTTGACGATGATCGTGCCGGCCGGAAACGCGCGCCCGTTCATCATGAACTTGCGATCGCTCGAATGCACTCGCAATCCCGCCTTCAACGCGCCTGTCATGAATCGCGCTCCGCTAGTGACACCCCATGGCGCAAGATACGCGACCGGGGCCTGGCTCGCACTCTGGACTCCTTGCGGCGGCAGCGTGGTGAAGCGCTCGAGATTCGCTGTTGTCCGTGCGTTGGCTGCCACCAGCTCCACACCGAACTGCAACGGCAGCGACCACGCCGTCACATCGTAGATCTCGCTCGATAGCCTTCGCTTGCGTCGCGCTTCTTCATCTTTCAAGAAGGTCTCTTCCATACCGACTTGCGGGTCGAGCAGCGTGCGAATCAAACGCTTCGCCGGTTGAGCTAGCGAAATCACATACGATCCGGCAGGGTATTCCGTCCCGCCCACGCGAAACGCGGCAGTGGCGCGTTGCACTTCAGCGCCGTGTTCCACCATCAACGTTGCCAACCGGTCCACGGCCGAAGTGTTTCCACGCCGCGGCAGAATGTACTCCCGAATAGCGTCTTTCCCGCCCTCATCAATAGCCGTCACGTGATATCGCCAGAAGTTCTCGAGCAGCTTTTCGCGGTTTTGGGCGGCCGTTTCGCACGTCGCAATCGAAGTGGTGAAGTGCCGGCGCACAGTCTCGCGGAACGTGATCACAGTCTCATCGGATTTGCGAACAACCAGACCGCGAGTCGAGCCGTTTTCATAGGTCATCGCGAGGCCACCGTAGTACGACGGCCAGCTCGCGCCGTAGCCGGGATAAAACGCATCGTACGCCTCGCGCGTGAAGTAGCTGTAGCCGAACTGGTCGAAGTACTTCGCGTTGTTCTTGCCGAACCAGA
The DNA here is from genome assembly GCA_038322705.1 of Bryobacterales bacterium. Lineage (GTDB taxonomy): Bacteria > Acidobacteriota > Terriglobia > Bryobacterales > Bryobacteraceae > TMP-7. Next base: position 17,894 of record JBBQGC010000036.1, on the reverse strand, counting down.
ACAGCGGCTCTTTCTGATCCTTGGTGAGGTGCGGGTTGTACGGAACGGCTTCGGGCGCGAAGTAGTAGGTAGAGTCGGTCCCCATTTCGTGCAGATCCACGAAGACCAGCGGGTACCATTCTCGGAGCGCCTTGATGCGTCCCGCCGTCTCGGGCTGCGTGATGGCCAGCCAGTCGCGATTCAAATCGAAGAAGTAATGATTCGTGCGCCCGCCAGGCCAGGGTTCGGTGTGTTCGGCCGCGAGCGGATTGGGATCCGGCTCCAATCCTTCGGCGATCTCGAAACTGTGTACGAACCGGTCGCGCCCGTCCGGATTCTGCTGTGGGTCGATCAGCACCACCACGTTCGCCAGAATCGCGCTCACCGTTTTGTCGTTGCGCGCGGCCAACAAGTGGTATGCGGTCGCCATTGCCGCGTCCGGTGACGAGATCTCGTTGCCATGTACTCCATAGCCGAGCCAGATGACGGCGGGCAATCCCGCCATCAATTTGCGCGCCTCCTCGGGCTGCGTCTTGCGCGGATCATACAAGCGCTGCATGGCTTCGCGGATCTCGGGAAGGCGCCGTATGTTCTCTTCGCTTCCGATCGCAGCATAGATCAGGCGCCGGCCCTCCCACGTTCTCCCATAATCGAAAACCTTCATCCGGGTAGGAGCGGCCGCGGCAAGAGCCTCGACATACTTGACGATGTTGTGATGCCATGACACGCGCTCGCCAATGTCATATCCGATCACAGTTCGCGCTGTGGGGATGGCCGGATCGTATTGCGTTCCCGGCCAGTATTCGAAACGCTGGCTAAAACCCGCGACGGAAAATAAGGACACTAAGAGCAAAGCTTTGCGCATAGAGTAAAGGACTAGGATAGCGCCACGCCAAAGAACCGCCGCGCTTCCGCCTCCAGGCCCGGAGCGCATGCAACGGCATTGCCTACATCCAGGCGCCGGGAGCCGTCGAGCGCGAACCAGCGTCCCCCCGCTTCCTCGATGATCACCTGCAGCGGCGCGAGGTCCCACACTTCGGCTTTCCGCTCCAGCCAGACATCGACTTGACCGGCCGCCAGCATGCCCGCATCGAGCGCGCCGCCAGCGCTGCGCACCGCCCAGAATCGCGACATGAAGTCCATCATGCCCGGCGCGTATCGCTCGCCCGCCATGGCGTGCATGCCGTTGACGCTCAGTACGGCTTTGTCCATCCGATTGATGGTCGAAACATGCAGACGCTCGCCGTTGCGGAACGACCCGCCTCCGCGCACCGCCTGATACATTTCGGCGAGCATCGGGAAATGCGCGACGCCCAACTGCGATTCGCCGCTGACCTCGAGCGCGATCAGCACGCACCAGAACCTGTTGCCGCGCACGAAATCGCGCGTGCCATCGATCGGGTCTATGGTCCAGCGCCGTCCGCTCGTGCCTTGCTTGCGCGCGCCCTCTTCGCCAAGGATTCCGTCATCGGAAAACTCGCGCTCAATCATCCCGCACAGCAGCTTTTCGTTTTCGCGATCCGCGGTAGTCACCGGCGAAGCGTCAGGCTTGGTATCCACGGTAATGCCGCGCGCCCGGATACGAGCAGCATTCTCACCGGCCACAGTTGCAGCGCGCCTGGCAAATTCGAGTTCCCGTTCGAAGCTCATTCCCTCGTAGATACCACGCCGTCGATCCGTTGAACAGATTAGTCTCAGCCAGCCTGAAGAAGCGGTGATCTGAGCGGTTTTTGACAACGCCCCATAGAGTACGATGGGAGTGTAACGTGGCTCAACCAGCCCTTCTTTCAACTAACCTTGCCATTGATGGTAAGCTTCGTGGTCTCCATTTGGGCGGCGTCCTGGTCGCAGAACAAGCGACTTGAGGACATGTTCAAACGCGTGGAGGAACTGGGCAGGCACCTCGATTCGCGTATGGACGAAATGAGCAGACGTCTTGATGGCGGCATAAACGAAGTAGTTCGCCGCCTCGACCGCATCGAGGAACTCCCGCAAAACTACGATCGGCGGATCACTGTGCTCGAGGAGCGCACTTCTCCTCTGACTAGATTGCGCTGATCCCGTAGTAAAGTAGTTCGTGGCGTGGCTGAATCAGCCCTTCTTTCAATTAACCTTGCCGTTGATAGTCACCTTCGTGGTTTCCATCTGGGCCGCTTCCTGGGCGCAGAACAAGCGGCTCGACGGGATGTCCCAACGTCTCGATGGCCGCATGGATGACATTATCCGTCGCCTCGATCGAATCGAAGAACTGTTGTTGAACCACGATCGCCGGATCACCGCTCTAGAAGAACGCACGTCTCCCCTCGCCAGAACGCGCTAACCGCACGCCCACCCGCTGACATGGATCCGCCCAGGGGGTATCATGGCCAGAACACCATGCGTTACTCCGTCCTGTTTCTGGCCGCCTGCCTTCTTCTCAACGGCACTGACAAAAAGCCGTTGAAAACCCCTGCCGCTCCGGCCGCGCCCAGACTCGACGAAGGGTACACGGCCAAGATCCGCGAATTCACCACCGAGCCGTTCTTTCTCACCGAACTTGTCGATCATCTCCCCGCCTCGGACACTGTCCCAACCACGGAAAAGGTCCTCGGCTACGCAGTCGGTACTCCGAACAAATTGACATACACCAAGGACATCTACCGGTACATGCGCGAGTTGGAGAAGGCATCCAAGCGCGTGCGCGTGTTCAGCATCGGCCGCTCGGAAGAGAACCGTGAGACGTTGCTGGTGGCCGTATCGGATGAGTCAAATCTCGCCAGGCTCGACCACTATAAAGAGATTACCGCCCGTCTCGCCGATCCACGCAAAACGCCGCCGGCCGAGGCTGCCAAACTCATCGCCGAGGGACTGCCCATTTATTGGGCTTCGGGCAGTATCCACTCGCCTGAAACCGGATCACCTGAAATGTTGATGGAGTTAGCTTATCGTCTTGCAGTCGAAGAGACACCGCTCATTCAAAACATCCGCAAGAACGAAATTGTATTGATAACTCCCGCAACGGAAGTCGATGGACGCGACCGCGCGGTCGATATCTACAACTACCGCAAAGCCAATCCTGGGAAAGCCGCGCCGAATTTTGTCTATTGGGGCAAGTATGTCGCGCATGACAACAATCGCGACTCGATGTCCATGGCGCTTGCGCTCAGCCGCATCATGATGAGCACGTTTCTTGACTATCATCCCACTGTGCTTCATGATCTGCACGAGTCTGTTCCGTTCCTGTACACTTCCACCGGCATGGGTCCATATAACGCCTGGCTCGACCCGATCGTCGTCAATGAGTGGCAGAAAATGGCTTATGTCGAAATTGAAGCTATGACCAAACGCGGCGTCCCGGGCGTTTGGACTCACGGGTTCTACGACGGCTGGGCGCCGAATTACATGTTCTATGTCGCAAACGGTCATAACTCGATCGGGCGCTTTTACGAGACATTCGGAGGCAGCGGCGCAGACACCCGCGACCGCACAGTTCCGGCTGCATACACCTCCCGCACGTGGTTCCGGCCCAATCCCCCGCTCGCCAAGGTGAAATGGTCCATACGCAATAATATCAATCTGCAGCAGAGCGCGATTCTGTTTGCCATGGATTACACCGCGACTAACAAACAGGAGTTTCTCGAGAATTTCTATCTCAAGAGCAAGCGCAGCATCGAAAAGGCGGCGAAGGAAGGTCCCGCCGCTTGGGTCATTCCCGGCGACGATCCGCGTCCCGCCGAATGCGCCGACTTAGTCAACCTGCTCCGTGCTCAGGGCATCGAAGTACACCGGCTCGATCAAAACACAGATATAGCTAAATCGAAGTATCCCGCGGGTAGTTATGTCATTCGCATGGATCAACCCTACAGCCGTATGGCTGACATGCTGCTTGACACGCAATATTACAACATCAACGATCCCGCGCCCTACGATGACACCGGATGGTCGCTGGGCGCCCTGCGCAGCGTAACAACCGTCCGCATTACCGATCCAGCAATTCTCAAGGCGAACATGACTGCCCTGTCCGGCCCGGCAAAGCCTTCCGGTCGATTACAAGGGAACGGCTCGGCCGCGGCTTATCTAATCAATCACAATACCGATAACACGCTCGCCACGCTTCGCTTCCGTTTGAAAGACATCAAGATGCTCGCCGCGGAGGACGCGTTCAAAGCCGAGGAACGTAGCTTCAACACCGGCTCGTTCATCATTCGTCCCGACGGAAACCCGGCCGATCTCCGCGCGCGACTCGAGGGCGCCGCCGCCGACCTCGGCATCCCCGTATTCGCGGCTCGCGAAGTACCCAAAGTCGCCACGCACGAACTCGCAACGCCCCGCATCGCGCTCGTCCACACGTGGCTCAACACCCAAAACGAAGGCTGGTACCGCGTCGCCTTCGATCGTCTTCAGATTCCGTTCGATTACATCTCCGACCAGAAGCTCAAGACCATCGCCAACCTGCGCGACAAGTACGACGTGATCGTCTTCGGCCCCACTCCCGGCTCATCACAGCGCATCGTGAACGGAATGCCCATGCGCGGCGATCCGATTCCCTGGAAGGCGTCCGATCTCACGCCCAATCTCGGCAACTCGCCGGACACAACCGACGATATGCGCGGCGGTATGGGGCTCGAAGGACTGCTGAATATTTCAAAATTCATCGATGCAGGCGGGCTATTCATCACCATCGCCGGCAACGATTCGATTCCCATCGACTACGGCTTGATCGATAGCGTCTCCATCACACCCGCCCGCGAATTGCGCGCACGTGGCAGCGTTCTTGAATCGGTGATTGCCGACAAGAAGAGTCCCATCGCGTACGGCTACGCGGATAAGTTGCCGGTCTACTTCAACCAGGCGCCTGTGTTGCAAGTCAGCCTGACCGGAGGCATGGGTGGAGGCTTTGGCGGAGGCGGACAGGGCGGTCCAGGGGGCGGGGAAGGAGCATCCCGTCCGAGCGGACGCGGCACCGTTGCCGACCCCGATATCCCGCAGGGTCGCGCGTACATCGCGCCGACGCCGCGGCCCCAAGTTCGCCCCGGTGAGGACCCGCCAATGGATCCTGAGGTGCAGGAAATGATGCGCCCCTTCCTGCCGGCGCCCGAAGCGCGGCCTCGCATCGTCGTCCGGTTCGCTGACGAGAAGGATCTGCTGATTTCCGGAATGCTCGCGGGCGGCCGCGAACTCGCAAACCACCCCGTGGTGGTCGATGTCCCGCGCGGTAAGGGCCACGTGCTCCTGTTCGCGAACAACCCGATGTGGCGCAATGAAACGCAAGGCAGCTACTTCCTGCTATTCAACGCCATGCTCAATTACGATCATCTCGGCGCGGGCCGCACGCCTCCAGCGCGGCCTACCGCCACAGCGGGTGAGTAATCATTTTGATATACGCACTGCTGCTCATCGGCTTCGTCGCCTCCGCTCAGACCATTGCGCCCGCGCTGTCGACCAAGAAGCCCGCGCCTGCGCCCGCCCGTTGGATGTCCCTCATCGGCGAGTACGGACCCGATAACGACAAACTCTACGTGCTCGAGAAATCGGGCAATCTTGCGATCCGTACAGTGCCGGGAACCGAGTCGGCCCTCGTCGAAGCCGGGCCCACCAGCTTCAAGACGCCGGATGGGGAGCCGGTCGAATTCACGGCAACTTCCGTTCGCATCGGCGACGCTGTCTACCCGCGCCGTCCCGATCCCGCCGAGCCCGGAGTTCAATTTCGCATCACTCCATTACGGCCCATCGACGAGCTTCGCCGCCTCGCCACTGCGTCGCGTCCGCCCAGCGAGTACGGCAGCTTTTCCAAGCCCGATCTTGTGGAACTAACTCGCCTGGACCCGGGCATCCATCTCGACATGCGCTATGCATCGAGCAACAATTTCATGGGCACACCGTTCTATGCGCAGGGCCGCGCGTTTCTCCAACGTCCCGCGGCGCTGGCGCTCGTCCACGTGAACCGCTGGTTGAAACCGTACGGTTACGGTCTGCTCATCCACGACGCTTACCGCCCATGGAGCGTCACTAAGATGTTCTGGGAAGCGACGCCCCCCGACAAGCGCAATTTCGTAGCCGACCCGGCCCTAGGTTCCAAACATAATCGCGGTTGCGCGGTGGATCTCACGCTGTATGAACTCCGTACCGGAGCCGCGGTCCAGATGCCGGGCGGCTACGACGAAATGTCCGATCGCTCGTATCCCGCCTATCCGGGCGGAACCTCGCTCCAGCGCTGGCACCGCGACCTGTTGCGGCGCGCGATGGAGCGCGAAGGCTTTGCTGTGTTCGAGTACGAGTGGTGGCACTTCGATCACAAGGAGTGGCCGAATTACGGCATCCTGAACATCCCGTTCGAGGACCTGAAGTAGCTCAGACGGAAACCGTCGGAATGCCCGCGAGCGCCATCGCCAACTCCGCTTCGTCGTAATCCTGATCGACGAGTTTGCCCGCATTGTAGTCGATATAGGCCTGCATATCGAAGTGCCCGTGACCGCACAGGTTGAACGCGATTGCCCGGCTCACGCCCTCCTCTTTGCAGCGCAAAGCTTCGTCGATTGCGCCCTTCACGGCATGATTCGCCTCAGGCGCCGGCAGTATCCCTTCGGCTCGCGCGAACCGCACGCCTGCCTCAAAACACGCGGTCTGATGATACGCCTTGGCCTCAATCAACCCAAGCTGAGAGATGTGGCTGATCAGGGGCGCCATGCCGTGATACCGCAACCCGCCCGCATGAAATCCCGGTGGGGTGAAGCTCGATCCTAACGTGTGCATCTTGGTCAACGGCGTGAGGTGCGCCGTGTCGCCGAAATCGTACGCGTACGTCCCGCGCGTGAGGCTGGGACATGCGGCGGGCTCGATGGCGACGATCCTCACCTGTTTGCCGCCGCGAAGCTGCGCGCCCAAGAACGGGAAAACGAACCCCGCGAAGTTCGACCCGCCCCCGGTGCAGCCCACCAGGACGTCCGGATAATCGTTCGCCATCTCCATCTGCGCCGCCGTTTCCAAACCGATCACGGTCTGATGCAGCAGCACGTGATTCAACACCGAGCCGAGCGCATACTTCGTATCATCGCGTCCGGCCGCCACTTCGACAGCCTCTGAAATCGCGATTCCCAGGCTGCCCGGATGATCCGGCCGGGCCGCGAGTACCGCGCGCCCCGACGCCGTTTCTGTGGACGGCGAGGCAACGCAACGCGCGCCGTAGGTCTCCATCAGTGCGCGCCGGTACGGCTTCTGATCGTAGGAGACGCGCACCATGTATACGTCGATGTTCAACCCGAACAGCGCGCCCGCAAACGCCAGCGACGATCCCCACTGGCCCGCGCCGGTCTCGGTCACGATCCGCCGTACGCCCGCTTCCCGGTTGTAGAACGCCTGCGCCACTGCCGTGTTCGGCTTGTGACTACCCGCCGGACTCACGCCTTCGTACTTGTAATAAATCCGCGCGGGCGTGTCCAACTCACGCTCCAACCGGCGCGCCCGAAACAACGGAGTGGGCCGCCACTGCCTGTACACATCGCGTACCGGGCCCGGAATATCGATGTCCCGCTCCGTCGAAACTTCCTGCGCGATGAGCGACATTGGGAACAGCGGCGCGAGGTCGTCGGGCCCCACCGGCTTCAACGTGCCCGGATGCAAGACAGGCGGCGGCGGGACAGGCAAATCCGGTACGAGGTTATACCAGGTCTTCGGAATATTCTCTTCGCCGAGAAGATATTTGATGGTGTCAGGCATGAGTTACTTAACGGCTATACTACCGTGCATGCGACCCGGCTTGCTGAGCGTTCTCGCGATACTTTCAATCATGAGTTGCCTGGCGCGCACGCGAGTTCGAGACCTCGGGATTCCCTTCGACGGAACGCCCGGACCGCTCAATGCGATCACTGATGTCGCGGGCATCGAGGTCGGACACCAGACTCTGATTTCGGGAGAGGGCGAGACCGCTGTCCGCACCGGGGTCACGGCGATCTGGCCGCGCGGCAAGGACTCGACGCAGCCCGCATTCGGTGGTTGGTTCTCGCTCAACGGCAACGGCGAAATGACCGGGACCGCGTGGCTGGAGGAGAGCGGATTCCTGAACGGTCCCGTCATGATCACGAACACGCATAGCGTCGGGGTGGCGCGCGACGCGTTCATCACGTGGCAGATCGGCCGTACTCGCGCCGCAGGCAACAACCCGGACCAATGGCTGCTGCCCGTGGTCGCCGAAACCTGGGACGGGTTTCTGAACGACGTGAACGGATTCCACGTGCGGCCGCCGGATGTCGTCGCCGCTCTTGAGCGCGCCAAGTCCGGGGCGGTCGAAGAGGGCAATGCAGGCGGCGGCACTGGCATGGTGTGCTATGGGTTCAAGGGCGGTATCGGAACTTCGTCGCGCAAGGTGGGCGCCTATACGCTCGGCGTTCTGGTGCAATGCAACTGCGGCCGGCGCACGCAACTGCAGATTGCGGGGGTGCCCGTTGGACGCGAGATCGCCGCTGCTTTGCCTGCCGCGTTCCGTAGCGGGCCGGCCGACGTGGACACCGGGTCGATCATTATCGTAATCGCCACCGATGCGCCGCTCTTGCCGCAACAGTTGAAGCGGTTGGCCCGGCGCGCGTCCATGGGGTTGGCTCGAACGGGATCTTCGTCGGGCAACGGCTCAGGCGATCTGTTCATCGCGTTCTCGACGGCGAATCCCGAGGCGGCCAAAAGCTCGGGCCTGGTGAACGTCACCATGTTGCCGAACGAGGAGATGAATCCTCTATTTGAAGCGACGGTGACCGCCACGGAAGAAGCGATCGTGAACGCGATGGTCGCGGCTGAAACCATGACCGGTTATCGCGGCCACCAAGCCATAGCATTGCCGCACGATCGCGTGCAGCAGCTTCTGCGGCAGTATGGCCGAGGCCCCATGCTACGATGAACATTAACGCAGCATGATCCGCCCCTATCGCGGCGTCGCGCCGAACGTCGCGGCTTCCGCCTACGTCGATCCTAGCGCCCAGATCATCGGCGACGTCACCATCGGAGAGCGTTCCAGTTTGTGGCCCGGAGCCGTGGCTCGGGGCGACGTCCATTGGATTCGCATCGGGGACGAATCCAACGTTCAGGATAACGCCGTCCTGCATTGCGACGCTCCCGATTTTCCGTTGACGATAGGGAATCGCGTCACCATCGGACACCAGGCAATGCTGCACGGTTGCACGGTCGAGGACGATTGCACGATCGGTATCGGCGCTATCGTGCTGAACGGGGCGTCGATCGGTGCAGGATCGGTGGTGGCCGCCGGAGCTGTCGTTCCCGAGGGCATGCAGGTTTCGCCCGCCAGTATGGTGATGGGTGTTCCGGCCAAGGTGCGCCGCGCGATCACCCCCGATGAGCAGGTTCGGTTTCGCGAGAACGCACAACACTACGTCGAAGCCGGCCGCATCTACCGGGACGAACAACAGTAGACACTCAGCCAGCGAATCCGAATGATAAAAGCAGTCAAAGGCACGCGCGATATCCTTCCTCCTATCAGCGCGTTATGGAACCAAATCGAAACTGTTTCTCGAAGTGTATTTCGTGCCTACAACTACCACGAAATCCGCACCCCGCTTCTCGAAGAGACGCGCTTGTTCGCGCGTGGGGTCGGCGAAGAGACCGATATCGTCAGCAAGGAGATGTACACGTTTGAGGATCGCGACGGTTCCTCGCTCACCTTGCGCCCCGAAGCCACGGCGTCGGTGATGCGATCGTACATCGAACACCGCATGGATCAGGAGCCTGGCCTCAAAAAGCTGTACTACATAGGCCCCATGTTCCGCCGCGAACGCCCGCAGAAGGGGCGGTTTCGACAGTTCTATCAGATCGGCGCTGAGGCGATCGGATCCGAGTCGCCGCTCATCGACGCCGAAGTGATCGAGATCGTAGTCGAGATCCTGGCGCGCTCTGGAATTAGCGGCTTCACGTTGCTTATAAATTCAGTCGGTTGTAAGACGTGCAGGCAGAACTTCATCGAACAACTCAGGTCGCGATTGGCCGAGGTCGCTGGTACGATGTGCCAGGATTGCCAGCGCCGCGCGATCACTAATCCGCTACGCGTGCTGGACTGCAAGGTGCCGCAAGATCAGCCGATCATCGATGCACTGCCCTCGATCCTCGACTCGCTCTGTCCGGCGTGCCGCGATCATTTCGATGCCGTGAAGCAATACCTCACGGATCGCGAGATCGCGTTTGAAGTGAAACCCCGCCTGGTCCGCGGCCTCGACTACTACATGCGTACGACTTTCGAAATCGTCCACGGCGCTTTAGGCGCACAGAACTCGGTCCTGGGCGGCGGCCGGTACGACGGGCTGGCCGAGGCGCTCGAGTCCAAGGTCCCTGCCCCGGGCATCGGCTTCTCGATCGGTGAGGATCGGCTGGTGATGAGCGCCGAAGAGACCAATCCCGACTGGCCCCGCGAACGCATCGACCTGTTCGTGGCGCCGCTTGGCGAGGAGGCGCGGCGGCTGTGTGCGGTGCTGGCCCGCGATCTGCGCCGCAGGGGCATGACGGTCGAAGTCTCGGCGGACAGCAAGCTGAAGCGCGCGCTCGAAGTCGCCAACAAGACCGGGGCGCGCTACACTCTGATCGCCGGCGACGACGAGATTGCCGCCGGCAAATTTCAGTTAAAGAACATGACCAGCGGCGAGCAGACAGCGGTGGAGCGCGACCACATCGCCGCCGCGATCGGAATGGCATAGAACATGGAATCCGTACAACTCGATTTTTTGGGCGACCTGACACGCACGCACACCTGCGGCGAACTGCGCGCCTCCGATGCGGGCCGCCGCGCCCTGGTGATGGGCTGGGTCCACCGCCGCCGCGATCTGGGCGGGGTCATCTTCATCCACGTGCGCGACCGCGACGGAGTGACTCAGCTCGTCTTTCACGAAGACGTTGAACCGGAGATGCACCGGCGCGCGGAGATGCTCGGCTCGGAGTATGTCATCGCGGCTGAAGGTCACGTCGAAAAGCGGTCGCCCGACACGATCAATCCGAACATCCCAACGGGTGAAGTGGAGATCGTCGTCGATCGCGTCTGGATCCTCAATGAATCGCGCACGCCGCCGTTTCCGATGGAGGAGACTGTGGACGTGAAGGAGGACGTGCGGCTGAAATTCCGCTACGCCGATCTCCGGCGCCCGCACATGCAGCGCAACATCATGCTGCGATCCAAGGTGTCGTTCGCCGTTCGCGAGGTTTTGTACGCGCAAGGGTTCCTCGAGATCGAAACGCCGTTCATGGCGAAGTCGACTCCCGAGGGCGCGCGCGATTTTCTCGTTCCAAGCCGCGTTCAGCAAGGTCTGTTCTACGCCCTGCCGCAATCCCCGCAGATCTTCAAGCAGCTATTGATGGTCAGCGGCTTCGATAAGTACTTCCAGATCGTGCGCTGCTTCCGTGACGAGGATCTCCGTGCGGATCGGCAGTACGAATTCACGCAGATCGATCTGGAAATGTCGTTTCCGCGGCCGGACACCATCTTCGGCGTGATCGAGCCGCTCATGCAACGCGTGTGCGAAGTCGCCGGTCACCCGATTCCCGCCGCGCCATTTCAGCGCCTGACCTACGACGAGGCGATCCGCTCCTACGGCATCGACAAGCCCGATCTGCGCCTGCCTCCCATGACGCCCTTCGAGTTCGAGTTTCCCGGATTCGCGAGCGAGATGCCGTTTGTGGCGATCCGCATTCCGAAGCTCGGCAAGCTCAGCCGTAAAGAACGCGATGACCTGAAATTGTTTGCGGGCGAGCGCGGGCTGGCGGTGTTTGATGAAGGGTCGAAGACCGAAGCGATGTATGCCGCCGCGCGCGAACGGGCCAACGCCGAACCGGACGACCTGATCCTGGTGGTGGCGAACACCGGCGCAAAACGAAGTTGGCGTCCTGAAGAGGCGTACTTCCAGAATTGCGGACAGTTCCGGCTCCATGTGGGGCAGAAGTTCGCCGCACGCCATCAACTGCTGGACCCCAGCGATTTCCGGTTCCTATGGGTGGTCGACTTCCCGATGTTCGAGTGGGACGAGGAGGAGCAGCGCTGGAACGCGGCGCATCATCCCTTCACCTCCGTTCACGACGAGGATTTGGAGAAGCTCGAAACCGATCCGGGGGCTTGCCGCGCCAAGTCCTACGATCTGGTTTTGAATGGCACCGAATTAGGGTCGGGTTCCATTCGTATTCACCGGCGCGATATCCAGTCGAAGGTGTTCTCGGCGATCGGCCTCAGCCTGGATGAGGCGAAGCGGAGATTCGGCTTCCTTTTGGAAGCGCTCGAATACGGCGCTCCGCCGCACGGAGGCATCGCGCTCGGTTTGGACCGTCTGGTGATGATCATGGCCGGCGAGACATCGATCCGCGAAGTGATCCCGTTCCCGAAAACGGCCAAGGGCAGCGATCTGATGAGCGATGCTCCGTCAACAGTTCCCGAGAGGAACTTGAGAGAGTTGGGCATTCGCGTGATCGGCGGCAATAAGGACTGACAATTCCTCGTACAAGCGATTTACAATCAGGGTATGTGGCAGGCGGTTTCAGGCAACCCGTTCTTCACAGTGGCCCTTCCAATCATCATGGCGATGTTCCTGAACGGGTGGTGGCAGAACAAGCGCATTGACGACCTGAAGGACGCGATGAATCACAGGTTCGACGCCGTGGACAAGCGCTTCGACGCTGTGGATAAGCGACTCGATCAGACGGACCGCCGTCTTGAGAGGATCGAGACAAAGCTGGACAGTCACACCGAGCGGAATGCCAAGCTGGAAGGACCAGCACTAGTTCACGGCTGACCCGCCGGTCGTGCGGCTGTACACGCAATTACAATCAGAATATGTGGCAGGCGGTTTCAGGCAACCTGTTCGTCACAGTGACCTTCCGATCATCATCGCGCTATTCGTGGGCGGCTGGTGGCAGAACAAGCGCATTGACGACTTGCGCGGTGACATCGCCACGCTGCGCAACGATACGAACCGCGGCTTTGACCGGGTGGACAAACGTTTCGATCAGGTGGACAAACGCTTTGAACAGGTCGAGCGGCGGCTCGAGAGGATGGAATCGAAGCTGGATACCCACGGTGAGCGGATCGCCAAGCTCGAAGGACCAGCCTTAGTTCACGGCTGATCCAACCTCAGCGCTGCTTGTCACTGAAATTCGAGTGCGGTTACCTGACCCGTCGCGGCGATGAATTCCACCTGAATCGAAACTGCCGCTTGTGGACCGCAGGCCAGCGTGCGCTGAACTGGTCCGCCGCGAATCACCACGCGCCGCGGATCGGCCACCTCGAGCAGCATCTCTCCATCTGCGGTCTTCACGTGCAAACGCGCGGCCCGCTCCGCACAATCAACTTCGGTCAACTGCCCCGAAATTGTACGGTCGCCTTGCGGGTTCTTCCAGCTCTCGGGCGTGATCACCGCCGCACCGCGGGGCTTGGTCTCAGCCGCCCGCTCTTCGATCAGCTTGCGTGCATTGCGGGCCATCTCGGCCTCGTGCGGGGTCGCCGCACACAGCAGCGCTTTGGCGGCCGCAACCTTCGCCTCCTCCAGACGCCCCGATCGATGATAGGCGTAAACCAGCGCTTCCCAGAGATAGGCTTGCCGTGGCAGCACTTGAACCGAGCGTCGCAGATGCTCGATCGCTTCACTGTAGCGGCCCGCGTCCGATGCGCGCACGCCCAGCAGGAAATGGGCTTCGGCCAGGGCCGGATTGGCCGCCACAGCCTGCGTTAACAACCGGTCTACGACGTCCGGGGCCGCGCCCGTGTCGCGCAGAAGCATTGCGTACTCGAAGTAGGTGGAGCCATCGCGCGCCCCCAACGCGAGCGCCCGCTCGAAGCACCGCCGGGCCGCTTCGAGATCGTGATCGTGCATCGCGATCACCGCCAGACCGGTCTGCGCCGCCGCCGAGGACGGGTAGCGCTTGGCGATCTGCTCGTACACGCGCCGGGACTCGACATCGCGGCCCATTAACAACAGCACCTCCCCGCGCGACTGCTCCGCTTCGGCCGGGTCGAGCGGCGCCACCTCCGAGTACACGATCTCCGACGCCGCTATCGTATCGATCTCCAGGGTGCGGAACCCGGTCAGAGTATATCTCTCGAGGTCGGACAGTGCCGCTTCGAGCGTCTTTCCAAACGCAGCCTCGAATGCCGCATCGGGCGGCGTGCCCGACCCCAGCGCGGCGATAAAGCCCGGCAATTTCCCGCGGTAGGCCGACCCCAAGCTGAGCATGTGCGTCAACGCCCAGCTCTGGGCATAGAAGATGCCGGTCTTACCTGCCTCGTTGTATTCGGGCGAGTTCTGCTTCACGCCCGCCAGCCGCGCGGCGCTCAGCCACGGCCCGCGCCTGAGCTCGACGACGTGCTCCGCAACGGGCGCGCCCACGACAGCACGGCCGTCTCCGATCGACATCGTCGAATACAGCTCGGCCAGCCCTTCCTCGAGCCACTGCGGCAACGGCATCGACGAGTGATTCAGAACCAGGTGCGTGTACTCGTGAAGGATGATGCGATCCAGTTCCGCGCCTGCGTACATGACGATATAGTCGCGTTCCGGGCCGCTTTGAAAGAACCCGGGCACGTTGGCCGCGGGCCGCAGCGTTGCATAATCGCGCGCCGAGTTGAGCAGCAATACCCGCGCCGGAAAGCCCGGATCCTCGCGCCCTTCGCCCAACACACGCCGGGCCTGCTCGAAGCGCGCGAGCACTTGCCGGGCACTACGCTCACCGCTGTCCGTGTACAGTTCGAAATTTGGCGAAGCGAGCCGAGTCCAGCCCGCGGCGGACGCGCAAGTCGCAGCTACGACCCAGACAACAGCGGCTTTCACTTCGATCCCAATATAGCGTTCATAGAAAGTTTCGATCAGGATCCGGGCCCGCCTGCGGGTACCCTAGGTACATGGCGACATTCACCGTTTCCGAGACCAATGGCCAGGTTGCAATGCTACACCGCATCAGCAGCATCGTCGCAAGCGAACTGTCGCTCGACGAAATGCTGGGTGAGATCGTGGGCATCACCTCGCAAGTCACCGGCTGCGATGCTTGCCTGGTCTACCTGATTGAGTCCTCAACCGGCGAGTTCGTTCTACGCGCCTCGCAGGTTCCGCACGCCGCCGATCTCGGCCATCTCCGCCTGAAGATGGGCGAGGGCGTCACTGGTTGGGTCGCCGAGCATCAATCCGTGGTAGCGCTTTCTTCCAACGCCGCCGCCGATCACCGCTTTAAGCGCTTCCCCGCTCTCATCGAAGACACCTACGAGGCGTTCCTCTCCGTACCCCTGGTGAACAAGGGCGAGATCATCGGCGTCATCAACGTGCACCATCGCGGCGAACACCTGCACACCCCGGATGAGGTCGCATTGCTGACCTTTGTGGGTGAGCAGATGGGTACCGCGATTTCGCATTCCGGATTGCAGGAAGAGAATGCGCGCCTGATGGCCGAGGCCGAGGAAGCCAAGCGCCAGTTGGAGATTCGCAAGCTCGTCGAACGCGCTAAGGGCCTGCTGCAGCACCGGCACGGCCTCTCCGAGGAAGAGGCTTACCTGCGTCTGCGGAACGAGAGCCGGCGCCTGCGGCGTCCCATGCGCGACCTGGCCGAAGCCATCATTCTTTCCGAGGACCTCTCGCGCAGAAGTGATTCGCTGTAAGCGTACAATGGGCGTTTGATGCCCTTCCGGCCGCTGGCCGCCAACGCCCATTTACTCACCATCCTCGGCAACTACTGGCCGCGAACGCTGGACGAAGCTCGCTTTCCCGCCGAGCGGCGCCTGTTTCAGACCGAGCCCGATGTTCAGGTGCTGGTCTACACCCAACGCCCCGAAGCCGACCCGCGCGGGCAGTTGATTCTGGTCCACGGACTCGAAGGCTCCCATGCGGCGGGATACAAGCGCAGCATGGCGCAACACGCGTTGGAATCCGGCTTCATCGTCCACCGGTTCAATATGCGAAGCTGCGGCGGCTCCGAGGATCTGGCCACGAGCAACTATCATGCCGGGCAGACCTCGGACCTGCTGTTCGTCGTCCGCGAACTGGTGAAGGAGTCGCGCGCGCTCCTGTTTCTATGCGGGTTCTCGCTGGGCGGAAATGTTGTACTGAAGTTGGCGGGCGAGTTGGGCGAGCGCGGCGCGGAACTCGCAGCCGGCGTCATCTCCGTGTCCACGCCGATCGACTTGGGCGCTTGCGTGAAACGGCTGAAGCTGCGGTCCAACTGGTTATACGAGCAGCGCTTCCTTAAGCGGCTGAAGGCGCGGATGCGTACCCGCAAGCAACAGCACCCGGAGTTGTACGATATCGCCGGGCTGGAAGCAGTGCGCACGGTGTACCAGTTCGACAACGAGTACACGGCGCGATACTTCGGCTTCGGATCCGCCGACAACTATTACGACACGCAATCGGCCAAGAACTTCCTCTCGGCGATCCGCATCCCGGCGCTGCTCATTCAAGCCAAGGACGACCCGATGATCCCCTTCGAGGTGTACGATCACCCGGCGTTCAAGACCAATCCGAACCTGACCGTGCTCGCAACCGAACATGGCGGACATCTCGGCTTCATCGCGCGCGGCCCCGAACGGTTCTGGCTGGACCGTACCGTTGTCGATTGGATGGCTGCGCACGCCCCCGCATCGCTGATACGATCTTAGGGATGCATTCTCGCCGCTTGTTCTTTTCGATGGCCGTATTGAGTCTTGCCGCCAGCGCCGCCTCGTCGTGGATGTATGTCGGGACTTACACCGGCAAGGGCAGCAAGGGCATCTATTTGTATCGTTTCGATTCCGGTACGGGCAAGTTGGACAGCATCGGAGTCGCGGCCGAGACGCCGAACCCCACGTTTCTCGCAGTGCACCCCAATCATCGCTATCTGTACGCGGCCAACGAAATCGGCAAGTACAAGGGCGAAAATACAGGGTCGGTGTCGGCGTTTCGGATCGACGCGGCGACAGGCGGGCTGACGGCGTTGAATACCGTTTCGTCGCAGGGCAATGGACCGTGCTACGTCACCGTCGATCGTTCGGGCAAGTTCGTGCTCGTTGCCAATTACGGCGGCGGCACGGTCGCAGTGTTGCCTATCGGCGCGGATGGTTCGCTAGGCGAGGCGACGTCGACGATCAAGCATTCCGGATCGAGCGCGAACCCGAAGCGGCAAGGCCAGGCGCACGCCCATTCAATCAACATGTCTCCCGATAACCGGTTCGCCATCGCCGCCGATCTTGGCACCGACAAGTTGTATGTGTACCGCTTCGACGCCGCGAAAGGCACGCTCCAGCCGAACGATCCGCCATTCACGTCGATGAAGCCCGGCGCCGGTCCACGCCATTTCAGCTTCAACCCGAATGGGAAGTATGCGTATTCGATCAATGAGCTGCAGTCCACCGTGACGGTGTTCGATTGGGACGCGACGCGCGGAGTGCTGACCGAAAAGCAGACCATCACAACGCTCCCCGATGGCTTCTCCGGCGACAACAGCACGGCGGAGGTGGTCGTGCATCCGAACGGACATTTTCTGTACGGCTCGAACCGCGGTCACGACAGCATTGCCGTATTTGCGATCGGTGCCGATGGACGGCTGAAGACGGTCGAAATCGTACCCGCCCAGGTGAAAGAGCCGCGCAATTTCGTGATCGACCCGAGCGGCCAGTATCTGTTCGCCGAGGGTCAAAGCTCGGGCGCGATCAACCTCTTCCGCCTCGATCCGAAGACGGGGAAGTTGACGGCTACAAATACATCGATACAGGTCACCGCGCCAGTCTGTATCCGGTTTGTGCCGGCCCCGTCGCGTTAAGCGACATAACTAACTAGCAGGCTGCTGAAAAAGGCCGGACACGAACACTTCCTGGCGGTCGGTTGCCAGGATAAGCCTGGCTGATCTTGTGAACTGAAAGGAGTTCACCGTGTAAATTGCCTGTTCAGCATGTAGCCGAACGAGCGTGAGTTCCGGTAACGGGGCTGGCGTGTCGGGAGGCGAACCCGTGA
>JBBQGC010000035.1:0-57489 GCA_038322705.1 Bryobacterales bacterium | reverse complement strand
TTTGAACTCCAGGGTGTGCCGACGCCACTTTGCTTTCTTTGCCATGGTTTTTTCTCCATTCGATGCAAAGTGCGTCTTTTCGGCGTGTCTCACTTTAAGGGGACAGTCCAATATCGGCGTTCATCGGTGTTTATCAGCGGCCCAATCAGTGGGGGGTCCACATTTCATCAACGGTGCCAGTTCCATCAGCGGCTGATCACGCCGTTGCTGTTCGCCGCAGAGTTTCAGCAAACACCTCAAACAATTGCCGCTGCCCGGCAAAGGCGTAAATCTGATTCTCCGGGTGCCACTGCACGCCCAACACGAAGCGCGCCCCCGGCGACTCGATCGCCTCAACCACACCGTCGCCAGACCGGGCAGTAACAACCAGCCCTTCGCCAATCTGTGACACGGCCTGATGATGACGCGAGTTCACCGGGACAAGGCCGCTGCCCAAAATGGAAGAGAGCAACGTTCCGCGTTCAACAGACACCGAATGTGCCGGCGCGCCCAAATCCGCCGTCCGAACCGCGTGCCCTTCGATGTGCTGAATCAGAGTCCCGCCGCGGTGCACTACATTCAGCAACTGCATGCCCCGGCAGATCGCGAACACCGGCACGTCGCGCGCCAACGCTTCGCGGAGTAAGCGCACCTCCATCGCATCGCGCGCATCGTCCGGTTCCTCAGAAAGCAGGTCGCGAGTCTGCCCGTATAATCCGGCATTCAAATCGGTGCCGCCACTCAAGACGAGTCCGTCCACTCCTTCGAACGTGTTCGGCGCGGTATCCGGAGTGATGAACACGGGTTCGATGCCAACCTCCCGCAGCGCGTCCGCGTACGGCCCGATCTTCTCTTCGAATTGATAGGTAAGCGCCGCGCGTTTCATGCCCCGGATCCTATCGTATACTCACGATACAAAATGGCGGTTCGCGACACGCAGGACCTCAGGCGCTTCGGTTACGCGCAGGAGCTGTTCCGCTCCATGGGCGGGTTTTCGAACTTCGCCATCTCGTTCTCTAACATCTCGATCGTGACCGGCGCGGTGACGCTGTACGGCTATGGTCTGGAGATGGGCGGCCCGTTAGAGATGACACTGGGGTGGCCTATAGCGACCCTATTCACGCTGCTGCTGGGGGCGAGCATGGCCGAGTTGTGCTCTGCCTATCCCACCTCGGGCGCCATGTATCACTGGGCGGCGGCCTTGGGCGGTTCGGGAATGGCGTGGCTGGTCGCATGGCTCGATATCATCGGACTGATTGCCGCCCAGGCGGGTATCAATTACAGTTGCGCCCAGTTTATCCTTCCCTTTCTGGGTATCAGCGCGACCCCGACGCATGTCTTCCTGATGTTTGCGTTCACCTTGACGGTGCAGGGCCTGGTGAACCAGTACGGCATCCAACTCACTGCACGGCTGAACGACATCAGCGTCACGGTTCACGTGCTGGGCGTAGCCGCAATCGTTGTGGCTGTGTTCTGGTTCGCGCCGCTCCAGCCGATGCGGTTTCTGTCGCTGGGCGTCAACAGCAACGGCCGCTCGCCCTATGCGTGGGCCTTTCTGCTGGGCTTGCTGCAGGCACACTGGACCTATACGGGATTTGACGCATCCGCTTTGATGTCCGAGGAAACGAACGACGCTCGCCGCAGCGCGCCCTGGGGCATCGTAATTGCCATCGCTGTGTCGGGCGTTGCCGGATACGCACTGCTGATTGCGCTGACACTGGCAATCCGATCCATCCCTGCCGTGCTTACGGCGAAGGACGCGGGCGGAAACCCGATACCGGCTGCCATCGCGGTACTCGGTCTTGCGCTGGGCGCTAAGTTCGGAAATGCGATGGCCGCGCTCGCCTCGATGGCCATGTGGTTTTGCGGCCTGTCCTGCGTCACCGCGGCGTCCCGCGCCGTATACGCGCTTGCACGCGACCGTGGCACCCCGCAAGCAGCCTTCTTCGCCCGGGTGAATCCCGAACACGGGACTCCAGGCCCGGCGATCTGGGCCATCGTAGTCGCGACACTTGCGGCGATGGCTTGGAGCCGTGCGATCGCGGTTCTCACCTCGCTGAGCACCGTCTCGGTCTACCTGGCCTATGTCATTCCTGTGATGTTGGGCCTCCGTGCCCGCCTTACAGGATCCCGATGGCCCGCATCGGCGGAATGGAGTCTCGGCCGTTGGGGAGTGCCGGTGAATGCCATTGCTATCGTGTACACTGCTCTTATTTCCGTAGTGCTTATCATGCCTCCAAATCAACTCGCCGGTCAGACTCTTGCCGGAGTACTGGCGGTGCTCGGATTGGTCTATTTCTTCGAAGTTCGCCACAAATATCGAGGTCCTCAATGGGCGCGCAAGGACGCCGCATCGTCATGACAGCCGCTGAAGTCATTGCGGGAATCAGCACCGGGCGCCTGTTTATCGGCGGGAAGCCGGTGGATAGCACGGGCGAGGCTCGCATCGAAGTTCGCAATCCCGCGACCGGCGATCTGCTCACCACTGTGCCCGACGCAACTCAGGACGACGTAGATCGTGCCGTCGCCGCCGCGCGCGCAAGCTTCGAATCGAAGGCATGGCGCGGCAAGGATCCGTCGGAGAAGGAGCGCATTCTGTGGCGGCTCTCCGATCTGATGGAGCAGCACAAGGACGAGCTTGCAGCTCTCGAAAGCGCCGAGA
Source organism: Bryobacterales bacterium (assembly GCA_038322705.1). Taxonomy (GTDB): domain Bacteria; phylum Acidobacteriota; class Terriglobia; order Bryobacterales; family Bryobacteraceae; genus TMP-7. The sequence continues at coordinate 54,848 of JBBQGC010000035.1, read as the reverse complement.
ATGGCAAGACCCTTCGTGAGGCGTTACGAGCCGACGTAAACCCGGCCATCGATGCGATCCGTTACTACGCGGGTTGGGTCCGGCGCATTTACGGCGAGACCATTCCAGTCGATGGGCCGTTTCTCAACTACACTCTCCGCGAACCCGTGGGTGTCGTTGGAGCGATCGTGCCGTGGAATTATCCGACCTGCATTGCGGCATGGAAATTCGCGCCGGCGCTGGCCTGCGGGTGCTCCGTCGTTCTGAAACCCTCGGAGATGACGCCGCTCACCGCGCTTCGCATGGCGGAGCTTGCCAGCGTAGCCGGTATTCCCGATGGCGTGTTCAACGTGGTAACGGGGTACGGCCACACTACTGGAGAAGCGCTCGCGCGTCACATGGACGTTGACAAAATCAGCTTCACGGGCAGCATCCGGACCGCCCGAGCGCTGATGAAAGCATCGGCTGAGAGCAACCTGAAAAGGCTCAGTCTCGAGTTGGGCGGCAAAAATCCGAACATCGTCTTCCCCGACGCCGATCTCGACGCCGCATTGAATTCGGCCTTCTCCGGCATCTTCGCCAACAAAGGCGAGGTGTGCAGTTCGGGCTCACGTCTGCTGCTGGACGCCCGCATTCACGACGAGTTCCTGGAGCGTCTCGCCGCGCGCGCACGCAAAATGAAGGTCGGCGATCCGCTCGATGCCGCCTCCGAAATGGGCTCGCAAATTTCCGCGGGGCAGCTCGATCGCATAATGGGCTACATCGATTCCGGCAAGCAGGAAGGAGCGCGCGTACTGTGCGGCGGCGAGCGCGATGTCGAGGGCGCCAACGCCCGCGGGTTTTTCGTGAAGCCGACGGTCTTCTCGGAAGTGAAGCCTTCCATGAAGATCGCGCAGGAGGAGATCTTCGGGCCCGTTCTGGCTGCGATCCGGTTTCACGATGCCGACGACGCCATCGCCATTGCGAACGGGACGATTTATGGGCTGGTCTCTGCGGTATGGACCCGCGACATCAAGCTCGCACACCGCATGGCCGACGCGCTCAAAGCTGGCTCGGTGTGGATCAACACCTATAACGGCTTCGATAGCGCGACTCCCTTCGGCGGCTACAAGCAGAGCGGTTTCGGACGCGATCTCGGCGCCTATGCGCTCGAGCAATACACCAACGTGAAGTCGGTTTGGATCGCGCTATGAGCGACGCCGATGCCGCATTGCAGAAACTATCCGAATCGGGAGTACGGCGCGTCAAACTCGCCCTCACCGATATCGACGGCATCTTGCGCGGCAAGTACGTCAGCGTCGAGAAGTTCGAGTCCGCCGTAAAATCGGAGCTCGGCTTTTGCGACGTGATCTTCGGATGGGACTCCGGCGACACGCTCTACGACAATTGCGCATACACGGGGTGGCACACCGGTTATCCCGACGCTCAGGCGCGCATCGATTGCAGCACGCTGCGTCTGATCCCATGGGAGCCCGGGACTGCGCTCTTTCTATTGAACCTGATCGGCCGCGATAACCAACCCCTGCCGCTGAGTCCACGCCAGGTACTCGAGCGTGTGCTGGCGCGTGCCGCCGGGGATGGATACACCGCGCGTCTCGCTGCTGAATACGAGTTCTGGCTGTTCCGCGAGACCCCGCAATCGCTCGGCGAAAAGGGCTTCCGCAATCTGAGCCCGTTAAGCCCCGGCATGTTCGGCTACAGCGTGCTGCGCGCATCGCAGAACTCGGCGGTGGTGCTCGACCTCATCGATCAGCTCGGGGCGTTCGGAATCCCGCTCGAGGGGTTTCACACCGAAACAGGACCGGGCGTTTACGAAGCCGCCATCACCGTCGATACCGGGCTCGCTGCCGCCGACAAAGCCGCGTTGTTCAAGACCGCCGTGAAGGAGATCGCCGCGCGCCATGGCGTCACTCCGACGTTCATGGCCAAATGGAACGCTGACCTCGCCGGTTCGAGCGGCCACATTCACCAGAGTCTCGAAAAGGAAGGGGTGAACATCTTCCATGACGGCGGCGCTGTGCGAGCCTACATCGCCGGTCTCGTCGCGTTCATGCCGGAACTCCTCGCGATGATCACGCCTTGCATCAACTCGTACAAGCGGATGGTTCCCGGCACATGGGCGCCCGTCAACGCGACATGGGGCGAGGACAATCGCACTACCGCAATCCGATACATTCCGGGATCGCCAAAGTCCGCGCGCGTGGAACTGCGGCTGTCCGGCGCCGACATGAACCCGTACCTCGCAATGGCCGCCAGTATCGCCGCGGGAGTCGAGGGAATTCGCCGCGGACTCGAACCGCCGCCGCCCGTCACCAACGCCTACGCCGCCCGCGATGCGCCCCCGCTGCCGCGCGATCTGGGCGAAGCGGCCGACCGCTTTCGTGCATCCGCGCTTGCCCGCGAATGGTTCACCCCTGAATTCGTCGACCACTATGCCGCCACGCGCGACTGGGAAGTTCGACAGTATCAACGCGCAGTGACAGACTGGGAACTCGCCCGCTACTTCGAATCCGTATGAGCCTCTACACCTACTCCTTCCCGACCACGATCCTGTTCGGCCCCGGAGCTGTCGCGCGCCTGCCGCAGGAACTCGAGAAGCGCAATATGCGCCGTCCACTCATCGTCACCGATCGGGGACTGGCACACACGCCCGTGATGGATCGAATTCGTGAACTCGCGCCCGGAGCCCCGGTGTTCGCCGCCGTCGATCCGAATCCCACGGAGCGGAACGTCTCAGAGGGCTTAGCCTGCTACCGCGATAACGGGTGCGATAGCGTGATCGGCGTCGGTGGAGGCTCGCCGCTCGATGCCGCAAAAGCCATTCGCCTGAAGGTGACTCACGCGCTCGATCTCGCCGAATACGACGACAACATCGGCGGCGATGCGAAGATCGGACCCAACCTGCCGCCTTATATCGCGATTGCAACCACCGCAGGAACGGGCAGTGAAGTAGGCCGCTCCACTGTGATCACGCTCGAGAAAACCAATCGCAAAACGGTCATCTTCAGCCCGCATCTGATCCCTTCGCTCGCCATCGACGACCCGGAATTGACCGTCGACATGCCGCCACATATCACCGCGGGCACGGGCATGGACGCCTTAACGCACAACGTCGAAGCGTATCTTTCCAAGGGCCATCATCCCATCTGCGATGGCATCGCCCTGCACGGCGCGCGCCTCGCTTCAGAGAATCTGCCGCGAGTGATGGACAATCCAGCGGACATCGAGGGACGCGGAAACATGATGATGGCCGCCGTGATGGGCGCCATCGCATTTCAAAAAGGACTCGGTGCCACGCACTCGCTCGCGCATCCTCTCTCGAGCGAATTCGGAATGCATCACGGCACGGCGAACGCAGTACTGTTGCCCGCCGTGCTAGAATTCAACGCGGCTGTGTGCGGCACCCGCATGGCCGGCCTCAGCCGTCAGTTCGCCAGCGACCCGATCGAGCGCGTCCGCAACCTGAACAGCGCGTGCGGCATCGCGCCTCGTCTCCGCGACTACAACATCCCCGAAGATGCGCTTGAAATGCTCGCCGGCAAAGCCATCGAGGACGGTTGTCACTTGCTCAACCCCCGGCCGTGCACCTGTCAGGATCTGCTCGATCTGTATCGCGCTGCCTGGTGAGCTGGCTCGCTGCGTAAGACACCTTGCTAAGCGATCCGCTCACTTGCCCGCGACGCCGCTCACTCCATGTTTATTTAAAGATTTCCGTGCAAGTTACATCCATCTAACATCTATCAACGTACACATTGAAGGTCGGTAGTGTACTTAGTTGGAGGATAGATGAAGCAAATTGTGTTAATCGGCGTGCTCATTGGAGCTGCCGCCTATGCGGGTCCTTGTGTTTCAGGCACTCTGCAGGATTATGTCAACCTGGGCTCGACGGGATGTCAGGTGGGAGCGGTGACGTTTACCGGCTTTCTTCCTGCGCCCGGACAGACCTTGGCCACTGCGGTCAGCCCCTCACTGGTGCAGGTCACACCGGGGGGAACGCAGTATATGCCCACGCTGCAGTTCATGCTGCAGCAAACCGTCACCGGCAGCCAACTGGCTGAATCGTTCTTCCGGTTCAACGCCACCGGTCCGCAACTTACCGCGGATATGATCACCCTGAACTCGCCTGCGGCAACCGGTAACGGTGTCGTAACCGCGACCCAGGATCTCTGTCCCGGAACGGCTTTCACCGGGAATACGCCGTCCGGATGTGGACCCACGTCAAAGAGTGTCGTCGCGTTCTTTACGCCCGCAGCTTCGATGATGTCCGACACGGCCACCTTCGCCGCAACCGGCACACTCGGATCGTTCGTCGATCTGACCGCCGATGCTGGAGGGGGTGGATCCGCCACTCTCAATTCCGCGACTGTGAAAATTACAGCCGCTCCCGAACCGTCTGCGATCGCCCTAATGCTGACCGGCATTGGCGCGATGGTGTTCCTCAAGCGCCGGCGCAGCGTTTAAGACCGTCACAGGAGAAACGATGAACCAACTCAAATTGATAATTGCGCCCGCACTCGCCATTCTCATGGCCGCTCCCCCCAGCTTTGGGGCGAGCCACCGCGAAGCGCCCATCACGGCTCTGGATCACAAAGCCGACATCACGGACGTCTACGCCTTTCGCAGCTACGACTCCGGCGGGGTGCCGCGCGTCACGCTGATCCTGGGCGTCGATCCGCTGCAGGAGCCGGCGAACGGTCCCAACTGGTGGCCCTTTGATCCCGACGTATTGTACGAAATTAAAATCGACAACACCAACGACGCCGTGGAAGACGTCACGTTCCAGTTCCGCTTCACCACCGAACAGCGTCTGCCCGGCGTGGCTCAGGCCTATGCCGGAGCTGGAAACGGAATCTCCACGCCGGCGAATTCGCCTGCCCCCGTCCCGCCCGGAACCCCGCTGATCCCGAAGCGCATCACCAGCTTCGACGACGCCGGCTTCGGAACACGCCAGTCCTACACCGTGACGATGATCAAGAACGGCGTCGCAACGCCCATCTCCGGTAACGGGCCGTTCTACGTGGTTCCGGAGAATGTCGGTCCGCGCACCATGGACTACAACGCCCTGTACGCGGCCGGCACCTACAACACCAATGTCCCGAATGTGAAAGTGTTCGCGGGCACCGTTGACGATCCGTTCTGGATCGACCTGGGAGCCGCCTTCGATACTCTGAATCTGCGCTCAGCCGTCAATGGCGGAGTTCTTACGCCCGCCCAGGACGCAGCGCTCACCAACGTCACGAGCGACACCGTTTCGGGTTACTCAGTGAACGTGATGGCCATCGATGTTCCGGTCGCAATGTTGACCTCCACCGGCAACGTCGAGGCCGCCACATCGCCCAACGCCACCATCGGCGTATTCGGCACCACCTCGCGCCAGCGTGTTACCGTGCGCCGCGCTCCGCTCCCGGCCCAAAGCTCGGGCGGCTGGAGCCAGATCCAGCGCATGGGCAACCCGCTCATCAACGAGTTGATCATCGGAACCGGCTCGAAGGATCGCTTCAGCATGGATCAACCGAAGAACGACAGCCAGTTCGCCAGCTTCTTCCTGGATCCGCTGCTCGCGCGTTTGCTGAACGCGGCAACCGCTGGAGCCGTCGCAATCCCGACGCCTCCTCGTGTTGACCTGCTACCGCTGGTTACCTACGCTCCGCCGATCGCCGCACCGGGCACGACTGCCGGTCCCATCGCCGACCTGCTTCGTCTGAACACTGGTGTTCCGCCCACGCCCGTTGGCTCAATCAGTCGATTGGGCGTTCTGGGTGGCGATCCCGCCGGTTTCCCGAACGGACGCCGCTTGCAGGACGACGTCACCGACATCGCACTGCGCGCTGTCGCCGGTGTGCTCGCCGGACCGCCGTACAGCACCAGCCCGGTAAATTCCAGATTGGGTGACGGCGTCAACGTGAACGACGTGCCGTACAACCCGAATTTCCCCTACGTCGCACCCGCTCCTAGCGGACGCGACCGCCGCCACATCGATCCGACCGAGCCGGGCTGCACCATGGGCGCCGGCGCTCCTTGTGCACCGTAGAACTGCTCCGCGCCGCGCACCTTCCGGGGTGTGCGGCGCGCTTTTCATGAGAGGCCCATTCCTATTCTTCGTCGCGGTAGCGATGTTTGCCGCGGATCCCTCCGCCTTCGACGCGCGCAAAACTTCCATCCGCGCGCTGTTGGACCACTGCGATTTCTCTACGGCCTTGGAACAAGCCAAGGCGCTCAATCGCGAGTGGCCCGACGATATCACTTCGTATCAACTGCTGGCCGCCGCGCAACTCGGCTTAGGCCAATATGCAGACGCCGAAAAATCCATTCAGTGGATGCTCGATCTCCGGATCGGGAATGCGGATTCCGCCGGTTGGCTGCTGGTCGCCCAAATCCGCGAAGTGTCCGGTGATCTCGAAGGAGCAAGCGACGCCGTGAATCTCGCCTACTCGCGGCTGATTCCTGGACGTCCGCCCGATGCCACGACCGTGCTGGTGTATGCGGCGAATCTGCAAATGCAGTTGGGCAAGCTGTCCCAGACCGAAAAGATGCTGCACGACGCATTGACGCTGTCTCCCCAGGATGAAGCCGCGCGGTCGACACTCGCCAAGGTGCGCCTTATGGAGAATAAGCGTGCGGAGGCCGTCCAAATCCTGAAGACACTCACCGGGGCCGGAGCGAATCCGCGATATCTGTACCAACTCGCGCAGGCGACAGCCGCGGCCACCGATTACGCCGCCTTCACGCGGTCGGCGCGCGAGCGCATAGCCTCTCCGGACAATGCCAATCGCGAACTGGCGCTGTACTACGCAGGGCCCGGCAAGCGCCCGGCCGAGGCATTGCGAATTGCCCGGATAGAGGCCCGTCGTAGACAGGACGTGTTCACGCTGGATGCGCTGGCCGTAGCATTCGAGGCAAGTGAGAATGCGGCGGAAGCGCGCCGGACCATGCGCGGGGTGTTAGCCGCCGGTACTCGTGACGCTGAAGTGCTGAAGCATGCCGCGCGAATGGGAGTGAAACCACAATGATCCTCAAATGTTTTATGCTCGCGATCGTAGCGGCGGCGCTCGCGTGTGCGCAGCAAGCCCCGCGTGCGATTCTCTCCACGGACACACGCATTGCCGAAGCCCAGCGGCGTCTGAAACAGACGCCCTCCGATGCGGCGCTCCGGAATCAGCTCGCATCGGCTTACCTGCAGAAGATGCGCGAAACCGCCGACGGAGCTTATCTGCAGCGCGCGGCCACGCTGATCGAAGACGTCCTAAAATCCGATCCGAAAAACTACGATGCACGCAGAATCCGCATTGAAGTTGCGCTTCAGATGCACCGCTTCAAGGATGTGGTCGCGATGACCGCCGAGTTGGCGAAGGACCGGCCTGGCGATTCGGTCGTGTCGGGACTCCAGGGAGACGCGCTGATGGAATTGGGCGAGTACGACCGTGCCGCCGATGCTTACCAGAAGATGGTGGACTTGAGGCCGGGGCTCGCCAGCTACAACCGCATCGCGTTCTACCGCTTCGTGACGGGCGACGCTGAGGGCGCAATCGAAGTAATGCGCAAAGGGATCGCGATCGGCGGTTTGCCGGAGAACGTGGCCTGGTGCCTGTCCGATCTGGGAGGCATGCTGTTGAAAGCCGGCTCCATCGACGAGGCTGAAGCCGCCTATCGCGACGCTCTGGCGCGCTTTCCCGGCTACCACCACGCGCTCGCCGGAATGGGCCGTGTGATGGCTGCGCGCGGATCGTATAACGAAGCGGTGCAGTACTTTTTGAAGGCCCAGGCTGTAGCGCCGTTCCCCGAATATTCCGCCATGCTGGCCAAGCTCTACCGCCAGACGGGTAAAGTGGATCAGGCCGCCAGGCAACTGGCGATGCTCGATGTCGCCGACAAGCTCGGTAAGGCTGCGGGCGAAGCGGCGAACCGCAATCTTGCGCTCGCCTTCGCCGACCTCGACCATCACACCGCGCGCGGCCTCGAGATCGCGCGGGCCGAGCTCGACATCCGCCACGATGTGTACACCTACGATGCGCTCGCGTGGAGCTTGTTCAAGAACGGCGCATTCTCAGAAGCCGCAGTTGCGATGCGCAAGGCACTCGCGCAAAACACGCCCGAGCCGCAATTCCGCGAACACGCTGCGCGCATCTTCGAAGCAGCGGCCGCTCGAGAGAATCCGAAACAGACCGGTTATCGTACCATTTCACAATGAGACTTACGCTGTTATCGATGCTGCTGGCTGGCTCCGCCGCTATGTTGCAGGCCCATCCCATGGGCAACTTCAGCGTGAGCCACTATGCCCGCTTCGATCCGAGCCCGCGCGGCCTGGAGTTGACCTACGCCTTGGATCTCGCCGAAATTCCTACGTTCGAACTGTTGCAGAGTTGGGGCATCGATGGCCGCGACCATTCGGTGGTCACCAGGCGAGCTACCGCCCAGGCCCGCGAATGGGTCAAGAGTCTGCGGATCACCGTTGGCGGCCGCCCGGTAACGCCGGTTTTTCAGAAGGCCGTGGCCGCGATCCAGGAAGGTGCCGGCGGGATGGCCGTGCTTCGCGTCATCACCACGAGTCTGATTGGCGCTGGCTCGGGCGCGATTGAATACGAAGACCCGAACTACACCGCGCGATCCGGTTGGAAGGAGATCGTCGTGACGGCCAACGGCGATCGCGATCGGAGCCATACGCTCGAAACGTACCCCGCCGATGCAACTTCCGCGCCGCCACAAGACGTGCAGACCGCGTTCGAGTGGCACGCGCCGGTAAATCGACCGCCCGTTGAGAGAGCCGCCGCGACTCAGCCGGCGCCCGTGGTCAGTCAGCCGTCCGCGCCTGCCCCTGCACGAAGCTATGCCGATCAGCAACAGAGCACGGCCAAGGGCAGCGTAGTTCGCGGCGATTATCTCTCGCGGATGTTGGGCAGGGGAGACATCGGGCCTGGCGTGCTGCTCATCGGATTATGCGTTGCTTTCGGGCTAGGCGCTTTGCACGCACTATCGCCGGGGCACGGCAAGACCATCGTGGCCGCGTATCTGGTCGGCTCGCGCGGCACCATGAAGCACGCTTTGTTTCTGGGCGGCATGGTCACGTTCACCCACACGGTGAGCGTCTTCGTCCTGGGATTGGGCGTACTCCTGTTCCAGCAGTACGTCGTGCCGGAGAAAATCATTCCGGTGCTCGGCGCGATCTCCGGATTGTCGATCGTTGCCATCGGTGGGATGTTGCTATTCCGGCGCGCCCAGGCGTTGGCGCACGATCATGCGCACGGGCACCACCATCATCACCATCACGATCATCCGCACACGCATTCGCACGATGGCGGACATGTTCACAGCCACATGCCGGAAGACAAGCTGACGCTGGGCAGCCTGATCGCGCTGGGCGCAAGCGGCGGCCTGGTGCCATGTCCCTCGGCTCTCGTACTGCTGTTGAGCGCGATCGCGTTGGGGCGCGTTGCGTTGGGGATGATGCTGCTGCTCGCGTTCAGCACCGGCCTCGCATTGGTGCTGATGGCGATCGGTGCTGCGGTGCTTTACGCAAAAAACCTCGTGCCCGATCGCGCCCGACTGTCGGCCCCGGTGCTGCGCTATCTGCCCGTATTCTCCGCGGTCGTTGTGATTGTGCTCGGCCTGGTGATGACCGGCGTCTCCATTGGCTGGATTCAGCCGGGCCGAATTATCGGATAGCGCGGCCCTGGGAGATCGATCATCGCCGCATTCACGATGTGTGTTTCACGCGCCTCCCGGTGAGTTCCGGCAGTGTTTTAACTCGCGCACCCGCCCGCCGGTCAACCAAACCGCTTCACCGTCAACGCATCGAACGCTCCGTCATAATGTCTGTCGATCGCCGTCCGGAATACGTCGCTTGCGCCCGCGGCATGAGCAAACAACGTCATCGACGACCGGAACTTCAAGTCATCCGGATAGCCGAAAATCTGACTCACTGTGCGGCCATCCACGCTCAGCACCAGCCTGGTGCACTCCTCCAGTCTCGGGCCCAGCACCGGGTGATTCAGGTACGCCCGCGCCTCGGCCAGCGATTCGATCCCGAACCGCATCGCCATCGCCGTATGCCCCAAGCCTCGCAATTGCGGAAAGATGAACCACATCCAGTGCCCCTCCTTCCGTCCCCGCCGCAACTCCGAACAGACTTGTCCATACACCGGATCCTGGGCCGTCACGAAGCGTTGCAGGTCGTATTTGTCGTGTATTTCAGCCATGCGTGTGTCCAGTCTGCTTCGCGGGACATGTAGTCTCGCGTCCGCCCACCACAGCCGGTCCGAGCAAGTCGACCAGAGCCGTCTCGGCCGTCCCGCGCTTCGCGTGCGCCGAAGAACCATCGTATCCGAAGATCTCATCTGCCCGCCGCAGATCGTAATCGGGCAAGGTCAGTCAAAGGCGCATCCGGGCCAAATCGCCGTTTCCCGGTACGTCAACCGGACGCGCGTTTCTCCGGCAGCCGCAGCATTCCCCGGCCATATCTGCGGTCCACATCTCGTCCCGGTATCTTGCGGTAGGCGCAAACCCGCCTGCCCTGGGCCGGCCTTGCCGGAACTATTCAATAGCACGGTCGCTCTCGAGCGTTGCGGCCCCGCACTCGATCTTGCTGACGTCATTCGACTCGCGCCGGCAATCGCGCCGCCGCTGTTGTCGAAGACATCCCGGCGAGAATCGAACAGGTATGACCCGGCGCTCGTTCATCGGTTCGACTCTTTCTGCTGCGGCTCTCAGCGCGGCTTCCGAAGTGCGAGTATGTCCTAAGTCATCCCGGCCGGCACGCACGCTGCTGGCTTTCCGTCTCGATGAGTTGACTTCTCAATCCTGGGACTAGCTTAGCTAACCGTTTCGAAGCGTCGCAGGCGAGCGGATTTGCGCGAAGCATGCGCCTATTTGCCTACGGACTCCATCAGCGGCGTTGTGATATGCTGCGCTAAATATGAAAGCTACCAGGAACCGCTTCGCCGTGGTCCTGTTTCTGCTAGCAGCAGGGGTCCGGCTTGATGCCCAGACCGACGGCACTATCGTCGGACGTGTTACGGACGTGACGAAGGCTGCCATCCCTCAGGCTCGGGTGGAACTTACGGGCGAAGAAACAGGTATCACCACAACTGCCGCTCCTAAAGAGGACGGCGAATTTGTATTTCAGCGCGTTCCTCCGGGGAACTACCGCCTCTCGGTCACAGCAGACGGGTTCCGGTCCGCAGTGAAAAAGAACATACCGATCCTGGTGAACCAAACCGCCCGGATCGACTTCGAACTGGAAATCGGGAGCGTGAGCACGTCGGTTGACGTCCAGGCGACTGCCCCGATCGTGCAGTCGGAAACGTCTTCGGTCGGCAACGTTGTGGACAGTAATCAGGTCCGCGCAATGCCGCTGAACGGACGTACTGGCATATACGGGCTGATGGCCATGGCTCCGGGTGTGCAGGGGGCGGGGTCGAACCCGGCAATCGCGGGCGCGGCGTACCGCGGCGGTACCGGTCAGACCATCGACGGTGTGTCAAACGACGATGCGATCGGTGAGCGGTTGCTGGGCCAGATTCCTTCGCTGGACAGCCTGGGCGAGTTCAAAGTGATTGCTAATGCGGCTCCGGCTGAGTTCGGCAAGAGCGCGCAAATCGTGATTGCCTCTAAGTCGGGCGGCAACGACCTGCACGGGAGTCTATTCGAATTTAACCGGAACGCGCTACTCGCGGCGAAGGCGCACAACGCCCAGACAATCGCCAAGCCCCCGTTCAACCGCAACGAGTACGGCGGGTCAGCGGGCGGGCCGATTATCAAGAACAAGCTGTTCTACTTCGGGTCGTTTGAAGGTCTCCGGCTGGTGCAGTCGAGCACCACGCAGCAGTCGCTTCCACGGCCGGCGATGAAAAACGGCGATTTCAGCGCGCTGCTTCCGGCCACTGTGATCAAGGATCCGCTGGCGGGCGGCACTCCGTTCCCGAACAATATAATTCCCGCGAATCGCATCAGCTCGATCTCGCAAGCGTTTCTGAAGTACCTGCCGGATGCGAACCTGCCTGGTCAGGGAGCGGCGGGGCTGGGCACGAATTTTGTGGCGAACGTCCCGCAGCATCAGCCGAACGACCGTTACTCGATCCGCGGCGATTACCAGATCACGGACCACGACATGGTTTCCATCCGTTATTTCTGGACCAACAACGGGCCGTACTCGACGGCAGGCGGCGGCGTATTATTCGGCAACTGGGACGGCTTCGGCATCTCGAGCAAGAACTTCGGCGCCCAGTACACCCGGGTAGTCACACCCACGATCGCGAATGTATTCCGCATGGGATTGAACTACTGGGTAGACTATCGGATGCCCCAAAATCACGAGCTGGATCCGAGTGCGCTGGTGCCGGGGCTGCCCGCTCCCCTCGAGGGCCTGGGCGGATTGCCGACGATCTCGATGCAGGGTTTCACAACGATGTCGGACCAGCCTGGTTCCGGTGACGTGAATCATCAGCGGCAATTTGCAGACACCCTGAGCTGGGATCACGGCCGGCACAGCTTCAAGTTCGGCGTGGACTTCTCGCAGGTGGACGTGGTGAACCGTCAGAACTCGTCGCCGTATCGCGGCACCTTCAACTTCGACGGGCGTTACACCGGGAATTCGGTATCGGATTTTCTGCTCGGCTTTCCCTCATCAACATCGCGTGCGACCAGTAATTTCATCCTGGACGACAACAACTATCGCTTCTCCGGGTTCGCGCAGGATGACTGGCGCATCGCGACGCGGCTGACGCTGAACCTTGGCCTGCGATACGACTACCAGACTCCCTGGATGAAGAATAACGAGCTCGCATTGTGGGATCGCGACTTGAATTCACTGGTGATCGTGAATGGCCAACCGCAGCCGCTTTGGAACGGCGTGGTTCCCGTGGTGGACGGCAAGTCGCGGGGGATCACGGCGTCCAACTACATGGATTTGGGAAAAACCAATTTCGCGCCGCGCATCGGTCTCGCGTGGCGGCCGTTTGGCGGTTCGAAATTCGTGGTCCGCTCGGCTTACGGGATTTACTACAACGTGATGGGTGAGTACGACGGTGCGGTCGACCTTCGCGATCTCGGACTGAATCCGCCGTTCCGGGCCTCGCAAACCTTTCTCGGCAGCAACAACGGCATACCAAACCTGAGCTGGACGGACGCCTGGGCAGGGACGGGCAGCTCATCGACGGCTTCGCCGCCCAACGTCTACGCCGTGGATAAAAACTTCCGTGTGGGCTATAGCCAGCAGTGGAATTTCACGCTGGAAATGGAGCCATTAAAAAACACGTCGCTTCGCGCTTCCTATGTCGGCAGCAAGGCCACGCACTTCGTACAAGCAACGAACATCAACGATCCACTGCCTTCGAGCGCCGCGATTCAGCCCAGGCGTCCATATCAGCCGTGGGGCAACATTTACTACTACACGTCCGATCGCAACCAGAATCTGAATCAGTTGCAGTTGGGCGTGACGCGCCGCTATTCGAGCGGCCTGCAGTTCGGCGCCGAATATCAGTTCACACGCGCGCTGGGCACACCGTATGACGGAGCTCTCCCAACCACGTGGACCAACCGCCGGCTAGACTACGGCAACAGCTCGCAATATGTGAAGAATTACCTGGTTGCGAACTACATCTACGACCTGCCGTTCGGCAGAGACAAACTGATGTTCGCCGGCGTGAGCGGCTGGAGCGATAAGGTGGTCAGCGGGTGGCAGATTGCGGGTATCACAACGCTGGCGAGCGGCAACTGGCTGTCTGTCGGATTCAACAGCAACGTTACGGGATGGCCGAGCGGCCGCGCCAATATCGTTCGTGACCCGTTTGGGGGCGCCGCGAAGAATCAGTATCAATGGTTTGATCCGGCTGCTTACACCGCGCCCGCTCCGTTCACCTACGGCAACTCGGCTCCGAACAGCATTGAGGGTCCCGGCCGCATAGAGTGGGATACGGCGCTGTTCAAACAGACACCCATCGCTGAGCGCGTGAAGCTCGAGATTCGCATGGAAGCCTTCAACGTGCTGAATCATGCCAACCTTGCCAACCCGGGCACGAACATCAGCGTGCCGGCGTCGGTGGGTGTCATTACGGGACGGAATGGTTCGCGCGTGGTGCAGTTCGGCGCTCGTCTGTCCTTCTGATGCGCTGTTGGTGTGAAGAGGGTGTAAGCGGGGCGTTGCCGGCGCGGCGGGAGCATGGCAACACTTTACTTTGCTTCGGCCATGCCCGTACTTGTCAGCGCCGCCATAGTAGAACCACCACCGCTACTACAAACACGCCGCGCCCGGCCATTATTTCTTGAACGCTCTTTCCGGTGTCGGATACATTCACGAGGACAACTATGCCGACAATTACCCGGAAACCGAGCGCGAAGCTATTTTCAAAGGCTTTCTGAATCTTTCCGGGATATATCGCAAGCGGATCGATTCAATCGGCATCACCACCTTCGCTGAAATGGAGCCCTCCCGCCTGAATCTGCTCGCATCGATTCCTGGCATCGAGCGATCTAGGCCAACTACGGCCGGACTCATCTGACCAGAGAAGACAACCTGATCGCGACGGCCTCCGGTAAACCTGTTTTCCGGTCCATCAACCGCAGTCCGCCCGGCGCCGGTACACCGTTTACCCCCGCGGCGCGACGCGACGTAGAAACCTGGATGGTCGCCAAAATCCGCCGCTGGAGGCCCGCATTGATTCACGCTTCCTTCGCGAATTGGTTGACCAGCATGGAAATGACCGCCAACATTGCCGCCGGCCTCGGGCCCGAGTACGTCTTTGTCCGCCCCGCTCAATTGCTCGACCTCTGGCGCCAAAGCCGCTGATCGCACCATCAATCAGAGCGTTCAGCCGCTCCTTGCCTTGCGCTTGGATCGGAACTTCAAATCCGAACAGACCTGCCTGAACACCGGATCCTAGGCCGTCACGAAACAGGCCATCGCCGTTTGCCCAAGCCTCGCAATTGCGGAAAGATGAACCACGTCCAGTGCCCCTCCTTGCGTCCGCGCCGCAACTCTCAATAGACTTGCCCATACACGGGATCCTGGGCCGTCACAAACGTTGCACGTCGTAGTCGTCGTGTGTTCCAGCGATGCCCGTCTCCCGGCTCCTTGCGCTCAGAAAAACGAGCGGCTTGCTCCGCCGAACTTGCCGCGTAAATCTCCGTCCAGTCTGCCTCGCGGGAAATGTAGTCTCGCGTCCGCCAACCACGGACCGATCCGAGCAAGTCGACCAGAGCCGCCTACGCTGGCCCGCGCTAGGCATCGGCCTCGGCAACTGGCTACCCGCAAAGGGTCGCGGCCCTCAATCCAGAAGGAGCAAACGTCTGCCGCTTACCGCGACCCAGGCTCCGTTTTGCGGGCGTTTACTTGGAGTGCTCGGACATAGGCCTCGCTCTAAGCACGTCGGTGTGGGTGAGATCGTTACCTTTGTACAGCAGCCTTTTTTCAATTCGCTTTTGCCAGCGCGTAACTCCAGCAGTCGCCAAGGTTGAGGGCCGCGGGATGCCGGCCTTTGCCAAACTTCCACCACGCCCCCCCGCCAATAGCAACTGCTCGGCATAGAAGGCGACGACCCGAATACGGCTCAATCCCAAAAAGCGATCGAACGCCGCGAGTCCCGGTGCGCGCTTGCGTGCGCGATGACGAGAGAAACCTCCAGCGCGGACACGGTGGACATGTAGGGGTTCACCCGCCTCCTCAATAGCGTTCGCGTAAAACGGGGCGTCATCCTCCCCGAGAAGCAGCGCGAGCACAGCGGAAAAACCAACGGCCATCGGGGGCAGAGGAACTCCGTATTCATCGTATCCGACGATCTCATCTGCCGGCCGCAGGTGTAATCGGTCTAGGCCGCTCATTCTTTTCCAATCTTCAACAACTGGCCGCTGCGGCGGGCGTCGCTGGCTCGCCCGGGTGTCCGCGCGAGACGCTCGCGGAGAGCTTTTGATGACCGCCTCATCCACGCTCTCGCCCATTCGCTCCTCAAGCGCGTGAGCGAGTTCGTCAGCTTCGGGATGATTCACGGATAAAGGCTCTTCACGCCCCCCTGTCGATATTGTCGCCGTTTGGATGGCGGTCTGGTCAAAGGCGTCGTATCGGGGCTCAAACGGCATTTCTCGGTACGTCGATCATGCGATCAAGTGACTCAGGCCGAGCCGAGTGAGGGACTCCCATAGGTCGTCTCCCCGCGGCCGCTCCCCTCGGTCACCTCGAAGTCCCATCTCGTCCGGATACCGCGATTACCCCCGCTCCGCCAAGGCGAACTTATGCGTTTCCCAATCTCACAAATATTGATATCCGAGTGATTAGAAAGGCGTTTTCAGTCGAATTCTATCCCGCCGCACCGGTATCTTTGACCTCGCCTGCCACACTGATAGTAGGATGACCTCACAACAGAAAATAGACGCGAACCAGCGCAACGCCGCGCACAGCACCGGCCCGAAAACGCCGGAAGGAAAGGCCGCCTCCGCCCGGAATGCGACCACTCATGGCCTGTCAGCCGCCTTCCAAGTACTCGCTCACGAAGACCAGGCGGAATTTGACGCCCTTCTCGCCGCCTATAAATCCGAGTTCGCGCCCCAAACCGAACACGAGCGCTTTCTCGTCCAGCAACTCACTCAAGCCCGCTGGAAAATGTCTCGCATCGAACGCTACGAGTCGCTCGCCCTCGATCAGATGCTGTCCGGCGAAATCGACGAAACGAACCCAGAAGCGAGCCTCGTGGCAAAGATGGCGGAAAAGACCAAAGATTTGATTGCAGCCCTCCACCGCTACGCCGTTTCCGCCGGGCGCTCCTACCACCGCGCCGCCAGCGAACTCATGCAGGGTCGCGCCCGCGAATCGCGCAATCAGTCGCGCGAATCAAGAAAAAAGGCCGACGAAGCCAAAGTATGGCTCAAGCAAAGTCTCGAAGCGATGCGCGTCCAGCCCAACGACGATTTCGATCCCTTCGCCGCTCTCTCCGAATTGCAAAACGGACCCAACTTCAACAATTCGGCAGGCTGAAATTAAAAATGGTCTGGTGCCAATATGTCGATAATTCCCGCAACCATTAGCTAAGAGGGACCAAAGTGATTCGAAACGTCACATTATTCTTGTTTCTATGCGCGCTGTCTAGTCTGGCGCAAGGTGTCGTTGCCATTTACCCCGCGCCCGCCAGCGTTGCTAAAGGCACAACACTGCAGTTCGCCAGCTACGTCGCCGTATCGCCGAATACAGTCACGTGGTCCGTCAACGGCGTGGACGGCGGCACTCCTGCATACGGCACCATCACGTCGACCGGCCTGTACTCGGCCCCTGCCATTATCCCGATGGCGAACGTTGTAAAGGTCCGCGCAACCAGCACCGCTCAGCCCTCCGTCTTTGGCGACTCAATGGTCACCATCGCTCAGCCCACGCCGATGCTGTGGTCCACCGATCCGAAGACGTTCACCACGGGAACTGCCCGGAAATTCAGCCTCAACGGCGCCAATTTCCTCCCTCAGGCAGTCATCAGCGTCAACGGTGTTCCCTGGACAACGTCCTACGCCAGCCCCACCGCGCTTTACGCCGTCGGAGATCTCCCGCAGGCTGGCACGTTCGCCGTGACGGTCGCGCATCCTGATCCCGGTGGACAGGTCAGCGCGCCGGTGAACATAACAGTCACCGCTGCTCCGCCAACGCCGGTCTCCGTGTCCATCGCCCCCGGCAGTGCGTCCTCCGCTCTCGGCGCAGCGACGCAATTCACAGCCACAGTCACCGGCACAGCCAACACTGCGGTAACCTGGACCGCGACGGCGGGCTCCATCAGCTCCGCTGGGCTGTATACGGCTCCCGCGTCAATGCCCGCCAGTCCGAGCGTCACCATCCGCGCCACCAGCGCCGCCGATAATACGAAATCGGCGCAAGCCACGGTCGCCCTGCAAGCTGCAGGCGGCGGCTCCGGAACGCCAGGCAACAACGGCGCAAATCTCACGCCTGGCCGCTTCCTTGAGCAGGCTGCCTTCGGACCTACCCCCGCCGAATTGGCCAATGTTCAAGCCCAAGGCATCGCAGGCTGGCTAACCTACCAGTTCGGCCTCCCCGAAACGCCGATCGCGATCCCGGCGCAGCATGCCAGCGTTCAATCCCAAACGCTCAACCGGCTCGCCACCGCGCCCGATCAACTCCGCCAGAAAATGGCTTGGGCCCTCTCCCAAATCATCGTCATCTCGATGAATAAGAACATCTACCCGAACGAATACGTCCCCTACCAGCAGATCCTCAGCCGTAACGCGTTCGGAAATTACAGAACCCTCCTCGGCGATATCGCCATGAGCCCGCAAATGGGCAAGTATCTCGACCTGGCCAATAGCAACAAGCCCGGCCTGTCGGGCGGCGCCAACGAGAACTTCGCACGCGAACTCATGCAACTATTCACCATTGGCCTGAACCAGCTCAGTCTCGATGGCTCCCTTGCCCTCCAGAACGGACAGCCCGTGCCCACCTACACGCAAGCCGACGTCCGCCAGATTGCGCTCGCTCTAACCGGCTGGACTTTTCCCACCGCGCCCGGCCAACAGCCCCGAGCCAACAACTGGGAAGACTTCTCCCAACCCGTCATGGAGACCCGCCCCGCCAATCACGACACCTCCGCCAAATCGTTCCTCAACGGATGCAGTCTCCCGGCCAACCAAACCGTGCAGCAGGACCTCAACGGCGTCCTTGACTGCGTGTTCAACCACCCCAACGCCGGCCCGTTCCTGGCCCTGCGCCTGATTCGCAGTCTCGTCACCAGCAATCCGAGCCCTGCCTTCGTCCAGCGCATAGCCGCCGTGTTCAACGACAACGGCAGCCAGGTCCGCGGCGACCTCAAAGCCGTACTCCGCGCCATCCTCACCGATCCCGAAGCTCGCCTCGATACCGCCACGCCCGACAGCGGCCGCTTGAAGGATCCTATTTACCTCATCGTCAGCTTCGTGCGCGCCTTGAATGGAACAATCGTTCCGGCCACGGTGATCCCATACATGTTCGTCGCCATGGGCGAGCCTCTCAATCAGCCGCCGTCGGTCTTCAGCTACTATTCACCCATGTACCGGCTGCCGTTCAACCCCGCGTTGTTCGGACCTGAATTCCAGATCTACACGCCCACCGAGTCGGTGGAGTCGGCCAACCTTCTCTACGCGATCCTCAATCAACCGAACGCCGATCCGAACGTCGACCTGTCGCCCTTCAATGCCGTTGCGGCGAACACCCCGCAACTGCTCGACCTCGTCGATCAAAAACTGTTCTACGGACGCATGCCCGCCGCCATGCGTACCTCGCTCGGAACCGCAATCGACGCCTCCACCGGCACCAACGCGCAGCGCGTTCAAACTGCCCTCTATCTGGCCGCGCTATCCGGTCAATATCAAGTTCAGTTCTAAACGGAGACACTATGAATACTCGCCGGGATTTTCTCAAACTCGCCAGTCTCGCCGGTTTCGCGCGCTTTGGCGCCGTCAACGCGCTAGCGCAGGCCTCCGATTACAAGGCGCTGGTCTGCATCTTCATGTTTGGCGGCAACGACGGCAACAACCTCGTCATCCCGCAAACGCAATCCGAGTACAACGCCTATAAAGCGATCCGCGGCTCGCTGTCGCTGCCCGACTCCAGCGCCAAACTCCTGCCCGTCTCGGCTGCCGACGGCACACCCTATGCCGTCACCGACGGACTCGCGTTGCTTCATCCCTTCTGGGCTCAAAAGCGATTGGCCGTCGTCGCCAACGTCGGCATGTTGGTGCAACCCACCTCGCGCCAGCAATACCTCAATAGCGCCGTGCCGCTTCCAACCAACCTCTTCTCCCACTCCGATCAGACCGTGCAGATGCAGGCCGGCGTTCCCTCGAGTTCCGCGTCCACCGGTTGGGCCGGACGCGTTGCCGACGCCGTCAGCGCCATGAACGCCGGCAAGAGCTTCCCTCCATCGGTCTCCATGTCCGGTCCTGCCCTGTTCTCCAAGGGCAACATCGTGCAATCGGCGAGCCTCATTCCGGGCTTCGACATGCAGCTCTCGGGTTTCAATCAATGGCCCGCCTCCGCCGCTCAGGCGCGCCAGCAAGGCTTGCAGGAGATTCTTACTTTCAACAGCGGGCTCACTCTCATTCAAGCCGCGAACAAGGTCCGTCAGGATGCTCTCTCGCTCAGCGCCATGCTCAAGAGCCTCGGTTCCGCCGCCCCGCTCTCCACGAAATTCCCGGCGACTTCCATCGGCCAGCAGCTTCAACAGGTCGCGCAGATTCTCCAGCTCCGTCCGCAGATCGGACTCAGCCGCCAAATCTTTTTCTGCTCCATCGGCGGTTTCGACACACACTCCGGGCAGAGTTGGGGCCAGTGGGATCTGCTAAAACAAATCTCCGACGGAATGCTTTCGTTCTATAACGCAACCGCCGAACTCGGCATCCCCGACAAAGTCACGACCTTCACCGAATCGGAGTTCGGTCGAACGCTGCAGCCCAGCGGTACGGGCAGCGATCACGGCTGGGGCAATCATCACATCGTACTCGGCGGCGCGGTGAAGGGCGGCGATATCTATGGGCGGTTCCCTGTCATGGCGCTCGGCGGTCCCGATGACTCGGCCGCGCGCGGTGCCTGGATTCCTTCGACCTCCACCGATCAGTTCGGCGCAACGCTCGCCAAGTGGTTCGGCGTCGGTCCCGCCGGGCTCGCTACCGTGTTCCCGAACCTCGCGCAATTCCCCGTTTCGGATCTCGGTTTCATGGGCTAACGCTATCCTGGAACCGTGGTAGCGGAAATCAACCCGAGCTACGTCGTCGACGCCTCGGGCTTTAAAGGTTGGGCCGACGAGGTCGTAATTCCGGAAAACGAATCCGAGCTTATCCAGGTGATCGCCCGCGCGCGAGACTCGAAGACGCCGGTAACGATCACCGGCGCTGGGTCGGGACTGACTGGCGCTCGCGTAGCCCAGGGCGGACTCGTAATATCGCTTGAGCGGTTCCGGCGCTTGGAAATTGGCAAGGGCTCAGCCCGGGCAGGCGCTGCGGTGTCGCTCACCGAATTGGGCCAGGCGACGGCGCCAACGGGGCAATTCTACGCGCCCGATCCGACCGAGTGGACCGCCTCGATCGGCGGCACCATCGCGACCAATGCGAGCGGTTCGCGGAGCTTTCGTTACGGCAGCACGCGGCGGCACATCGAGGCTCTGCGGGTCGCGTTCATGGATGCGAGCGTTGCCGAATTCCGGCGCGGCGACAAAGTGCCGTTCGATGTTCCGGCGATTCCGCTGCCTCGGACGACGAAGTATACGGCGGGCTATCGTTTGGAGCCCGGCATGGATTGGATCGATCTGATCTGCGGCTCCGAGGGCACGTTGGCGATCGTGCTCGAAGCGGAACTGAGATTGCTGCCCGCGCGTCAGGACGTGTTCTCGGGAGTCGTGTTCTTCGGCTCCGATGACTTGGCGCTGAATGCTGTGGACGAGTGGCGGCCCATCGAGGGGCTGTGCATGCTCGAGTATCTGGACCGCAACTCGCTCGAGCTCCTGCACGGGCGTTATCCGGAGATTCCGGCCACCGCGGCTGCGGCTCTGTTGATCGAAGCCGAGGGTGGCGATGTGGATGAATGGTTGGATCGGCTAACCGGTGCATCGGCCGATATCGACGCATCCTGGTTCGCTCTGAGTGCGAAGGATCGCGAGCGGTTCCGGCAGTTCCGTCACGCTCTGCCGGAGTTGGTCAACGCGACGGTGTTGCAGCGCGGGTTCATGAAAATGGGAACCGACTACGCTGTTCCCATCGCACAGAACCGCGCCATGCTCGGCTTATATCGCGAGCGGCTGGAACAGGAGTTGCCTGGCCAGTACGTTTTGTATGGACACATCGGCGATGCCCACGTCCATGCGAACATGCTGCCCGCGACACAGGAGCAGGCCGCGACAGCGACGGAGTTGCTGACCGAGTTTGCCCGCCACGCTGTATCGCTAGGCGGAGTGGTTTCGGCCGAGCATGGGTTGGGAAAGCGGAAGGCCTACTTGTTGGAGATTCAGTACGCGCCGGAGCATATCCGGGCAATGATGGCCGTGAAACGCCGGCTCGATCCCGACTGGCTTTTGGGACGCGGGACGTTATTCCCGGTTGATGCGCGCTAACTCGGCGAGATCGAGCCGGCCAGTATAAATGGCCATGCCGAGCGCCGCGTGGATGTTCATCCGCATCAGCTCACGGATCTCGTCGAGAGTCGTGATGCCACCGGCGGCGGTGAGTTCATGTGAGGTCGCCTTGCGCAGGCGCGCGAACCAGTCCAGGCTGGTCCCCTGCAGCATGCCCTCTTTGTCGACGTAGGTGCACAGGAACCCCGAGCAGTACGGTTCGAGCTCGGCGATGACGTTCTCGGCGGTGAGACTCGTCGACTCCTGCCAGCCTTTGACCACGATCTTGCCGTCGCGCGAATCGAGCGCGATCACGACCCGGCCGGGCTCGACTGCGGCCGTGATCGCGCCCAGCAGTTCTTGGTTCACGCCCGTGGTGGTGAATGCGGAGGTGCCGATGATCACTCGGTGCGCGCCTTGCTCGATGAGGCGCACCGCTCGCTCGGGAGTCCGCACTCCGCCGCCTGCGCGGATGACGGCTCTCGATGCAAGCAGGGCCATGATGCCGTCGTTCGATCCGCCTCCCATCGCGGCATCGAGATCGATCACCTGGATCTCGGGGAACGCTGCGAAGCGTTCGAGCATCGTGAGCGGCGCGTCGCCTTCGAGCGCCTTCTCGCGGCCCTGCACGAGTTGGACGACCTTGCCGTCCATCAGATCGATGCACGGGATGATCATGCGGGCGGCCTGACAGTCCGTACTCCGCCGCCTGCGCGGATAACGGCTCTCGATGCGAGCATCGTGAGTGGCGCATCGCCTTCGAGCGCCTTCTCGCGGCCCTGCACGAGTTGGACGACCTTGCCGTCCATCAGATCGATGCACAGGATGATCATTCGGGCGGCCTGACAGTCCGTACTCCGCCGCCTCCGCGGATAACGGCTCTCGATGCGAGCAGGGCCAGGATGCCGTCGTTCGATCCGCGTCCCATCGCGGCATCGAGGTCGATCTTGTCGCGGCCTTGCACGAGTTGGACGACCTTGCCGTCCATCAGATCGATGCACGGGATGATCATTCGGGCGGCCTGACCGGGATGTGGTGAGCCATCAACTCGCGTTTCAGATCGGCGACGGTGTAGTTGCCGTAGTGAAATATCGAAGCAGCCAGTGCTGCGTCGGCGCATCCATCGGTCAGCACTTCGACGAAGTGTTCGGGACGGCCCGCTCCGCCGGAAGCAATCACGGGAATGTGGGTGGCCGCCGAGACCGCGCGGGTCAGATCGCAATCGAAGCCGGTCTGCACTCCGTCCGTGTCCATCGAAGTAAGCAGGATCTCGCCGGCCCCGAGCGCGTCGCCTTGCGCGGCCCACTCGATCGCGTCGCGGCCTTCATCGTCGCGCCCGCCGCGTGTGTACACATTCCATCCGCCGCCGGGCCGCCGCTTCGCATCGATCGCTAATACGACGGCTTGCGCGCCGAACTCGAGACTCAACTCGCGGATCAGCTCGGCACGGCGTACCGCGGCGGTGTTGACGCTGACTTTGTCGGCGCCCGATAGCAGAATCGTCCGGGCATCGGCCACCGAGCGGATGCCGCCGCCCACGGTGAGCGGGATGAAGACCTTGCGCGCGGTCCTCGCGACCAGGTCGGCGAGAATCTCGCGGGCATCGCTCGACGCGGTGATGTCCAGGAACACGAGCTCGTCGGCGCCTTGATCGTCGTAGCGCTCGGCTAACTCGACCGGATCGCCGGCATCGCGCAGGTTCACGAAGTTGATGCCCTTGACCACGCGTCCAGCGGTAACGTCCAGGCAGGGGATGATGCGTTTGGCGAGCAACCTATAGCTCCAGGAAGTTGGTCACGATTTGAATACCGGATGCTCCGGACTTCTCCGGATGGAACTGGACGCCGAACACGTTGCCTCGCTCGAACACCGCGGTGTAGGGCGTCGTGTACGTGCAAGCGGCGGCGGTTCCGTCGGTCTCGGGCACGTAGTAGCTATGTGCAAAGTACACGTAGGGCCGCGGCGGGAGCCCGTTCAACAGCTTCGACTCGCCTAGGCGCTCGAGTTCGTTCCAGCCCATGTGCGGTACCCGAGCATCGGTGTCGAAGCGGCGGACGGATCCGGGAAACAGGTTCAGGCCGGGCACTCCTTCGGCCTCTTCACTCGCAGTGAACAGGCCCTGCAGTCCGAGACAGATTCCGAGGAACGGCACGCCCGCCTGAATGCGCTCACGTAACGGCTCGCGGAACCGGCGCTCATCCAGGGCCCGCATCATCTGACCGAAATGACCGACGCCGGGCAGGATCATCTTGTCAGCACCACTCAGCCGCTCGGGCGATTGCAGCACTTCGTACCGTGCTCCGATGCGGTCGAGCGTGTTCTGAACGGACCGAAGGTTCCCGGCGCCGTAATCGATTATGGCAATCATAACAGCCCCTTGGTGGACGGTAACTCGTCTTTCAAGTGCGCATCCTTGGAACAGGCGTACTTGAGCGCGCGCGCGAAGCACTTGAAGATGGCTTCGATCTTATGATGGTTTGACCGCCCGTACAGCACCTTGACATGTAAGTTAGCGCCGGCATGGTTGACCCAACCGCCGAAGAAGTCTTCGACCAGTTCGGTTTGTAAATCGCCGACGAGGCGCACCTTGACCTTGTCCTTGTAGACCAGCGCGGGCCGTCCGCCCAAGTCAAGGGCAACTACGGCCAGCGTCTCGTCCATCGGCAGCACGAAGTAGCCGGCGCGATTGATTCCCTTCCGGTCACCCAGTGCCTTCGCGACAAGCTGGCCCAGCACGATGCCTGTGTCTTCGACCGTGTGATGCTGATCGACGTCAAGGTCGCCTTCGGCCTTCAAGGTCAGGTCGAATCCGCCGTGCTTGGCAAACAGCTCGAGCATGTGATCGAGAAAGCGGATCCCCGTCGAGATCTCGTATCGGCCGCGTCCGTCGATGTTGAGCGATCCGGAAATGCGAGTCTCCTTCGTGTTCCGCTCGATCGCCGCTTTCCTCATACCAGCACCTGATCGATCTCGTTGATGTTCTCGATGATTGCTATCGCGCCTTCATCGCGGAATTGGTTGATGGTGCGCTCGCGTTCCGGCCGCGATGTTTCGACTACACCCACGAAGGGAACCTCGGCCGCGCGCGCCGAGCGAAGATCGTCGATCACGTCTCCGAAGTAGAGCATACGCCGCTCGGTGTTCCATTCGCGGATCTTCAAGAGCCCTTCCGGATCGGGCTTGGCAAGGGTAACATCGTCCGCGCAGATGATTGGGTAGAAGGTGATTCCATGCGCGAACCGGTTCAACGTGATCTTCAGTTCCCACCTCGTCCGCCCGGTGAAGATAGCGAGTTGACGATCCGTCGATAGCCGCTCGAAGAGGCCCGGCTCACCGATCCAGCGCTCGCGCTTTACCAACCCTGGAACGCCTTCGTCGCCTGCCCAAACCTTGTCGAAGTGGGTTACTACAGTGTCGTACTCGACGTCAGCGCCGAGGTCATGAAGAATGCGCTGGGTCAATGCCCAATCGTTGTTCCACCCGCCTTGGTTCTTGTACTCTTGGATCTGTTCGCGCGAGATGTCACGTCCGCTGAAGTGCCGGACGGTTTGCACGATCGTCTCGCGGTACGAATCGGCAACGTCGACGAGCACACCGTCCATATCAAATACCAGCAGGTCGGCTTCTACCATATCGACTCCAGTTCGGCCAGGAACCGCCGGATCTGTTCGCGGGTTCCAATTGTGACTCGCACACAGCCCGCGATCTCGTAACTGCGATCGCGGATCAGCACGCCGCGGCGGCGTAGTTCGTCGCGAAGGGCTATTGCGCGCTCTCCCGCATGGAACAGGATGAAGTTTGCTTGACTCGGATAGGTTCGAATGCCTAAGCCGGCTAGCGCTTCAAATGCGAGTTGGCGGGCGGCCAGCACTTCGTTGACGTAACCGGCAACGTATTCGGTATCTCGGATAGCCGCTCGAGCGGCAAGTGCTGCGAGCGTGTTTACACTGTACGGGGACTGCGCTTTGTGCATCGGCGCAATGTTATTGCTCTGAGAGAAGAGACAACCGAAGCGCATGGCGGCCATTCCGTATACCTTCGAGAAGGTACGGCTGACAAAGAGGTTCGGCCACTTGCCGATGAGTGGCAGCGCCGTTATGTTGCTGAACTCGAAGTAGGCCTCATCGATGAGCACCGCCGCGCCTGTGGCTGCGTCCAGAATACGTTCGATACCCGCGATGTCGATTCCTGTTCCAGTCGGATTGTTCGGATTGGCGATCAATATGGCCTTTGTATCAAGCGTAATAGCCCCAAGCAACTCATCGATCGGGAATGACAGATCACCCGCGCGATAGTCAATCTCGCGGACTCGAGCTCCGGCAAGCTCGCTGTAGAAACGGTACATCGCATAGGAAGGATGTAGAATGACTACATCCTCCTCATCATCGACATAGGTATTGACTAGTACTTGTATCGCTTCGTCGGTGCCATTGGTGAATAACAGTTCGTCTGGACTTACGCCGAAAAATGCGGCCAGCTCTTGTTTTGCTTCGACGTATTCCGGATAAACCGATAGCCCGCTCGCGGTGAGCTTATCCTTTATATAATCGATTACCCGCGGCGAGCAGCCGACCGTGTTCTCATTGAAATCGAGACGCAACTTGCCTTCGCGGCCGCCGGTGGGCGGCGAGTAGGGCGCCATTCGCAAGACTGCGGGCCGCACCTCAGGCATTGCGGACCTCCACTGATCGCGCGTGAGCCTCGAGCCCTTCGGCGCGCGCGAGCGTCGTGATCGAGGGAGCGAGCTGGCGCAGTCCATCGCGAGTCAGTTGCTGCACCGAGATGACCTTTACGAAGTCCGCAGCTGATAACCCGCCGCGCAACCGGGCGGCTCCGGATGTCGGTAAGACATGATTCGGACCAGAGGCATAATCGCCCGCCGCTTCGGGACTGTACGGCCCGATAAAGACACTGCCGGCATGCCGAATCGCAGGCAATAGCAAGGCATCCTCGATGCTCAGATGTTCCGGTGCGAGGGCGTTTGAAAAGGCAGCGGCCTGATGCGGGCCAATTACGATCACGATGGCGCTATTCCGCTGGATCGCTTCGCGCGCGACCGGCGCAGTGCTGAGCGTTTCTAACTGCCGCTCAATTTCAGCGGCAACTTGATGGGCCAATTCGTGTGAGGTTGTCAGGAGAATCGCGGATGCATCGACATCATGCTCGGCTTGGGCCAACATGTCGGCGGCGAGAAATGCGGGATTGCCTTGGTTCGCAATAATGACGATCTCGGTCGGGCCCGCGACAAAGTCAATTCCGACTTCGCCCGCGATCAGCTTCTTGGCAGCAGCAACATAAATGTTCCCTGGACCGACAATCCGGTCAACGGGCGCGATCGTCTGCGTCCCGTATGCGAGGGCTGCAATCGCCTGAGCGCCGCCGATCCGGTACACCTCGTGAACTCCGAGCATCGCACAAATCCCCAGGATCTCCAGACTCGGTTTCGGACAGACCACAGCGATGCGCGGAACACCGGCGACTTGCGCCGCGATTACTGTCATGAGGAGAGTGGACGGAAGTGGATAACGTCCGGCGGGAATATATGCGCCCATAGCGTCGAGAGGGCGCACAATCTGGCCGAGACGCCGGCCGTCGGGGTAGTCCACCATCCGCTCTTCGGGCAACTGGGTCCGCGCATACGCGCCAATATTCGAAGTGGCTAGATCGACTGCGCGTAAGAATGTTTCCGGCAATTCCGCGCGCGCCTGTTCGCATTCCTCACGAGAAATGCGAAGGTCCACGCCTTCGAATGAGTCGAACTTGCGCGCATACTCCAGCACTGCTTCGTCGCCGCGTGTTCGGACGGCCTCGAGAATGGGAGTCACGATTCGCTCGGCTTCGGCGAGACGCACCTTCTTGCGCGTGATGAGATCCTGGGCCTGATTGTGTTCGAAGATGCGGATCATGCTTACATCACAATCTTGTTGAGTGGATATTCGACGATGCCTTGCGCGCCGGCTTCTTTGAGGCGCGGGATGATGCTGCGCACAGTGGACTCATCCAGTATCGTGTTCACGGCGAGCCACGCGGGGTCGCTCAAATGCGAGATAGTCGGGTTCTTGAGGGCGGGCAAAACGCCGAGCACGGCTTCGAGATCGTCGGTGCGTACGTTCAACATGAGACCGACCTTGCCCAGTGCGGCTATGGCGCCTTCGAGCAACATACTCATGTCTTCGAGTTTGCGGCGCTTCCAATCATCCTTCCAGGAATCGATATTGGCGATGAATTGAGTGTTCGATTCCAGCACCGTCTCGATGATGCGTAGTTTGTTAGCCCGCAGCGACGAGCCAGTCTCAGTCACTTCGACGATCGCGTCGGCTAACTCGGGCGGCTTGACTTCGGTTGCGCCCCAACTGAACTCGACTTTGGCCTTGACTCCGTTTGCGGCCAGGTAGCGCTTTGTAGTTGCCACTAGCTCGGTGGCGATGATTTTGCCTTCCAGATCCTGAACGGCGCGGAACGGCGACGCTTCGGGCGCGGCGAGAACCCAACGCACTTTGCCGAAGCTTTGCTTGGCATAAATCAGGTCGGCGATGGTTTGCACCTGTGCTTCGCTCTCCTCGATCCAATCACGACCGGTGAGTCCGGCGTCCAACACGCCATCTTCGACGTAGCGCGCCATTTCCTGGGCGCGAATCAGCATGCATTCAATATCGGGGTCGTCGATGGAAGGGAAATAAGAACGGCTGCTCGTAGTGATGTTGAACCCAGCCTTACGGAACAGATCGAGCGTGGCGTTCTCGAGACTCCCTTTGGGTATGCCCAGTTTCAGCTTCACACCTTGCTCCCGTAAACCGCGTCCGGATCGTAGGCGCGCTCCTCGGATTCGATCCATTTGCCGTCTTTCAGCGAGCGAAAGAAGCAGCTTTGATAGCCTTCGTGGCACACCCCGGGTCCGAGGGCTTCCACTTGGAGCAACACTGCGTCGGTGTCGCAATCGGTAGAGATGTTTTTAACCGCGAGCCGGTGCCCAGAGGTCTCTCCTTTGAGCCATAGCTTGTTTCGGGAGCGGCTAAAGAATGTCGCGAAACCGGTTTCAACTGTTTTCTGAAAGGCCTCGCTATTCATGAAGCCGAGCATCAGAACGCGGCCGGTGGCGTGGTCCTGGATGATCGCCGGGATGAGTCCATCGAGTTTTTGAAAGTCCAAATCCATGTTGAGCACCAATGAAAAAGCCCGCCAGCTTTGCGCGGCGGGCTTCAGGGGAAACTTGAGATCGAGTTATTTGCCCGCGCGCCGCGACGCAACATGCCGAGGATGGTGATGCGTTGTGTGCGCGACTGCGTTCATGAACCTCCAGGATAACACGACGATTCTATTCGGACGTTTTCTGGTGAAGGCCGAACCGTATTCCCTGGGGATCGGGGCAATTGCAGAAGCGTGCGAAGCCAGGTTCCTGCGGGCTTGGCTGGTCCGCTTGTCAGCCTGCGACAGGGCCGGAGGAATTCCGGCTGCGATGCCAGCCAGGGTGAGCCAAAGCGTCTCGCGAAGGACCAGCCAAATAATGTGATGGCGGCGCGCGCCGAGCGCCAGTCGAATGCCGATCTAGGCGGTCCGGCGAGCGACCGCATGCGCCTTCCGGCCATAAAGACCTACGCAGGCGAGCCAGAGCGCGAGAGCGCCGAAGAAACCGGAGAGCGTCGTGAGCAACCGCTCCTTCCTGAGCGACTCTTCGGCCTGAGCCACCAGCGTGTCCGCGCGGAAGACGACTTCCCGGCTCACTTTTGGGCGAGCGGGTTAGACAGGCCCCGACGACCTCGGCTCGAGCCGTTCTGTGGGAGCCGCCATCAAGTTCGCGGTGTAGACGCCCTATCCTTGCGTACAGTCGATTGACTTTGTATGAGTGCGATGGGGAAATAAGCATTCACCCGGTAGGCATTGGGCCAGATTTCAGTAAGTTCGCAGAAAGTTTCCGGTATTCGAAGTGGGGTATTTAGACCCTCTGCGGAGATGAAGGTCGGAGCGTCACGATCCCAAGGACATGGGACGGCACTACAGTGATTCGCGCGATTCCCTGGCGACGGCTTCAGAATGCGGAAGGACGCAATATCTACTTCCGGCCAAAGGGCGAATACGATCTAAGCCTGGTTGACGATATCTCTGCCGATGCCGAGAGGCGGATTAAGTCCTCGGGATATGCTCCGGCTGCAATTGTCGAAACATCGCCGGGGGATTTTCAAGCATGGCTGAGGCAGCGCCACCAAACGCCCCGTGAGTTGAGCGAACAATCACTAAAGCCCTGACCGTCCCAGAGAGCAACTGCCGCGGCTGACGATTACCGTTTTGACATGTGGAGTTCACGCCTGAACGGGCAGACTAAACGGCCGGGCGCTCAAAGCGCCTGAGGAGCATCGCTAACCCATGCGAGGCGTAGGCTAACGCCGCCGCACTGCTTGGCCAAAGAACATCGATTAGGTTCCTGCAAGGGAATCCCCAATGTACTGGCGAAGGCCGCGAAATCCTCGAACCAGCGGTGCGTGGAACTGAAGGAATGCACCAGCATCAAAGCGTGCCTGCAACGATATCGCTTTCGTAGATAGCCGAGGCCGTCCGATGAAGGAGTTGATAACGGATACCTCCCACTCCCGACACGTCGAGCGCGAGAGTCTCACAAAGGCCGTCGAGACGTCGCTGCTTTCCGGGCGTGACGTTCCAATCCGCGTCGAGATCAGCGAACGACTCCTTCACCTTACCCTCAACTGCAATGGTCGCGAGTTCGTTGTGTAATCCGGCTATTACCATCGGGTCCGTTTGCTGTTTCGGCCAGGCGAACCGAGCTCCACTTCGCGCTCGAAGAAGCCGTCGACAAACTCGGCGTCAACATATTCCGCCGCTGTGCTGAGCACTGCGCGTACTCTTTGCGGAAAATCGTTCCCGGCCTTCTACCACGCCACGGCGAGTTCTTGGGCGGAGTACCCGGACCGCCAATGAGCCTGCTGTTTTGCGAGGTGAGGAATGACATCCTCAGGTTTCAGAAGTGGAGCATGCAACCTACGGACCATGAACTCATGCTCGCCCGCGAGGCGCAGTTCATCTTTGGCCCTGTTGCGACCCGCGTTGGAAAGGGTGCCTGGTTCCGCGTTGTCGGAATGCGGACGGCGGAAGGATCAATACTCTACCCTCACGACACAGTATCCCGATAATCCCGTTATATGCGTTTCTGGTTGCGGAGACATGAAGCCGCTTGCTGACGCGCGCGGGTCGGATCTTATTTACCTATTTCGGCTAGTAACTCCTTGACGGCGGCGTCGAGTTGGGAGTCATGTCCGGTGTATGATTCACCAACCGGGCGGTCGACGCGAATGTCGACGGGGCGCGGGTTGCGCTCCATATTGACACCCTCGTTGGTGGTGATTTTGGTCGAAGGCAGGCGCAACATGCTGCCGTCAATCAACTGAACGCCGCTGGTGTAGACGATCCAGCCTGCCGTCGGTTCGCCCACGACCTTGCCGAGTTTCATCGACCGGTAGCCCTCGGTAAAGTCTTCGGCGTCGGAAAGCGATTCCTGATTCGTAACCAGGATGGTAGGACGCTCGAGGGAGCGCTGGCCGAGAAGCGTGCGGGCGGGCGCGGTGGGTTGATCGCGGGGCGTCATATTGAGATACGGGCGGCGGGCGAGGACGTCGAGAGCATAGGCGTTCACGAAGCCGCCGTTGTTGCTGCGAATGTCGATGACCACGCCGTCGCGCGACTGGTTCTCTGTATCCAAGTCGAAGTAGAGACCCTGTAGTGCGTCCGAGGACATGTCGGGCATGTGCACATATCCAAGACGGCCGCCGCTGATCTTATGGACGTATTCGCGCCGGCCTTCTACCCATTGACGATAGAGCAGTTGCTTTTCAGTGGACGTGTTGACGGGCCGCATCACGAAGTCGCGTTTGCCATCTCCTTCGCCTGAATTGGCGACGGTGAGCGTGACCCGGCGGTCCACTTTGTAGTTCAGGAGTTCATCGAAGTTGGTGTGCGGATCGATGGCGACGCCGTCGACTGCGAGTACAAAAGAGCGCGGCTGAATGCCCGCAATCGCCGCGGGACTGAGCGGAATTACGTCAGCGATTCGCAAGCGGCTCGAGGCGGCGTATTCCGCCGGATCGAAGCGGAGACCGAGCTTGCCTGTGACCGGTGGATTCGGACCTCCGGCGCTGATTCCCGAGTGGGATGCGTTGAGCTCACCCAGCATCAGCGAGATGACGCGGCGAACCTCGTCACCGGTACGGGCGCCGGCGATGTACGGCTCGAAGGTAGAACGGAGTTGTTTCCAGTTCGCGCCGTGGAACTCGGGGTCATAGAAGTTGTCATTTACGTACTTCCAAGCCTGCGCGAACACTTCCATCTTTTCGTGTTCGAAATCGATGTCCATGTCAGCCGTGATGGCGACCGGCTTGACGACACGGGTCTCGACAGTGATGGACTGCAAGCGACCGGTTTCGAGGTAGTACACCTCTTTGCTATCCGGTGACCAATGCGCGTCGGATTTAATGCCGGGGGTGGAAGTCAACTGGCGCGCGACGGGCGGGTCCTTGGCGAGCTCGTCGAGCGAGTATGTGTAGAGATTGAGCTGGCCCGCGGCGCTGGCGGTGAACAGCAGAGTCTTGCCATCGGGGCTGATCTTTATGCGCGCCGCATCCATGCCGACCGGCAAGGCACGATACCTGCCACGGATGCCTTCGAAGACGATGTCCACCTTGGGCGGAGTCCTGGGTTTCGCAGGGGCGGGAGTCTCGGGCGCGGGCTTCGCGGGCGCTGTAGTCGAGGGCGGCGTGGAAGGAAGCTCATCCTTGAACAATTCGCGGAACTGATCTTCACGGAATTTCGGCGTCTTGGGAATGAGATCGACACGAACTACCGCAGCCGGCTCAGTCCGCTGGCCAGTTCCGAACAGCAGGTAAGTGCCGTCGGGACTCCAGGCGAGGCTATTCACGAAGGTGTTCGGAACAAAACTGACGGCTTGTGGGGATCCACCCGCGGCGGGAACAACGAAAACATTTCTGAACTGCCGTGTAGTGGAGCCGATGTAGGCCAGCCATTTGCTGTCGGCCGCCCACTCGATCACCGCGCCCGAGGGCGGCCGTCCGAAGTATCCCTGAACAAGTTCGCGCTCCTGACGCGATGCCTTATCCCAAACGATCAGCTTGCGGCCGCCACGGACAAAGGCGAGCATCTTTCCGTCAGGCGACCATTGCGGCGACCACTCGCCTTCGGTGCTAGCGGTGAGACGCGCCTCGGTGTTTTTGGCGAAATCGTACTCATAGAGGTGGTACACGCCGTCGCGGTCCGAGACGTAACAGACGCGGTTGCTATCGGGCGCCCAGTGCGGTTCGAAGTCGTTGGCGGCAGTTGAAGTGACCCGCGCAGCCGTCCCGCCGTCCTTGGCGCCGGCTGCGAAGACATCGCCGTGGGCGACGAACGCGACCTTCTTGCCATCGGCGGACAACGCAAGATCGCGGAATTGATTGGAGAGGCTCAAGTGCTGAAACTCAGGACCGGCGGGAGCGCCGCGCAGGGCGATGTCGATGCGCGAGGCCTCCGATGTGCGGACGTCGAACTTCCAGATGGAGAAATCGCGCTCGAAGACGATGGTTTTGCCGTCATAGGCGATGGACGGCCACAGGAGGCGGCCAGCAGTGAACTTCGTGAGCTTGCGGGGTTGGCCAGCGCCGAGGTCCTTGGCATACAGATTTTCGGTGCCATCACGATCGGAGACGAAATAGAGACGCTTTCCATCGGCCGACCACATTGGCCACTCTTCCTTTGAACCGGCGCCGCCGCTGACACGATCATAGACTCGCGGATGGGAGCCGGGGGTCCGAAGCAGCCATATTTCGGACTCGTCGATGTGGCTGTGTCCGCGGCGCCACCACTGCGCGGCGGGCATGCCTCGGGCGGTGAATGCGAGCGCGTTGCCATCGGGGGATGGTGCGGCCCAGTACTCGCCGGTATAACGGTCGTCGCTGACGGGCATGGGCGTACCACCTTCGGCGCTGACGCGGAACAGGTCGTTGTTGCCCGCGATGTCGTGGCTGGTCGATGAGAAGTAGAGCCACTTGCCGTCGCGCGACCAGGCGTCGAGGTGTTCGGCAGCGTCGTCGAATGTAATCCGCCTGGTCTGACTGGCGCCGAGATCGAGGACGTAGATGTCGGGATTGCCGCTGCGCGTGGACATGAAGGCGAGCCGTTTGCCGTCCGGCGAATAGAGCGGGCGCGATTCGGTAGCGGGGTGGGAGACGAGGAGGCGCGCCTCGCCGCCCGATAGAGGAGCGCTCCAGATGTCGCCGCCGGAAACGAAGACGACTTCGGCGCGATCGGGCGCCAGCGATGGTTCAGCGAGCGAGGGGAGCGCGGCGGGTGAGGCCGCTAAGGCGAGTGAAAGCAGGATAGGCAGAGTGGGGCGGAACATTTACCTGCATTGTAGCCGGGGGCTGAGTGGTTAAAGGTTAGTGGTTAGTGCGCCAGAGTCATTGGACACGTAACGCCTCTACTGGGGCGACGGCGGAGGCGCGGCGGGCCGGGACGTAACAGGCGACCAGGGCGACTAACACCAAGATCGCGACGACGGCTCCGAAGGTGAGCGGATCGGTGGCGTTGACGCCGAACAGCAAACTCTTGAGTAAGCGCGCGAGACCGAATGCAACCGCTCCGCCGATTACAACGCCAATGCCGGCAAGCGTCATGCCTTGTCTCAGCACGAGCTTCAACATGTCCTGTCCATTTGCGCCGAGCGCCAAACGGATGCCGATTTCCTGCGTGCGCTGTTGGACGGAGTAAGCCATCAAGCCATAAATGCCGAGGCTGGCAAGCAATAAGGCGACTCCAGCAAAAATGCTGAGCAGCAACATATTGAAATTCTGACGGGCAACGTTGGCGGCTAACACGGTATCCATTGTCCGGACACGCGAAGTCGACATTTGATTGTCTACTTCGCGGAGCGCCGATTCGATGGCGCGGCGCATGGTTGTGGGTTCCATCGAAGTGCGAACTACCCAGGCAAGAGGAATGACGCTGTTGGCCAGAGTGGTGATGCCTTCAGGAACCTGCGTCTGGGGGACATACATGACGCCCACCTCTCCTCCACTCAATCCGGTTTCGCGGACATTTCCGACGACGCCGACAATTTGCCGCGGCGGATCGGCGAACTGTGGGCCGAGGCCTTTACCGATTGTAATGACTTGACCGATGGGATCTTCCTTGGGCCAATATTTCCGAGCCATGAAGTCGTTGATGATTACGACTCGTTGTGCATTACCGGCATCGGTTTCACTGAACACCCGCCCGCGAAGCAGCGGTACTTTGAAGGCGCTGAAGTAATGCGGTGACACCGAACGCCATTGCTCGTCGCCGTTGTATTGGGCGCGGTTTGCGGGCGGTTTTCCCGCGATGGTAAACGGCAGGTCGACACCGCCCTCGACGGGCAGCATGATGCAAGACGCGGCAGCTTGAACGCCGGGTAGAGCTTCGATGCGCCGCAACGCCCTTGTAGTCAAGATGGAGACCTTGTCCGTGGTGGCGTAGTTGCCTCCGGCAAGCGAGGTCTGCATGGTGAGTATGTTATGCGAGTGGAATCCCGGATTGACAGAGCGTAAACCGACAAATGTCCGGATCAACAGAGCCGCGCCGACAAGCAACACCAATGCGAGCGCGACTTCACTGACGACAAGCACGGAGCGGGCGCGATTCTGGCGGCGTCCGGTACCCGAGCGGCCACTGGCTTCATTGAGCGCCGATGACAAGCGCGGATTGGAGGCATGCAGGGCGGGGAAGAGCCCGAATACAATTCCTGTGAGTAAGGACAGGCCGATGGTGAATCCGGCCACTCGCCAATCGATAAGCGGCAGCATGGCGTTCGCGCCGTCGGTGCTGGTGAGGCGCGGAATGTCTCCCGGCACGAGGGTGAGAAGGATGCGGACACCCCAAGCGCCGAGAATGAACCCGAGCAACCCGCCGAGTCCGGCGAGGATGACGCTTTCGGTCAAGAGTTGGCGGATGACGCGCCATCGTCCCGCGCCGATTGCTGCGCGGATGGCGAGCTCGCGCTGACGTCCGGCCGCGCGCACCAACAACAGATTGGCCACATTGGCGCAGGCGATCAAGAGCACGAAAGTAACCGCGCTCAGAAGTACAACCAGGGCTGTTTTGACGTCGCCGACCATGGAGTCGCGCATGGGCTCGACCGCGACGGACTCGGCCGCATCCATCCATTTCGGATTTGCTTTGCGGAACTGTTCGCCGATGATTTTCAGCTCGGCTTGTGCCTGCTCGACACTGACGCCGGGCTTCAGGCGGGCGGCGGCGTTGAGGTAATGGCCCTGATTGGAGCTGTTCGGGTCAGGTTGCTGAGGGATCCAGATTTCGGCGGCGGGGTCGGGATGGAAACTGGCGGGAAGTACGCCGACTACGGTGTAGGGTTCGCGGCTCAATGTGATGGGACGTCCGACCAGCGATGAATCACCCATGAAATGGGACTTCCAGAGGGAGTAGCTGATGATGGCGACGCGCGGGCCGCCCGGAGCGTCCTCGGCTTCCGTGAAGATACGGCCCAACGCGGGGGAGACGCCAAACACGTTGAAGTACTCACGCGAGACATGAGTTGCCTTGACCTGCTCGGGATGGTCGCCGGCGCCGAGGCTGAGACCGGGACCGGACTGATCGTAGAGGGCCATGGATTCGAAGACGTGGTTATTGCGCCAGGCCATGAACTTCGGGATGGAGTTGGAATAGCCGATTCCATTGGGGTATTTGCGCCCGAGCCGGACGATACGATCGGGTTGCGAATAGGGCAGGGGCTGGAGAAGGACGGCGTCGACGACGGTGAAGATGGCGGTATTTGCGCCGATGCCCAAAGCGAGTGCGAGGACGGCGATGATAGTGAATCCGGGATTGTTTCGCAGCATGCGAAGGGCGTAGCGAATGTCAGCGCCGAGTGTGTCCATCGGAATAGGGAACGGATTTGGGGGTGGGGATGTTCCATTCAGCTTGCCTTGCGATAGGAATGGTTGAGAGGATATGGAGACAGTGAACCGAGAACGGAGGCACTTTGAGCGACGCAGGACGTAAGGACCTGGCCGAAGCCGGCGAGTGGTTCGAGCAGCACAACCCGATTCTGCCTGAGCAGGTTTTGGCCGAGCGGAACATACTCTCGGTGGCTCCCGAATTGCTCGCTGATAGCGATCCCCAGCAACTCATGGAATTTGAGGCTGAATGGGCCGAAGAAGCTCGCGAACTTCACGACCGCCCTATAAGTCGACAATGACGGGTTATTCGGGATAGCCATCCGGGTTGGCCTGCCGCCAGTACTCCTCCCGTAACAACTGACGAGTCAAGTGTGGATGTTGCTGCTAGTTCCGGATTTTCTGCAGCTTGCCCCTCATCTCTGTAACCTTCGCGGGGTGTTCGAGGGCGAGATTCTTAGTTTCGCCGATGTCGTGAGCGAGGTCGTAGAGCTGTGGTTCGGGGTCGGCGCCCATTTCGGTGTTGGTGCTTTTGTTGATCTTCGGACCGTTTCCTGGCGGAATGTACTTCCAGGTCTCGTCCCTGAGAGAAAGAAGCGTAGCCTGTTCGACCAGGACGCGCCTTCCCTGTGCGGACTCGCCCAGCAACGCTCCCAAGACGTTCTCGCTATCTGGGGCGGCGCCCGGTGGCAGGCCGGCCTGCGTCAATTGCGCAAACGACCGAATGAAGTCGACTTGCGAGACGAGGGCTTGGGAGACGTCCGGCTTTACGCGCGCCGGCCAGTGCACGATCATGGGAACCCGAGTTCCGCCCTCAAAGTTCGAGTATTTGCCTCCGCGAAGGGGTCCATTCGGACGATGGGAGCCCAGCTTCGTGACGGCCTCATCCTGGTAGCCGTCATCGAGAACCGCGCCGTTGTCGCTTGAAAAGACGATCAAGGTATTCTCGAACAGACCGCGCTTTTGGAGCGTCTCGACAAGCCTGCCGACGCACCAGTCCAGTTCCGCGATCACATTGCCGCGCGGGCCCATGGTGGTGGCGTCGCTGAAACGCCGGTGGGGCGACCGCGGCACATGGATGTCGTGCGTGGCGAAGTACAGAAAGAAGGGATGCCGGGCGTTTCGATCGATGAAGGAAACTGCGCGGCCGGTGAGTGTATCGGCCATCATCTCATCGTTCCAAAGGGCCGATTTGCCGCCGGTCATGTAACCGATGCGGCTGATGCCGTTCACGATGGTCATATCGTGGCCGTTGCTGGGCTTCATCTTGAGGAGCTCGGGATGTGTGCTGCCGGTGGGGGAATCGTCCAGCGGACCGCGGTAGTCGACTCGGATCGGATCGTTGGGATCCAAGTTGGCGACGCGGTGGTTCTCGACAAAAACGCAGGGCACGCGGTCGCCAGTGGCCGGAATTATGAAGCTCTCGTCGAAGCCGATTTCGAGAGGTCCTGGTTTGATATCCGCGTTCCAATTCAGGTTGCCGTCACCTAGCCCCAGGTGCCACTTTCCGATGACGCCGGTGCGATATCCACTCTGTTTCAGCATCGAGGCAAGAGTCGGGCGCCCGGGCTGAATCAAGGCGGGGGCGTCACCGGGAAGTACTCTCGCGCCTTGCTTGCGAAAAGCGTATTCACCGGTGAGAAGGGAATACCGCGACGGCGTGCAGGTGGCCGCGCTGGTATGGGCGTCGGTGAAGCGAACTCCCCGGTTAGCCAACGCGTCGATGTGCGGGGTATGGATTCGCTGCGCCCCATAACAACTCGTGTCGCCGTATCCCAAGTCATCGGCGAGCATGATTACGATGTTCGGAGGGGGGGCCGCCATGCCGAAGGCGCGGCGGGCGGCCAGGAATGTGCTGACACCCGCGTAGCCGATAAAGTCTCGTCGCCTCATCTCTGTGTTCCCTTTGAAAGGATGCTTCAGAAGGTATCACAAATTAAAACTGGTTACATCGGATCGGAACATTCGAAGACACTACCATAAGGCAGTTTGGTAGCGTACCCGAGTTGCTGAAGCGCCCTTCAATCGCGGTAAACTCGTCAGGGAATCAGTACATTCGATGAAAACACCAAGTCGTGTCGCGGTCCTCGGGGCCGGCACTATGGGGTCGCGGATCGCGGCTCACTTCGCCAATGCCGGCGTGCCTTCCGTACTGCTCGATATCGTAGTTCCAGGCCAGCCGAGCCGGAATGCGGCGGCATTGAAGGGTATCGAGAACGCCGCGAAGCAGAGGCCCGCCGGATTCTTCACGGACTCGGCGATGCCGCTCGTCGAGCCTGGCAACTTCGAAGATCATTTGGATCGCATCTCCGAGTGCGATTGGGTGATCGAAGCTGTCGTCGAGAATCTCGAGCTGAAGCGCGCGTTGTGGGCTCGTGTCGATAAGGTTCGGAAGCCCGGCGCGATACTGTCGACCAATACCAGCGGGATTCCGCTGCAGCAGATCGCTGCGGGCTTCTCGGCCGACTTCCGGCGCAATTTTCTTGGCACTCATTTCTTCAATCCCCCGCGATACCTGCACCTGATGGAAGTGATTCCGGGGCCGGAGACGGATGCGGGCGTGCTCGAATTCGTGACGCAATTCGCCGATCGACGGCTAGGGAAAGGCGTGGTGACGTGCAAGGATACGCCGAACTTTATCGCCAATCGGATCGGCAGCTTCGTGGGCGCGACCGTGCAGAAGGTGATGATGGATGGCGGCTACACCATCGAGGAAGTGGACGCGCTTACGGGTCCGCTGATCGGATTGCCGAATAGCGCGAGCTTCCGGTTGCTCGATTTGGTGGGGCTGGATGTGTGGTCGTTCGTGGGCGAGAACCTGTATCACGCGGTTCCCGACGATCCGTGGCGCGACCGGTTCCTGATGCCAGAGTTTCACAAGAAGATGATGGGGCAGGGCTGGTTGGGGGATAAGACCGGCCAGGGTTATTACAAACGCGTGGGCAAGGGCGACAATCGCGAGTTTCACGCGGTCGACTGGAAGACGCTGGAGTATCATCCGGCTGCGAAACCGAAGTTTCCCGCGGTTGAAGCGGCGAAGCAGATCGAGGATTTGCCGGCGCGACTGCGGATGCTGGTGAGCGGGAAGGATCGCGCGGGCGAGTTTCTGTGGAAGGTGTTCAGCGATGTCTTCACTTACTCGGCGGAGATGATTCCCGGCATCTCGGAGCGCATTGTCGAAATCGATCGCGCGATGCGTTGGGGATACGCGCACAAGCTGGGGCCGTTCGAGTTGTGGGACGCGCTCGGGTTTGAGGATGTGTGCAAGCGGATGGAAGCCGAGAATCGCGTGTTGCCGGATAACATCGTGCGCATGCGGTTGGCCGAGGCGAAGTCGCTGTACCGGTTCGCGGACCGGGATGGAGAGCCGCGGACACAGTATCTGGATTTTCAACACACCGAGTACCGCGATGTCGAACCGCGGCCGGGGATAATCGTGCTGGCCGATGCGAAGCGCGCGCGCGGCGTGGTGAAACGGAATGCGGGCGCGTCGCTGGTGGACCTGGGCGACGGCGTGCTGTGCTGCGAATTTCACAGCAAGATGAATTCGCTGGGCGAGGACAACATCGGCATGATGTACGCCGGGTTGGAGGAGACCGCGCGTAATTTTGAAGCGCTGGTGATTGGCAATCAAGGCGAGAACTTCAGCGTCGGCGCGAAT
This sequence comes from Bryobacterales bacterium, assembly GCA_038322705.1. Classification (GTDB taxonomy): domain Bacteria; phylum Acidobacteriota; class Terriglobia; order Bryobacterales; family Bryobacteraceae; genus TMP-7. Next base: position 14,208 of record JBBQGC010000035.1, on the reverse strand, counting down.
CTGATGATGGTGCTGCTGGCGGCGCAAGAGGGCGATTGGGACGAGTTGAACATGGCCATCCATCGTTTCCAGCAAGTGAACATGGCCTTGAAGTATGCGAACAAGCCGGTGGTTGCCGCCCCGTTTGCGCGCACGCTGGGAGGCGGCTGCGAGATCACGCTGCATGCGACTCGCGCACAGGCGTCGGCGGAGACTTATATCGGGCTGGTCGAGGTCGGAGTCGGTTTGATTCCGGGCGGCGGCGGGTGCAAGGAACTGCTATTGCGGTTGAAGGATCCGCGCAAGGTTTTCGAATTGATCGGGTATGCGAAAGTCTCGACGAGCGCCGACGATGCGAAGAAGCTTGGACTGCTGAATCGGACCGATCGCGTGTCGATGAATCCGGAGCGGCTGATCGGCGATGCGAAGGAACTGGCATTGTCGCTGGTGAAAGATTATGTTCCTGGCGTACCGCGGACGGATATCAAGGTTGCCGGCGAGAACGGGCTGGCGATGTTGAAGCTGGGCGCATGGAGCGCGCGGCAGGGCGGTTTCATCAGCGACTACGATGTCGTTGTTGCGGGCAAGTTGGGCAACATCCTGTGCGGCGGCGCGCTGACCGGTGAACAGACCGTGTCAGAACAGTATCTGCTCGATTTGGAGCGGGAAGCATTTTTGAGCCTGTGCGGAAATCAGAAGACACAGGAGCGGATGCAACACATGCTGAAGACCGGGAAGCCGTTGCGAAATTAGCGAGGAATGAAATGCAAGAAGCAGTGATCGTCGATTGTGTGCGCACGGCCGTGGGAAAAGCCGGGAAGGGGACGCTGCGCAATACGCGCCCGGATGACATGGCGGCAACCGTGATTTCAGCGCTGATGACGCGCTACCAGCAGGTGTCCAAGGAAGAAGTGGACGATGTCATCCTGGGCTGCGCGATGCCGGAAGCTGAGCAGGGCATGAACATGGCGCGGATCGCGGCATTGCGTGCGGGCTTGCCTGACATCGTGCCGGGCGTAACGATCAATCGCTTCTGTTCATCGGGGCTGCAGGCGATCGCTATGGCAGCGGACCGTATCCGATCGGGGTCGGCGCAAGTGATCGTCGCGGGCGGGGCTGAGTCGATGAGCCTCGTGCCGATGTCGGGCAATAAGTTCGCGCCGAATCCTTGGGTGGTGGAGCATCAGCCCGAGATTTATATGGGCATGGGGCTGACCGCTGAAGAGGTTCAGCGCAAGTACGGCATCACGCGCGAAGATGCCGACCAGTTCGCTTATCGGAGTCACCAAAATGCGTTGGCGGCTCAGGCTGCAGGGAAATTCGACCAGGAAATCGTGCCGCTGAATGTGGACTCGACGAGGCTGAATGGCGGCGGGAAACCGGAACACCGATCGGTGGTATTTGCGAAGGACGAAGGCCCGCGCGCGGATACATCGGTGGAAGCTTTGGGCAAATTGAAGCCCGTATTTCACGTGAGCGGAACGGTGACCGCCGGCAACTCATCGCAGACCAGCGATGGGGCCGCGGCCGCGCTGGTGATGTCGGAGAAGAAGGCGCGCGAGTTGGGATTGAAGCCGCGGGCGCGGTTCGTCAGTTTTGCGGTGGCCGGAGTTCCGCCCGAGATCATGGGTATCGGACCCGTGGTCGCTATTCCGAAAGCGCTGGCCCTGGCCGGATTGACGCTCAGCGATATCGATGTAATCGAGTTGAACGAAGCGTTCGCGGTTCAGGCTTTGGCGGTTGCGCGGCAAGCGGGTCTGGACATCGACCGGATGAACGTGAACGGCGGCGCCATCGCGCTGGGCCACCCACTGGGCTGCACAGGCGCGAAACTGACCGCGACCATACTTCACGAAATGGAACGGCGCGGCTCGAGATACGGAATGGTTACGATGTGTGTCGGGGGCGGACAGGGCGCGGCTGGGATCTTCGAGAGATTGTAACGGAATTACGGGAGGCATTATGGCAACGACAACATTAGCGATCGCCAAAACCAAGGGCGGAGCGTTCCTGTTGGAACAGCGCGCGCCGGAGGACATTTTCACACCCGAGGACTTCACCGCCGAACATCGCGCAATTGCCCGCACGACGGAAGAATTCTTCACCAAGGAAGTGGCTCCGAACGTGGAGATCATTCAGCACGAGGACAAGGGCGTTGCGGTCAAGCTGCTGAGGAAGTCGGCTGAGTTGGGGCTGACGGCGGTGGTCATTCCCGAGAAGTTCGGCGGCATGGAGATGGACCTGACGTCGATGATGATCGTGGCCGAGGGCGTGTCGCGTGACGGCTCGTACTCGGGTTGGCATGGCGCGCACACGGGCATCGGCACGCTACCGGTATTGCTGTTCGGCAATGAAGAGCAGAAGCAACGATACTTGCCGCGGTTGGCGAGCGCCGAGCTGATTGCGGCGTATTGCTTGAGCGAACCGCAGGCCGGCTCCGATGCTCTGGCGATCAAGACGCGCGCCGATCTCTCGGCCGATGGGACGCACTATGTTTTGAACGGGCAGAAGATGTGGATCACGAATGGCGGCTATGCCGATTTGTACACGATCTTCGCCAAGGTGGGTGGCGAGAAGTTCACCGCATTCCTGGTGGAGCGCGCGTACCCCGGCGTGCAGCCCGGGGCCGAAGAAAAGAAGATGGGCATTCGCGGCAGCTCGACCACGGCGATTTATCTCGATAACGTCAAGGTGCCGGTCGAAAATGTTTTGGGCGAAGTCGGGCGCGGGCATGTGATCGCGTTCAACATTTTGAATCTCGGCCGGTTGAAGCTGGGGCCGTTCGCGATCGGCGGATGCAAGGACGTGATCGCGGTCAGCATCAAGTACGCAAAGGAGCGGAAGGCGTTCGGCAAATCGATTTCCGAATTCGGAATGATCCAGCACAAGTTGGCCGAGATGGCGATTCGCACGTATGTCGCCGAGTCGATGAGTTATCGCGTGGTCGGGCTGATTCAGAGTCAACTGGAGGGCTTCTCGTGGGATGCGCCGGACGCTTCGGCGACCATGTTGAAGGCCGTTGAGGAGTATGCGGCCGAGTGCTCGTACATCAAGGTGTTCGCTTCGGAAGTGCTCGATTACGTAACCGATGAAGGCGTGCAGATCCACGGGGGATACGGCTTCCATCAGGACTACGCGGTGGAGCGCGCGTATCGGGATTCGCGCATCAATCGCATTTTTGAGGGTACGAACGAGATCAACCGGTTGCTGGCGACGGGCATGCTGTTGAAGCGCGCCCAACGCGGGCAGTTGCCGCTGGTGGAGGCGGTGAAGAAGCTGCAGAGCGACCTGATGAGTCCACCGTCGATGGATACGAACGGCGGAGGCGAGTTTGCGCAGGAGAACCGGCTGGTTGCGAACGCGAAGAAGATCGGGCTGCTGGTTTTGGGTGTCGCCTACCAGAAGTACATGAACGAACTCGAGAATCAACAAGAGGTGCTGGCGGGCATCACCGATGTTTTGATGAACGCGTTTGCGATGGAGTCGGCGTGCCTGCGCGCTTTGAAGATCGCCAACTCGGGGAAGAATGCCCGGAATGCGTCGGACATGGCTGCGGTGTTTGCGCGCGAGGCGATGGATACGATCGAGGTGGCGGCGCGGACCGTGCTCGCGAACTGCTCGGAAGGGGATGCGCTGCGCATGAACAATTCCGTGCTGAAGCGATTTGCGAAGTACGAACCGGTGGACGCCATTGTGCTGCGGCGCCAGATCGCGGCCCGCTTGCTGGATAGTGGACGATACGTGGCGTAGTTCAGGCCCTGCGCGCAGGCCCACGATTGTCGTTCTTGTGGGCCTGCCTGGGTCTGGCAAATCGACTTGGCTCGAGCGGCGCGGGTACACCGGGTTGTCGAGCGATGAGATACGGCGCTTGCTTACGGGCGACGCGACAAATCAAAACATTCACCGGCGCGTGTTTGCAGTGCTGCGATATCTGTTGCGGCAGCGGCTTGAATTGCGGCAACCGTACACGTTCGTGGACGCGACCAGTCTGACGCGCAAGGACCGGCGTCCGTTCATCAAGCTGGGCGAGTTATACGATTGCGATGTCGAGGCTGTGTTCTTCGATGTTCCGCTGGATGTGTGCCGTGCTCGCAATGGGGCGCGTGCGCGCGTGGTTCCCGATGCGGCGATGTTGGAGATGGCGCGCCGGTTGATGCCGCCGAGCGTGGCTGAGGGCTTTACGCACGTGTTCGTGGTTTCGGCTTGAGCGCTGCTTCGTGCAGGTCCATGCGTACGCGCGATCCGTGGAACGTCACGCCTTCCTGTTCGAGGCGAAGACGCTGTTCCAGTCCTGATTGGCCCGGTAAGCGGATGTGTCCGCCCGCGCCCAGCACGCGATGCCAGGGCAGCGCTCGCGAGTCGTTGTGCAGGGCCCATGCGACCTGACGCGCGGCGCCCGGGTGTCCGGCTGCAGCGGCGACGGATCCGTAAGTGGCGACTTTGCCTTTCGGGATGCGGGCAATGACGCGGCGCAGGTCGGCCATCATGTCATTCAGAATTGCAGCTCGCGTGCGTTCGTGCTAGAAACGGATCGTATGGATGATGCGCCGATCATACGCAAGTACGCCGACTTCGATGAGATGAAGGCCGACGAGTACCGCTACTGGCAAAGCCGTCCCGCGCATGAGCGACTGGACGCGGTTGATGAAATGATCGAGAACGCCTATGCGCTCAAGGGCTGGAAGATCGCGCCTGATGTACCAAGACTACAAAGACCTTTTGTCCGCCTTCCATTACCATGGCGTTAAGTACCTCGTCGTGGGCGGCTTCGCGGTTATCTTCCACTCGCAGCCGCGCTTCACAAATGACATGGACGTTTTCATAAGAGCGGACCCTGAGAACGCGAAGGCGGTCCATGCAGCGCTTATACAATTTGGCGCACCGCTCCAAGGCATCCGCGCGGAAGATTTCAGCGACCCCAACAGTTTCTTTCGGTTTGGACGCGACCCGAATGGCTTCGATATCCTTCCGGCCATTCCCGGCGTGGATTTCGATGCGGCATGGGAAAGGCGGGTGGAAGCATTGATCGACGCGTCTTCCGGCTTGAAAGCGAATTTCATTTCCTCCGGCGACCTCATAGCGTCCAAACTGGCCTCAGGACGCCCGCAGGACCTTGCCGACGCAGACGCGATCCGCATGGCGGGGAGAGGGTAGGAAGCTTGGCCGCGACGCCCGCTAATCGCGTATTCTACGGCTATGGTTGGATCGACTCGTTTATTGCGTGACGACATTCTTCGCATTCCGATTTTGTTCGTAAACTCGTACGCCGTTGGAACTTTGGATCGCTGGGTTCTGGTGGATTCCGGCTTACCATGTTTTAAACATTTCATCATCGATGCGGTTTCGAGGCACTTCGGGCTCCGTGCGCGGCCCGACGCGATCGTGTTGACGCACGGGCACTGGGACCATGCGGGGTCGGCGCTGGCGTTGGCGGAATATTGGGATGTGCCGATATTTGCGCACGCGCTGGAGATGCCGTATCTCACCGGTAAATCCGATTACGCGCCGAAGGATCCGACTGTAGGCGGCGTGATCGGACTGATGGCGCGGACGTTCCCGACGCATGGCTACGACTTCCGACCGCGCGTTCACGCGTTGCCGGATGACGGCGGCGTGCCCGGTGCGCCGGAGTGGAAATGGATCCACACGCCGGGGCATACGCATGGACACGTGTCGCTGTTTCGCGCGCGCGATCGTGTGCTGCTTGCGGGTGATGCTTTCGCGACGGTGAACCAGGACAATCCATACACGATGGTGACGCAGCGGCGCGAGTTCTACCGGCCGCCCGCGCCGTTTACTGTGGATTGGGACGCGGCGGAGATGTCGGTGCGCAGGCTCGCGGAATTGGAACCCGAAACGGTTGGAGCGGGGCACGGGTTGCCGATATCGGGCGCGAACACCGCCGATCAGTTGGATGCGTTCGCGCGCGCGGTGGGCAGACCGGTGCACGGCCGTTATAGCGAATTCCCGGCCGAGGCGGACGCGAGCGGAATTGTCGCGGTGCCGCCGCCGGTTCCCGATGTGACGGGGCGCGTATTGGGCGTGACGGCAATCGCAAGCGTGACAGCGTTGCTGATCGCGCAACAGATACGGCGGCGCACGCAACACACCGCATGATCGAGATGGCGCCGCCCCTGGTGGAGATGCGCTGCATCTCGGTGATGCGTGGGGATCGCGAGGTGTTGCACGAAGTCGATCTTTCAATCGGCGCCGGAGAGCACGTGGCGATTCTCGGTCCGAACGGGTGCGGGAAATCGACGCTGATCAAGACGCTCACGCGCGAGTGTTATCCGCTGGTGAAGCTCGGTTCGTCGCTCAAGCTGCGCGGACGCGATCGTTGGAATGTGTTCGAACTGCGATCGGCGCTGGGCATTGTTTCCAACGATCCAACGTCGGAGAGCGCGCGGCAGATGAGCGGAATCGAGCTGGTTCTGTCGGGATTTTTCTCAGGCACGCTGTCGCATGCCGTGCCCGACGCGAGTATGCGGGAGCGCGCGCAGGAGTTGCTGGAGCTGCTCGAAATTCCTCATCTGAGGGAACGGGCATTAGCGGAGATGTCGGCGGGCGAGGCGAGGCGCGTTCTGATCGCGAGGGCGCTGGTGCACGATCCGAAGGCGCTGGTGTTGGATGAGCCGTCGAACAGCCTCGACATCGTAGCCCAACACGAGTTGCGGAAACTGGTTGGCGTGCTGGCGCGATCGGGCGTCGGTATCGTGCTGGTGACGCATCATCTGCCCGACATCGTTCCCGAGATCGAACGAGTGGTGCTGATGCGCGCGGGTCGAATCATCGCGGATGGACCGAAGCAGGAGTTGCTCACCTCGCAGGTATTGGGCGAGCTGTTCGGGATCGAAGTCGCGGTCACCGCGCACAACGGCTTCTATCAGCTTTGGTGAACAGCGATCACGTTTTTGATGCCGCCCGCTTTGCCTGACAAAGGCTGCGCGGCGTTGTCGATCGGGAAGCGCGCGCTGATGAGTGAGCGCACGGCATCGGGCCAACGCTCGACGAATGTGCCCAGGTCGCGGATCGCGTCCTGGAAGCTTTCGATACCGGCGTTCACGGTGCCAAATGCGATCTGGTTCTTCAGCACGAGAGCGCGCATGAGCAGATCGGTGTCGACGGCCACGGGGGCTTTGCGTCCAGGAACTCCGGTGAAGATGAACACGGCGTTCGTGCCGATGCACTTCAGCACCTCGAAGGCGAGCTGCGACGCGCCGACCGCTTCATACACCGCGTCGATGTTGCCGATCTGCTCCGCCATTTGCTCGACCGTGTTGTCTTCGGCAGCGATGTACCTGGCGCCGATCGCAGCCACGATGTCCTTGCGCTTATCCTGGGGATCGGATCTGGAGTAGACGTACGTTTCAAAGCCGTCCAGCACCAGCTTCATCGCGCCCAGTAGGCCCACGGGACCTGCGCCCAGCACGAGCGCTTTGTGACAATGGGCGGCGGGCTTTCCCGGATCAACGGGACACGCCCATGGTAAACGCTGCTGTATTTGCCAGAGTTGCGCGATGTCCTTCTCCGCGATGGTGAGCGGCTCGACAAGCACACCCGTATCGCGCAGTTCGCCAGGCACGACGGACATGTAGCTCGATTCTTCGACGACGAACTCAGTCATGTAGCCGTGCTGCTGCTTGATGCCGCGTTCGGTGAAATCGCCGGTGTAGCAGAAGTCCTGGCGGCCGCAGCGGCAAGCCATGCATTCGGGATGCGGGCAGGGGCGGCGTACGGAGATGACGACCAGATCGCCTGGCTTCACGTTCTTCACTTCTGCGCCGGTCTCCACCACTTCGCCGAGCGACTCGTGCCCGATGATCAGATAATTGCTGCCCTCGGGCGGGGTGCCGTATTGGAAGGAGACGATCTCTTTATCGGTGCCGCAAATGCCGACGTCGAGAATCCGTACTTTGGCTTGCGAAGCGCTTTGCAAAGCAGGCTCGGGATGATCGATGACGCGGTATTCCTTGCGTTCCGGGAAGACGGCAACGGCTTTCATGAGTCGGGTACTTTAGCGAAGAAGTTTCAGGGCGGTTCGGAAGAGAGACTCGAAATCCGTCGCGCTGGTTTCATTCTTCGCCTTGATCACCGCAGCCTCGGCCGATGCGCGATTGGCGCCGATGTTCATGAGCGCCGAGGCGACGTCCTCTTCGTTCGCGGTGAAGCCGGGTTTGGCTTTCGCGGTGTTTGCACCCGGAGCCGCGCCGCCACCGATCATGTCCAACTTGTCTCGCAATTCGAGTACGATCCGCTCGGCAGTTTTTTTTCCGATACCGGGGATGCGCACCAGTTGCGTGAGGTCGCCATTGCGGATTGCCGCGATCAGTTCTGGCGCGGGCAAGCCGGATAGCGCGGTTACAGCGACTTTCGGACCGATGCCGGTAACTGAGATGAGCTTCTCGAACAGGATCTTTTCGGCGGCCGTCGAGAAGCCGAAGAGCGAGATCGCGTCTTCGCGAACGTGCGTGTGCACGCGCAGACGAACTTCGCCGCCGGGATCTGGAAGCGCTGTGAATGTGGAGACGGGGATGGTCAGATCGTAGCCGACGCCCTGCACGTCGACGATGGCCTGGTTGGGATGTTTCTCGAGAAGAACTCCGCGGAGATGCGCGATCATACAGAATCAAGAATACATGGCGCGACGGCGGTTCTTTGTCGAGAGTATACGCGGGGGCGAGGCGAAGGTGGAAGGCGATGACGCGCAGCATCTCACGCGAGTGTTGCGGGTGGAGGCGGGCCAGCGTTACGAGATCTGCGATGGCGAGCGGGCGTATCTTGCCGAGATCGTGAGCGCGCGCAAGCAGTCCGTTATGTTCCGTGTGATCGAGCCACTGCCGCCGCGTCCAGTTGTCGTGCGGCTTCATCTTTACGCGGCGCTGATCAAGATGGAACGATTCGAGTGGATCGTCGAAAAGGCGACCGAGTTCGGAGCGGAGCGCATCACGGCTGTGCAGGCTGAGCGTAGCGAACGCGGCCTGGAACGCGCTGCGCCGAAGCGTATCGAGCGGTGGCGGCGGATCGCGATGGAAGCTTCACAGCAGAGCCGCCGCGACCGGCTTCCGCTGATTGGGCCTGTTGCTGACGTGGCCGGTGTGCTACGGGTGGAGGCGCGTTACCGATTCGTTTGCGACGAGGAGCCGGGTGTGTGCGCGATGCTCGGGGCGCTTCCCGCAGCGCCAGAGGCGGACGGCACAGTGGCTATCCTGATCGGACCGGAGGGCGGGTGGACGGATCAGGAGCGCGCGAGCTTTCACAGCGCGGGTTGGACAGCGGTATCGCTGGGCACCCAGGTGCTGCGCGCTGAGACGGCCGCGGTCGCCGCACTATCCGTGATCAGCGCGGCCTGGAGCCTTACGGGAGCAGCCCCATCCGCTTCCCCACACGAGTGAGCGTTTCCACCGCGCGGTCGAGCATCTCGTGCGTGTGCGCGGCGCTGACGATGGTGCGGATTCGCGCCTTGCCTTTGGCGACGGTCGGGAAACCGATACCGGTTGCGTACACGCCTTCATCGAATAGCTCGCGCGAGAACTGGTGCGCCGCCGCCGCATCGCCCACCATGATGGGCGTGATCGGCGTTTCACTTTGCCCCGTGGAGAATCCGGCCGCTTGCACGCCCTCTTTGAAATGGCGCGTGTTGTCCCAGAGTTTCTCGATGCGTTCAGGCTCCTGTTCGAGAATGTCGAACGCAGCGAGGCACGCCGCGGCGACTCCGGGCGGGTGCGATGTCGAGAACAGAAACGGGCGGGCGCGATGATAAAGAAACTCGATCAGGTCGCGGCTGCCGCAAACGTATCCGCCGAGAACGCCGATCGCCTTCGACAACGTGCCCACCTGCACATCGACGCGTCCGTGTAGATGGAAGTGATCGACGGTGCCGCGGCCGTTGCGGCCCAGCACGCCCGAGGAGTGCGCGTCGTCGATCATCATAATTGCGCCATGCCGCTCGGCAGCTTCCACCAGCGCGGGCAACGGACCGATGTCGCCGTCCATCGAGAATACGCCGTCGGTGATCAGCAGCTTGCGTCCGGGCTGCGCTTCCAACTCCTCCAGGATCGCGCCAACTCGAGCGCTATCGCGATGCGGAAATACGTGAACTTTCGCCTTCGACAGACGCGCACCATCGATGATGCTGGCGTGATTCAGCTCGTCAGAGATGATGTGATCCTCGGGCGTAAGAATCGCCGCGACGGTGCCCGCATTGGCCGCGAATCCGGACTGGAAGACGACGCATGCCTCCACGTTTTTGAATGCGGCAATGCGGCGCTCCAGTTCGAGGTGGATGCTCATGGTCCCTGCGATGGTTCGCACCGCGCCCGACCCCGCACCATATTTACGGGTCGCCTCGATCGCCGCTTCCACCAGCTTGGGATGGTTCGCCAGGCCGAGGTAATTATTCGATGCGAGACTAATCACTTCGCGTCCATCGAAGCGGCACACGGGCTCGCAAGGCGATTCGAGCTCCCGCAGGCGTTGAAAAGTTCCTGCTTCGCGCCAGGATGCTAACTGCTCGGACAAGTATGAAAGCGGATTGGAAACTGTCACGGACACTATCGTAGCGCCGTGAGCCGCAGCGCCATGGCGGATCGTTTCACCGGTCCGGGCGGCAATGGGCCGGCGAGCGGATTGTCGCGCCAGTCGGTCCAGAGGAACGGGAGATCGGGATGGAACCAGTTGCGATGATCGGTGGCCATCCAGCCGCGCTCGATTGCTCGACGGATCGCAGCATCGCGTGCAAGGCGCTCGCCGAAGTGCGCCGCGATGATCATCGCCGCCTCTGCGCGCGTGACGGGCGCATCGGGAGAGGCGTGCAAATCCGAACCGAGCGGATACATACCGTTCAGCGCTGCCATGTGGATCGCGGCGAATGCAGGATGATCGACGGGCAGATCGTCGAACCACACCAGCGGAACGCCGGCCTGGGCCAATTCTTGTTGCACCACGCGCGCCGCCGGAATCGCGCCGCGCTCGATCGCCAGCGCGGCAATCGCACCCGCAGCCTCGCCAATCATCCACTCGATCGGATGCAGGCGAAACGCGCCGTTGGTGAGATGCGTGATTCCGATGTTCTTGCCGGCGGCGATGAAGTTCGTGTCGGCTTTGGGCAGCAGCGCTCCCATCGGAATCTGGAACGGGCGTGGCATCGTCATGCGTCCACGCTCGTTGGCGCCGCACGGATGGATGTCCACCATGTAGAACCCGGTACCGATCGAATCGTCGAACCAGCGGGCGCGCGGCCCCGCCTGGGTCTCCTCCACGATGTCCTGCTCCACCACTCGCGCACGAGCAATCATTCGCCGCGACTCGCGAATGTAGGGATACTTCGAGAGCCCGTCCGATGTGTCCAACACGTCCGGGCGGAGCATCAGTTCGGGATGATTGAGGTCGTGCTGCAGCCAGTAGAGGAACGCGAGCGACGTCCGCTTGGCTTCCTGGAGGATGCGTAAGACATCGGCCGGCTCGCGATCGAGAATCGATTCTGCGGCGTAATCCTGACGCGGCCAGTTGATCAACGCGAGCTGCGACGGCTTTTCGCGCAAACGGCGCCATCGGAAGAACGGACCCGGCGACATGTTGTTCGGGATCGGCGGATCCTCGCCATACATGCGATATTCGACCGGTCCCTTCCAGCCGTATTCAGCGGGGTAGTTGATGCGCAGCGTGAAGTCCTGACGCTTCAGGATGCTCTCATATCCGGACGGTTTGGCGATCTCATGACGCTCGCCGTCGCGGCGCTCGACAACGAATGGGTACGTGAAGCTCTGCACGCAGCCTGGATTCGGTTGCGACGCGGCGTGCGGCTCGCCCGTGTCCGACTTGGCCTCGGATCCAACTACGTAGGGAATCTTGGCGAGGGGTAACAGATCGCCCATTTCAGTGGCGTCGAGCACGAAGCGGAACCGGAAGCGGATCGCCTTTTGCTCGTCGAAACGCCACGCCAGCGCGGAAAGATATCGCTCGTTGCGCTGTTCCAACGCGATCACCTGCGTGCGGGCAAAGACACGAATTGGCTTGCCTGCGAGCATCTTGTTTAAAACATTGACGCCCACTGTTGGTTCGAAGCACAGAGCCGAGACGTAACAGTTGCCGGGATTCGAGACGCCGCCGTATGCAGCGCGGATGCCCTCGCGAAATTCGTAATAGCGCCGCGTGCCGCCCGCGATCTCGATGAACCGGTTCTCATCGAGCGCCGAGACGCCGCCCGCGGTGGCCTGACCGCCGATCCAATCCGTTTCCTCTGTGATGCACGTGGGATGGCCGTGACGCGCGACGGAGAGAGCAGCGCCGATGCCCCCCATGCCGGCTCCGGCGATCAGCACGCCGCAGCGAACCTCCTCCACCTGGTCCGGGATGTCCACGGTGACCAGCGCGGTCTTCTGCACGTCAACGATGGTGTACGGCGTGGCCTGCGCTAACGCGGCCAGAAGTACGAAATATCCAACTCCGGAGTATCGACCCATGTTCCTCCGCGTCGCCGCGATTCCAATCCGGCCAGCATGATTCCGTTCGCGACCAACGTACGCTCAGGCGGCATCTGTTCGCGTTTCGTCACCACCAGATTCTCGAACGCGCGCACGAGAAAGCCCCAGTGCGAGTGTGTGTACAGGCCGATGTAGAAGCAAGTTGCACTCGGCCGTTCGTCGCCCTTCACTGTCGCGGCAAACAGGAAATCGCGCGATTTCGAATTCAGATTCAGGATGCAGGCATCGAGTCCGTCACGGTAGCGGACCTGGAAAGCCTCGGGCTTCTGACCGCGATCTTCGGGAGGCGGATTGATACGCCGCGCCAGCGCCGCATCCAACAACTTCGGTGACAGCTTCCACACGGGATCGCCTTCCACGTAACGCACCGCCCCTACGCCAGTCTCACCACCCTTGCGCGTCTCGGCGACGGATTGCAACAGCTCGATCCCGTGATAGGCATGCTCTTCGAGATCGCTGCTGCTTACGGCCAGCATGCGGCTGAACTCGGTTCGTGGCGGGAACGAAAGCGGCGGTCTGCGCCATGTCCAGGGCAGTGTGGATCCGCACAAGAATGGAATGTGCAGCGCGCGAACACCGTCGTACATTGCGCGCGCATCCGTCCAGTCGTAGGCCAGATACTTGTCGCTGAACAGCGGAACGACTCGGCCATCCTTGGCAAACACACGCGTGATCTCGTCGAAATAGCGCTTACGCGGATATTGGAAATTGCCGAGCGCCGTGCGGGGATAGTTGCCGTGCTCGCCGATCACCGCAATCCCGTCCATGCCTGAAACGGCTTCGGCGACAGTCGGACACAACCGGATGCCGTACTCCGCGGCTTGCTCGCGCGCCATGTCGTTATATGGGAATTGGTCGACGTAAAAATTGACGGTTCTGACGCGCGGCGCGTGCCACGCTCCATTCAAACGATAGCCGTCCAACAAGCGGCTCACGAACACATCGGCGTGCGAGTTCGGGAACCATACGTTCATCACGCAGGCCACGCGCGGCTCACGGGCGGCGGGCGCTGCATGCACGGCGAGCGCCGCCGTCCCCGTCAACGATACAAATGCTTCGCGGCGCGTCAAAACTTGATCTTCAATCCGAACTGGAATTGCCGCGACGTATTCCGCTGGCTGGTTATCTGCCCGAAACTCTGCGACGATACCGATCCGTTCGGCCCGCCGAATTGCGGAGTGTTCAGCAGGTTGTAGCACTCGGCGCGGAACTGGCTGACAATTTCGTGTTCGCGAATCGAGGCGGTGAAGCTTTTGACGAGCACCGCGTCGGCGTTGCGCGTGAAGTCGGTGCGGACATCGGGCAAGCGCGGTCCAACGGTTCCGAAGGTGAATGGCGCTGCGTTGATGAACGCGGTTGTATCGAACCAGCGCGCGATCGTCGGATTATCGAGATGTGCGCTGCGGCCGAGGTTCACGGCGGGTTGCGAGATCGAGACCGGATTGCCGCTCTGCACGCGGACGATTCCGTCCAGGTCCCAGCCGCCTAGAACCCAATTGATCGGAGCGGCGATGGAGGATCCGAATTTACGCCCGTGGCCGAAGGGCAACTGATAAACCCAGCTACCGATGAACTGGTGTGGCGTGTCGAAGGGCGAGAGCGCCTTTGTAAGACGCCGGTTATAGAAGTCCTGCGGGGTTCCGATAACGTAGATCGCCTTTGACCAAGTGTATGTCACGAGGAACGTGAGAGTGGACGACAAGCGTGTAACGGCTAGCAATGTGCCCGCGTCAAAATACGAGTTACA
>JBBQGC010000034.1:0-57780 GCA_038322705.1 Bryobacterales bacterium | reverse complement strand
CGCTGCTGGTGCGGAAATGTTTCGGAATCGGCAAACCGAGGACCCTGCAGGGCTCCTCCGCAGCGAATTCGCCCGCTCAGACCTTCTGGAAGTACATCTGCGCGCCACTGGGCCAAGTGCACCGCGCTCGGTGGACCTCATGTTGTGTTTTCAACCGACGCCAACTAAGTCTCTGGTCGGCTCGGCTGCTCGAAACATAGAGACTTCTGCCACAGGCTGTTAAGGCATGCGGAGAATATGCGGGCACGCTGATTCCATCGGCTATTTGAATAATTCTGAAAAGCCACGCCCATTGAGCAGAAGTAACCTCCTCGTAAGAGGCTCCCTTCTTGGCTGCATGGACCAAACCCGGCTCTTCATCAAAACTCTTAATGTGCAAGAAATCCAGAACCCGCTTTTCCAGGACTTCAAACTTTTCCGATGGCTCGATCCACCGACGATTAACCATCTCTTTTACGGGCGCTTTGGCGTAGAGCCGCGACCGTCGTTCTACGGCTGCGTCGTCATGGACCGCATGCGCAAGCCGATAGTCTCTCTCTAAGTTCATCCAGAACTCAGCACCCGTTCCAAAAGCCGCTCCTAGCCCTTTTGCTGTCTCAGGCGTAATGGAGCACTTGCCGGTGATTAACTGGCTTATCAATCTCGGTGGCCGGCCCAATACCTCAGCCAGTTCAATCTGACTCCAGTTGCGAGCTTCGAGTTCTTCGGCAATAAACTCGCCGGGAGCAAAAACCTCAGCCGGTGTTCTATTTCCCATGGCCCCTCCTAGTGGTAATCCTCAATGCTGACTACAAGCACAAGTTTGTCTGTCCCTGCCCCTTCGATTTCCATAACCAACCGCCATTGGTCGTTCAACCTCATCGAATGTTGGCCGCTCCGAGCGCCCTTCAGCCGTTCAAAGTGCAGAGGTATTTCGTGTGGTAGAACTTCGGGCGTGTTCATCAGACGTTTAAAACGACTCCCGCCGTGAAAGCTGGGGTCGCCGATCACGCGTGGACGGTCGAGGAAATCGTCAGTTTGATGGATTCAAACTGACCCACTACCGATCTTTTCGTGGAATACGGGAACGGAGCCGGTGATGGTGCGCATAGAGAGAACCTGCCGCACCATGGCCGTTTCGGTCCACATGGTGTACGTTTCAGATGCCTCCTCCAGATCGGCTGCAGTGCAAAATCCGGCTTCCGCGATTTTGGCGCCGGCGCTCTCGATCACGTGCGACCAAAGCGTTGAGCGTTCCGCAAAATCGGGCTGACCACGTTCGGCGATCTCGTCCTGGACAGAGCTTTCGATAGCAATCAGGCCAGCAGCCCGAAATAGCTCCGGAAGATGATCGGCCATTTCGTTGTCCCAGTGGTTTGCGTCGCGCCACGCCAGGAATGCTTTGTAAAAGCGCATAAAGGCGGCAGGCGGATCCGGTTTCCAGGTGTTTCGCAGGTGATTGTAGTCGAGGACAACGAGCGTACCGGAGCCCACGGCGGCGCCGGCCATCTTCGATATCGCCAGGGCGGGGCGGGCAATCCACTGCAGAGTGCGTGCTGCGTTCACGATGTCGAATTGGCGCCAGAACGGGAGTTCCGTTGCATCACCGTGCTCAAAAGACAGATTGCCGAGCGCGCCATACTCCTTTCGCGCCATCTCCAAAAGAGCCTTGTCGCGATCGAATCCAACTACGAATCCCAGCGGTCCGACGGCCCTGGCTATCCCCGCTGTAATCGCGCCCGTTCCGCAGCCGACATCGAGGACCGAATGAGCAGGCTGCAGCAACGCGGCCAAGCGCCGGTGATCACGCTCGAGGGTCCGTCGGCCGAGAATCGTTGGATTGGACCGATGCGATTGAGCCGGCATGTCCTTTGACAATACTTAATCGCGGCGGCTCTTGACGATTCTTAACAAAACTGTGTTAACCGAGTTGTGCCGGGACACGTTTCACGAGTAGGTTCTCGCGCCCAGTCGCGAGACGCCAACTTCCTAGAAGTACAAAACAAATTGAATCAAACAATATCAGGGAAAATGTTGTGTCTGGCAACCGTTTTGTTGGCTGCTCCTCTTGTGCGAGCCGATGTGAACGGAGCGAATGCCGGACTATCTGGCGCTCCTGGAGATGGCCTTTGCACACAATGCCACGGAGCCCGGGCAAATTTGGGAAAAGGCAGTGTGAGCGTCACCTTTTCTACTGGCACGACCTATATTCCCGGGCAGAAGCAACGGGTGACGGTCACCATCGCCGACCCTGCGGCGCGTAGATGGGGTTCGAGGTTTCGCCACGCGTGTCGAGCAACGCTCAGTCGGCAGGCGCCGGTACACTGGCTCCTGTCGATGGCAACACACAATTGACCCGGTCATCCGGGACCTTGCGCTGGATCACCCATACGTTGTCGGGCACACGGCTTGGAACGGCCAACGGAGTGACGTTCGATTTCGATTGGTTGGCGCCAACTCCGGCCGTCGGCCCGGTGGATTTCTACGTGGCAGCCAAGGCCGCGAACGGGAACAACCGCGACGATGCCGGCGACAATGTTTATACAACTAAGGCGACGCTGGTGGCAGGTTCGTCCGCTCCCACGCCTTCTATTACGAGCGTAGTAAACGGCGCAAGTTTCGGCGACACGATTGAAGCGGGATCGTGGGTCACCATCAAAGGAACCAATCTGGCTCCGAGCACGCCCGATCCGGGCCGTATCTGGAACTCGCAAACCGAGATCGTGAACGGCAAGCTGCCGGTGGCGCTGGACGGCGTGTCAGTAACCATCAACGGGACACCAGCAGCGGTGTACTTCGTCAGCGGCACGCAATTAAATGTTCAAGCGCCTTCGGACAGCGCGACGGGCCCCGTGCAGGTGGTGGTCACCAACGCGAACGGTTCGAGCGCGGCCTTCACCGCCAACATGCAGGGGGTAGCGCCGGGTCTGTTCCTGTTTGACCCGCAAAATCGCAAGTATCCGGCGGCGGTCAGCGCGGACGGGACGTATTTGGGTCCGCAGGGATTGTTCGGCTCCGCGTTGAGTACCCGTCCAGCGAAGCCCGGGGAAACGATTGTTCTGTTTGGAACAGGCTTCGGAACCACCAACCCCGGCGTGAGCAGCGGTGTAGTGTTCAGTGGCGCTGCGAGCGTAGTCGATAAACCGTCCGTTCTGATCGGCGGGGTGAGCGCGACGGTCGCATTTGCCGGACTGACAGGCGCTGGTTTGTACCAACTCAACGTTGTCGTTCCGGACGGAGTGCCGGATGGCGATCAACCGCTGGTGGTCGGCACTGGTGGAGTGCAGACCCAAAGCGGCGTATCGTTGGCCATTCAGCGGTAACTCTCGCTCCTGCCTGAAGCTGTCATGTAGGGGCATCGGCCTATATGGATAGCAATTCTGTCCGACATCCACGAAAATCGAACGGCCTTCGAAGCGGTGCTGGCCGATCTTAGAGACACTTCGCCCGAGTTGATTCTGCACGGCGGCGATCTGGCCGATTCAGGATCGAGTCCCGTGGAGATTATCGACCAGATCCGCGATCTCGGCTGCTTGGCGTTGCCGGAAACACGGACGAAATGCTCTTCGATCCGCAGTCGCTCGCTTCGTTTGCGACGGTCGCCGCATCTGCAACCGCTGTTCGACGTGATTGAAGAGATGGCCGCGGCGACACGAGAGAGGCTAGGCGCTGAAAGGCTGGAGTGGTTACGCGGGCTGCCCCACCTGCACATTCACGGCCCTGTGGCGCTGGTTCATGCGAGTCCGGCGAGCGCCTGGCATGCGCCTGCAGTGGATGCGAGCGGCGCCGCGTTGGAATCGATGTACGTGCCGCTCGGCCAACCCGTCGCGGTTCACGGACACATTCACCGCCCGTACATTCGCAGGACTCCCCCTTAATTTCTGTCGCGAGCTCAGGTAGCGCCGGCCTACCCTATGACGGGATCGCCGCGCCGCGTACCTGCGGGTGGACGGTTCGGAGCCGTCGATCCGGCGGATCGAATACGATGTTGAGAAGTGTTGAGACGTCTACCGTAAGCACTAATTGCCAGGTGACTCTGGTCGAATGCAGCTTGACGGTGATAAGGGAACCGCGTACATTTTTGGAGGATGGCTAGCGCCGAAAAGCTGCTTCAGAAGATGCGGAATAATCCGCATGACTGGCGCATCGAGGATCTCAAAACGCTTGCCGGCCGCTATGCCATCGATGACAGCCAGCAAGGCACCAGCCATGTGACCTTCCGGCATCCCGCCGCCACCAAGGTGACGTCCCAGTTGCGATTCCAATTAAACCTACCTACGTCAAGCAGTTCGGTAGAGAGGAGCGAAGCCATGAGGAAAGGAGCAGCGTCATGACCGTGAATTTGCGCATCGAGGAATACCCGTCCCAAATCCGCCAATTCCCCGGCTGCATGTCGGACGGAGAAACGCCTGAGGAGGCGGTCGTAAACGGCCGCGATGCCGTGAAGTCGTATCTGCTCACCTGCATTCAGTTTGGCGATCCGGTTCCTGAGCCCGGCACTGTAGGCAACACGGCCGAGATCTGGAAGGCCCTACCCGAACCATTGCGAACGCGGCTGCTCAGGCAGGCCGAACGAGAGCAATCGCGGATCGAAGACCTATTACCGCGCGCGGTGGAGCAGGGTCTCGCGGTGTTAGAGTCCGCCGCATGAATGCCGCCCTCGGTATCTAAGACTTTACTCAGCCTGTTGCCCGCGGCTCGCGCATTGAGAATATTTGCGCTCTCTCCATTTAATTCGTGTTGATATTCTGCAATTGCTGAACCTACTTGGGGGAGACAACAATGAAGCTACTCAGATTGGAGTCAGGTCTGATCGTCGCATTGCTGCTCGTCGCGGCCATGCATGCTCAAACGCCTACCGGCGGAATCGAGGATGTCAGTCGTCACGGATCCAAGCGGTGCCGTCGTGCCCGGCGACGCAGTCACCGTTCTTGAACCCTCCACGGGACGCAGCCTCCGTCTCACCACTAACAACGTGGATACCGGATCATGCTCCTTCGGGCGTGTACGGCGGATTAGGCGGCAAGTTCGGGGCGTTGAATTATGACTATTCAACGGCCCCGGCGGGTCAACAAGCGAGCGATTTGACTAACTGGCGGGGACGTCTCAGCAGCACTCGTCTGGTTCAGGTGGGTATTCGCGTGGACCTTCAGCGGGAGCTTCGCGTAGAGCCGCGGATGAACCGCACCATGGACCGCGATAGCAGCCCACCCGAGGCGATAAAAATGTGGTCCTCTCACATGATTGGCTTGATTGTTTTTCAGAACAACGCCGATAAAAAGTTTCGGTGTTTGATCCGCGCGCCGCTCCCATCGCCTGAAGACTGTCAGCACTGCACGGACCCATCGGGATTGCCTCTCTCCAGCACGTCCGGACATGCAGGCCCGATTTCAGACAGTACTCATACTAGCCATTCTTCCAGTTCTCTATCTGACCGCTTCACCGATGCTCGCGAGCCTGCTCAGGCCGCAAGCTGTGAGTAGAGGCTTTTTGAAAATGACTAACGAATTATCGGCCGCATCGGAGTCGCTTGCTGCCACGGTGGAGCGCGCGGGTCATGCGGTTGTTGCCGTCCATGCGCGCCCGCGATTCTCGTCGAGCGGCGTGTTCTGGCGTCCGGGCATCGTGGTGACCGCGCAGCACACGGTGCGCATCGAGGAGGAGATTACCGTTACGCTACCTGGGGGCGCGAAGGTGGCGGCCGATCTGGTTGGAGCGGATGCGCGCACCGATGTCGCCGTGCTGCGCGTGAACGACACGTCCTCGGCTCCGCTGCCCCGGGCGAGCGCGACGCCATCGCCCGGGCACCTGGCGCTGGCCATCGGCCGATCGCATGACTCGGGCGTCAACGCCACGTTAGGCATCGTGAGCGCGGTGAGCGGTCCTTGGCGCACATGGCACGGCGGTCAACTCGACCAGTACATCCGGCTGGACCTGACATTGTATCCGGGCTCATCGGGAGGCGCGGTGATCAATACGAGCGGAGAAGCGATCGGCATCGCTACATTGGGACTCTCGCGCATCGCGGGACTCGCGATCCCGGCGAGCACAGTGGACCGCGTCGTAGACGAGATCCTGGCGCGCGGACGTGTGGCGCGCGGTTATTTGGGCGTGGGTCTGCAACCAGTCGAGCTGCCCGATCATCACAAGGGCCTGATCGTGCTTTCCATCGAGCCGGATGGTCCGGGGCACAAGGCGGGGTTGCTGATCGGCGACGTGATTGTCGCGCTCGGGGGCGCTGGCGTCGACGATACCGAAGATGTGCAGAGCGCGCTCGACTCGAGCGGCCCCGGTACGCCGATCGCAACCGAGGTTCTGCGCGGCGGCGTGAAGACGGCGATGACGATTGTCACGGGCGAGCGGCCCGGCAGGAGCTGAAATGCGCGCGCTCGGCGAAATCTCGGAACGGTTGCGCCGCTCGACCGCGCAGGTGTCGACGAGGAGCGGCAAAGCGGGCGGCTCCGGAATCGTGTGGAGCTCAGACGGGCTGATTCTCACCAACGCGCATGTTGCGCGAGCGCTGGCGTCGGTGACGTTATGGGATGGCCGCGTTTTCGACGCGACGGTGGTGGCGCGGGATACGCGGCGCGATCTGGCGAGTCTGCGAATCGCGGCGACGGGGCTCGAGGCGGCCAGGGCGGGCGATTCATCCTCGCTGCGCGCGGGGGAACTCGTCATTGCCGCGGGGAATCCGATGGGGTTCATCGGCGCGCTTTCGACGGGCGTGGTTCACTCGGTCGGGCCGGTGGCCGAGCTCGGCGGGGAATCGTGGATCCGGACCGATGTGCGGCTCGCGCCCGGCAACTCGGGCGGCCCGCTCGCGAACGCGCGCGGCGAGGTGGTGGGCATCAACACCGCGATCCTGAACCGGCTGGGGGTAGCGTTACCTGTTTCGCGCGCGCACGAGTTCCTGCTTCACGGGCCGCGGCCGTCGCTGGGCGTAACGCTTCGACCGCTGCCGTTCGGTCTCATGATTCTCGAGTTAGAGGCCGACGGCGCCGCGGCGGCCGCCTCGCTGCGCTCCCGCGACGTTTTGCTCCACTCACTCGATGAGTTGAACAGGAGTCTCGATGGCGTCCGCGAGGTGGTCCGTCTGCGATTCGTTCGCGGCGGCAGCGACCGCGTGCGCGAGGTGGCGGTGCGCCTTCGGAGCCGCGCCGAGGCTGCGTGATCCGGCTCGCGATTGCCGCATCTTCGGCGGTAGTTCGGGCGGGGCTCGAATCGCTCGCTGGTTCGAGCCCTGAACTCGATGTGGTGGACGCGCATCCGGACGTGATACTTGCGTCCGCACCGCTGGAAGATGTTCCGGCCGGGGTCGAGACCCCGGTGGTGCTGATCGCGGAGGAAGCGCACCCGGTCTGGACCGCTGAGGCGCTGCGCATGGGCGTGCGCGCAATACTGTCTCGCGACGCATCGCAAGCGGAGATCGTTGCGGCGATCGTCGCGGCGGCCAATGGCTTGGCGTCGGTCGATCCGCGCGAGATGGAGCGGCTTCTGTCTTCGCAGCCGCAGATTCAAACGGGACGGAACTCGCCCGCGCTCACCACCCGTGAACTCGAGGTGTTGCGTTCGATGGCGGATGGCGAAGCGAACAAGGTGATCGCCTATAAGCTCGGCATCTCGGATCACACGGTGAAGTTCCACGTCGCTTCGATCCTGGCGAAGCTCGGCGCGGGAAGCAGGACCGAGGCGGTCGCGATCGGAATGCGCAGCGGCCTGATTCTGCTTTAGCTGATCGATCAGCCGGTCCGGACATACGTTCGATAGGGTTCGTCGTCGATCGATGCGAATGGCCGGAACAGCAAGTGGGCAGTATCAGTTTTGACTCGCCAGACTGCGGCGTTCGGCACGCGTTCGGGTGCGAGCATCCGCTCCCGCGAAATTGGGCCGTGTACGTCGCCTATCGCGAATAGAACCAGCGGGCCGCGCACCATCGCCACTGTATTCGGGTGATCGGGATCCACAGGTTCCAAGCGCACGGGCAACTCGAGGTCGAGTTGAATGCGGTCGCCTGTGCGCCATGTGCGTTGGATTGTGACGAAGCCGTTGCGGATGGGAGGTGAGACTCGGGCCGCATTGACCGAGATGCGCACTCCGATCGCCCATCCGGGAATGCGTAGCCGTAGAGCGAACCGCGCCGGGCGCGATGAATGGATCCGCATCGCGATCTGGCCATCCAGCGGATAACTCCCGCTTTGGGTGAGTGCGAGTTGCGCACCGCCCGCCTCGGTCCAACGAAGCGTCGACGGCAAGTACAAGTTGACGAAGACACCCAATGTGTCGCGGAAGTACGCAAGTAGCCTGTAATCGGCAGCGACTTGCGGCAGCGTCCCGGAGCAGCATGGCCATCGGTCGGGGAAGTATACCTTTGTCGCGGAATTGTTGTAATCCGAGTAGTAGAAAGCGCGCCCGTCCTTCTGCAACGGCTTCGCGCCGAGCACGGTGTTGTAGAGGACGCGTTCCATGCTGTCGCCGTAACGCCCATCGCGCGTGACTCGCAGAAGATAGCGAGTCAATTTGAAGTGCGCATAACTGCCGCATGGAGTTTCGAAGCCGCGATGCGTACCGGTGAGACTGCGGTACAGTTCGCCTTTGCCTGGCGCGAAGAAACTCTCGTTTGGACCCCAGCCGCCTGTCGCGAAGCTTTGCGTCGATTCGATCATTGCGAAGGCGTTGCGCGCTGCAAGCAGATGCTTCCTGCTTCGGCCCGCGAGATACGCCTGCATCGCCGAACTCAGTGAATTGCAGAAACTATAGGCATGGTGACCGGCGAGAACATTCTTGTTTTCAGAAAGCGGAGTGAACCAGGTGTCGTCGAGCAGGAAGCGCACGGCCAGTTGGCGGTAGCGTTCGCCCGCGCCGCGCTCCGCCGCCAGATATAAGTTCTCCGGTAGAGTGTAGCTCTCGTCCCAGGTGTAATCGTTGCTCGTGTTGTCGCCGGCTGACTCACGCCAGCGCCGCTGAGGCTCGTCGCGGTTGAGGGCAGTTGGCGGCAGATGCGGCTCGGCTGCGGCGGTGGTTCGATCGAGCAGCGCGTATGCGTCAGGAATTCCGGCAAGCTGGTGAGCGTCCACCAGACCGATCACCATCTTGTCGTAGTTGTAGGCGGGGAATCGAAAATTATTGTAGAAGCGGCCTGAGATCGCCGACTCATACATCGCGAGCAGGCGGTCCACTCGTGCGCGAATTTCGGGTGCGCGAGTGATGGCGTAGGCGCGCGATAGCGCCGAGATCCATTGACCGAAACAGTGCGCGGGAGCGAAGCCGTGGCCGCCGCTTTCGGTCTTCTCGAGCGGCAACTCATCGTACCAGCCGCCCAGTTCCGGACCAGGCGCGGGAAGACCGGCGCGCAGCCGCCATGGCTTCAGAAGGCTGTCCTCGTTGAGGGACATCAGAACGGAACAGGTCTGTTGAAACTGAGTCTCGGCGGGACCGGGCGCGAGTTCCACGTCTTGGTAAGCAAACTCGTCGAGCGGTGTGAGATCCGCGCCGGGTTCCGCCGCGCGCGTACTTATCGTTGCGGCGGCAACTCCAGCGGACTGCAGGAATGCGCGGCGAGAAGTCATGATCACATTGACGCGAGTTCGTACAGGTAGTCGACGTAAGATAGCGCCGCTCCGTCGAACCCCGCGATGTTCTTGTTCTTCGATTCGATGACGTAGAACTCGTTGGGAGCATGGGCGCCGGTCCCGAAGCCCAGTCCGAAGTGCGTCGCGGCGAGCTTCAGCGGCGCGCCCGTGAATACGTACCCGGGCCACGAGCCGGCCATGCGCGGCCAGAGCACCACCTCCTGGCCGGCGCGCTTGTAAACAGACTGCGCGGCGCGGACCACGGCGGAGTCAGCGGGTGTCGTCGTCGGATCGTAGCCTCCGCTCATGTTCACTTCGATGTCGCCAAAGCCCTTCTTGGCAAGGTGCGCTTTCAACTTGGCGAGCGCCTCCTTCGCGGTCATATCGGGCACCAGCCGCAGGTCGAGCTTCGCGGTCGCGCGATGCGGCAGAATCGTTTTGCCGCCTGGGCCCGTGTACCCGCCCACCAAGCCTTCGATGTTCACCGTGGGACGGCCTGCGAGCAACTCGCGCGACTCGAGCCAGTCCACATCGTGAACCCACCGGTCGACGCCGAGAGCTTTTTTTGCGAGGGCCTCGTTCTGTTTCGTCGCGGCGTTGCGGATCATCGCCTTCTCGCCGGCGCTGAGAGGGCGCACGTGCTCGAAGAAGCCTTCAATCGCGGGCGTATGGCCGTCGGCGGCAACCAGCGTGTTCAGCGCTTGAACCAGGTGCCATGCCGGACTGTCGATGATTGCTTCGGTGCTCGAGTGGACGTCGTGCTTCGGCCCGCGGCCCCACTTCTCGCCGCTCGAAACGAGTTCCACTTCGACAACGCCTTTCGCGCCGAGGTTGACGGTGATGGTGCCGTCGAGCGATTGCGTCGGCATCGGCATGAACAGGCCTCCGCACTTACGGAGCGCGCTCATCACCTCAGAGCGCTGCACGATTTGCGGGAAGTGGGGCGATCCGATTTCCTCCTCGCCTTCCGCGATGAACACGAGGTTCACGGGAAGTTTTTGGCCCGCCGTACGAAACGCGTTGAGAGCGGCGAGAAAGGCCGACTCCGGTCCTTTCTGATTCACCGCGCCGCGGCCTACCACGATCTTGCCCAATCCATCGCGATCGACCAGCGCGGCATCGAAGGGGGGCGACTCCCACTCGGCGGGGTCGGCCTGCTTGACGTCGTACATGAAGTACACGCCGTAGGTCTTGGGCGCGCCGGCATCCAGGGTCGCGAACACGCCGGGAAAGCCGTCGCTCGGAACCTTCGTCACCTGACCGAACCCGGCCTCGCGAAGCATGCGCATCATGAGATCGCAGCCCTCGGGCATGTTCCGGTTTTCGGCGGCGATCGAAGGAGTACGGATCCAATTCTGCAAGCGCTGGACGTTCTCGTTGTGATGGTTCTCGATTTCGCTCTTCAACGCCGCGCGGTCGCCGGCAGCCAAAACAGGAGAGGCGGCGATTGTAGCGGCCGTCTGAAGGAAGGTGCGCCGGGTGAGTGCCATAGCGCCGATTATCGCAGAGCGGCGCCGATGCGCTGTATTCTCGATGAATGCGTGCAGTTTTCCTGTGGGCGATCTTGTCTGTGGCGGCGGCCGCTATCCCGCGCTTCGACATTACGTACGCTTCAAAGGCGGGACCTCTCGATGGCCGTCTGATTCTCGTCATCTCGAAGAACCTCGACGGCGAACCGCGTTACCAAGTCTCCTGGGGGATTCGAACACAGCAGATCTTCGGTATCGATGTCGATGGTTGGAAGCCCGGCGACGCGGCGCACATCGGCGATGGCGCCCTTGGACATCCACTCCACAGCGTCGGCGAACTGAAACCCGGCAAGTACAACGTGCAGGCTGTCCTGAACGTGTACGAGACTTTCAAACGGGCGGACGGGCACACGATCAAGATGCACATGGACCACGGTGAAGGTCAGCAATGGAACCGCTCCCCCGGCAATCTCATTAGCAAGCCGCGGCAGGTCGATATCGGTGCGGACAGCGTGGTCACGATCGAGTTGACCGAAACGATACCGCCGATAGAAGCGCCGAAGGACACCAAGTACATTCGCCATTTGCGGATTGAGAGCAAGCTGCTCACGAAGTTTTGGGGACGCCCCATGCACCTTGGCGCCATCATGCTTGTGCCGGAGGGCTTCGACGAGAATCGGCAACAGCACTATCCCGTCGCGTATCAACAAGGCCACTTTCCTTCGGGCTTCAATTTCCGGGAGACGCCGCCAACGGCCGATCTGAAGGGCCCGGAACGGGGGCGCGCCAATTCCGCCTATCGCTTTTTCCAGGAGTGGAGTTCCGAGCGACTGCCGAAAATGCTGATCGTCGAAACGCAGCACCCCACGCCGTTCTACGACGACTCGTATGGCGTGAACACGGCGAACATGGGACCGTGGGGCGATGCTCTCACGCAGGAGCTGTATCCGGTTGTCGAGAAGCAATTCCGAGCGATTGGCGAGCCGTGGGCGCGCGTGCTTTTTGGCGGATCCACGGGCGGTTGGATGACTCTTGCACAGCAGGTCTTTTATCCCGAGTACTTCGGCGGAGCGTGGGGCTTTTGTCCCGATCCAGTCGATTTCCACGCCTTCCAGCAGGTCGATCTTTACAACGACAAGAACGCCTACTTCGACTCCGGCCCGTTCGCCAAGCTGCCGAAGTTGCTCGGACGTTTGCCGAACGACCGCATCCTCGACACCATGGAAAGCTTCAGCCGTCAGGAGTTCGTGCTCGGAACGCGCGGGCGTTCGGGCGGCCAGTTGGATGCTTTTCATGCGACCTTCGGACCCATGGGGCCCGATGGTTACCCCATGAAACTCTGGGACCCTGAAACAGGCGGCATCGATCCCGCAGTGGCGAAATACTGGCGGGAGAAGTACGATCTCACAGCGCTGTTGAGCGGCGATTGGGAGCGGCTCGGCCCCAAGCTGGTGGGCAAAATACATGTCACCATGGGGACGAAGGATACGTTCTATCTCGATGCGGCGGCGCACAGAATGGAGCAATTTCTCGAAAGCACCAAGCTTCCCGGCAAAGGCCCTTACTACGGCGGCAGCTTCGAATTCGGAGATAATGAGCCGCATTGCTGGCCCGGCAAAATCGCGCCTGGAGAGACTCTCGAGATGCATTATCTGCCGATATTCGCGGAGCACATGCGCAAGATGGCGCCGAAGGGCGCGGACGTGACCAGTTGGCGATGAACCGGATACTCGTTCTCTTAGTTGTGGCGCCGCTGATGCTCCAAGCCGCCCGGCCGGAGATCCGCGGAGTTTGGGTGGATCGCGGGCCGTTGGAATCGCGGGAATCCATCCGCGCCATGCTCGACGAAGTCAAGAATGCGAACTTCAACGCAGTCTTTGTCGACGTATGGTCGCGCGGCTACCCGCTGTGGCGCAGCGGTGTTTTCGAAAAACAAACGGGCATGCAAACGGACCCCGCCTATGGCGATCGCGACGTGCTGGCGGAAGTGATCGAGGAGTCGCGGACGCGAGGGTTGGCCGTCATTCCGTGGGCGGAATACGGCTTCGTCATCGGTTACAGCGGAGGAAGAGCCCCGCTGGTGGAAGTGCACCCGGAATGGCTGGCGCGCCGCAAGGATGGGTCGGCGGACTTCTCGTGGGCGGGCGCGACGAAGAGCTCTTGGATTGCCCTCGCAAATCTTGAAGGCCAGCAATTCCTGATCGACTTGATGGCGGAACTGATCACTTCCTATGACATTCCGGGCATCCAGTTCGACCGTGCCCGTTATCCGGAGCTCGACTGCGGCTACGACCGCGCAACCATCACCCGTTATGTGGACGAGCACGGAGGCGCGCCGCCGCCCTCGAATGAGAAGGATCCGGAGTGGATGAGTTGGCGGGCCGCAAAGATCGATGAGTTCGCCGCAAATCTTAGCCGGGCTATCAAGTCAGTCAACTGGCGTGCCCTTGTCACGAATGCGCCGATTGTCTATAACTACTCCTACGTTAACTTTCTCCAGCAATATCCTGTTTGGATGAAGTCGGGCTCACTGGACTTTGTCTCACCGCAGATCTACAGGAGCGATTCGGCGAGTTATGCGCGGGAGTTAGATAACCAGTTGAACGCGCTTGGCGGCGATGGCTCGCGCCTAGTGCCAGGAATCGATATCACCAACAGCACTCCCGACGAACTGATTCGCATGATCGAATCAGGCCGTCAGCGCGGGTTGCCCGGTGTTGTCGTGTGGTACCACGGCGGACTCATACAAAAGAACGCCTATGCCCGCCTGCGCGAGACCGTATTTTCCGAGCCCGCAATCCTTCCTTGGAAGTGACTCCGCATATGTTGCAGATCACTGGGTTAACTCCGCTGTTACAGGTCTATGACATGCCAGCGTCCGTCCGGTTCTATCGCGACGTGCTCGGGTTCGAGATAGTCAGCACTTCGCCAAAGCTGGGAGGCGAGGATCGATTTCACTGGGCGTTACTCCGGCTGGATGGTGCGGAATTGATGTTGAATACAGCTTATGAATTCGACAGCGAACGTCCCGCTGACCAGGACCAGGCTCGCGCCGCGGCTCACGGGGATACGGGCCTTTACTTCGCGTGTCCGGATTTGGATGCTGCGTACCGGGAGTTGCACGCAAAGGGCGTTTCGGTGAAGAAGCCGTTCGTTACGGGATATGGCATGAGACAGATATGCATTCGCGATCCGGATGGATACCAACTATGTTTCCAGTGGCGCGCTTGAGGCGTCACGTATTCACTTGTTGCGGAAACAGTACAGCGCCCCACGTGTGCGCACATAAATAGAATCTCCGGCAATCGCGGGCGTGGCGAAGCACTCCTCGTCGAAATCGGCCGTCGCGGCAATCTCCCACTGTGGCGCCGCCGTCACCACCGTCATCTTTCCCGTCTGGCTGATCAGGTACACGTGCCCTCCAGCCCCCGCCGGCGACGCGTAGTATGTGTCCAGCGCGCCCGGCAACCGCGCCTGCTTCACGATGGCTCCCGTCTTCGGATCCAAGCTGGTGAGAATCCCACCGTCCTTGATCAGGAACAGCGCGCCGCCATACAACAGGGGCGACGGCACGTTGGGCAGGAACTTCTGCACGCGCCACACGATGCTCGCGCTCCCGGTCAGATCGCCGCGGCTCTTGCCGGGCCGCACCGCCAGTAGCGCGTTCCGTGCGGACCGGCGGGCACGGTAGAAATCCCAATCGCGCTCGTCCAGGAATCCGTCACCGTTCAAGTCGTTATCGGCG
Organism: Bryobacterales bacterium; assembly: GCA_038322705.1. Lineage (GTDB taxonomy): Bacteria > Acidobacteriota > Terriglobia > Bryobacterales > Bryobacteraceae > TMP-7. The sequence goes on along the minus strand of JBBQGC010000034.1, from coordinate 43,018 downwards.
AACCCGCGTTGCATGCGCGTATCCACGGCCGCCTCGTCGCGCGAGATCTTCCCGTCATGATTCGCGTCCAGACGCGCGAGAATTTCCGAAAACAGCGGCGTCTCCGTAGCCGCCTCGCTCTCGCCCCCGTTCTCCCACCAGTGCGCGTAAATCGTCTCCCCATCCACCACCGGCGTGGACTTCGGCTGCCACGACAAACCCGTAATCCACCACAGCTTTTCTCCGGTGCCCGCATCATACGAGGCGAGCTGATACGAGCCCGGCACGATCAACTGAGCGGGCGCGCCCGCGGGATGAAACACCGCCGGTGTCGAGTACGAACGTGTCACATCGGGCCGCGGCTTCTTCCATTTCACGCGGCCCGATTTCCTGTCCACCGCAAGCAGGTAGGAATCGCTGTCCTGATCGCACAACAACACAACGGCATCGCCCACCAGGATCGGTGACGAGCCGTGGCCGTTTTGATTGTTGAATGGACCCAGCGCCAATCGCCACTGCTCATTCCCCGCATAATCGTAGGCCAGTAGCCCGAAGTCCCCAAAGAAGACGTAGAGGCGTTGACCATCGGCGGTGGGTGTCGGTGAGGCCGGCGAGTTAGTCGGCTGATAACGCTCCACGCGCGGCCGCGGCGCTTCCCGCTTCCATAAGATCGCGCCATTATCGCGATCAAGACAAATCGTGTACAGATGACCACCGTCATCGGTGATCTTGCCGGAACCGGCATCGGCGCGCTTGCCAGGTTCGGCGGCGGTGAGGAAGATGCGGTTCCCCGATACGATCGGCGAGGAGTGTCCCGCCGGCAACGCGGTCTTCCACGCGACGTTTTTATCGGGCCCTAACTCGACCGGCGGTTTGGCGGACTCGGCGACCCCCGTGCCGTTCGGCCCCCGAAACTGCGTCCATTGCGCCCCGGCAGACGCTACGCAAAGCATTCCAACAACGATCCACGCACGCATGGTCCATCCATGATAGCCCGCATGTCGGGCTGTTAGAATAAACGCGTCATGCCCGGCTACGTTTGGAGGCCGATCGAGCCACTGTCGGACCTTGAGAGATCAATCGACCTGGCAGGCATGCGTCCGCTGTATGAAAACTGGCGGGCGGCGAAACAGCGCATTCAACAGTCAAGTGCGTCTCAATTGGCGGAATTCAATCAACGCCTCATCCGGCGAATTAGCGTGGAGACAGGAATCCTGGAGCGCCTTTATGATCTTGACCGGGGGACCACGGAAGCCCTCGTCGCTCACGGGTTCGCTGAGGAACTGGTAACGCGCTCGAACACGAATATCGAGCCCGCGCTGCTGATTGACCTTCTCCGCGACCAGGAGGCCGCAATCCAACTTGTAGTTGACTGCATTGCTCGGAAGCGAGATCTTACAAAAGGTTTGATCCATGAACTCCACGCCATCCTGACGAAACACCAGCCTACAACCGCCGCAGTCGATCAATTTGGTAACCGGTTGGAAATTCCGATACTCAAGGGCCAGTACAAAGACCGGCCGAACAACCCGCGGCGTCCTGACCGGGCAACGCATGAGTATTGTCCTCCGATTCATGTGGACAGTGAGATGAGTAACCTGTTTGAGGGTTTGTCGAGTTATGGTAATGACGACCCGATCATCGTCGCTTCCTGGCTTCATCACCGTTTCACGCAGATCCATCCCTATCAGGACGGAAACGGGCGCGTCGCTCGAACTCTTACGACGATGATTTCGCTCCGCTCGGATGTGTTGCCCCTGATAATTGACCGCGACTTGCGAGTGGAGTACATTGACGCCCTGGAAGCCGCCGACCTCGGTGAGTTAGCCACGTTAGCAGGCATATTTGCGCGATTAGAGCGGAATGCAATACTGCAAGCGCTGAGTGTGGACGCCGATGCCGGGTTTACGACGCAAAAGACCTTGACTGCCGCAGTAATCAGCTCGCTCGCGGACAAGCTGGCAAAGCGGAAAGAGTATAAGACTGTAGAGCTGCGGCACGTGAATGAGGTTGCCAGAAAACTCCGCCAGGTCGCACAGGAATATGTCGAAAGGGCGTTTCAACAAATCGAGGTTACGATCGCCGATGTAGGTCCTGAGAAACCGTTTGTCCAGGCTGGTGGTCCGGATCACGGTAATTCCCATTGGTACAAGTTTGAGGTTGTTACTTCCGCAAAGCAGGCAGACAAGTTCGCCAATTTCTCCGAGGATCATTATTTTGTGAAAGGGTCTATTCGCGCCAGTAGAGAGCGGCTGGTGTTTGTCACCTCCTTCCATCACATCGGTCGGGAGTTGACCGGCATCATGGAAGCTACTGCATTTTTGCGTCTGGAATCCTATGAAGATTCTGACGACCGTGTGTTGGCCGGTGAAAAGTTTTTCCTGTGCTCGACGGAGCCATTCGTGTTCACGCATCAAACCGATGTTCGGGAAGTGAACCCCGCCTTTGCCCGCTGGCTTGACAGCGCTCTTGCGGTAGCCGTCAAACAGTACGGTGACCGCTTGTAAGGTCAGCCGCTAGCTCAGCCCGCCAACTCCCGCCCGATCTCCCAATGATGTCCGAACGGATCCACTACCCTCCCCAGCCGCCACCCGTACTGATTGTCCATGGGCTGAACCACCGCCGCGCCGGCCTTCACCGCCCGCTCGAAAACCGCGTCCGGATCGCTCACCGTCAACACCATTCGCACGGTTCCTCCGCCCAGCGACTCGGGGCTGAAATTCTTGTGCTCCGGCGATTCATCGGCCACCCAGAACTCGGCTCCGTCCACCGCCAACCGGGCCACCACCGCGCCGCCCGCATCGTCCATCCGGAACAATTCGCGGGCATCGAACGCCGATTTATAGAATTCGACGGCCGCCGCTCCCGCTCTCACCGATAACATGGGAGCGATCCCCGTCTTCTGTTCACTCGTAGCTGCCATGATCGAAACCTCCGTAAGCCGTCCACCACTCACCACCAACCACTGCCCGCTGCATTAAAATCGAAGCGTTATGAGTTGCACTACATTCCTTATCTGCTCGCTCGCCACCCTGGCGCCTGCACTGTGCGCCATCGATATTTCCGCGGACCGCCTGCGCCCCTTCGCGCCGCTGCCCGCAGTCGCAAACTCCGCCACCAATCCTATTACAGAAGACAAAGTGGCTCTCGGCCGCATGCTCTACTTTGAACCGCGCCTCTCCCGTAGTCAAACGCTGTCCTGCAATAGCTGTCACGATCTTGCGAAATACGGCGTAGATGCCGAGCCCACTTCCACCGGATTTAGAGGCCAGCACGGCGCACGCAACGCGCCCACCGTCTACAACGCCGCTGCCCACTTCGTTCAATTCTGGGATGGCCGCGCCGCCGACGTCGAAGCCCAAGCCAAGGGTCCCATGATGAACCCCGTCGAAATGGCGATGCCTTCGGAAAAACACGTCGTCGAACTTCTGAATTCGATTCCCGAATACGGCACTTTATTCCGTAAAGCCTTTCCCGGTTCCGATCCTGTCACGCTCGATCATGCCGCCGCCGCCATCGGCGCTTTCGAACGCAAGTTGATGACTCCCTCCCGCTGGGACGCCTTTCTCAATGGCGATGCCAGCGCGCTCTCTGATGCCGAAAAGTCCGGCTTCATCAAGTTCTCCGACGCAGGCTGTCCCGCATGCCACAATGGACCCCTGCTCGGCGGCAACAGCTATAAGAAACTCGGCGTCGCCAAGCGCTGGCCCGACGGCAAGGATCGCGGCCGCGCGACCATCAGCAAGGACTCCGGCGATAAGTTCGTATTCAAGGTCCCCTCGCTCCGCAATATCGCCAAAACCGGGCCCTATTTTCACAACGGCTCGGTCCCCGCTCTCGACTCCGCCATCACCACCATGGCAGAGTATCAACTCGGGCGGCGCCTTTCCGCCGAAGACGTAAAGTCGATTGCAACGTGGATGGACACTCTCACCGGCCAGTTGCCAGCGGAGTACATCACGCCGCCTCAACTGCCCCCGAGCACCGCAAAAACGCCACGGCCCGAGACTGACTGAGGAGCCTCCGCAATGAACGATCCTATTTATCTGGTGGCGAGCGGCGATCTGCGGCTCGCCGCCAACCAGCAATGCTGGCCCGCGCAGGAGCGCACCGAACAGGCGGTGATCGCCGCCATCCAGCGCGCCGGCCGCACCGTGCAACGCGCGCACCCCTTCGACCCCGCCGTGGGACACGGCTTCATCCATAGCCAGAAGTACGGAATGCAGGTCTTCCGCGACATCCCGCCGGAAGCGCCGCTGTTAGTGGTCGAAGCCGTCTGGCAATACAGCCATCACGTTCTCAGCGGCCTCTACACGCACCGCGGCCCCATCCTCACCGTCGCCAACTGGAGCGGAGAATGGCCCGGCCTGGTCGGCATGCTCAACTTGAATGCGTCTTTGACCAAAGCGGGCATCCCCTACAGCACTCTGTGGTCGGTCGATTTCACCGACGAGTTTTTCCTGCGCGGCTTGGATCAGTGGTTGAACGGCCAGCGCGTTGAGCACGACGCCACCCACGTTACGCCGCTGCTGGGTTTGAAAGTGCCGCCCGAAGCAGCCGCGGTAGGCGCTGAGATCGCTTCCACGTTGGGCCGCGACAAGGCCGTCCTCGGCATCTTCGACGAAGGTTGCATGGGCATGTACAACGCGATCATCCCCGACGAGCTGCTGCATCGCACCGGCGTGTTCAAGGAACGGCTCAGCCAGTCCGCGTTGTACGCCGCGATGTGCCAGGTTCCCGATCACGAAGCTGCCGCCGTGCGCCGCTGGCTCGAGGACAAAGGGATGCGCTTCCGTACCGGTCCCGACCCCGCGATTCATCTTACCGACAGCCAGATCCTCGGCCAGTGCAAAATGTACATCGCCGCTGTGCGGATCGCTGCGGATTTCGGCTGCGATGCGATCGGCATCCAATATCAGCAGGGCCTCAAGGATCTCGCCCCGGCATCGGACCTGGCCGAGGGGTTGCTCAACAACGTCGATCGTCCGCCGGTGACCGCGGCCAACAACGGCCACGTGCTGTACGACGGTCAGGCGCTGCCACATTTCAACGAAGTGGACGAGTGCGCCGGCCTCGATGCGCTGGTCACGAACCGCGTCTGGCGACATCTCGGCTTCGACCCTGAAACCACCTTGCACGATGTCCGCTACGGCGAGGAGTTCAATGGCGAGTTCGTGTGGTTGTACGAAATCTCGGGCGCGGCGCCGCCCCAGCATTTCATTAATGGATACGCGGGCACTGTCAGCGAGCGCCAACCGCCGATGTATTTCCCCTTTGGCGGCGGCACCGTAAAAGGTGTCAGCAAACCCGGCGAGATTGTCTGGAGCCGCGTGTACGTCGACAACGGAAAGCTCAAAGTCGATCTCGGCCGCGCCCGTTCGGTGGCGCTTCCGAAGGAGGAAACGGAACGCCGCTGGTCCATCACCACGCCGCAGTGGCCAGTGATGCACGCGGTCACCTACGGGGTCACGCGCGATCAGTTCATGGCGCGCCACAAATCCAATCACGTGCAGGTGGCGTATGCGCCGGACGCCGCGGCCGCCGATCGGGCGCTCGCCGCCAAGGCCTGCGCCTTCGAACAGATGGGCTTGGAGGTCTTCATCTGCGGCTCTCACAACGGTCTCACGTTAAACTAACAACGGACTGCTAAAAAATATGCGAGTAGGAATCATCGGTACCGGTGCGATTTCGCACAAACATGCGCAGGCGTATCGAAATATCGGGTATGAACTCACCGTCTGCACGGACATCAACGAGCAGTATGGCCGCAAATTCGCTGACCAGTATGGCTGCGAATTCGTCCGCAATTATGAGGATCTGTGCCGCCATCCGCGAGTGGATTACGTGGACGTATGCACCTTCCCCGATTTCCGGTTGCAGCCTCTCGAAATCTGCGCCGAAGCCGGCAAACACATCCAGGTGCAGAAGCCGATGGCGACCAACCTGGACACCGCGCGGCGCATGATCGCGGTCGCCGAAAAGGCGGGAATTGTTCTGGGAGTCGTCAGCCAGCACCGCTTCGACGATTCAAGCCAGTTCCTCAAGAAGGCGATCGCTGGCGGGCGTCTTGGCCGCATCATTCAGGCCGATGCATACGTCAAGTGGCATCGCACGGCCGAATACTATTCACGGCCTATCAAAGGCAGTTGGGCCACCGAGGGCGGCGGAGCTTTAATCAATCAGGCCATCCATCAAATCGATGTTTTGTTGTGGCTCGCCGGGCCCGTTCAGGAGACGTTCGCTTACTGGCAACTGGGGGCGCTGCACAAGATCGAATCCGAAGACGTGATCGATGCCTTGATGCGTTTCGATAGCGGAGCCACCGGCGTGGTGCAGTCCTCCACCGCGTTCTGGCCGGGCTACACGGAGCGGCTCGAGATTCACGGCACCAAAGGCAGCGCCATTATTTCGGGCGATAAGTTGACCGCCTGGGACGTGCAGGAGGATTCAGGCGAACCCGCCCCCGTCGATCGCAACGTGGCCTCCGGAGCCTCCGACCCGATGGCGATTTCGCTGACGCCATTTGAGCGCCAGTTCCTGGATTTCGGCGATGCGATCAAGAACGGGCGCAAACCGCTGGTATCGGGCGAAGAAGGATACCGCGCACTCGAACTGGTGATGTCGGTGTACACCTCCTGCCGCGAGGGGCGCAAGGTTACGCTTCATGACTGATGGCCCGGCGGGTTGGCGCGTTCGGGTTCCGGCTTCGAGCGCCAATCTCGGACCGGGATTTGACGCGCTCGGCATGGCGCTCGAGATCTTCCTCGAGTGCCGGTTCCGCATCGCCGGTGCGTTGACGATAACCGCCGCGGGCCGCGACGCCGCTTGCATTTCCACCGGGGAAGACAACCTGATCTGGCAGACCGCGCTGGCCGTCGCGACTGAGGCCGGGGGTACGCTGCCGCCCATTGCGTTGGATATCGTGAATGATATTCCGATCGGCAAAGGTCTCGGCTCGAGCGCAGCGGCATTGACGGCGGGGGTTATAATCGCCGATGCGCTGCTCGAATTGCACTGGAAGCCGCTACGTATTCTGGATGAGGCGGCGCGCATCGAAGGGCATCCCGACAACGTCGCAGCCTGCGTATTGGGATCGATTGTGGCCAGCGCGATCGATTCGGGCGGCGTTGCGCGCGCCGTTCGCCTGGAGTTGCCGGAACGCTATGGAGTGGCTGTGGTGGTGCCGGATTTCGATTTGCCGACGGTGCGCGCCCGCGAGGTGTTGCCGACGCACTACTCGCGGGCCGATACGGTGTTCAATGTACAGCGCAGCGCCTTGCTGATCGCCGCGCTTGCCGCGGGTGCGACGTCCGCGTTTCCCGCAGCGCTCGAAGATCGTCTGCACCAACCCTATCGCGCACCACTGGTTCCGGGTCTGGACGAGATCACGAAGCTACGGGCACCGGGATTGCTGGGATGCGCGCTTAGCGGGGCGGGCCCCTCGATCCTCGTCTTCTATCAACGCGGGTACGAATCGGTGTGCGACCTGATCCGCCAGATCTTCGCGATTAAGGGGCATGAGTCGCAGGTGCTATGGGCGCACATCGCCGAGCGAGGCTACGAAATCGAGCGGGAGTAGCGATGCTGCCCCCTCTTCTGGCTTCCTCGATTTCTGGCTTCTTAGCGCCAGCCTAGTAACCTGACTCACCTGATCTGGACGATTCGTACGGGGTCACGTATAAATAAGGGAGGGGCGTAACATGCAGAGCTTTCAAGAATTCCTCAATGCGGAGCCAAGCGACCTTATCGAAATGTCGAAACAGGGCTATTTCACGATCATGCTGGATGAGAATCTTCGTGGTTTGGAATCGGCATTGGAAGACGATGGGTTCAAGGTGATCGTGCCACAGCAAGGACTGAAAGATGAGGACCTTAAGCGTAAGGCTCGTGGATGGGCCATACTTACACATAACTCTCAGGACTTTGTTGACGACGCCGTTCGCTACGATTACGATGTGATCGGGATCGAAGACGTTAAGTTCATAGACGACAAGCCTGACCGGACGAACGAGACAACTCGAAAAATTTCAAACGCTGTCCGTCGTAGCAAACTTGCCACGATGAAGGGCAACTTCTTGCTGAAAATCCGGGACAACGGATCGTTTCACCTAGGACAACTGGTATGAGGCCGTCTCGGGCGGTTTGGTGAGCCAAGGATATAACCGCCCTAGTTTGGGCCTCGCCGAACACAAATACGAGATCTGGCCGCAGTAGCGACGCACCTCTCGTCTCCTGTCTTACTCCACCTCTGCTTTCCTGAGCGGCCAGCTCTACTTTCGCATGCCCCGGCGCGGGCTCTTCACGGCCTGCTGGCGGCGCTTGCGGCGCTCACGCTTTGGTTTGTGGATGATGAACGTTCCGCTGCCGGCGTACTCCGCCTTCCACAGATTCTCCTTCACCGCCGGCGCCTGTGCGCCCGTTGCAGCCTGCGCGGCGCTATCGGTTTTCGCGCCCGTGCCGGTCACAGCCGTTACAAGCTTCCCGGCCGCGCCGCCGATCGTGCGCGCCACTTCGGCTAAAGGTCCACTCGGTTGATCGCTCATGTACTAATTCAGACTCCCTCTCTCATCTATTGTGTCATTGTTGAGGCGGCTGCCCCGGAGGCATGGCCGCCGCCTTCCGCTGATCGTCGTCCGCCCCGGCCCGATCCCCGGCCGCGCGCCATGCTTCGGCTCGCTTGCCATACTGCCATGCCGTCGGGTTTAGCTCGATTGCTGCCGTGTAGTCGGCCACCGCGTGCTCATGCCGCTCCGTTCGATCCGAACCTTGGCAGGGTTCTGGACCGCGACGTGGGCACGCTCCCGGACAATCTGCTGAAAATCCTTCGCCTTGGTCTCGTTCCCGATCAGGGTGGTGAATTCGTAACTCTTCAGCATCGTGTATGCCTCACGGGTGCGCTTCAGGATGGTGGCAGCATCGGGTGTTTGAGGCGCGGCGTCCCAGAACAACGTTATGAATAGCGCGGGCAAAGTTCCTTTCATAACAGCAACTCCTCTAACAACGGCGACTGCGGATACGGGTGCCCCGGATACCGGCGGAAACCCTCGGCATACTTCAGGCCCGCCGACGCGCCCCGAGCCGCAGTCCATATCTCCATCTGTTCCAGGTAATCCTCGATGCCGTGCTGCTTCTTCAGCCAGTTGCGCTGACTCACATGCTGCGCCAGCATCGCTTTCTTGCGGTCCATCACAGCCGCGACATCCACGTAAAAGCTGGCCTGTTGACCGCGCCCGTCGCGATCCGTCCCTTCCACTGAGTCCATAAAGTACAGGTGCGGAATCGCATCCAGCGGGGGCGCCGTACCGGTCGCGCCCGTCGCATAGTTGGGCGCCGAAGCTCCGAAACACGCGTCGCGAACCAGCACGCTCGTGGCCTCGTGATCGCAGTGATAATCGATGGGCGAGGCGGTCAACACCACCTGCGGCCGCACCCGCCGGATCAGCTCGCACACACGCCGCCGCGATGCGTCATCGTTGAAGATCGCCAGGTCGCGGAACTCGGCGCACACATAACTCGCCCCGATGCTCGCAGCCGCTGATGCCGCCTCGCGCCGCCGCATGTTGGCCACTTCCTCTGCGCCGAACTCGGCCGATCCGCAGTCCCCCGCGGTCATGCTCACGATGGTGACCTCGTGCCCCAGATCAGCCAGTCGAATCAGCGTTCCGCCCGCCAGAATCTCCGCGTCATCCGGATGGGCGTGAATAGAGACAATTCGCATCATAGCAGTCAATTCGATCCATGCTAGCAGAGCAGTTTGTTAAAGTGAGTGACAGTCCACCGGCAATGATCACTTGTGTAGCCTGTTCGTCCCAACTGCCGGATTCCAGCCGCTTCTGCCTGAGCTGCGGACAGCCCGCCGGCCCTCGCCCACCCGACGATGCCACCGTGGCGATCGCGACTGTACCCACTCCTTCCCCAACGCCCTCGCCTTCACCGTCACGCATGATGAGTGCGACAGCGCTGCGCTTGCATTCATCGACAGCCTCGCGTTCGGGACGCTTTCAACCCGGCGCGCTGATCGCCGGCCGGTACCAAATCATCGGACTGCTCGGCAAAGGCGGCATGGGCGAGGTGTACCGCGCCAACGACCTGACGCTCGATCAGCAGGTCGCGCTCAAGTTCCTGCCCGAGGAAATGTCCAGCAACTCCGCCATGCTGGGGCGGTTTCATGGTGAGGTCCGCATCGCGCGCCAGGTCTCGCATACCAACGTTTGCCGCGTTTACGATATCGGCGAAGTGGACGGCCACTTGTTCCTGTCGATGGAATATGTCGACGGCGAGGACCTGGGATCGCTGCTGCGCCGCATCGGCCGGCTGCCCGCCGACAAGGCCACTGAGTTCGCCCGCAAAATCTGTGCCGGGCTCGCGGCGGCCCATAATACCGGCGTCCTGCACCGCGATCTGAAGCCGGCCAACATCATGATCGACGGCCAGGGCCGCGTCGTCATCATGGATTTCGGACTCGCCGCCGTCTCCGACCAGGTGCAAGGCATGGAGATCCGCGCGGGCACGCCGGCCTACATGTCGCCCGAACAACTGGCCGGTCTTGAAGTGACAGTGCGCAGCGATATCTACGCGCTGGGCCTAGTCATGTACGAGATGTACACCGGCAAGCGCCCATTCGAGTGCGAGAGCATGGCCGAGTTGATGCGCCTGCAGCATCAATCGCAGGCGCCAAGCATCCTGACCACGGCAAAGGACGTTGACCCGTTGGTGGAGAAGGTCATCGCGCGATGTCTCTCTCCCGACGCCAAATCACGTCCCGCTTCCGCCCTCGCCGTTGCTGCGGCTCTTCCAGGAGGCGACCCGCTCGCCGCGGCATTGGCAGCCGGTGAAACCCCTTCACCCGAACTGGTGGCCGCCTCCGGTGCGAACGCCGGCATGCGTCCGCGCTGGGCCATCGCTTGCGGCGTCGCGGTGTTGTTCGGGCTCGCGGCGATGCTGCTGCTGGGTCCGTGGGTTCGCGTCACCGGCGTCGCGCCTCTCGAACTGCCGCCGGAAGCCCTCACGCTGAAAGCCCGAGAGTATGCCCAAAGCTTCGGATACACGCAGAAGCCGGCCGATTCAGAGAACGGTTTCATTTACGACAACGATTACCTGTCTCATCTGACCAACAACGATAAGAGCGCCGGGCGATGGTCGCGCCTGTCTCTTCCGACCCCGCCGGCGATCGTCTTCTGGTACCGGCAGAGTCCACGCTATCTGGAGCAGATGGGGAACAATCGCGGGGTGATCTCGCCAGCCGATCCGCCGGAAAACATTTCGGGCATGCTTTCGATGCAACTGGATCCGCGCGGCCGCCTGATTGCTTTTACCGCAGTCCCGCCGCAGGTGGAGACGGCCCCGGCTCCGTCCGCGCCCGTCGATTGGAAGCCGCTGCTTGCCGCCGCGGGCCTGGATACGAGCCAGCTCAAGGACGCCGAACCACAATGGACACCGCCGTCTATGGCGGACACTCGCGCCGCCTGGACAGGAACGTGGCCTGGACAGCGGGATGTCAGCTTGCGCGTCGAAGCGGCGGCGTGGCGCGGCAAGCCCGTGTACTTCGACCTGATCGGACCGTGGACGCGGCCGGCACGGATGCAGGCGCGCGCGTTATCGGTGCAGGAGAAGGCCGCGCTTTACATCCTGCTGTTCTTCGCTGTCGTCGCGCTGCTGGGCGCCGCCTTGCTGGCCCGCTACAATATGCGTCGCGGCCGCGGCGATCAGCGCGGCGCGATCCGCATCGCAGCCTTCGCATTCCTCTTGGAACTGTTCATCTGGGTGCTGCGCGGACACCACGTGCCCACGGCTGGAGAAGTAGGCGAATTGTTCCAGGCGATATCGCTGGCCTTGTTAATCGCGGCGGCGTTGTGGGTCGGCTATATGGCGCTCGAGCCGTATGTGCGGCGCCACTGGCCGCAAGCGCTGGTTAGTTGGTCGCGCCTGGTTGCCGGTGGATGGCGCGATCCGCTGGTGGGCCGCGACATTCTGATCGGCGTCGTGGCCGGCCTGTTCTGGGCAGTCATCTGGGCTGGGAGTATCGTCGTCAACGTAGCGAAAGCCGGGCCGGCTACCACGGCCCTTCTGAGTAGTTTGTCAGGCGGACGCCAGACGGTGGCCACCGCTCTGGCCGTGCTTCCGGGATCGCTCATTCAACTGTTCGTCTGTTTCCTGATGCTGTTCGTCGCTCGTCTCCTGCTGCGCCGCGAATGGCTTGCCGCCGTCGCCTATATCGCCCTTTTCACAGCGCTCGGTCTGACCACGAGCACCACTCCGCTGTTCGACGCGCCGGTAGCGATCGTCCTTTGGACCACCATCTACCTTGCCATTTCGCGCTTCGGCTTCATCGCCTTCGTCACCGCGATCTATGTCAACACATTGTTCGTACTGCTCCCCGTGACTGGCGATTTCTCAGTCTGGTACTCGGGGATATCCGTGTTCGTCGTCCTGTTGGTCGCTTCCATCGCGGCGTTCGGCGCGCATACCGCCCTCGCCGGAAGAAGCTTGATTCAGGATGAACTTCTATAATCGCTAGCTGAAAAAGGCAAACAAACGCTTGCTTGCGCGCGCGGCTCAGAATCTAGCGGTCGAGAGCTGGCGCGGTGAAGTAGAACGTCGATCCCTGGCCTGGTTCCGATTCCAACCATAGCCGCCCGCCGTAGCGCTCCACGATCTTCTGGCATATCGCGAGCCCGATCCCGGTGCCCGGAAATTCCTCCCGGTGCAGGCGCTTGAACAGCCCGAAGATCTGCTGGTGGTAACGCGGGTCGATCCCGATGCCGTTATCGCGCACAGCGAACAACCATTCGCCGTTCTGCCGCGTGGCCTTCACCGATACCACGGGCGGAGCCTCGCTGCGATACTTGACTCCGTTGCTCAGCAGGTTCTGCATCAGTTGCAGCAAGTGAGCCCGGGACATGGCGACCGTGGGAAGCGGATCCGCCGTCACCGTTGCGCCGCTCTCTTCGATTGCGGCCGACAGGTTCAGCGTGCATTCCTGGAAGACATCGCTCGAATCGGCGCCCAGTTCCGGCTCCGTCTCCGGACCGCTCACCCGCGAGTAGGCCAGCACATCGCGCAGTAACTCGTGCATGCGTTGCGCGCCTTTGACGATGTATTCGAGAAACTGGGCCGAATCGCCCTGAAACTGGCCGCGATACTCGCGATCGAGGAGCTGGCTGAACAAGGCCATGTTGCGCAGCGGCTCCTGCAGATCGTGCGATGCGGCATAGGCGAACTGCTGTAGATCGGTATTGGCCCGGCGAAGCTCCTGCTCCGTACGCTTCTGATCGTGTATGTCGGTGCATGTTCCATACCAGCGCTCGACGTCGCCGTCGTCGCCATAACCGGGCAGCGCGAGACCGAGAAACCAGCGGTACTCTCCGTCTGCCGCGCGCATCCGGTATTCGATGCGGAGGGGCTCTCCCGTCTTGAGCGAGTAGTTCCAACAATCCGTTGTGGCCTCGCCGTCGGCCGGGTGAACCGCCTGCAGCCATCCTTCGCCGCCCGTCTGTTCAAAGTTGACGCCGGTGTATTCGTTCCACCGGCGATTCAGATACTCGTGCTCGCCATCGGGACGGGTTACCCAGACAATCTGCGGCATGGCGTCGGCAAGCTGGCGGAATCGAGCTTTACTGGCGCGCAGGTCCTGCTCGGAACGCAACTGCTCGGTGATGTCGGTATTGGTTCCGAACCAGCGTAGAAGGTTGCCGTGCTCATCGTGAATCGGGTTGGCGCGCGAAAGGAACCAGCGCCATTCGCCCTGTTTGCTGAGCAGGGGAAACGTATCCTCCCACCCCACGCCATCGGCCAAAGCCTGGCGCCACCGGTCCATGACGCGGCCCACATGGTCCGGATGATGTACGGTCCGCCAGCCCCACCCCTGCATTTCTTCAAACGTGCTTCCCGTGTAGTTGTACCAGCGCTGGTTGTACCAGACGATATAACCTTTCTCATCCGTCATCCACGCCAGTTGAGGGATGCAATCGGCCAGTGTGCGAAAGCGCGATTCACTTTCGCGCGAAGCCTGTTCAGCGCGAGTGCGCTCGCCGGTGTCAGCCACCACGGCCAGCACGCCGGTTACCTCGCCCTCGCCAGACTGAAGCGGAGCAAGCGAAAAGCTGACGTGCGCGGGGTCGCCTGCCTTCGTCCGGCCCTCCGCTTCCAGATCGACCACTGCCTTGCCGCTCAAGGCGCGCTGCACATTGGCTTCCGATTCCTCGGGCGTTTGGGCCGTCAACGTTGGAGACAGTTGCCCGGTCACCTCCTCACTGGTCCACCCGTACAGCTTGGTCATCGCCGGATTCCAGAACGTGACGCGGCCCTCCAAATCCCAGGCGCAGATGCCCAATGGTGACGATTCGGTGATGGCCTTCAACCGCTCGCTCGTACTCTGCAGTTCAGCGGTGCGCTCCTGAACGCGGCGTTCGAGCTCGGCATTCAAGTGGCGCACCTGTTCTTCGGCTTTCTTGCGCTCGCCGATCTCTCTGCGGAGCGCCTCGTTGGCCTCGGTCAACTCCGCCGGGCTGGGGATGGCCACCAACCGCGGAACTACCTGGATCAGCGCAATCGCGGTGGGTAGCGAAGCGATCGCCGTGAGCGCCTTCATGAACGCCTCAAAGCGGCAGATCGGATACCACAGCGTCACAATCCCGAGCACATGCGTGGTGCCGCAAGTGAGAATGAACAGCCCGAACAGATAGAACAGCCAGGAGAACGATGTGTCGTGACGTTTACGCACCACGTAAAACAGCCCGACCGGGATGACGTAGTAGGACAGCGCGATCAGGCCATCCGATATCACCGACATCCACAGGATGTCCGGACGCCACAGAAAACAATATCCGTGGGGCATGAATCTGGCTTCGAATAGCTTCTGAAAGAACTCGAGCATGTGTGTGGGCTTCGCCGATAGAAACAGGTTACCTTATGGTCAGCGGACGGCCTACTTTGTCACTTGCTTACGCGCGTGGCTCTGAACGCGTTCTGAGCAATAGATCACTTGCTTATGCGCGTGGCTCTGAACGCATTCTGAGCCGCGACGGCGACGGAGCGGTGCGTTGCCCGGCTACTTCACTTCGACGGAGTAGGGCATTAACGCGAGGGTGCCGCCTTCCATGACGGAGCGGATCCAGGACGCTCCTGGGATCCGGGCCAGCGCCGCATTCATCTGCGCACCGGCGAGCGAAGGCTGCGCGGAGCGGTTCATGAGTACCTCGAGCAGGCTGCGCCGGGCTGGATAAGGCGTCAGCGCGATTTTTCCGGCGGGCAGTTTGGCCTTCTCACGGATCATTTCGATGGCGCGATCGAGTCCGCCAATCTGATCGACGAGGCCATTCTCTTTAGCCTGCGATCCGAGCCACACGCGGCCCTCGGCGATCGCTTGGATATCGCCGACCTGCCGGTGGCGGCCTGTAGCGACGCGGTTGAGGAACCCGCGGTAGGTTGCTTCCACTGTCTGGGCCAGCTTTGCGCGCTCCTCATCGTCGAGCGGCTTGTAATCGGAATCGATCGCCGCGAAGCGTCCGCGCGTGAGCAATTCTTTCGAGATGCCGAGCTTGTCGTAGAGTCCGCGCAGATCGGGTTTAGCGGTGATCACCCCGATAGAACCGGTGAGCGTAGTGGAGTAAGCGAGAATCGGATCGCCGGTCACCGACATGAAGTATCCACCGCTGGCGGCTACGTCGGACATCGAGATCACAACTGGTTTAGCGGCGCTCAGTTGTTTCATCTCGCGCAGAATATCGTCTGAGGCGATCGCGTCGCCGCCGGGCGAATCGATGCGCACGATAACGCCCTTGACCGTCGGGTCCGACCGGACTTCACGAACCAGCTTCGTGAACCCGCCCGTGGTGATGCCCTCATTTCCGCCAAACCCGTCTTCGCCGCGGCCCTGCGTGATGACCCCTTCGGCTACAAGAAAAGCGATTTTCGGGCTGCTCGTATCGGGGGCGAGTCCCCGCAAATACTCGCGCGTGTCGATCTTCTTCAGCGCGGATTGCTTCGTGCGGGTCTGAAGCGCGCCCACGATTTCATCCTCGAATCCCACAGCGTCGATCAACCCCGCCTTCAAAGCGTCGCCGGCGACAAATGGACCCTGGTCGAGAAGCGCGCGCACCGAAGCGACATCCTTTTTCCGGCCCGCTGCGATGGTCTCGGTCAAATTCTTGTAGTAGAGATCGAGAACCTGGTTGAGCACCTCGCGCGTTTCCGGAGTCATCGATGTGCGGGTGAACATGTCATAGGCATCCTTGTATTTGCCCGCATGCACCACGTCCATCTGCACGCCGAGTTTGTCGAGCGTATTGCGCAGATACATCGCCTCGATACGCAGTCCCTTGACGTCCAGGTAATCGTCCGGCGCGGCATAAATCTTCTCGGCGGCGGTCGCCAGGTAATAATCGCGCGTGCCGGGAAATCGCAGAAACGCATATAGCGGTTTGCCGGACTGCTTGAATGCGGCCAGCGAATCGTGGATCTCCTGCAGCTTGGCCCAGCCCACGCTGACGCGCCGCGGCGCAAGAACGACGCCCTTGATTCTGGGATCGTCGGCCGCACGCTTGAGCGCCGACCACACGTCGCGAACCGTGACACGCGTCTCGTTGTCCAGGCCCGGCAGGGGAATTTCGACCTGGGCCTTTTCCGGCACATCGCCTTCCAGGCGCAGTACCAGCAGCGAATTCGAGGCGATTTGCGGAGTGCGATCGGCCCAGCGCGCGATAGAGAACAGCAGGATGACGCTGCAGAGTATGACCAGCACAACTCCACAGGCTAGCCCGGCGAGAAATTTCTTCATGCGTGTTGTTCGGCGCCGTTCAGAATCGAATCGACGCGCGTGCTGACGTCTTTCAGATAGGCGGCGTCTCCGTTCTTCAACTCGACCGTGGCCGTTCCTTTATAGCCGATGGAGGCCAGCGCGGCATGGATCTGCTTCCAGTCGATATCGCCCTCTTGCAGATTCACGAACTCGGCGAGACCTTTGCGGAACCGGAAATCCTTGAGATGCAGCTTCACAATGCGCGGCCCCAACGTGCGGATCCAGTCCTGCGGATAGCCGTAGAGTACGACGTTGCCGACATCGAAGTATGCCTTCAACCACGGGCTGTTGAAACTGTCCACGTATTGCGCGAATTCCACCGGACTGAGCAGGAACTTATTCCAAACCTCTTCGACGGCGATGATCACTTTGGATTCGCGCGCAAGCGGGAGCAGCTTCTTGATTTGTTGCTGCGAGCGCTCCCAGCAATCGCGATAGCTAACCTCTGGGGTGACAACGGCCGGAACCAGCAGCACGGTGTCGGCGCCCCACAGCTTCGCATTACGGATGCTGGTCTCCATGCCGGCGACACATTTGGCGACGATGGCCGGGTCGGGCGAAGACAGCGGGTAACGCCAGTGATCGGAATTCATCACGGAGTGGATACGCACGCTGGCTCTCTTCGCTCCATCGAGCAACTCCTCGGCCTTGGAGGCATCGGGCGTTGTGCCGCACTCTACTTCTTCAAATCCGGAATCGCGCGCGAGTTGGAACCGTTCGGCCACGCTCAACGAGGCGGGCAACATGCCAAACAAAACCGCTTTGCGAACCGGCAGACGTGTGGATGATGTCGCGGCGGCCAGAGCGGCTCCGCCAATGGTGCTTCCCAAGAAAATTCGTCGATTCATTTGCGATCCTCCGGAGTCCGCGCACCGTTCGAGGTGGCGGCGATTCCTATCTTACATCCCGAAACTCACCTCTTGCCTTTGACCCGTTTTCCCGGATCAACACGAAGACGAGAACCGTCGCGAGAATCGGAATCAAGCTCGCACCGATCAGCACCGGCTCGAAGGAATAACGGTCGGTGATCCAGCCGATCAGGAAGGTCGACAGGATGGTCCCGATCCCCGCGCCACAACCGCTCAGGCCGCTCACCGTCGCGACGGCCGAGCTCGGATACAGATCGGCCGGCAATGTCAGAGCCATGGTCGACCACGCGGCGTAGGAGAACGTCGAAATCGCAAACAGCGCGATGATGGCCGGAAACTTGGATACCGCAACCGCCGGGATCAGCAATGTCATGCCGATGCCGCCCGCCAGGATCACCGCCTTCCGCGCGTTCACCACCCGCCAACCCCGCTGGATGAGGTAGCTCGAAACGCCACCGCCCGCGAAGTTGCCCAAGTCGGCGGCCAGAAACGGAACCCAGAACCCCACCAGCGTATTCTCCAGGCGAAATCCCTTCGATACGAGGTAGATCGCAAACCAGTCCGTGATGAAGTACCACACCGGATCGGTCAACGATCGCCCCAGCACGATGCCCCAGGTCTGCTTGCGGCGCAGTAGTTGGATCCAGGATTCGCGCGGGCCCATGTCCGTCTCGCGCTTCGAAGCGATGGGTGGCTCGCGGTAGAACGTGCGCCAGAGCAGCACCCATCCGAAGCCGAGCGCGCCGGTAAAAAGGAACGCCGGCCGCCAGCTTCCGAACGCGTGATACAGCGCGATAACCAGCACCGGAGCCACTGCACCCCCCACCGCCGATCCGCTGTCGAAGATGGCCACCGCCAGCCCGCGTTGCGACTTGGGAAACCATTCGGAGACCGCCTTGGTGGCGCCCGGCCAATTGCCTGCTTCCCCCGAGCCCAGCAGAAAGCGAAACGCCGCGAAGCTCTTCAAACCCACCGCAGCCGACGTGGCGATCGCCATCAGCGAATACCAGGTCACCGCCAGCGACAACCCGCGCCGCGTCCCCACGCGGTCCAGCAACCCTCCCGCGAGCGGCTGAAAAATCGTGTAGGCGAGGCGGAACGCGATCACCACCAGCGCGAAATCGGAGTTCGACCACTTGAATTCCGCTTTCAAGTAGGGCGCGAGCACGCTGAGCGTCTGGCGATCGATGTAGTTTATGGTCGTGGAGCCGAACAGCAGCAGCGCAATCCACCAACGATAGTTCACGAATGCAGAGATGATAGCAGCACGCGGGGCTGAGAAGAACCCGGCTGTCGCGCCACTTCAGAAATGTGCACCCGAGCGGTCTTTTCTGTGACTTCGGTCACTTGACACTACCCATCCTGCGGCGCATACTGAAATCAAAGCTTATGCAACTCAGTGTCAAGTGCAGGACTCCTCGGGTGGCTGCGAAACCGGCCGCTCACAGGGCTTCCGGGCGTAGTCTGGCCGACCTCCGGGCCGGCGAACACGCTGTGCTGGATCGCCTGGAGTTGCCGGACGACGTTGCGCGCCGTTTGATGGAGCTGGGATTCCTGCCGGGCCACACGGTCACCCCGGCCCACAGCGCTCCGGGCGGCGACCCGCGCGTGTTCCGGGTGGACGGGTCGGAGATCGCTCTGCGCCGCGACACGGCTTCGCATCTGCTGGTGCGGGCCTCGTAAACGGATCGTCGAATGAGCGCATGCGACGGTTGCGCGGGCGGTACGCTGGCCACCCTTCCCCCTCCGGTTCCTGCCATAGGGCTTCGCCAGACCACCGTTGCCTTGGTCGGCCCGCCTAACTCTGGAAAATCCACACTCTTCAACCGCCTCACGGGCATGCGCCAAAAAGTGGCGAATTTCCCCGGCGTGACAGTGGAGCATCACACCGGACGCGTGACCCTCGAGCGCGATTCCGAAGTCGTGCTGGTCGATCTGCCTGGCGTTTACAGCCTCGCGCCGCGCTCGGAAGATGAGCAGGTGACGCACGATGTTCTCGCGGGCGAGATGCCCGGAGTGGCGAAGCCGGATGCCATCCTGTTGATATTGGATTGCACAAATCTGGGCCGCCACCTTGTGCTCGCCGCGCCCATCCTGAGCCTGGGAATCCCCACGCTGGTCGTGCTGAACATGGTGGACGATTTGCGCAAACGGGGCGGCGAGATCGATCCCGCGGCCCTGGCGGCCCAACTCGGCGCGCCCGTGGCCCTCATCAGCGCCTATACCGGTGAAGGCGTCGAGAAAGTATCGGAGTTCCTCAACAAGACCGTTGCAGGCAAGGCAACGCGGCGCGCTCCGGCGATGCAACTGCCGGTGCTCAACGACATTCCCAAATGCCGCGCCTGGGCTGCGCGCGTAGGCACAGGCGCCGATTACCGCGCCCCGGCGCCGCCGGTCTGGACGCGCCGCCTCGATTCGGTATTTCTGCATCCCATCGCGGGCCCAATCATTTTCCTGCTCGTCGTGTGCGGCGTATTCCTGACGATCTTCTACGGCGCCGATCCGCTGATGAAGGGATTGAAGTCGGGTGTTCTGATTTCAGGCGCGTGGCTGGCTCAAGTGCTTCCCCCCTCGCCCGTGCGCTCGCTGCTGCTCGAAGGAGTGTGGGGCGGAGTCGGTTCGGTGGTGGTGTTCCTTCCCCAGATCCTGTTGTTGTTTTTCTTCATCGCCCTTCTCGAGGATTCGGGATATCTGGCTCGCGCGGCGCTGATCGCCGATCGCACGATGTCGAAGTTCGGGCTCCAGGGCAAGTCGTTTATCCCCCTGCTGTCGGCCTATGCTTGTGCGGTGCCGGCCATTATGGCCACGCGCACGATCGAGAATAAGCGCGACCGCATTGCCACCATTCTGATCGCGCCTTTTATGACCTGTTCGGCGCGTCTGCCCGTCTACACGCTGATCATCGCGGCCTTCATTCCGAATAAGCCGGGGGCTCAAGCCGCGGCGCTGCTGGGGCTCTACGCCGCCGGTTTTCTAGCCGCGCTCGCCACGGCGCGTGTTTTGAAATCGACCATTTTGAAGAGTACGCGCACCCCTTTCATGCTCGAGATGCCGGCGTATCGCTGGCCCGCCTGGCGCTCCATCGGGCTCCGGCTGGTGGACCGCAGCGTCATCTTCCTGAAACGCGCCGGCACCGTGATACTGATCGGAACCGTGCTGTTGTGGGTGGTGGCGCATTTGCCCTTGCAGGACGGGCACGCCCCCACAGTTGCAGACAGCCTGGCTGGAACAGTGGGCCGCACCATCGAGCCGGTGATCAAGCCGCTCGGATTCAACTGGAAGATCGGCATTGGCCTGATCACGTCGCTTGCGGCGCGCGAAATGATCGTGGGTACGCTGGGCACGATCTACGGCATGGAAGGCGACGAGCACTCGCCCGGTCTGCAAGAGGCGCTGCATAAGGATCTGACGATGGGCGGCGCACTCGCCCTGCTGATCTTCTTTGCTTTTGCGATGCAATGTATGTCCACGATGGCCGTCGTCAGGCGTGAGACGGGGGGCTGGAAGTGGCCCATTCTGCAATTCACCTACATGAGCGGCTTGGCCTACATCTGCGCGCTCATCGTCAATCAGACCGTCTCGCGGCTCGGGTAATGACGTTTTCAGGAGCCCGGTCCCGCACTTGACGTGGTTGCCGGTGGGACTCGCAAGGACGCACTCGCTTACGCGCGTGGCTCTGAACTGCTTAAAGAGATCACTTGCTTACGCGCGTGGCTCTGAACTGCTTAAAGAGATCGGAGCTCGTCGGCGACATTGTTGATCAGCAGAACCACGCATCCGGAGCGCGACGTTACGGGCGAATGCAACGTCCGCGCTGACGCAACCTCGTAGTCTCCCGCCACCAGAACATGATCGGCGAAGACCAGGTCGCCTTCGAGCACATAACAGTGTTCCAATCCGGCGTGAAAGTGGGCGGGGTAGGATGCGCCCTTACGCACTCGCACCATCGAACTGACATTGCCCGTCGCTGTATCGACGAACAGCCGTCGAACCTGCACGCCCGGGAACGGCGTTTCAGCCCACGGAACTTCGTCGCGCCGCACGATAGCCGTAGGTTGAGCGGCGCTACGAATCTTGTCGAGCAGCCGTCCCCGCAGATGTTCCGGCGGCTCCGCGGCCGCGGATAGAGCAAGATCGCCCGCCAGTTCATTGAACTCGGTCAGGGCCGCCGCACATGCCTCGCACACAGCGGCATGGTGCTCGAACACGGCCTGCTGTTCGGCGTCCAGGGCGCCAGCCAGGAACAGGTCGATCATCTCGCATGTAGAATCGGCAACGCGATTCCGGCTCATTGTGTGCTCCGCAGCAATTCGCGCAGCTTCGACATCCCGAGACGGATGCGCGTCTTTACGGTCCCCACAGGAACACCGAGGTGCTCCGCGACCTCGGAATGGCTCATGCCGGAAAAGTAGGCCAGCGTCACAGCTTCTCTCTGTTCTTTTGGCACGGCCGCGATGGCGTCGTTCACGCGGTGCGCATCCAGCCTTTCAATAGTCTGATTCTCAAAATGCCGTTCATCTTGCGACCGGCCATTGTGGTTCATCGACAACTGCTCGGCGCGGCCACGCGGACCACGCAGCCGGAGACGGTCGATCGCACGGGTTCGCGCCATCGTAGCCAGCCAGGCCAGCACCGGGCCTCGCGATTCGGCATAGGCGCCCGCGCTTCTCCAAACCTGCGTATATACATCCATGGCTACTTCTTCCGCATCGGCCGGCGAGCCCAAAATTCTCAGCGCCAGCCCGTAAACAATGGCGCTCGATTCGTCGTACAGTTGCGCCAGCCCGCCTTCATCCCGCTCGGCTGCTCGCCGTACGTATTCGCGCCACTTAGAATCCCGCTCCATGGCGGGGGCAACAATTGCCTTGTCAGTCATACGCGACTAGATGCGGGTTCAGTTTCATTGCTACTGCAAGAATTTATAATACAAGAAGATGCGTCGGTCCCGGAATACGGAAAGCCCCGAGACTGGGTTCTCGGGGCTTGCCTCCCCCCGCATAGCGCGGGAGGCCTTAGAGGGGCAGGCGGCTAGCTGGGCCTAGTCCGCCGATGCTATAAGTCAGTTGCGACTTATTAATTGCTCGTATATAGCGCACGTGGCTGGCCACGTCACCACATCATAGAATCAATAGTTTACAGCTACTGAGGTGCGGGCTTTTACGCTTGTTGCGCGATGTCACTCACCCAGTACGCCACATGCGGAGCCGCGTGGTAAGCGCTATCGAAGATCTTAAAGGGTGAGAGATACCAATGGAGCTAACGGTAGAGATTCCAGATGACAGAGCGAGCCGCATGACTGAAGGCGGCGGCGACCTCTCGCAGCGGATGTTCGAGGCTTTGATCGCGAATGAGTTCCGGCAAGGGCGTCTCGATAAGCCCGATTCTACGGCGCCTGCTCGGTTTTGAAACCAGCTACGAGATCGACGGCTTCCTCAAGGCTCACGGCGTCTACGAGGATATAACGATGGCAGATATCGAGCGCGATGTTGCCGAACTGCGAGGTCTGGGGTTTTGACGAGTGCGGCTCGTTATCGCCGACACCGGACCGGTAAACTACAAGTTTTCCACAGCCCCCAATCCCACTTACTCCTAACAAACTAAGTGAGTTATACCCCAACCACCAAACTTCGCCCGATCGGCCCCGCCAACCGCCCGTGCTACAAATTGGTCGAGATGGCAACCCAAGCACAGATCCTCGCCAATCGCTCGAATGCGAAAGCGAGCACCGGCCCGACCTCGCCGGAAGGAAAATCAGCAGCCAGCAAAAACGCGACCCGTCATGGCCTCAGCGCCGCATTCCAGGTCCTGCCCCACGAGTCCCGCGATGACTTCGAAGAACTCGAAGCCGCCTACCACTCCGAATTCAACCCGCAGGGCCCGCACGAATCGTTTCTGGTCGGCGAGATGATCCAGGCACGCTGGAAGCTCGCCCGCATCGAGCGTCTCGAAGCCGCCGCCTTCGAACAGATTCTCACCGAACCCGGCTCCGCGGACGATCCCGACTCGCGCATCCTCAACACACTCAGCCGCAGTGGCAATGCGCTCGATAAACTCCAGCGCTACGCCGCGGCCGCCAATCGCGCCTACAACTCCGCACACCGCCAGCTCCTCCAAACCCGAGCCGCCGCGAGAAAGGACGTCGACAAATCCGCCCAGGCATTCATCCAGCAGTACCTGAACACGGAAAAACCTCCCAAATCTGCGCCGTTACAAAACGAACCCAAACCCGCCGCCCGGCCCTCGGAAAACCTGGCCCTCCGGCTCTAACCGGCAACGAATACTGACCACTGGTTATCCTGAAACCAATGTCTCACCCACTCTCATCCAGAAAACTCGGCAACGCTGGACCGCAAGTGTCGGCGGTCGCGCTCGGCTGCATGGGTATGTCCGGCATGTACGGCCCCAGCGACGAGGCGGAGAGCGTGGCAACCATTCATGCCGCGATCGAACGAAGCATTAACCTCCTCGATACCGGCGATTTCTACGGCATGGGCCACAACGAAATGCTGATCGGGCGCGCTATCCAGGGCCGCCGCGACCAGGTCCTGCTCTCGGTAAAATTCGGCGCCATGCGCTCGCCCGACGGAGCGTGGATCGGTGTTGACGGCCGCCCGCAAGCCGTAAAAAACTTCGCCGCGTACAGCTTGCAGCGTCTCAAGACGGATCACATCGACATCTACCGTCTGTCGCGCGTCGATCCGAACGTTCCGATCGAGGACACCGTGGGTGCGATCGCCGATCTGATCAAAGCCGGTTACGTGCGCTTTCTCGGGCTCTCGGAAGCAGGCGCGGACACCATACGGCGCGCCCATGCCGCCTACCCGGTCTGCGATCTGCAGATCGAATACTCGCTCGTGAGCCGTGGAATCGAGGCCGCAATCCTACCCACGGTGCGCGAACTCGGCATCGCCATCACCGCCTATAGCCTTCTCTCGCGCGGACTCTTGACCGGCTCGCCCGTCCTTGGCCCGGCCGACCTGCGCGCTCACCTTCCGCGCTTCACCGGTGATAACTACGAGCGCAATCGCAAATTGATCGATGCTCTAGCCGCAATGGCTGCGGAGAAAGGAGTCACGCCGGCCCAAATCGCCATCGCCTGGGTGCTGACCAAAGGCGAAGATATTATCCCAGTAATCGGCGCCCGCAAACGCAAGCAATTGGATGAGTCGCTCGCCGCCCTAAACGTAAAACTAACTGCCCAAGACACCACCCGCCTGGAGAATCTATTCAACCCAGCAGCTATTGCCGGAACCCGCTACGACGCGCGCCAAATGACGATGCTAGACAGCGAGCGTTGAACCACTAACCACCAACCAACAACCACTAACCACCAACCAACAACCACTAACCACTAACCACCAATCACTAACCACCAATCACTAACCACTAACCACCAATCACTAACCACTAACCACTAACCACCAACCACTAACCGCGCGCAACCATGGCGCCGATCTCGTCCCAGTTGCCGCGAAAAGGAGGAATGCCGGCGCGCATCGAAGCATGCTCTCAAACTTAGATCGGGTTCGGCGATAATGTCATAAATGAAGCTACTCATCACGGGTGGGGCGGGATTTATCGGGTCGGCGCTGGTCCGCATGGTCGTCGGCGGCCAGCCGGAACACAGCGTCGTCAATATTGACAAGCTCACGTACGCCGGGAATCTGGATAACGTCGCGTCCGTCGCGTCCAGCCCGCGGTACCGGTTTGTCCACGGCGATATCGCAGACCACGCGCTGGTTGAACAGGTATTCGCGGATTTGAAGCCGGATGCGGTGCTGCACCTGGCCGCGGAATCGCACGTCGATCGGAGCATTCTATCGCCCACGCCGGTGTTCGATACGAACCTGCGCGGAACGTTTACGCTGCTCGAAGCCGCGCGCAAAAACGGAGTGGCGCGATTTGTTCATGTGTCGACCGATGAGGTGTATGGCAGCCTCGATGAACCGGATGAAGCGGGCGAGAATTATCCGTTGCGGCCGAGCAGTCCGTATTCGGCATCCAAGGCGGGCTCGGATTTACTGGCGTTGAGTTATCACACGACTTATAAGCTTCCCGTTGTGGTAACACGCGCGTCCAATAACTATGGGCCTTATCAATTTCCGGAGAAGTTGATACCCTTGATGATCGGCAACGCTCTGGAAGACAAGCCGCTGCCTGTGTATGGCGACGGCATGCAGGTTCGCGACTGGCTTTATGTAGACGATCATTGCCGCGGCATATTGGAGGTGTTGCAGGACGGGCGAGCCGGCGAAATATACAACATCGGCGGTACTAAGTCGCTTCCTAACATCACGGTGATCAGGAAGATTCTGGAAATCACGGGCAAGCCGGAAACATTGCTCAAGACAGTGACGGACCGGCCCGGTCATGACCGGCGCTATGCATTGAATTGCGATAAGTTGAAGCTTGAGACACGGTGGGCGGCTCAGACTGACTTCGAGACTGGACTGGCGCGTACCATTGATTGGTACAGGAGTAATCATGCCTGGATGGAGCGAGTCAGGAGCGGCGAGTATCAGGATTACTACGCGCGCAATTACTCGGGGCGATAAGGCATGAACATACTCTGTCTTGCGAGTTACGAGAAGGGCCATGAGTTCCTGCGTGAGGCGAAGCGGCAGGGCGCAACTGTCTATCTGATCACGTCACTTGGTTTGAAAGACAAGGCCGTGTACCCGATGGAAAGTATCGATGAGATCTTCTATATGCCGGATGAGAACCGGAAATGGAATATCCCGGATACAATGCATGCGGTCAGTCACCTGGCGCGTAATAGAGACATCGATCGTATTGTGCCGCTGGATGATTTCGATCTCGAGTTGGCTGCCACCTTGCGCGAACATTTGCGCATCCCGGGAATGGGTGAGACCACGACCCGCTACTTTCGCGACAAACTCGCGATGCGCATGAAGGCGGAGGAGGCGGGGCTGCGCGTCCCCGAGTTCGTGCATGTTCTGAACGGCCGGCGCATCCAGGAGTTCATGGATCGTGTGCCCGCGCCCTGGATGCTGAAGCCGCGGATGATGGCCGGGGCGATCGGAGTGAAGAAGGTACACTCGGCTGCGGAAGCGTGGGGGTTGATCGAAGCCCTCGGCGATCTGCGGTCTTATTATTTGCTGGAACGCTTTGTCGCGGGCGATGTCTACCATGTCGATTCGATCGTCTATAACGACGAGATCCTGTTCGCGGCCGCCAGTGTTTACGGGCGTCCGCCGATGGAGGTGTCTCATGGTGGCGGCATCTTCACGAGCCGTCTGCTCGAGCGCGGATCGCCGGTAGAACAGGCGCTGCTCGACAAGAACCGGCGCGTTCTGCCCGGCCTCGGTCTGTTAAGAGGTGTGTCGCACACCGAGTATATTGTCTCGCGCGACGACGCGTCGACGTACTTTTTGGAGACTTCGGCGCGGGTGGGCGGCGCTCATATCGCCGAACTGGTGGAAGCTGCAACCGGCCTCAATCTGTGGCAGGAGTGGGCCAAAATCGAGATCGCGGGCGGCGTGATGCCGTACACGGTGACCCCGCCCCGCGCCGATTATTCGGCTCTGTTAATATCGCTTGCCCGGCAGGAACGGCCGGACATGTCGGCGTATGTTGACTCCGAAGTCGTGTGGCGAATGAATCGCGACCATCATGCGGGATTGATTCTTCGTTCGCCAGACAGCGCGCGCATAACTGAGTTATTGGCGAGTTACACTACTCGCTTTTTGAATGACTTCAGCGCCGTGCTTCCCGCCGCCGATCGGCCGACTAGTTAGCTGTTATCGCAGCGGCCGCATGATGACTGTGTCTGTCCTGCAGCTAGTCCGCTCGTTTGAGCAAGGGCGGCCGTGTAGATCCTTGGTAAGACAGACGCGTACCTCGGAGAGATAACGGCCGCTGCAAACGGACTGGAATGCGGTAGCCGGGAAAGCGGAGTTCGATTGGGCGAAGCCGGATTCTATGGCCGCCGGAGCCACCTCGATTTGACTCACGGGTGACTTGAATTGCGCCGGGATACTGACTGTGCCGAATGCCTTCTGGACCTTCTGGAAGTAAGCATTGACGTCGAGGCCGGAGCAGGTGCCGTGCTTCTGCCACTCATGCTGGATGAGCTGTGAGCTGGGCATGAGGGGCAGCATCGCATTCACGATGGACGACGGAACCGGGTCGGCCGATCCGCAGGAATCCGGGTAGCCGCGCTCATATTGCGGCCATAACCCGTGCACGACGAAACCGAACCGTCGCTGATCGCCGCACTGCTGTGGGTTGCCGGAACCGGGACCCGCACAGTACTCGGGAGACCACGAGAGACTCAGGAGATAGTAGTCGAAGGAGCCGGGCTGGCCGCCTTCCTGTTTGGCGCGCCGGCGCGAACGTGCATCGGCGCTGGAGACCAGAATGGCCGCGATACAAGCGACAAGTAAGATCAGGGGAAGTCGGCGCATGCGTGTTAGCGATGATAGCGCGAACGGTCTGAAATCCGCTACGCCGCCGTTACAACACACAACCAGCCGCCACGCCGGAGAGTTTCGATGACGTCTTCCACCGGCGGGCTGGATGTGAAACCGGAAACGATGATGCGGCCCGAAGTTCTCGCTGCGGCCCGGAATTGCGGCATCAGCGAGGCCACAACCGGCGCGCTGATGTTCGCGATCACCACGTCGAACGCGCCTGGCTGAACGGCATCGGCGCTGCCGGTGAAAACCCGCGGCCCGATCCGCGACCGGGCAATGCCGGCTGCGTGCGGATCCACATCGCAGGCGACGATCCGGCCAGCGCCGAGGAGTTCCGCCGCCGCCGATAGAATGCCCGACCCGGTACCGACATCGAGCACCGCATCGCCCGGCCGCAAGTGCCGCTCGAGAGCCTCGAGACACATCTCCGTACAGGGATGCCAGCCGGTGCCGCACGCCAGACCGGGATTGATTTCGAGCCGGAGCCGTCCGGCGGACGCGGGATCCGAGTTCCACGGCGGAGCCAGCCAAAATCGCTCCCCGATCTCGCGGGCCGGGAACGAATCGCGCGTGCGCTGTTCCCAGTCCTCATCGCTCGCTTCAGCGAGGACATGGCCATCGTAACGCTCAATGACATCGCCGATCGCGGCATCCGAATCGAACCAGGCGCGCAAGCCTGTGCCGAGTTCCAGTATGCCCAACGTGCCGCGCTCGTGTAGTTCCGCGATGAGTTGATCCTGGCCGCCCTCATCGCACTCGAGATAGACCGAGATCATCCGCCCTGAACGCGCTTCGCCTTGCCTGCCCAGAAGCGTTCGCGGATGAGCAGCTTCTTGATCTTCCCCGTGCCGGTTTTGGGCAGCGGTTCTTCGGTGAACTCGATCAGCCGCGGCATCTTATAACGTCCGAGCCGGTCCGAGAGGAACTCGAGCAACTGCGCGCTGTCGAGCTTGCTTCCCGGCTGCCGGACAACGACAGCCACCGGAATCTCGCCCCACTTCTCATCGGGAGCGGCAACCACGGCGCACTCGTAGACATCGGGATGCGCGAAGATCGCCTCCTCCACCTCGAGCGATGAGATGTTCTCGCCGCCGCTGATGATGATCTCTTTCTTCCGGTCGACGATCTGTAGGTAGCCTTCCTGGTCCCATACGGCCATGTCGCCGGTGTGAAACCAGGGGCCGCTCATGACAGCCCGCGTGGCTTCGGGCTCGTGGTAGTAACCCTCCATGACGTGGTCGCCCGCTGCCACCACTTCGCCGATCGTGTGCATGTCGCGCGGCACATCGTTCATCTCCAGGTCCACGACGCGGAGCATCACGTTGGGAATGGGCCAGCCCGCGCTTGACTGCCGGCGGTAGCGTTCCTCTTCGGTGAGCGGAACCTCGGTGCTCTTCTTCCGGGCCGAGGTCAGAACGGGACTCGTCTCCGTCAGTCCGTACCCGCTGACGCACTCCGAACCGGGAAACGCAGTCTCGACGCGCTTCATCAGCTCGGGCGATCCGGCGGCTCCGCCGATCATGATCTGCTTCATGCTCGACAGATCGTACTGCCGGAGATCGGGCGCGTTGATCAGCGCATTGGCCATCGTCGGCACCAGGCTCATCGCGGTGGCCTTGTGTTCCTGGATGAGTTGAAACACCAGAGTCGGCTCGAAGCGGCGCACCATCACCTGCTTGATGCCGAGCATCGTGGAGGCTTGCGGCCGCCCCCATCCGTTGGCATGGAACATCGGAATGGTGTGCAGGTCCACCATCGTCTCCGTGTCGCGGAAAATGCTCGCCACCGAGAGCGCATGCAGGTAGAGACTGCGATGGCTGAGCGTGACGCCCTTCGGAGTACCCGTGCTGCCGCTGGTATAGAACAGCTCGGCGATCGAGTTCTCATCGATCTTGAAGATATCGGCGTGTTCGGTGTGTCCGCGGTCGATCAGCTCGTCGTAGCTCAGATCCGCGACCGGTATTCTCTCGTCGATGGTGACGAAGCGCTCGATTGCGGGACAAAGCGGGCGCAGCTTCTCGATGAGCGGCGCGAAGTCGTTCTCGAAGATCAGCACGCGAGCCCCGGAATGGTTGAGGATTGCAACCAGCTCCTGTGGCGACAGGCGGACATTGAGTGGCATCACGATGCCGCCCGCCTGAACCACGCCGAAATAGCCTTCCATCAACTGGTTGTTGTTGAAGCTCAGGTAGGCAACGCGATCGCCCGCTTGGAGCCCTTCCTTGACGAGCCCGGTGGCGAGCTTCTCGCAGCGCTCGCCGAACTGGGCATACGTAAACTGGTGGGCGCCCGAGACCACGCCGGTCTTGCTTCCAAAAAGATCAACCGCGCGGTGCAGGCAGCGAAGAGGAGTGAGAGGTACGAACATAGGTGCGCCGCATTCCAAGCTATCACGAGCCGCGGGCCGATCGTTCCCGGCGCGTTACAAGCCGCTCGCTCCGCCCACCCGCGTGCGCAATAGTTGAAGGAGGAACACCGGTACGAATCGCGGATTCTTGGCAAGATAGCGCAGCCACAGACGCCGCGGTTCGGTCATGAGACGGAACAGCCACTCCAGCCCGGCGGCCATCATCCATCGAGGAGCCTGTTTCTTAACGCCGGCAAGAAAGTCGAACGCCGCGCCGACACCCAGAAGCACTGCCGGTATCTTGTTGCGATGCTCCGCCATCCACTGTTCCTGTTTGGGGCAGCCGAGTCCGACCAGTACGATCTGAGCGCCGGAATCGCGAATCGCGGCGATGTGGCTGTCGCGCTCCTCAGCGGTCAGCGTTCGGAAAGGAGGCGCGAACGCATAGGCGATCTTCAGCCGCGGGTACTTGTGCAGCAGCACCTCGACGAGTTTGCGCAACGTTTCGGTGGAGCCGCCATACAAGGCGATCGGCACGTTCTCGCGCTCGGCCGTACGCGCGATGTAGTCGCTGAAGTCAGGACCATAAACACGCGTCGCATAACGCAACCCGAGCAGCCGCAAACCCCAGACCAGGGGCATGCCATCGGGAGTGACGACGTCGGCGCTGAGCAGCAGCCGGCGGTACTCGGGCCGGTCGTATGCCTCCATAATCATGTGCACCGAAGAGAAGCACAACATGCGGGATTCGCCACGCCGCGCCCATTGAATGACCTGTTCGGCCAGGCCGGAGTAGTTCACGGCGTCAACCCGTACGCCACAAATCAATCGTGATTCAATCATTGCCAGTAACAGCCTTTCGCCAGCTTCCAACTGCAACGCAGAGCCTTGGCGGCCGCGTAGCCTGCCCATCGGGCGGCGGGATTATGAACATGGGCTCCGTGCCTGCCCGAGATGACGCGAAACTCTTCGCGGGATTGAGCGCGCATCCGCTGCGTCTTCTGCTGCGGATAAGTGCGCATGCGCGACCAGAACGAATCGACGTGAACCGGATGCGTCTTTTCGGCGAATCGCGCGAACAGATCCGCATCCATCGCCAGGTTGAAACTCTCGTCCAGTCCGCCCACCTCGTGATAGAGAGACGCCTGCCAGAACGAAGAAGGTTGCGGAATATAGTCGTGCGAGTAGCGCCAGATGAACCAGTTGAATGGAATCTCCTTGCGCCGCACCAGCACCTTGCCCGCAGGATCGATCCAGTTCGTGTTGCCATAGCAGAACCGGCACGCCGCATTGGTATTGAACACATCCAGCACCTGGCGCGCGGTTCCGGGCTCGATAAGATCGTCGCTGCACAGCCATCCGAGAACATCACCAGTGGCTCGCTCGAACCCTTTGCGTAACGCGTGCGTCTGTCCTCGATCGGGTTCGCTGGTCCAATAGTTCAGGTGGGGTTCGAACTCGCGAATGATATCGACGGAGCCGTCGGTCGAGCCGCCGTCCATCACCAGGATCTCGAGTTCGTCCTTGCTGACATCGCGCTGCCTGGTGACGCTCTCGAGTGTCTCCCGCAAGTACGGCGCCTGCTGGTAGGAGCAGATGACGATGGATAAACGTTGAACTCTCATTCGGGCGATCCACTGGTGGCCGCGATGGCCGCTGGGAATACGGGCGATTCCTGTGCCCGGAATGTTACTCTGCGGAAGAGTTCCATCGTTGTGTCGAACCATCGATCGGCGCTGAACTCCCGGTGCACGGCTGTCAACGCAGCCCGTCCCATCGTCTCCCGCATCGTGGGATTCGCCGAGAGTTGGGTGACGCATGCGGCGAGCGAGCCGGCATCGCCCGGTTCGAACAGACGGCCGGTGTGTCCATCATTGACAACGAACGGAAGGCCGCCGATCCGGCTTGCGACGACCGGTTTGCCCGCGCGGAACGCTTCCAAGGCGACGGTTCCGAACACTTCGTACCACTCCGACGGAATGATGAGGAACGTCGCATCGTCGAGTAGTGCGCGCTTGGCCTCGCCCGAAACGAATCCGGTCATGGTGATATTCGAGAGACCGCGGGTCGCGATTTGAAGTCGGAGATCCTGTTCGAGCGGGCCGGTTCCCGCGATCACCAACTCGACCGACGGCGTGCGTGCGAAGGCTTCGATCAAGGTGTTCAAGCCCTTCTCAGGCGTCAGCCGGCCGAGATAGAGAGCATAACGGCCGCTGCCCGGAGTAGGCTCGGCGGCGGTCTCGGCGATAAAGTGGGGCCGCACGCACAAACTCTTGGCGGGCACACCGGCCTGGACCAGCTTTCGAGCGGTGAACGGTGTAGGGCAGACGATCGCGTCGACAGGGGCCGTTCGCGCTCGTGTGGTCGCGCCGGCGTACATCACGCTCAAGCCGAGGCTGCCTCGAAAGCAGCGGTTTCGCACTCCTGCCCAAGCGCCATGTCCCAAGCATTCCTCGCAGACCGCGCCCTGTCTGTAGAGCAATCCGTTCATGCAGTACGGCCGGAAGTTGTGGGCGACCTGAATGGACGGAACACCGGCGCTCGCCAGGGCGCGATACACGGAAGGCGAGATCAGGGGATAGATGTTATGAACGTAGGCGACATCCGGGCGGGTCGTGCGGACAACCGACTCGATATCGCTTACTGTGCGGCTGGAGTGGATCGCTTGGGCCGGCAAGAATGCCTTCTGACCCGTATGAAAAGCCTTGATCTCGTCGTTATGCCGGGAGTAGACGCTGACTTCGACGCCGCGTTCGGTGAGCGCTTTCCGCTCGAGGTCAAACACAGCGTCTTCGCCCCCGTATTCCTGGTAGCGATTGTGCACGAACAGCACTCGCATGGTGGGTTTAGACCGCCCCGTCGCCGCTCCAGACAGCTTTTACTGTCCGGGCGAGAATCTTGAAATCGAGACGTAACGACCACTGGTCGATATACTCCAGGTCCAGTTCGATCCACCGGTCGAAGTGTACTTCGTTGCGGCCCGATATCTGCCACAAGCAAGTGATTCCAGGTTTGACGCTGAAGCGCCTCATCAACCAGGCATCCGAGAAGCGGGAGACATCGCGCACAGGAAGCGGGCGTGGACCAACCAATGACATGGTTCCGGTGAGTACATTCCACAACTGGGGTAACTCATCGAGCGACGTGCGCCTTAGAAAACGACCGAGCGAAGTGACTCTCGGGTCGTCGCGAATCTTGAAAACGGGGCCGCGCATTTCGTTCCAGGCTTCTAACTCAGCCTGACGTAATTCCGCATCTTGAAACATAGTGCGGAATTTCCAAATAGTAAATATACGTTTGTTCAGACCGTAGCGTTGCTGCCGGAAGAAGGCGGGCCCGGGACTGTTGAGACGCACGAGAATAGCGATGAGGAAAATAACCGGCCCCAGCACGATCAGTCCCGCAACTGCGCCGAGCAAGTCAACGCAGCGCTTGATCAGCAGAGTATCGTGTTGACCGCGTACGACATCAAGCGTCAGGACTGGAGTTGAGTCATGTGCCGCGATTCTCGGGCGTGCGATGGAGTAAGAAAACGAGTCGGATGGAATCTTGCAACGGACGCCCGCCTGTTCACAATCGCGAATAGCCGCCTGAATTTGCGAGTAACAGGACTTGATCGGCAAGGCGACCAGTAACTCGTCAACCACTCTATTCTTAAGGATTTCCGAGAGGTCCGCCAGGGTTCCTATTAACCCCATTCGTGCGACTTCCGGATGCATATGCGCGCCGGGGACGTCGACGAAACCTAACACCTGATATCTCGCATCGGATCGCATTAATAAGGACTGACCCAGGGAATAGGCGCGCTCGCCACTGCCCAAGATGATGCAATGCAGCTCCGGCAGGAACCAGGGACTGGCGATATTGCCTGCTATCCGAAGTAAGATCCGGGACAATAATAACGCCGGAATTACCGCGGCCCAGAACGCCAATAACTCGAGCCACCCGAACGCTCCGCTGGCGCTGGTCAGGACGAATAACAGGCCGGGCATGGCGCCCAGAGTGGATAACGCCGTCATCCGGACAGCCTCGCTCAGGAAGGTAGGCCTGCGGTTCGACGATACGACTTCGTTGCGGATGGCGATGGCTGTCCAGATTGCCGCGAACAGTAACAATAGCGCTACATTTTTGACGGTGATGCGGATTGCCAAGAAAGACGCTAACGACAAGAACCGCGCGGAATTAAAAAATGCTAAGACGCATGCCAGTACTACTATAGGCGAGCACACGTCGAGGATGGGCAGAAAGCGGTAGAAGTAGAAGTTGGAAGGCTGGTTGATGGCATACCAAGATCCGCTCCGGGAGCCGTGGCGTGGCTCGCCTGAGTGCTTCAGTCTTGCGGTTTCGTTACTGCGTATGGGTTGAACGCCCTGCTGCATTGCGATCACTTACAAATTGTCTCCCCTGGCAACACGTAAAACGTAACAAGATTATCTCGTGAAAACAATTGATACAGTGGTATGGTCGCTCACTTAGCCGTACTAGTCCCGAAGGGGTATTGGGATAACATTTCTTCTGATCTACACTGCGTTCACGGGTGAATAGTGAGTGTAGCCAATCTGCGAGCGTCTCAAACTACAGTCCTAGTACTCATGATGGTGGTACTTGTGTTCAATCGCAGTACTCAAAGAGGACCCCTGTAATATTGTGCCGCCACAGTGAGCGGTGTTATCTTTCCGTAGGCGACCTATCCCTGTGATGACTGGACGACAATCCGCGGCGGACAATTCGCGAGAGCAACCGCACCGACACATCTTGACGGTAGCTGTCGAGGATTATTTCCAGGGGAAGGCGTTCGCGGGTGTTATCGACCGGCGGCAATGGTCGCGTTTCGAGACGCGCGTGGAGCGCAACACGCTTGCGGCTCTGGACCTGTTAGAGCGGCACGAGGTGAGCGCGACGTTCTTTTTCATGAGTTGGATCGCGGAGAACCATCCGGACCTGCTGCGGGAGGTCGTGCGGCGCGGGCATGAGATCGCGAGCAGTGGAATGTCGAAGCTAGGGTTCCGTGACTCATCGCGAGCCGATTTTGCCAGGGACGTCGTGCGATCGAGGGAAATCCTCGAAAGCGTAGCGGGCGTGAAGGTTCGCGGGTACGGCGTGGCCGACCACCGGCTAAAATCCCGTGACCTGTGGGCGCTCGAAGTACTAGCGGAGAACGGTTACGAGTACGATTCGAGCATCAATCCGAGCCTTTTGTCCTTCCGCTCGGAGCCGTGGCGCAGATTCGTGCACCGCGAGCACTTCGGTGGGCAGTCGTTGTGGGAAATCCCGCTGTCGTCTTTGAACGTCGGTGGAATACAGGTGCCGGTAGCGGGCGGGAACTGGTTCCGGCAGTTACCCGAGCAATTGATCCGGCACGCGGTCCAGCACTGGACCACCTCGTATACCGATCCCTTTGTGATGTATTTCCGGGTTTGGGACCTGGATCCGGACCAACCAATTATTACCGGCGCTCCCCGGTTATCCCGTTTGCGTCACTATCGCAATCCGGACAAGCTGCCGCGCTTGATCGAACATTTTCTGACCGAATACAAGTTCTCGAGTATCGGGAATTATCTGGGACTTGACTGCGAATTATCGCTTCGAAACAGCACGGTAGCCGCCCACTTTGCGGACGTGCGCGTGGCGGCGCCGCGGACTACCCCCCGCACGGCAGTTACGGTGGTCATCCCTTGTTACAACGAGGAGTCCGCACTTCCGTACCTGGCCAATACGTTGCGTGATTTGCGCGATGCCGCAGGGCAATTTGAGCTACGTTTCCTGTTTGTCGATGACGGCAGCACGGACTCAACCGCGAATATGCTCGAGGCTCTTTTCGGCTCGTGGGAACACTGCGAGATCGTGAGTCACGGAGTGAATCGCGGGGTTGCAGCTTCGATCCTGACCGGTATTCGTCACGCGGCGACGGAGATCGTGTGTTCGATGGATTGTGACTGTACTTATGACCCGCATGAGTTGTCGTCGATGATTCCGATGTTAACTCCGGGTGTCGACTTGGTGACTGCGTCGCCGTATCATCCGCTCGGTCACGTGCTGCGGGTTCCGTCCTGGCGGCTGGCATTGTCTAAGACAGCCTCGGCTTTGTACCGGATTGTGTTGCGGCAGCCGCTGTACACCTATACAAGTTGTTTCCGGGTTTATCGCAAGTCGGCGGTAACTCCCATCGAGCTTCGGGAAGGCGGGTTTTTGGGAGTTGCCGAGATGATTGCCAGGCTCGACTTAGCGGGCAGCCGGATCGCGGAATATCCTACTACGCTGCAGGTCCGCATGTTGGGTCACTCCAAGATGCGCGTATTAAAAACCATTGGCGGGCACATCCGGCTGATGGCTCGTTTTGGCCTCGAACGTCTATTCGGCCGCACCGAGCCGCTCAAACGCGGCCCTGCGGAATTTTCATCCACACTTTACGCTTCGAAAGGAATTGATCGTGAGTAACACAGTAGCAGCTTCCCGGAAAGCCATCGTGCTTCCATCCGACCAGGACGCAACCGGCAGAATGTTCGACGCACGCGAGGTCGAGCTTCTCGCCGAATGCATCCACGGCGGAACATTGACTTCCACAAAAGGCGCTTTCGTGAAGACGCTGGAGCAGCGGTTCGCGGACCGGATCGGTGTCAGGCATTCGCATGCCTGCTCGTCGGGCTCCGCGGCCATCCACACCGCGATCGCCGCAATCGATCCGGAGCCGGGGGACGAAATCGTCACTACGTCCATCACGGATATGGGCGCGCTAGCTCCGATCCTCTATCAAGGGGCGATCCCGGTATTTGCCGATGTCGATCCTCACACTTTGAATGTCACGGCTGAGACCTTGGAGCCGTGCATCAGCGCGCGCACCAAGGCGATCGTGGTTACGCACTTGTTCGGGAACCCCTGCGTGATGGAACCGATCATGCAGCTTGCCGCGAAACACGGGATTCCGGTGATCGAGGACGCGGCCCAGGCATTTCTGGCTCAGGACGCCGGCCGGTACGTTGGCAGCATCGGCGCGATCGGATGTTTCAGCCTGCAGCAGGGCAAACACATGACGACCGGCGAAGGCGGTCTGGTCAGTTCGCACGATGATGCGCTGGCGCGGCGCATGTTTCTGTTCATCAACAAGGCGTGGGGTTATGGCGACGCCAATCCCGATCATTACTTCCTTGCGCTAAATTACCGGATGAGTGAGCTGCAGGGCGCGGTCGCCGTTGCTCAGCTCGACAAGCTGCAACAGGTGGTTCAACTGCGAATTCGCGCGGCCAACGAGTTCGCCTCGTTGATCCGTGGTCTGCCGGGAATCGAATTGCCGCGTGTGGCGCCGGGAGCCGTACATGTTTACTGGAAGTATTGCCTGACTGTGGACGCCAAGAGAATTCGCGGCGGGGCTGTGGGTTTAGCGGGTGAGTTGAAGCAGCGCGGGATCAGTTCGGCGCCGCGCTACATTCAGAAGCCGGCGTTCCGGTGCGAAATATTCGCCCAGCAGCGCACATTCGGCAAGAGCCGTTTCCCCTTCACGCTGGCGCGGCCGGAAGCCGTGGATTACGATGCAGCGCGATTCCCGGGCACGTTCACGGGTCTCGAGAATGTTCTCGTGCTTCCCTGGAACGAGCGCTACACGCAGGAACACATCGAGTACATTGCGGACGCAGTGCGCGATGCGGTGGAGGGCCTATGCATCCGTTAAACGGGAAACCGCGCAAACTGCGCTTCGCGTTGATTGGCGCTGGGCGCATTGCAGACTCCTACGTGCAGGCGTTCCGCGGGGCGTCGAACGCGACTCTGGTGGCGGTGGCCGATTCGCGCGCCGAAGCCGGACTCGCGCTCGGTGAGGCGGCGGGGTGTCCCTCGTTTCTCTCGCACCAGGAATTATTGGACAACGTGGAATGTGACGCCGTTGTCGTGGCGACGCCGCCGGTGACTCACGCGGGTATCTGCATGGACGCGTTCCACCGCAAACTCCACGTCCTATGCGAGAAGCCGGTGTGTCTGGACCTGGATACGGCACTGCGCATCCGCGACGAGGCCGAGCGGAGCGGTGTGTTGTTTACGATGGCTTCCAAGTTCCGCCATGCCGAGGATGTGATCCGCGCAAAGGCGCTGGTTACTTCGGGCGTGCTGGGCAACATCGTGTTGTTCGAGAACACGTTCATGGCGCGGGTCGATATGGGATCGCGCTGGAATTCCGATCCGGCGGTGGCCGGCGGCGGCGTGTTGATCGATAACGGAACGCACTCGGTCGACATCATGCGCTACTTCCTGGGGCCGCTCGAGGAGGTGTACGTTGCCGAGTGCCGGCGTACTCAGTCGCTGCGGGTCGAGGAGACTGTGCGTGTGCTGGTCCGCGGCTCGGGCGGTTGTCTGGGCAGCATGGATCTGTCGTGGAGCATCAACAAAGAAGTCGACCACTACATCGTGATTTACGGCTCGCACGGAACGTTGCGTGTTGGCTGGAAGCAGTCGAGCTACCGGCAGCACGGGGCCGCCGATTGGGTCGTGTTCGGGAATGGTTATAACAAAGTCCACTCATTCCGGCGTCAAATCGAGAACTTCTCAGCCGCAATTCAGGGGTTGGAGACACTGTTGATCACCGCCGACGACGCGGTAGCTTCGGTGGAAGCCGTGCAGGCCGCTTACTCTGCGCTCGGAAGGGGAACATGGATACCGGTAACGCAACACAGCGAAGCCTTCGCGGCGGCGTAGCGGAGTTGCCCGCGCCGTTCGTGCATCCTACCGCTCTGATTGAGCGCGATGTACGGCTGGGTGCGGGCACATCGATCTGGGATAACGTCCACATCCGGCATTCGACACAGATTGGCGAGGAGTGTATTATCGGCGAGAAGTCGCACATCAGTTACTCGGTGCGCATCGGAGACCGGGTCAAGATTAACGCGTTCGTGTACATCTGTACCGCGGTGACGATCGAAGACGGGGTGATGATCAGCGCGGGAACCATCTTCACAAACGACCGTTTTCCGCGAGCTACGACGCCGGACTTGCGTCACCTGCGGACCTCGGCTCCCGATGAGCATACCCTCGAGACCTTGGTGAAGGCGGGCGCGACGATCGGCGCGGGGGCGATTATCGGCTCGGGATTCTCGATTGGCCGTTTCGCGATGGTGGGAATGGGGAGTGTGGTGACGCGCGAGGTTCCCGATTTCCACCTGGTGGTGGGGAATCCGGCGAGATCGATCGCGTTTGTGTGCCGCTGCGGCGAGCCTTTCGCCCGCTTCCCTGCGGCATCGACGATTGACATTGCGGACGCCCAGTGTGATCTTTGCGGCGCACGTTATTGCGCCACGCAGGGCATTGTCAAAGAGCTCGCCTGAAGAGATGGGAGTTCACGCAGGCCAGCATTGGGGAGTGATCGGCGGCGGCATGCTGGGTATGGCGCTCGCGCGAGAACTGAAGCGCGACGGGGCACACGTTACGTTATGTGAGGCGGCCCCGCATGCCGGAGGATTGGCCAGCTCATGGCAAGTTGGGCCGGTAACCTGGGATCGCCACTACCATGTGACTTTGCTGTCCGACACGGCGTTGCGTGGACTGCTCACCGACCTCGGTCTTGAAAAAGAGATCCACTGGACACGCACCAAGACCGGATTCTTCGTGGACGGCAAACTGTACTCGATGTCGGACGCGCTCGAGTTCCTGCGCTTTCCGCCGCTGAGTCTATTCAATAAGCTGCGCCTGGGAGCCACGATTTTCTACGCTTCGCGAGTGAAACGCTGGGAGCGACTGGAGCACATTCCCGTCGAGGATTGGCTGCGGCGCCTGTCCGGCTCGACAACTTTCGCAAAGATCTGGCGGCCTTTACTGCTATCGAAGCTGGGTGAGAGTTACCGGGACGTGTCGGCGGCGTTTATCTGGACCACGATCTCGCGTTTGTATGCGGCACGCCGGGCGGGGATGAAGCACGAGCTATTCGGTTATGTTCCCGGCGGCTATGCGCGAATCCTGGCGCGGCTTGCGGGGGCGCTGCGCGACGACGGAATCGAACTGCGGCTCAACGCTCAATGCAAACAGGTGCGGAAGGTGGCCACAGGCGTCCAGGTGGATTTTGCCGACGGCGGAACCGAGGAGTTCGATCGTGTTGTGTTGACCGTGCCGGCTCCGATCGCCTCCGCTGTGTGTCCCGATTTGACTCGTGCGGAACACGACTTATTGAACGGGATCCGTTATCAAGGAATTGTCTGTGCGTCGCTCGTTTTGAAGCGGCCGCTCGGCGTTTTCTACGTCACGAACATCACCGACGCAGGAATCCCGTTCACTGGAGTCATCGAAATGTCCGTACTCGTCGACCGGGATCAGTTCGGCGGCCATCATCTTGTCTATCTGCCGAAATATGTCCCGCCCGGGGACCCGGCGTTTTGTTTGAGCGACGAACAACTGCGGGAACAGTTTGTGGCGGGGCTGGCGCGCATGTATCCGGGTTTTTCGGACGACGATGTGATCGCTTTCAAAGTATCGCGCGCGCGGCATGTGTTTGCCCTGCCGACGCTCGGCTACTCGAGCCGGCTACCGCCGGTGCGCACGTCGATACCGGGCGTACACATCCTCAATTCGGCGCATATCGTCAATGGAACGCTCAACGTGAATGAGACTCTGATGCTGGCTCAACGGGCCAAGGCGGAGTTGTCGTGAGCCGGGCGAAACCGGTGGCGAGTCTATCGCTTGACTTAGACAACCAGTGGTCGTACATGAAGACGCACGGCAACCCGGATTGGGAAGCGCTGCCATCTTATCTTGACCTAGTGATTCCGCGCTTTCTCGAGTCATTCAAACAGCACGGAGTCAGCACTACCGTGTTTATCGTGGGACAGGACGCAGTTCAGCCCCGGC
The DNA here is from genome assembly GCA_038322705.1 of Bryobacterales bacterium. Lineage (GTDB taxonomy): Bacteria > Acidobacteriota > Terriglobia > Bryobacterales > Bryobacteraceae > TMP-7. The sequence goes on along the minus strand of JBBQGC010000034.1, from coordinate 1,768 downwards.
ATCACGGCGTGCTGCGGTCGATTGTCGAGGCGGGCCACGAACCGGGAAACCACTCGTTCCATCATGAACCGTGGCTGCATCTGTACTCGCCAGAGCAGGTGGAGACGGAGATTGCGAGCGCCGAGACAGCGATCGAAGCGGCGACCGGCGTGCGTCCGCGAGGCTTTCGGGGACCGGGTTACAGCCTTTCGGACACCGTTCTACGCACGTTATTGCGGCGAGGTTACAGCTATGATGCCTCGACGCTGCCGACCTTTATCGGGCCGCTTGCGCGAGCCTACTATTTCATGTCGGCGAAGCTGACTCCGGAGCAGCGCGCCGAACGCAAGCAATTATTTGGCGGCTTGAAGGACGGGCTGCGTCCACTGAAGCCTTACTCGTGGATCATTGACGGGGGCCGGTTACTGGAGATTCCGGTAACTACGATGCCGGGGCTCAGATTCCCGATTCACTTGAGTTATGTCCTATACATCGCGCTGTACAATCAAGCGGCCGCGCTGGCGTACTTCCGTTCGGCTATGGCTGCCTGCCGCCTGGCTCGGATACAGCCATCGCTGTTACTGCATCCTCTCGATTTTGTAGGATACGGCGAGGCTCCGCCGCTCGACTTCTTTCCGGCGATGCGCATGTCAGCCAAAGTCAAGTTGGAACTGCTGAACCGGGCTCTGGATATGCTGACCCGGCAGTTCGAAGTGGTGACGATGGGAGAACATGCGCGGCGGCTGCAATCGGCTTCGAGCGCAAGACTGCAACTGTTGCGATGGCAGCAGAGCTGAGCGTGTTTCACGTTACCGAGTTGGCCGCGCGCTGGCGGAATTCAGAGTTGAATGATGAGTGGAAGATGAGGCCTCGCGTCGAGAGCCGTGTGACGCGAGCCATGATCGAACTCGATTGTCATGAGATGCCCGGGTCCGGGTTGGACGGCTATGACGTCATCCGGTGCAGATCGGAGCGGAGCTGGAGTTGTGAGAGTGACTCGGGTCATTTCGCGGGCGCCATTCGAATGCGTAATTAGTTCCTGCCGCTGACGCCGGCGCTCCAGAAATGGCATGAACGCCCACATTGGCTCGTCGAGGCCCACGTCTGCCACATAAATTGTCAGATCAGGCGGCAGCCATTGAGGCCGAAACTTGCGGGCTGCGAAAGGCACGCTGGCCGATTCCGGCGCTGCAGGCCGCAGGATTACTCCAAATGGGCAGGCGCCGGAGGACCTGTTGGACCAGCGCTGCCAGAGTTGTGAGGGCGCAGTGCTGTCGCTTTGTGCCTCGGCGGGGTTTTCGACCCAAAGCAGTTCGAGCATCCCGTTGTGAAAGAAGAAGCGGCGATTGGCCGTGCCTTGACCGGGGTGAACGTTGCGGGGGCCTTCGGTGAAGCCGAACTGGATCAGACGTTCTGCTTCAGGGGCGCCGCGGGCAACGCAGATGAAGAGGTGATCGAGTTCGACGGCCACGCTTCAGTTTATACGAGGGAGATTCGTGGGCCGCGGATTGATTGGCCGCAGATGAGGGCAGACAAAGAACGCAATTGTTAGATGGCGGGCCTTTACATACGAAGCGTTACCGGCGTTCATCGGTGTTGCTCTGAAAACAATTGAGCCGCAGATGAACGCTGATGAACGCCGATAATAGACCGTCCCCCTGGCGTGAGACACAGGGCAAAAGACGCACTTACCGTTCGATGATAAATCGTTCCCTTTTTTCTGTCCAGCATTTTATGATCGCTAGTGCCGGTGAAGCGGAGACGGGCTCTGCTGGCGAGCAACCCGTCA
>JBBQGC010000033.1:0-58180 GCA_038322705.1 Bryobacterales bacterium | reverse complement strand
GCCGATTACGTTCACAGTAAGGGTCTCAAGATCGGAATCTACTCGTCGCCCGGCCCCAACACCTGCGCCGGCTACGAAGGCAGCTACGCGCACGAGGCGCAGGATGCGAAGACCTACGCCGCCTGGGGCATCGACTATCTGAAGTACGACTGGTGTGGCGCCCGCAATATTTATACGGACGATGAGATGCAGGCCGTCTATGAGAAGATGGGCGATGCTCTGCGCGCCGTTGGCCGCCCGATCGTCTACAGCCTGTGCCAGTACGGCCGCGCTGACGTCTGGAAATGGGGGCCCGCTGTCGGCGGCAATGCCTGGCGTACAACCGGCGACATCCGCGATACCTGGGACTCGATGTCGCGCATCGGCTTCGGACAAAGCGAGCTCGCGCAGTGGGCCAAGCCTGGACATTGGAACGATCCCGACATGCTCGAGGTGGGCAACGGCGGCATGACCGACACCGAGTACCGCACGCACATGAGCCTCTGGTCGATGCTGGCCGCGCCTCTGCTGGCCGGCAACGATCTGCGGAGCATGACGCCTGAGACGCGCGAGATTCTGATGAATCGCGAGGTGATTGCTATCGATCAGGACAAGGACGGCAAGCAAGCCTCGCGTGTGTCGAAGTCGGGCGATCAGGAAATGTGGGCGCGTCCGCTCGCGGGCGGTGCAACGGCGATAGCGCTGTTCAACCGCGGCGCCGCCGAGGCGAAGATGACGGTGAAGTGGCAGGAAGCCGGTCTATCGGCCACCCCGAAGAGCGCGCGCGATCTGTGGGCCCACGCCGATGTGAAGGTGGATGGCCCCGAATACACGGCCACCGTCCCGTCGCACGGAGTCGTTCTGCTGCGCGTCAGATGAAGGTCGCATCGGCCCTGTCGCTGATAGCGCTGTTCTGCTCAATCGCCCCGGCCGGCACCGTTGAATACCGCGGCTTCTGGGTGGACACGTTCAATACGCCGCTCAACACGCACAGCGATGTTGCCGCGGTTGTCAGCCAGACCAAAAGCGCAAACGCAAACGCGCTGTTCGCCCAAGTCCGTCGTCGCGGCGATTCTTGGTATTTGATCTCGCTCGAGCCCGCGCCCGATTTTACGCCGATCGATCCCGGCTTCGATCCTCTGCGCGATCTGATCGCGGAAGCGCACGCGAGCGGTATCCAGGTGCACGCATTCGTGATTACCGGCGCCATCTGGAACAAGAATCTGAATTTCGATCCCGGCCCGGGCTTAGGCCGCCCGCTCGATCCCAATCACGTCTTCAACCGCCACGGCGGTTACGATCCGGCTTTGAAGCAGATCGTTCCGGGGCCGGATAACTGGCTCACGCGCACGCTGCTACCCGATGGACCCGGCACCATCGGTTTTCAGGGCCACCGTTTCGGCTCCGATTTCTGGATCGATTTCGGCCATCCGGACGCCGCCGCCTACACCGTCGATGTCCTGATGCAACTGGTGAGGAACTACGAGATCGACGGATTGCACCTGGACCGCATCCGCTATCCGGATCTAAGCGTCGCAGGCCAGACCTCCGCGACAGGCGCTAATATCGGCTACAACCCGCGCAGTGTCGAGCGGTTCCAGCAACACTACGATCTGCTTCCGGGCTCGCCTCCGCCCGATCCTGGCGATCCGCTGTGGAGCCAGTGGCGCCGCGATCAGGTCACCAACGTTGTCCGCCGGATCTATCTGAACGCGATCGCCATCCGGCCTCAACTGATTGTCTCGGCGGCCCTGATTGCCTATGGCGACGGACCCCTCACCGATGACGCGTGGACCTCAGCCGATGCCTACTGGCGTGTCTTCCAGGATTGGCGCGCGTGGACCGAAGAAGGCATTCTCGACATCGCCATTCCGATGAACTACAAGCGCGAAAACATTGCCGCACAAGCCGCCTGGACCGATCACTGGAATGAGTGGACCAGGAATCACCAATACGGCCGCGCAGCGATGATCGGCTTGGGCGTCTATCTCAACTCGATCGAAGGCACATTGCGTCAGACGCGGCGGTCCCTTCAGCCATCAACGGCGGGCATCAGCGCGATCGGGATCAACTTTTACTCCCTCGCCAACCCCGACGCAGCGGTCGCCGCAAATCCTCTCTCTATCCCGCCGGGCCAGGACACCCCGGTGCGCGGCATCGCGGAATTCAGCCGCGCCTTGACCACGTCCAACGTGGCTTATGAAGCGGATCCGGGCCCGGTGTTCGCCGAACCTGCGTGCGCGCCGCCGCTCCGTTGGAAGGGTTCGCCTGATCGCGGCCACATCATGGGATACGTGCTCGGCGCGGACGGCAGTGCCGCCGATACGGCAGCGGTCGTGATCGAACGTGTGGACGGAGCGTGGAGGCGAGGCACTGCGACGGACGGCGGCGGCTTTTATGGAGGCGTCGACCTGCCGGCGGGGCGATATACCGTGACTGCCGAGTCGCGCGGCGTCCAGTGGATCCTGACTCCGGTGGTTGTCGCGGCAGGTGGCGTAACAGTAGCCAATCTGCAGCAGTAGGTCCTGCGCCGCTCTAAACGAACCCGGTATCATTGTCCATCGAATGCTATTTCGCTTCCTTGCACTGCTGCTCAGCCTTTGCGCCTACACCGTTGCCGCTGTGCCCACGCCCGCCGAGCACCTCGGGTTCACCCCCGGCGATGAGCGCAAGCTCGCCAACTACGAAGAGATCTCGGGATACTTTCAGAAGCTGGCGAAGTCGTCCGACCGCATCGTAGTGCGCGAGTTCGGCCGCACTTCGATGGGCAAGCCGATGTATGTCGCGTTCATCTCGAACCCGGAGAATTTGAAGCAGCTCGACCGCTACCGCGAGATGAACCAGCAGCTCGCGCTCGGATCGGCAAGCAAAGCCGATGCCGTGCGGATCTCGCATGAGGGTAAAGCGATCGTGTGGATCGACTCCGGGTTGCACGCGTCAGAAGTTGCACCTTCGCAGCAGGCGCCGGAACTCGCGTACAAGATGCTGACTGACGAGTCGGAGGAGACGCGCCGCATCCGGCAGAATGTGATCCTGATGCAGATCCCGTGCATCAATCCCGATGGTTTGGATTGGGTGGTGGAGTGGTATCGCTCGAACACCGGCACACCGTTTGAGCTCGCGCCCCTGCCGCGCTTGTACCAAAAATACGCCGGCCATGACAATAACCGCGACTGGTACATGCTGAATCTGCAAGAGACGCGGTACGTCACCGCGCTCCTGTTTCAGCAATGGTTCCCGCACATCGTCTACAACCAGCACCAGGCGCCGCCGTTTCCCGCGCGAATCTTCGTGCCGCCCTATGCCGAGCCCTTGAACCCGAACATCAACCCGGCGGTGATGGAGGGCATCAACATGATCGGGGCGACGATGAAGGAGCGCTTCGCGATGCACGATCAGCCGGGCGTGCTGTCCTACTGGGGATTCGACGCCTGGTGGAATGGCGGGCTGCGTAGCGTTCCGGCGTTTCACAACATGCACGGGATCCTCACCGAAACAGCCGGTTTTATGTACGGCAACTCAAAAGATTACAAGCTCGCTGAGTTCCCCGAGCGTTTTGGCAACGGTATGCCGACCCGCGAGCCTGGCGTGTTCTACGAGCGTCCTTGGATGGGCGGCAAGTGGGGCGTGCGGCAGGCGATCGATTACATGCTCACCGCCGACTTCGCGATCCTCGATCTGGCAGCGGGCCGGTCCGAGCATTTCCTATACAAAGCTTGGGAGATGGCGCGAGCCAACATCGAGAGCAAGCAGGGACCGTGGGCGTATGTGATCGCTGGCGAGCAGGCCGATCAGTTGTCGGCGAAAGCGATGGTGTGGCGGCTGCAGTACGCCGGCGTGCACGTGGAGAAAGCGGCAGCTTCGTTTCAGGCGAACGGGAAAACGTACCCCGAAGGCAGCATCGTGATGCGCACCGCCCAACCATTCCGAGGGTACCTCGTCGATTTGATGGAGTCGCAAAAGTACCCCGAGCTGAAATCGGGTACGACGGGTCCCACGAAGCGCCCCTACGACATTGCGGGCTGGACCTTGCCGATGCAGATGGGCGTGCAAGTAGACCGCGTCGAAGTTGCGCCGAAAGCAATGCTGGAAGAGCAGGCGCTCGACATCTCCGCCAAGGAATCAAGGGATCATCGCGACAACGGCTTCTTTCTTGCGATGGCGCGTCTCGTGAAGGCGGGCGCGAAGGTGCGCTGGTCGAAAGACGGGAAGATTCTGGAGCAGAACGACGCGGGGTACGCCAACGCCCGCTGGGAATTTGCGGCGCCGCGCGTGGGCGTTTACGAGCCGTGGATCGCCAACATCGACGTAGGCTGGACGGATTGGATGTTCGACACCTTCCACGTTCCGCACACAATGGTTCACAACGACGACGTGCGTAAGGGCGCACTCCGCTCGCAATTCGATACGCTCATCTTGCCTTCGCAGACCGCCGCTTCGATCCTGCACGGGATCCGCGAGGGCGAGCGTTCACCCGGACGCATGCCGGGCGAAGATGCGGGCACGATGCAACGGCCCGAGTACACCGGCGGCATCGGACTGACAGGGCTTGCCGCGATCGAGGCGTTCGTCCGCGAAGGCGGAACACTGATCGCACTCGATAACGCGACCGAACTTCCTGTGCAGGATTTTCCGCTGCCTCTGAGGTTATTGCTGCCGCGAATTCCGGAGGGCAATCGCGACCAGGAAGCGCCGACGGGCGGCTACTACTGCCCAGGCTCCATTCTCCGCATCACGGTCGACAACACGAACCCGATCGCGTTTGGAATGCCGGAACAGGCGTACGCGTTTTCGAGCGGCGGGCAGGCTTTTGATATGACGCTGTTGCCTGACTTCAACAAAGGTGACCGCGAGGTTCGCACCGTCGCGCGCTACGCGGATAAGAATCTGCTGGCCAGCGGTTGGATCAGCGGCGAGCGCGCCGTACTGGGCCGTCCGATTCTGATCGAAGCGCGACATGGTCAAGGCCGCGTGGTGCTGTTCGGCTTCCGCCCGCAGCATCGCGGTCAGACGTTCGGCACCTTCAAATTCCTGCTCAACGCTGTGTATCTGGGTTCGGCGAAGGCGCTATGAAATACTCACTCGCGATTGTCTTGTTGATGTGCGGCTGCGGATGGAACCGGCCGGCGGACTTCTCGAAGTTGACGGACGATTTCATTTACAACTCCCTGGCGTTCAGTCCCGTCTCCGCGACTGGCGCCGGGTATCACGAACATAACGGCGTCCGTCTGGACGACCAGATCGACGATATGAGCCCGCGCGGTTTGGAAAATCAACGCCGGTTTTATACGGAGTATCGAGACCGTCTGGACACCGCGGCCGCCGCCAGCCTGAGCGCCGAGGACCGGCCCGACTACGACGTCATCCGGAATCAGATTGCACTGACGCTTCTCGAACTGAACACGATTCAGAGCCATCACCATAACCCGACCGTCTACGTGGAGCTGATCGGGCAGGCGTTGTTCGGCCCTTATGTATTGGAGTATGCGCCGAAGCCGCAGCGCTACCGTTCGATCATCGCGCGTCTGCGAAGGATCGGACCGCTGCTGGACCAGGCGAAAGCCAATCTCACCGATTCGCCCGCAGTGTGGACGCGCGTTGCGCAAGAAGAGAACGACGGGAACATCGCGCTCATCGGCACGACGTTGCGCAAGGATTGCCCGCCGGCGTTGAAAGCCGCTTACGACGGGGCCGCGCCCGAGGCGCTCGAAGCCTTACGCAAGTTCAACGCGTGGCTAAAATCCGATCTTGCCCAACACACTGCCGAGTGGCGGCTGGGCAAGGATCGCTACGCGCAGAAATTCAAATACGCGCTCGCAACGGGTGTCACGCCGGAGCAGCTTTTGGCAGACGCGGAATCGCAACTCGCAACGGTTCGCGCGCGGATGGCCGAGATCGCAAAACCGGACACAGTGGAAGCGGCGCTGAACAAGATCGCGCAAAAGCATGCCACGCCTGAGACGTACTTCGATGCCGCAAAGAAGGATCTCGAGGAGACGACGGCGTTCGTGCGCGATCACAAGCTGCTCTCGTTGCCCGCGCGCGCGAACCTGAGCGTAATTCCCACGCCCGAGTTTATGCGCGGCATCTACGGCGTGGGCGGATTCTCGCCAGCGCCTGCATTGGAGCCGCAGCTAGGCGCGTTCTACTGGATCACACCGATTCCAACTTCATGGCCCGCCGAGCGCATCGAGTCGAAGCTGCGCGAGTACAACACCTACGGCCTGAAGATTCTGACGGTGCACGAAGCCGTGCCCGGCCACTACGTACAGGCCGAGTACGCCAACGATGTTCAACCCAAACCGCGGCGGTTGGTGCGCGCGATTTTCGGCAACACGCCGTATGTCGAGGGTTGGGCTGTGTACGCCACCCAGATGATGATCGACAACGGTTACTACAAGGACGATCCAGGGATGCAACTCACCTGGGGCAAACAATTGTTGCGAGTAATTGCGAACACGATCATCGATATCAGGATGCACACGATGGGCATGACGGAGCAGCAAGCGCTCGATCTGATGATCAACAAAACGTATCAGGAGCGCGAGGAGGCGACGGCGAAAATTCAACGCGCGCAGCTTTCGTCGTGCCAGTTGCCCACATATTTCGCGGGTTGGCGCGGCTGGCTGGGAGTGCGCGAACAGAATGCTTCCATGCCGCTGGCCGATTTTCACGAACGTGCACTGAAGCAGGGCGCGGTGCCGCTGCCGAGCCTCAGTCCCTTGCTCGCGAGCAAATAGCATGCGCCCGATTGCTCTCATTCTGCTGCTGGCGTTAGGCGGATGTTCTGTGCGCAAATACGCCATCAAGCAAGTTGGCGGAGCGCTCGCCAACAGCAGCGACACGTTCGCCTCCGATAACGATCCCGAACTGGCGCGCGCCGCCGTTCCGTTCAGCCTGAAGCTTCTTGAGGCACTCCTCGAGCAGACTCCGAAAGATTCGAATTTGCTATTGGCGGCGACCACTGGTTTCACGCAATACGCCTACGCGTTCGTGCAGATAGATGCCGATGAGGCCGAAGATCGCGGCGACCGGGCGGCGGCGAATGCGCTTCGGGAACGCGCAACCAAGCTGTTTCTACGCGGACGTGATTACGGAATGCGCGGTCTCGAGTTGAAGCACGCCGCGTTCGCCTCGGCATTGAAGGCGAACCCGAAAACCGCCGTGGAAGCGCTGTCGGCGCGCGATGTCCCGTTCATGTACTGGACCGCGGTCTCGTGGGCAGGAGCGCTCGCGGCATCACGCGACATGTTCATGCTGCCGCAGATTCCACAGTTCGAATCGCTGCTTGAACGCGCGCTGGCCTTGGATGAGGCGTACGATCATGGCGCGCTGCATACCGTGATGATCAGCTTCGAAATGGGCAGCCCTACCCGGCGTGGCGATAAAGCCGCTCGGGCGAAACAGCATTTCGAGCGCGCAATCGAGTTGAGCAAGGGCCATCAGGCGAGCCCCTACGTGGTTTATGCGGAGAGCGTGCTGATACCAGCGAAGAATCAGACCGAGTTCGAAGCGATGCTCAAGAAGGCTTTGGCGGTAGATGTGAATGCCGAGCCACCCAGCCGTCTGCGAAATCTGATCATGCAGCGGCGGGCGCGATGGCTGCTGGGCCGCGCCGATCGCCTGTTCCCGAAAAATTGAACAGGCGCCCGGCCATTGTAGATGAGGCAACACCGGACGCCTGTACGCGTGTTTTAGAGAATTTCGGTAAGCGGAGGTCTTCGGCTTACCGTTCGGAGGACATTCTCTACTTATTTGACTTCTTAGTGCCTGGCCCGCGGAAAAGCTCTCAGATTACTTCCCCTCGGATTTTTTATGAATCGGCATCGTCTTTTTTACGGTCGGAGCGGCGCTCTTCGCAGGCTTGGCTGCAGGTGCCGCTGGCGCTTCGCCGGAGATCACCGCCGCGCTCTTGATGCTGTCGAGTTTCGGGAAGCTCTTGTCCAAGTACGCCTTCCCTTCCGCCTCCAGGCGGCCCTGGGAAGGGCCCGCCCCGCCCGGCTGCTCGGACATTTCGCCGTATCCACTATAGATCTGGTCGACTACGTCCTGCCCTTCGACGACCTCGCCAAAGGGAGAGAATCCGTCGGCATCAAGGAATGCGTTGTCTTTCAAGTTGATGAACAATTCGGTTGTGCGGTTGTCGGGAAGATTGGGCTTGGCATAAGTGATCGAGTACTTCGTGTTGGTGTGCTTCACTGGGTCGTCCTTGATCTTTGCTTTTTTCCAGGCCGCCCCCACCTTGGGATCAGCCGCGGTTCCGAACTGCACGATGAACTTCGGCACGACGCGGTAGAAGCTGACATTCGTGAAGAAGCCGCTGCGGACGAGATTGTAGAACCGGTCGGCGCCCATCGGCGACCAGTCGCGATGCACATTGATGACGATGTCGCCCTTCGTCGTCGTAAGCTTGGCTTTGAACTCGGGCGGCGCTTGCTTAGTCCAGGCCGCCGGATTCATCAGCTTGGCGGACGACGACGCCGCGCCTGCGCCCGACTTTCTTGCAGCGCCGGGTCTCGATGCGCCGGTCTTCGCGGTGCCCGCAGCTTTCGGGGCGGCAGTTTGCGCCCAAGCACAAGCGCCCAGCAGCGCCAATAAGAACGTTTGTTTCATAAAGCCCGATTATACTGGAGTTGCCGCATTATGCGCATTTTACGCACAATCTTCCTCGCCACATTACTCACGCTCGGCCTGTCCGCAAAGACCGTTACCGTTACTCTGCTGGTCACAACCGACCTTCACGGCAACCTGCTGCCGTACGATTTCTACACGGCCAAACCTGCGCCTCGCGGCTTGGCGAAGATCGCGACGCTGATCGAACGCATCCGCGCCGAGAACCCGAATACCGTACTGATCGATTGCGGAGACACGATCCAGGGCGCGCCGCTCGAGGGCGTGTATCAGCATTACATCGCTCACGGCCAGATGCCGCTCGGGCTGGCGTTACCCGCGCCGCTGCCCGGCGATCCGATGATGCGGGCGATGAATTATCTGCAGTACGACGCCATGGTGGCCGGCAATCACGAATACAACTTCGGATTGAAGAATCTGGACAAAGCACGAAACGAAGCCAAATTTCCGATCCTCTCGGCGAATACGAAGGTCGCGGCGGGCGCCGGCAAGCCCTTTCCCGCTTACGTGTTGAAAGAGGTCGGCGGGATCAAGGTTGTCGTGGTGGGTGTCACCACGCCCGCGATTCCGATCTGGGAAGAGCCTGCTCACATCAAGGGCTACACGTTCCTTCCCGGCAGGGATGCCGCGGCCGAGGCCGTTGGGCGCGCCCGCAGAGAATACCATCCGGACATCGTCATTGTTGCGGGACATGCGGGGCTCGGACGCAATCTGGAGACAGGCGCGAAGGAGAAAAGCGAACTCGGAAACGAGAACATGATGTACGACATCGCCGAGAGTGTTCCCGGTGTTGACGCCGTTGTGTTCGGCCATACCCACGCGCAATTGGAGAGCGGACATATTGGCCATGTCATATTGATGCAACCAAAGAATTGGGGCATGTCTCTCGGGCGCATGGATTTCACTTTGGATGACTCAGGTGGAAGCTGGCGCATTACCGATAAGACCAGCCGCTTGATACCGGTAACAGCCAGTACACCCTCCGACCCGGAGCTGACTAAAATTGCCGAGCCGTATTTCAAAGCGGCCGAGGCGTACTTGAGTGCCCCGGTCGCGACCGCGAGCGAGCCGCTCACCTCCGAGTTCGCGCGCGTGAAGGACACCGCCTTGATCGATGCCATTCAGGAAGTGCAGTTGAAATACGCGCAGGCCGACGTATCGTTCACGTCCGCATTCAATACGCGTGTGCGGGCGCCGAAAGGGCCGGTAACGGTTCGCGAATTAGCCGCTCTGTATCTGTACGACAACACGTTGTACGCGATCCAGGGCAACGGGCGCATGGTGCGTGAAGCTTTGGAGAATTCGGCGAGGTATTACTTGCCCTGCAATGCCGATTGCTCCCACGATCGCTTGATTAACACCAAGATGGCGGGTTTCAATTACGACATGGCGCAGGGCGTGTCGTACGAAATTGACTTGAGTCAACCCATGGGACAGCGCATCCGTAACCTGAAGTGGAAAGGCGAGCCGTTGCGCGATGACCAGCCTCTCAGAATTGCGGTCAATAACTACCGGGCAGGCGGGAGCGGCGGCTACTCGATGTTTCGGGACGCCAAAGTGCTGTGGCGCTCCACGGAAGAGATCCGCGACATGATGGTGGAGTATTACACGGCCAAGAAGACTCTTCCCGCCAAGGCGGATAATAACTGGCGGGTGATTCCCGAAGCGGCCCGGCAGGCGTTAGAGAGTGAAGCCGGCGCCGATCGCGCGCCTTTGTCTCAGTAACATGCCTAATCCGGCACTCACGCGAATCGCGGACGGGCTGCACATCCCCGAAATTCGAAGACACATCTTCTTGTGCTCGGGGCCGACGGAACCCAAGTGCGCTCCGCCCGAAGTCAGCCTGCCTGCGTGGGAATACTTGAAAGTACGACTCAGGGATTTGGGTCTGCTCGAAGGCGAGAACTGCGTTTATCGAACGAAAGCGAATTGTTTACGGGTTTGCGCCGGGGGGCCGATTGCGGTGGTCTATCCGGAGGGGACGTGGTATCACTCGGCCACGCCTGAGGTGCTGGAGAGAATCATTCAGGAGCACTTGATCGGCGGGAAGCCGGTAGCGGAGTATGTGTTCGCTACGCGGCCCCTGCCTGCGCCGTCGGAGGACTAACGGCGCTCGCGATCGCGTTCGCGCCGGTCACGATCACCGCCAGCATCGCGGTTGCGGTAATCACGCATTTCGCGCTCGTGGCGTTCCTCGCGAGGGCCATCAACGCGGGGACGAGGCGATGTATACGTGTGTTCGTACCGCTCGCGGTTCGCCCAGCTTCGTTCCCAAGGGCGGCGATCGATAATCACGTTGTGCGCGCGCCAATCGATTGATGGGTTGGCCCACCCCCACGTTCCAAACGCAGCGCCGATGTATACGCGCGGACCGAACGTCACTCCGACAAAGCCGCGGGACGGCCGTACATAGATGACGTTCGGGTTGTAAATCGGCACATAGTAGTAACCGGAATCCACCGGAAGTATCTGGATGTAGTCGCCAGAAGCGAGCACGCGCTGCTGAGGCGTACTGCGCAGGGTCCCGTAATCGAGAGCCCGTCGGCGCATGCGTTGAACGGCGTCCATTACGTCCGGGCGCTGCGCCAACACGGCGCTCCCCAGTTGCTGAGTCCATCCGATGTCACGGGCCATCATGTCCAGCACGTCCGGAAACGGCAGTAGCGCGATGGTGTTCGGGCTCCACGGCAAACGATCGTCAGCGATGCGCCGCGCCAGATTCTCGCCATATACATACCGGTGCTGGTTGGCCCACATCGCAGCTTCCGGGATCTCGTTTGGATACGTCGCCGCAGCCAGCACCTGCGCCAACAGCGGGTCGGCATAGAGTGCGATGCGCCCAAGCAGTCCGTCCAACTGCTCTGGGTAAAACTGCGGCGCGTTCCCCGCATACGGCGGAGGCGCCTGCGGATACGGCTGCTGCGCCGGAGACTGCTGCTGTGGATACTGCTGCTGCTGCGGATACTGCTGTTGCGGTGGCGGGTACTGCTGTGCCGCCGCGAGCGCCGCCAACCCGACCGCTGCGCCTGCAAGCCGGAGCGTTTGGTTCAGATTATTCATTTTGTAGCCTCTCCCCGCTAAGTGGACGGGTTCATAGAGCCATGCGTTACGAACTGACGGGGTTCCACCTTCCTTATCCGCGTTAAAATCCTGCCATGAAGTTAGCGGTCTGTTTTTGAGCGGGTTGGTATACTGGAGTCACCCTCTGGTTACAAATCTATGATTCGCAGAACTCTGCTTGCAGTACCGGCTGTGCTCGCATTTACGGCCGTCGCAGTTCCCCAGTCCCTTCCCACGGGCGTTCAAAAGATAACGTCGGTCGAAGGCATCACTGAATATTCACTTCCGGACGGACTTCGTGTCTTGTTGTTTCCCGATGAGTCGAAACCCAAGCTCACCGTCAACATGACTTATCTTGTCGGCTCACGTCACGAAGGCTATGGCGAGACCGGAATGGCGCATCTTCTCGAACATGTGTTGTTCATCAAAACCAAGAACCGGACAAGCATCAAACAGGAATTGACCGATCACGGCGCCCAATTCAACGGAAGCACGTCATTCGATCGGACCAACTACTTCGAGACGGTCAACGCTACGGACGAGAACCTGAAGTGGGCCGTCGAGCTGGAAGCGGACCGTATGGTGAACGCGCTCATCTCGAAAGAGATCATGGCCCCCGAGATGACGGTTGTGCGCAACGAATTCGAAATGGGCGAGAACAGTCCGGAGCGCATGCTGATGCAGCGCACCATGGAAGCCGCTTATACGTTCCACAACTATGGCAAGAGCACGATCGGCGCGCGCTCCGATATCGAAAACGTGCCGTATGACAGGCTGACGGCGTTCTATCAAAAGTTTTACCAGCCCGATAACGCGGTGCTCACCATCGCCGGGAAATTCCAGGAAGCCAAGGCCTTGGCGTTGGTCGCCAAGACATTTGCGGCCGTTCCGAAACCGGCGCGCAAGCTGGACAAGACCTACACGGTTGAGCCGACCCAGGACGGCGAGCGTACGGTAACACTGCGGCGGTCTGGCGACGTGCAAGCAATCGCCGCGTTGTATCACGGTCCGGCGGGATCGCACCCCGATGCTCCGGCTATCGAGGTATTGTCGGCGGTTCTCGGCGAAACTCCGTCGGGGCGCCTCTACAAAGCCCTGGTCGATAACAAGAAGGCCGTGTCGGCAAGCATGGGTTTCGAAGACATGCACGACCCCGGTTTCTTCCTGGCGATGGTTCGCGTGCGCCAAGGCCAGCCGCTGGACGAAGTGAAGCAGATCCTGCTTAGCACGGTCGAAGGCCTCACCAAGGAGCCGCCAACGAAGGAAGAAGTCGAGCGAGCCAAGACCCGGTTGCTGAAACAAATCGATCTCGAACTGACTAACTCCGAGCAGATCGGGATTTTCATGAGCGAGTGGGCCGCGATGGGCGACTGGCGCTTGCTGTATCTGTTCCGCGACGGAATCAAGAAAGTGACTGAGCAGGATGTCGTGCGAGTCGCCAAAGCGTACCTCAAGGAATCGAACCGGACGCTCGGTGTGTTTGTGCCCACCAAGGATCCGGACCGCGCCGAAATTCCGGCGGCGCCGGAAATTGCAACGCTGATGAAAGACTTCAAAGGCGGAGAGACGATCGCGCAGGGCGAGGCGTTCGACACGTCTCCCGCGAACATCGAGAGCCGCCTGGTTCGCACCAAGCTTTCGAATGGCATGAAGGTAGTGCTGCTGCCGAAGAAGACGCGCGGCGGCACCGTTGTAGCTTTGATCAATTTGAGGTTCGGCGACGAGAAATCCGTGTTCGGCAAGGCGGCAACGGCGCAGCTAGCCGGGGCGATGTTGATGCGCGGAACGAAGAACAAGTCGCGCCAGCAGATTCAGGACGCGATGGACAAGTTGAAGGCGCGCATCATGGTCACGGGCGGCCCCACCACTGCCAGCGCCACGATCGAGACCACCGAGGAGAATCTGCCCGGCGCACTGCGTCTGGCGGCCGAGATCCTGCGCGAACCCTCTTTCCCAGAGAACGAGTTCGAGACCGTGCGCCAGCAGCGCTTGGCTGGATTTGAGTCGATGAAGAGCGAGCCGCAGATGCTGGCCATGCTCGCTGTGCAACGGCATCTGAATCCTTATCCGGCAGGCGATGTTCGGCATGTCGGCACGGCCGAAGAGCAGATCGAGGACTTCAAGAAGCCCACTCTCGAAGACGCGCGAAACTTCTACAAGGACTTCTACGGCGCTTCGAACGCGGAGTTCGTCGTGTCGGGCCAGTTCAACACCAGCGAGGTTGAGAAGCTCGCGGCCGAGTTGTTCGGCGACTGGAAGAGCCCGAAGCCATACCGGCGAGTTGTGTCGCCGCATCAGCAGTTGCAGGCTGCGAACATGAACATCGAAACCCCGGACAAGCAGAACGCGATGTTCATGGCCGGCTTGCGCGTGAAGATGTCCGATGAGGATCCCGATTATCCGGCGATGACGCTGGCTTCGTATATGGTAGGCGGGTCAACCGCATCGCGACTGTTTAAGCGGATCCGCGATAAGGAAGGCTTGAGCTACGGAACTGGGACCCAGTTCGTCGTTCCGACGCAGGATGAGGGCGCGATCCTGGTGGGTTATGCGATCAGCGCGCCGCAGAACGCGCCCAAAGTGGAGGCGAGTTTCAAGGACGAGTTGGCGCGTACGCTCAAGGATGGTTTTACCGCCGATGAAGTGGCCGCCGCCAAGAAGTCGTGGCTCGAAGAGCAGAAGGTTCAACGCTCGCAGGATCAGGCGTTGGCGCGCATGCTGGCCTCGCGCGAGTTCTTCGGGCGCACTCTGAAGTTCGACGAGGCGCTCGAGACCAAAGTCGCGGCGCTGACCGCGGATCAGGTGAACGCGGCGATGCGCCGTCACGTGGACCCGTCCGGTGTGTCCTACTTCAAAGCGGGCGACTTCAAGAAAGCGAACGTCTTCCAGAAGTAGATTCGAAGCGGCCCGCGGACACTCTTCAGGAAGGGCGTTCGTGGGCCGCTAATGCCTGCGCCAGCAACTCGGCGAAATTCTCGCCGGACTCCGACCACAACTGACGCCGCTCGACTGGTAGCTTGTCATCCACATCGTGCACCAGGCGGAGCAGGCTTTGGATATTTGACTTCACCATGGTCATGCCTTCCTCGGCGCCGGGACCGGGCAGGAATTGCTCGTCGAGCCCGAACCCGATCCGCAGATTCTCGCCATCGCCCGATTCGAACTCCGGCCCGTAGCAGGAGATCAGCACGCGCGAGGGCGCCAATTTCCAGTCGTTATCCCACTGCCATAAATCCCAAGCCGCCTCGAGTTCGTAGCACACATCGGAGGCCGGGTAATCGCGCGCGACGTTCAACACGGCGTCCACGTTCACCGGCGGCGCGGCGGGAACCTCCATCAGAATCGGCTCGTGATAAGCGATGGCGTAGATGCGGAACACCGAATCGCTCTTGGCCAGCTTCGAAAACGGGAACAGCCGCAGCGCCTGTTCGTAGTGGCGCAGCATCGACATCGCGCTGAAGCCGCGCAGCCAGTACGACACGTAGAGTTGATCAGCCACGTCTGTCCTTACTCATGACACGTTCCATTTCAGCTTGCACCTCAGGCGGCGCTGCGCAGTCGTCTGACGCTATCAGCACGCGCGTGAAGTAACCGTCGCTCCACGGCAACACGTCGGGCGTACCGGGGACGAACATCACGTTGTGCAGATCGCGTGACGCCTTGCGCGCTTCGTAGATTTGCTCGCGATCGCACAGGACGGCGACGGAACCACCGCTCACCGCTCGGCAAAGCACCGCGATGACAGCGGGCACTGGGATTCCGAGAACCAGAATCCGCTCGTCAGGACGAATGCCGTCCGGGATTTGCATCGGCGATGGACACCAACGGTGTACCCGACAATACCGCGTCGGCCTCTTCGGAAGTGAAGTTCTGCGTTTTCACCGAATGGTTCATCGAGCAGAACTTCGGCCCGCACATGGAGCAGAACGCCGCGTCTTTAAACCCTTCCTCGGGCAGAGTCTCGTCGTGATAGGCCTGCGCCGTCTCTGGATCGAGCGACAGCTCGAACTGACGCTTCCAATCGAAGTTGAACCGCGCGCGCGACAGCTCGTCATCCCGGTCGCGCACTCCAGGACGATGGCGTGCGATGTCGGCGGCGTGCGCGGCAATCTTGTAAGCGATGATCCCGGCTTTCACATCCTCGCGATTCGGCAGCCCGAGGTGCTCCTTGGGAGTGACATAACACAGCATGGAAGCTCCGTACCAGCCGATCATGGCCGCCCCGATCGCCGACGTGATGTGATCGTAACCCGGCGCGATGTCGGTAACCAGCGGACCCAGCGTGTAGAAGGGAGCCTCGTAGCACATCTCCTTTTCCTTCTCCACCTGCATTTGGATCTGGTCCATGGGAATGTGTCCCGGACCTTCGATCATCACTTGAACGTCGTACTCCCACGCCTTGCGCGTGAGCTCGCCTAGAGTTTTCAATTCGGCGAACTGCGCTTCGTCGCTCGCATCGGCGATGGAACCCGGACGCAGACCGTCGCCCAACGAGAAGCTGACATCGTACTTCTGGAAGATCTTGCAGATTGCGTCGAAGTTCTCGTACAGCAGATTCTGTTTGTGATTCTTCACCATCCACTCGGCAAGGATCGCGCCGCCGCGGCTCACGATTCCGGTGATGCGTTTGGCCGCCAGCGGTACGTGCTGCACCAGGACACCAGCGTGAATCGTCATGTAATCGACGCCCTGCTCGGCTTGCTCTTCGATCACTTCGAGCATGACCTGGATATTGAGGTCCTCGACCCGGCGAACCCGCGACAGAGCCTCGTAGATCGGCACTGTTCCGATGGGCACCGGCGAATCGCGGATGATCGCTTTGCGGATCAGCGGGATGTCGCCGCCCGTCGATAGATCCATCACCGTGTCGGCGCCAAACTTCACCGAGTAGCGAAGTTTCTCGAGTTCCTCGGCGATATTCGACGTCGTGGATGAGTTGCCGATGTTGGCGTTGATCTTGCACGTGGACGCGACACCGATGCACATCGGCTCGAGATTGGTGTGCCGGATGTTGGCGGGGATGATCATGCGTCCGCGAGCGATTTCGGAACGGACCAGTTCCGGCTCGATGCGCTCGCGCGTGGCGACATAGCGCATCTCTTCGGTGATCAGCCCCTGGCGCGCGTAATAAATCTGCGTGCGGACAGTATCCGCTTCCCGTTTTGCAACCCACTCGGTGCGCATATTGTTACAGTAGCAAACGCGCGCTATAGGTCGATGCGGCGGAGAATACGGGATGCCAGCACAACCGGCGCGATCGTCCAGGCGCCGAGTGCGAGCGCCAGCGCAGCGTAGCTTCGCCACGCGCCGCCGAGGAACTTCAACAGTGCGGCGCCGGACGCTCCGAAGATGGACGGATCGCCGAGAGTGAGCAGGCTCGCTACTCGCGCGAGGCTAACCGGATTGCCGAAGAGAGTCACAAAGATCAGGGTATTCGCGGTGCGCTCGGGAAACACGAATGCCAGGCCGATGACGGAGAGATCGTAGAACATCACGAAGAAGAACCAGGCGCACAGGGCCACTCCGAACGCGCGAGTTCGCGAACGCGACGCCAACCCGCACACCGCGCCGAGAGAAAGAAAAACGGCGGCGAGCACGAATGAAAGGGCCACGAGCGATACGAAGCGGAAGAAGCCTTCCGATCCCAATTCGTTCAGGATGACCGCGGCTGCAATGGCGAACCCCGCGCACATAGCGGCCGACATGGCGGCGAACAGACCTGAAAGGCGTCCGAACAGGATCTCTCCGCGGCCGAGCGGCTGCGCAAACAGCAGTTCGTTGGCAGCCGGATCGCGGGAGAAACTCAGCGTGCCCAGCATCAGCCCGAGAAGCGGAACCAGGTACAGCACAAGACTCAGCAGGCTCGCCGCGGTTCTTTCGAAGCCCTGCATGCCAGCCGCTCCCGCCGTCACCGTTCCGAAGTAGGAGATTGCGAGCGAGAGCACTCCGAATACCGCCGCGAAGCCGATCATCCAGCGGCTGCGCAGGCCGATGGTCAGTTCCTGGCGGGCGATGGTGAGTATGGAATTTATCATTTTAGAACCTCTCACGGAATCGGCTTGGCTACGACGCGGAACCCGACATCACGGTCGCGGCGCGATGGCTGGAATGCGTCGCGATACGGCAGGTACAGCGGAGCGGTTGTCGCGCTATACCAGGACCCGCCGCGTACGCTCCGCCGCTCGGAAAGTTCGGCGTTATTGCGCCGGTCTTCGGTGTACGGTTGTTGGCGGCTGTAGGGAAGAAATGCGGAAGCGGTCCATTCGGCAACGTTCCCCGATGCGTGATACATGCCATACCGGTTGTGCCGGTATGTGCGCTGCGTCTCTGCCCAGCCGACGACGGTTACTGGAACATCCGGGTTCTTCTTCCAGTTATAGGATGCGATCTCCGCATCACTGATGGCGGAACCCAAGCCGTAATCGAACCCGTCCGGACCGCGTGCGGCTTTCTCCCATTCCGCGTCGCTCGGTAGCGAGTAGGTCCAGCGGCCCGCGCCCGAGTGGGCGGTCAACCAGCGGCAGTACGCCATGGCCTCGAACCAGGTGACGGACGTGACCGGTTGATCGGGTTGTCCGAACCGCCGGGAATCGGCGACATTCGGTTTGAGGAGCGCTGTCGATTCAGAGTGGCCGTGAGCCTTCCAGTCGCGGCCCGCTTCGCTCCAGTTTTTGTTCGAAGCGAAGCCGGTTGGATCGTCCAAAAAATCGCGGAACTCTGCGTTGGTAACTTCGAACACGCCGATAAAGAAAGCTGGAACCCACACATAGTGGGGTTCACGGGGATTCGCCCGATCGCCGATCAAAAAATGCCCGCTGGGTACAAATGCAAATCCGGGCGAGTCTGAACGCGCAGCGGGCGGATCCGGCTCTGGGGCGGGACGGATGGTTACGACGAATGAACCGTCGCGATCGGGTCCAGACCGGTAACCGAGCATCGGAGCGGGATAGTACAGTTCGCGCGCGCCGTCGCGGACCATCAAGAAGTACGAACCGGCGGGTATCCACGCGTCATTGCGCGCGCCATGCAGAAACATCCGCGCGTTATTTAGGGCGGGTCCGGATTGATAAATGTCGCAGGCGCGATCCACGGGTCCGATGCGGATCTGCGTCTCGTCGCCGTCCGCGTGCTGTTGCTCCTCACGATCGGAGTGCCACCAGCGCCATCCGAACACAACCGCGAGGGCCGCGACGGTCAGTAGCGCCGCTGCGATGACTACCCTCGTCATTGCATTCGGAGCCGCGCGAAGGACACGACTTCGCCGCCGATTTCACGCGCCGCTGCGTCGGCTCGCGCGCGCTCTGCAAATGCGAGTATCCCGCCGGCCATCGGCGTCGGGATCCTGGAGCCGCGTACGAAAGAAGCGTTGCTCGCTTCTATCCACCGTTTCGTTTCGTAGTCCACGACGAACAAAGCCGCTGGTTTATGTTCGGGAGTCGCGAGGTACCGCAACATGCAACCGATGTCGTCAAACTTCACCGCGTTTTCATCGGCGTCGACCGCTTCGGCGGCGAACTGCTTCTGTGAGATTGCCATGCGGCAGGATCCGCACATGTCGGAGGACTCGATCTCAACTGGCCGCGGCGAATGGGAGCCGCACGCGGTCAAAAGGGTCAGCATCGCCCCGGCGAGCAGCAGTCGCATGCAAATACCTCAGATACACTTCCTCGGGGCCGAACTGTTTCAGGCCGGATTCCTCGAGCGTTTTGACGGCCAACAGACGGCCATTCACCAGAATCGCGATGCGATCCGCGAGATGTTCCAAATCAGCCAAGACGTGCGTGGCAAACACGATCGTTTTGCCTGCGCACTTCAAATCGGCAAGCAGGCGCCGGAAACCTGCGGCGCTTTCGGGATCGAGGCTTGCCGTGGGCTCGTCGAGCATCAGCAGCGGCGCATCAGGCAAGCACGCCACCGCGATCGCGAGACGCTGCTGCATGCCGCCCGATAGATCCGAAACGAACCGCCCCGCGAATGCCGCGCAGTCCAACAGTTCCATGACACGGCCGACTCGGCTGAGTGGAACCGAACGCAGCCGCGCGTAGAACTCAAGCACTTCGCGGGCCCGCAAATGGTCGGGAAAGGAGACATGCTGGGGCAAGTAAGAGGTCATCGTGCGAGCCTTACGGCCGTCCCGGCGCACATCGAAACCGCCAATCGACATCGATCCCGATGAAGGAAGCACGAGCCCTGCGAGGCATTTCAATGCCGTGGACTTTCCGCTTCCATTCGGGCCGAGAAGCGCGAAACACTCGCCAACGGGAACGTCAAACGTCACGCCGTCCAGCGCGATGTGTTCGCCGTAGTGTTTGCGGAGGTTCTCGACGCGGATCATGAGGATGTTCCTCTGCGCCTTACCAGCAGGGCGCCCGCGAGAACGAGGGCCGCTGCCGCAGTGAATCCCGCCGTCGCCTTCGAAGGGGTGTGTTTCGAATACTCAGGAAGCGATACGCCGATATCGACGGGCCGCATCAAGGGATGCGGGTCTGCCTCGGAGGCGCTTCGCATGATGGGGAAAGCCCGCTCGGCGGCAACGAGCGCTTGCGCGGCCGGGCTCTGGAAATACAGACGCAACCGGGGATGATGAGCTTCGAGCTTTTCATAGAGGTTGCGGATCTGGAACGGAACATCCCCGATCCCGTCGCCATTCATATCGTAGCCGTCGTACTCGCTCCAGTAGTTGCCTCGTCCGGCGGCGCTCCACCGGGTTGAGGTCGTGGAGCCGATCACGCGAATTGGCGCAAGATTCGCGATGAAATTGTTCTCTGTAAACTCGTTGCCCTCGGAGCTGGAGAACATTTCCAGAGCCGTGTCGTTGCCCGAGATGAGATTACGGCGGAACGTGCTGCCCCGCAGAGATTCCGCGAAGATACCCGATCCGTTGTCCGCGATAATGTTTTGCTCGGCGGCGATATCGGTCGAATCCTGGAACAAGATGCCGAACGAGCTGAAGCCGCGGTTGTGAACGAACCGGTTGCGCCGCAGTTGAATTCGCGTCGAGTACATGATGGCCGCGCCGGCGACGCTGTTCTCGAAAACATTGTCCTCGAATATGTTGTCGTTCGAATACATGTAGTGGAGGCCGTACCGCACGTTCGAGACCCGGTTGCCGCGGACGGCGCTGTCGCTCGCATTCTGGAGATACATGCCGTCGCGGGTACCGGTGATTATGTTCCGTTCGATGGTATTTCGCAGACAGTTCCAGAAGTGCAGGCCCGCGCCGCGCTCGCCCTGCTCGATTTCCGCGCGTCCGCGAATCGTGTTGCCGCGCACCACGTTGTCATTCGAGTTATAAAAATAGATGCCGAACAGGATGTCGCTCAGTTGGTTGTTGAGGATCCGGTTGCCGCTCGAATAGAGAAGAACGCCCGAGTCCTCGTCCATCAAGGAGCCGCCGCTATGTTCGATGCGGAAGCCCTTCAGCGTGCATCCCGGTGCGCGGACGGTCACCACGCTGCCGGATCCCGTCCCGCGTATGGTCGGCGCCCCGGTACCGATCAGTTGAACCGTCTGATCGAGGATCAGATTGTCCGCGTAAGTGCCGGGCCCGACCTGGAGGACGTCTCCCGCGCGGGCTTGGGCGAGAGCCGCTTGAATGGTGGAGAACTGGTTCCCCTGCCCGACACGTAGTTCCGCTCCGGCGGCGGCGACGCACACTAAAGCGAGCGCGGCCCCTCTCATACGGTTTTTGTTTCGGTGGGCGTGTGGCTCGAGGAATGCCACACGGCAATTAACAAACATATCGCGAAGCCGATCATAAGATACGACCCGACCTCGGGCATGTTCGTTACCGTAAAGTTGGCGATTTGCTGGGTTCCGAACAGCGGCGGCGTAAATGGTTTTACCTTAACTGCCGCGGTCGGATCGAGATTGTGCCCGTACTGATATAGGCGCTGGTAGAAGCTCCACAAAGAAAACAGACCGAAGTAGACGAATAGCACCACGATATCCACCAGTTTCGACATTTTTCCGATGACTACCGCGCGCAAGGCAAGTAGCGCGAAGACACCGACGGCCAGCGGCAGCCACTTGAATTCGCTAAAGTCGCTCTCGAGCAGCGGCCGCATTCCGATGTAGTGGTTTAGTGTATTGATCTCCCGCAAATCGTCGCGGTTCGGCGTGCTCCCCCCTTCCAGTTTTGCAGCGTAGATGTGTAACTCGAGGCCGTCCGGAAACTGGTTGGAGATGAGAGTCATCTGATACATCGGGACAAGGTACACCGGAATCAGCAGCAGCACGCCCGCGATGATAAGGATCCGGCTGGTGATCGTGAGTTCGCGGTCGAAGAAGCGGTCGAGCCTTTGAATGAGTCCGTTCATCGCGGACGTGTTTGCTGTACTCGGCATCAGTAACTCCGTCGAATCAATTGGTCCCGCCTGCGATTCCAGCGGAGTTGCGATTGCGCGCGGCAGCCGCAGCTCCGCCGCGCGGCTTCACCAGCAGATAACCTTGCATCTCCTGGTGCAGCGCAGAGCAGAAGTTGGTGCAGTAATAGGCGAAGACCCCTGGCTTGTCGGCCGTGAATTCGATCGTCTTGGTCTCGCCAGGATCGACTACGACGTTGAGATTGTAATCCATCAGCCCGAAGCCGTGCAGCTCATCGGTGGTCTGCTCGATGTTGGTCAGGTAAATGGTCACGTGATCGCCCTGGTTGACTTCGATCTTGTTCGGCTCGAAGTTGCTGCGCACGGCAGTCATCTTAACAGTCACATTCGCTCCGTT
The DNA here is from genome assembly GCA_038322705.1 of Bryobacterales bacterium. Taxonomy (GTDB): domain Bacteria; phylum Acidobacteriota; class Terriglobia; order Bryobacterales; family Bryobacteraceae; genus TMP-7. The sequence continues at coordinate 35,788 of JBBQGC010000033.1, read as the reverse complement.
GCGGTCGATCTTCGCGTCCTTGATATCCCAGATCGCGTTGGGGTGCTTGTTCTGCTCCTTGGAGTAGACCTCGAAGGGCTTCAGCGTGGTTGCCTTGATCATCTGCGCATAATGTGGCTCGGGTTCGGTAAAGGCGTCGTACAGCAGTTTCATCTTCTCGCCGGAGATACCGATCAATTGCGAAGATTCCGGTTGGGAAGGACCGACGCTGATGTGGCGTCCGTGGGATAACTTGTTCAGAGCGATCAGATACTTCCCTTTGGGATGCATGGTGTCGCCCTCGGCGGCGCACAGATGGCCGATGTTGTACGACACGGGGATCTTGTCCACCACCTCCCAAGTACCCAGTTTCCACTTAGCCACCGCGCTCTCAACGAAGAGGCTGGTGTATGCGTAGCCCTGGTCGTCAAATTGCGTGTGTAAAGGACCGAGCCCGACATTCACTTCAGCTTCCCTGACCGCCTCGTAGCGAAGCACCGGGATACCGTCTTCGTTGCCCGAGTAATCCTGCTTTTGAATCGCAGCCTGAATCTTGTCGAAGCTGAACACGGTGGTAATTGATTGCAACTTGCCGCTGCACACGATGTACTTGCCGTCGGGAGTGACATCCGCGCCATGCGGACTCTTGGCGCAAGGCATCAGCCACACTACCCCGGGCGTATCCTTCGGGTCGATCACCTTCGCTCCACCGATCGACTTGCCCTTACCTTCAGCAACGGCTTTTTCCGCCGCCTTCCAGTTCACCACCGCGATGTAGTCGCGGTCCTTCTGCGTGGAAGTTACCTCCAGTTTGCCGGTCGCGCGTTCCGTGTTGTAGGAAGTCCAGAAGGCCCAACCATTGCTCGGACCTTTGCCCGTCGAGCCCAAGTCGTAGTTGAACGGAGGCATCATGATCTCCCAACCCAAACTCAGCTCGCCGCTGTTCGGGTCCACTTTAATGCCCGCGACAATTCCCTTGTAGACGGTGGCGTACTGTTCGATCGGGGCGTAGGTGTAACGCGGAATTGGCGCCGAAAAGCGCGACGCGGAGAGCACGTACTCGCTGTTCGGAGTTACGAACGACGATCCATGATTGCCCGAGACATTCGGAATCGGCCCGAAGATCTGTTTCGTCTTGAAGTCGCGCAGATCGATCCGCGCAACACGGTTGTTGGCATTGTCATTGACAAACAGCCAGCGGCCGTCGTAGTCGCCGTTGGTTTGACTGATCGAAGGATGGTGCAGATCGCCCCAGGTGTACGCACCCAGCATTGCCTTGGACTCTTTGTCAAATCCGTAGCCGGTACCCGGATAAGGCGCGAAGACGGGAATGGTCGCTATGTGCCGCATGGAAGGCACTCCGGCAACGTAGATGTTGCCGGAGTGACCGCCCGACGAAAACAGATAGAACTCGTCCATGTCGCCCGGCGCGACGTAGGTAGCCACTGCGGCTTCGGCGACATCCCCCTGCTGTGTTGCGTTCCGTTTGCGCTTGCTTTTGCATGCGGTGCTTAGGACTAGTAACGATAGGCAGACAACCAAAGCGGTCGTAAGCCAGCTATGTTTGCGGAATATTTGTATCACTCGCTTGACTCCTTGTCCGCCCGGAGGCGGAGTCACTCACTTGGCAGCCCGCTTTGCGGGAGCCTGATCGGCCTGCTTGCGCTCGTATGCCTGATGCAACTTCTGGATCGCCTCCGCCCGTTCGGCGTCGGTGAGGTGTATTTGCGTGGAAAGAACCACGGCCATGGTGCCCGTGGGATGAGCTAGAAAATCTTCCAATTGACGTCCGAACCGGCTCTGCACATCGGCTACGGCAATCGACAGATCCGGTCCGATTTTCGCGGCCGATTCAATGCCGAACACGGAAACGTCGTGACAGATGAAACAGCCCTTGCGCACGAAGAATGCGCCCTCACCCGTCATCATTTGCCGTTCCTTCTCCTGCTCGGCGGGCGTCGGAACATCGGCCTGCTTGAAACCCGGAATGTACTGCGCGGGAAGGTCGGTCTTCTTCCAACTCATGATAAGCAGGGTGAGCGCTTGCACATCCTTACTATTAAAATTGAAGTTCGGCATCACGGTACCGGCCGACATCGACTTGGGATCCTTGAAGTGGGCCATGTGCCACGCAAATACCGACTCTTTGCCGCCCAGCCGGGTGTAATCGTATTGCTCCGGCGCCAGTTCGCCGACATTGGTAAGGTTCGGTCCAACCTGGCCGCCGCGGCCGTTGATGGTATGGCAGGCGCGGCAACCCTTCTGACCGACGAGTTCTTTTGCGTGATTGATAATGTCGGCACCCTTGGTCTCGCGATCGTACCGGTGGCACCGATTGCAGTTCACCTGCATCAAAGCGTTGCGGTCGCTGATGGTGTACGCCTTGGACAGATCCCCGCCCAGCAGAGGCTGTTCCCAGTGCTCGGCCTGGACGGCGTGGGCGGATTCCATATCGGCCGCATAACCTTGGCCGCCGTGGCAAACAGTGCATCCGAACTTGGCAATCGGGTGGGCCTTGAGCAGTTCCTTGGAATGCGTGCGGAACGGTTCCGCCGCGCTCTCCAGACCTTTCCACTCGACGCCCATATGGCACGTCGTGCAGCGGTCCACCCGGTTGAGATCCTTCGCCCAGATCTGCTGGATGCCCACCGGGATCACGTCAGCCCGCGCCGCCCCATACTTCTTCTCCACCAGATCGCGGAAATCAGCCTGATAGTCTTTCCACTCGGGCGCAACTTGCCGGTAGTAGATAAATCCGAGCAGACCCAGCAGGGCGATGCTGAACACCGCGATCCAGATTGTGTCTCGTGCGTACCGGTTCATGCGTCCTCCTAAAAATGACTCGGCGTCTCGGGCCACGATTCCCAGGGCCAGAAGAAATGCCAGAACGGCCCTCGCAGGAACGTGCCGATGATGGTCAGAATCACTACGGCGAGTACCAGCAGGAGAAAGACGGTGTTCTGCCTGCGCCGCGCGGCCGCGAACCAGACGCCCACCGCCGAGACGGGGCTGCGATCGAGAAACGGCCATGCAAGCAGCGCCGCCACCACGAGGCCGGGAATTAGAATTCCTCCGATAAACGCGCCGTTGATCGTGAAGCTGCCCAGATGGATCGTCGTATCGGTGACGAGTTCCTGAAGCCAGAGGAAATACCAGGGCGCCTTGGCGGGATTGGGAGTCAGGCGCGGATTCGCGGGCTCCTCGAGCGGCGTCGGTAAAGCGACCGCCAGCAGTGAAACCACGACGACGGTGAACAGAGTCACCATCAGAAGCCGCCGCGTCAGATTCGGCGACGACGGGACAGTGTCGGTAACTTCATCGATGAGCGACGACTCCACGTGGACCGTCCGGCCCTTCGTAATGCCCAACAGCGAATACGTCCTCGACGGCGCGATCACGGTTGTGCGCTTTTGCTCGCGAACCAACCGGTCGACACAGGCCAAGCCGTGGTCCTTACGGACGCGCCACATATGCCACACAAACAGGAACAGAACGATGACCGGGAGGAAGAAGCAGTGCAGTACATAAAACCGGATGAGCGTGTTCTGTTCGATGGTGGTTCCGCCGAGAAGGACAAAGCGGATGCGCTCGCCGATCACTGGAGCGGCGCTCGCGATGTTGGTGCCAACAGTGATCGCCCAATAGGCCAGTTGATCCCACGGCAGGAGGTATCCCGTGAAGGACAGCAGCAAGGTGGAAAGCAGCAGCCCGACGCCCACAATCCAATTCAATGGGCGGTTCTGCTGAACAGCGACTCCATTGCGATAGGCCGCGGTCAGGAACACGCGCACCATGTGCAGGAACACGACGGCGACCATCAGGTGCGCGGCGATGCGATGTACCGCGCGCAAGTACCAGCCGAATGCGACGACGAATTCAATATCCTTGATGGATTGATAGGCGCGCTCGACCGAGGGGACGTACAGGAACATCAGCATCATCCCGGTGAGGGTGAGCAGCGCAAAAAGAATGGCCGACATCGTCCCGAGCCAGAATGAGTAACCGAAACTCAAGCTTGCCTTGGTGACTTTCGCGGGAAACCAGTGCAGCAGTACGTTGCGCACAACCGAGTCGCCGGCTTCGCGATCGGTGCGCGGCGACCACGTCCAGGTCAGCTTGTCGAGAACGCTACGCATGCTAGTCATGTCGCTATACCGTCAGCCGGAAACCGCGATTCACAGGCTCGGACAAGTTCACCATCAGGCTGCCGTCGTCGGGCGAGACGTCGAGCTTGTAGCAGGCCAGCGGCTTGGGCGCGGGTCCGGCGTAGTTCGTTCCATCGCCGTAGTATTTCGAGCCGTGGCACGGGCATGCGAACTCGCGAGTGATCTCAGTGGATTTGCCGTTGATCCGGACGATCTTGGGCTGGTTCAGGTTCACCATTTTCACCGTGCAACCCAGGTGCGTGCAGACCGCCGAGATCGCATGAAAGGTTTTGTTTTCGCGAACAATGAAGACCCGCTGATCTTCGAGGAACGTGGCCCCCTCGGGGAATGTGTCGGGAGGGCCGGCCTTGAATCGTTGGGGCTGTTCGTAGAGAACGTTCGGCACCAGCGATCGAACCAGCGCGTATCCGAGACCCGTGACGCTCGCCAGCAGCGCGCCAATGCCGATCTTCTCGAACAGATTGCGCCGCGTGGCGCCGCGCGATCCAGCCGGCTCGGGCGAAGGCTCGCTATGCGGATCGGGAAGCGCCGGGCCTTTGCGCCACTGCTTCAGACTCTTCATAGAAGAACACCTCCATCGTCATCGCGTCCGTGGGGCAGCGCAGCGCGCATAATCCGCAACGGATGCACTTTTCGTCGTCCTTGATCATGGCCGAGAGCGGCTGCTCATCCGGCGATGCGTCGCCATAGAACGCCCGCACCTGCTCCGGCGTAACGCCATCCAAATTCACTTGTTCGACCGGCACGAGTTTCAAACAATACTCCGGACAAATGTCGACGCAGCGATTGCACAGCACGCACTGGTCCGGGTCGTAGATGGTCTGGATGTGGCACTGCAGACAACGCTCGGCCTGGCGCAGCGCCTCCGCTTCCGTAAAGGTCTGCTCAACTTCGGAGATCCCGGTACGCCGCTGCAGGTCGATGGACGGCGGAGCTTCGCGCGGCCAGCGGTCGTAATGCGTCCTGGTCCCGTAGTCGCGCGTGCGGATCTTGTCCACCTTCAATCGCACCTCGGGAACGCCGGTGACTCCGCGCAGATAGTTGTCAATCGACAGCGCCGCAAGCTTGCCATTCGCTACCGCTTCGATCAAATTGCGCGGTCCGAACGCAGCGTCCCCGCCGGCATACACGCCCTGCGCGCTGGTGGCGAGCGTTGCGCGATCTACCTTTACCGTGCGCTGCGGAGTCAGTTCCAGACCGTCTTCCGGTTTTAGAAATGAGAGGTCGGTCTGCTGGCCGATAGCCAGAATTACTGTGTCGGCGTCGATCGATTCGGTGATCGTATCGTCGAACTCGGGATTAAAGCGGCCGGCGTCGTCATAGGTGCGCCGCACGCCGATCAACTCCACGCGCTCCAGCCGTCCATTGGATCCGACGAAACGCCGCGCGCTGCGCTGAGTGAGGAACTGGACGCCTTCATGGCGCGCCTCCTCGAATTCCTCGCGGCCTTGAGCCGAGCGCATGACGGGCATCTCATCGAAGGATTCGAGGCTCATCATCACGACTTCCGAGACCCCTGCCCGCACCGCCGAACGAGCCGCATCCAGAGCCGGACCCATGTCCGCCTGCTGCGACGCTCCGTCCTCGGCAGCGGTACGCAAGGCCAGGCGCGCGGCGTCGAAGGCCACGAATCCGCCGCCGATCACCACCACCTTGCGGCCCAGGCGCACGCGGTACCCGTGGTTTGTATTCAGCAGATAATCAATCGCGCGCACCACGCCGTCCAGGTTTGAGCCTTCAATACTGAGGTCGCGCCCGCGTTGCGTGCCGACACTCAGGAACACGGCTTCAAACCCTTCAGCGCGCAGTTCCGCCAAGCCGTACCCGGAGGTGAGCGGGGTATTGAGCCGTAGTTCCGCTCCCATGTCGAGAATGCGGTCGATCTCCTTCTGGATAACCGCGCGTGCAAGCCGGAATTCGGGGATGGCGTGATACATCATGCCGCCCGGCGTGTCCGTGCTCTCGAACACGCTGACGGCATAGCCCATCAACGAGAGATCATGCGCCGCGGCAAGACCGGCTGGCCCGGCGCCGATCACCGCGACTTTCTGTCCGCGGGCCTGCATCTTGCGGCTTTCACGCAAGAGCGGGAGATGCCAGACTGTCTTGTTGCCCGGCTCAGTCTCTATCTGAAACAACCGCTGCTGCGTGTCCGGTTCGAGCGACTCGACGCCGTACTTCTCGGTAACAAACCGTTTCAGAGCTCGAATGCTGACGGGTCCATCGATCTTTCCCCGGCGGCACCGGTCTTCGCAAGGCGCGGCGCATACCCGGCCGCAGACGCTGGCAAACGGATTCGGAGAGCGCGCGGTGAGATACGCCTCCTCGAAATTCCCCGCCGCGATCGATTGCACATACCGGCCGGCATCGGTGCGAACCGGGCAAGCCGCCTGGCACGGGACCATGTCCATCCAGAACTGAATGTCTGGAACTACCGTCCGATACCTCGAACTAGTTTCCGGCTCCATTTTCTTTGTTTGAGTATTTGCCTGTTGCGGCAAGTTCTCGGTGACTAAAGTCACGTGACGTAGAAAATTTTTAGACACATGTGACTCGGGTCACGGAACTCGCATTGGCTGGCGGGCTAATGTTACTCAGGAGCGAGCAATGGCAATCCCTCGAGAGCCAAAATCCCTGGGCAGCGAGGTTCTACTCGAGACTGCGGCGTTTGCGTCGCTTGGGCCGCGCAGGTGCGCTGTCCTCGCCCGTTGCGCCACCAGACGCGTTCACGCGAAAGGGGAAGCGGTGTTCCGTGAGGAGTCTGTTTCCGAGGGGCTCTACATCATCGTGCGAGGCGCTTTGAGACTGAATATTCGCACGGCAATGGGCGGCTCAGTTGTAGTGGGTGAGCAGGCCGCCCCCGCCGCCATCGTCACGGTGGGGCTGCTGGATGGAGGCCCGAACCGTGCAACCGGCATCGCCGCGTCCGACTGCACCGCTTACATATTGAGGCGCGACCCGTTCATTCGTTTTTGCCGCCGGAATCCGGATGCCACCATCGGATTGCTATCCGAGATCGGCGCCCACTTGCGCCGCACTTCGGCGTTTATAGACTTGATGACAGCGGCCGGCATTCATCAACGGCTCGCGCGCGTGTTGTTGGATTTGATGGAGGAGCAAGGCAACCCTCACTTTCTTCTTCCGTGCACGCACACGGAGCTGGCCGCGCGGCTGGGAACTGTCCGGGAATTGATCTCGCGCAATCTGAAACTGCTGGAGGACCGGGGAGTGCTGCGTGTCGCCGGCAAGGACATCTCCATCACTGATGCGCCGGCGCTGGTATCTGCGGCCGGGGCCTGCATCGGCGCCGCGCACGTGTTTGAGCCGCATGCCGCGCCACCCAATCCTGCCTGTTTCGTCCTCCAACGTTCGAAAGAAGCCGGCAATGTCGGCCACCTTCGACAACCTCGTGACGCCACGGCATCTGATCGCAATTGGACGGCACCAACGATTACGCGGAGGTGATCGTCGATCCTTTCAGGCCTGATGGTGCGCCGTCCGCAAGCTGATACCGACGGTGTCGAGCGGCAGGACATCGCGCCACTCGCGAACAAGATTCTTATACTCGCGTCCGACAGGCCGGATCTTGCGATCGAGATCGTAAAGCCCGAGCGCGTTCACCCGGCCGTTATTCTCGCGTAGAGCCGTGTCCCAGTCCACCTGGTCCGTCAGGCTGTACCACGTGAAGCCGACGATCGGCACGCCGCTATGCTTCAGCAGCGCCATGTTCAACCACTCCTTCCACAACCAGCCGGGCGCTTTGTCGTCCTCCGCCAAGTTCGTCTCGGTATGCATTACGGGAAGGCGATAACGGTCGTAATACTGTTTGGTGATTATGTAATAACCGAATATTTCACCCGTGCCGATCAGAGGACCTTCGGGAGGAACCAGACACTCGTTGGTGAAGTAATAATCGTTGCCCATGATCGAGCGGCGCCTCATTTGCTTGCCATGATCCATCAACCAGTGATATTCCGCGCGGGTAAGTCCGTTGTCGGTGAGGAACTCGTACATGATCGAGTCAACTTCATGGCCGTAACACAGGTCGAGAGACAGGAACCGGCGCAGATTCAGAGCATGAGCGCGGGGCAGGGCTTGGGGCGAGCGCAGATGATAAAATGATGTCGCCTCGCTCTGAATAAAGACGGCGTTCGGCTGTATCTCGAGAATCGCTTCTTCGGCCAGAATCGTAGCGCGGGCCTGGTGTTTGAGCGATGTCACGAAGGCTCGCTCGGAATGCAGCCGTTCGTTCCACCAGCCTAACTCAGCCGAGAAGGTCGCGTTGATAAATATCTCGTTGACAGGCGTATAGAAGCGCACCCATGGGAAACGGCGGGCGAATTGAGCGGCGTACTCGGCAAACAGTTCCGGCCATTCCAGATTTTGACAGCTTCCAATCCAATCGGGCACGCCGAAATGACACAGATCGGCTATCGGACTTATGCCTAACTTGTATAACTCCGCGAAGGTTTCATCGCAGAACTCCCAAGCGTACTTGCCGGGCGCTAAGTGACAACGGTAATAGTCGGGACCAAAGCGCAAGTACTCGAGTTCCTGATCGTATTTGATGAGATGAAAGTCCTCGCGCCAGCGCTCGTAAAAGCTGCACTTGGCCATCTCGTCGACCCGTTCGTCGCGCCCATCGCGTCCGGTGATGACGGGATAACTATTCTCGATCCCCGTTGCGAACATGAACCGGTTCGGGCTGCCGGAACCATCGGGAAGAATCATAGCGATGATAGAAAACTGGAGCCGCAGGCGATCGATGTTTCAAAGTTTTCGGCCACGGTCTGGCCAATGTCGGACAGGCTCTGTCGCGTACCCAGATTCTGCGCTGCGCGCGCGCCGCGGCCGTAAGTCAACAGGGGAACGTACTCGCGGCTGTGATCGGTGGACGAGGTAGTCGGGTCGCAGCCGTGATCGGCGGTGAGGATCAAAAGGTCGCGAGACTCCATTTTTGCGATGAGTTCAGGGATCCACGCGTCCACCTGCTCAAGCGCCCGCGCGTAACCTTCGACGTCGTTGCGGTGGCCGTAGAGCATGTCGAAATCGACCAGGTTCGCAAAGATCAGCCCGCGATCCTGGTCCTCCATGGCAGTGAGAATCTTGGCCATGCCGTCCGCATTCGTCTTGGTCTTCTCGTAGCCGCCGATGCCGCGAGAGAGGAAGATATCGAGAATCTTGCCCACGGAAAATACGGGCGCTCCCACCTCCTCAAGCCGGTCGAGCAGCATGCCACGCGGCGGCGGGACGGCATAGTCGTGGCGATTTGAAGTCCGCGAGAACGAGCCCGGCTCGCCTTCGAAAGGACGAGCGATCACACGGCCCACTTCGTACGGTCCGCGCAGGATCTCGCGCGCGATTTCGCACATCTTGTACAGCTCCCACACGGGAATCATTCCTTCGTGTGCGGCGATTTGGAACACGCTATCGGCCGATGTGTAAACGATCGGCGCGCCGGTGCGCATGTGCTCCTCGCCAAGCTCGGCGATGATTTCGGTGCCGGATGCGGCCTTGTTTCCCAGCGTCGAGCGTCCGATGCGCCGCTCAAACTCATCCATCACTTCGCGCGGGAAGCCGTGCGGGAACAGCGGAAAAGGCCGTTCGAGAATAATGCCGGCCATCTCCCAATGTCCGGTCGTCGTATCTTTGCCGGGCGATGCGAGTGCGCAACGGCCGAAGGATCCGGCCGGCTGGAGAGCCGGCTCGAGACCTTCGAAGGGCCTGATATTGGCGAGGCCGAGCTTCGACAAGTTCGGCAGGTGGAGCGGGCGCCGGCGCGCTATGTTGCCCAGCGTGTCGCTGCCCGCGTCCCCGTAAGCGGCGGCGTCGGGCATCTCGCCAATGCCGACGCTATCCAGGACAATCCAGATCACGCGGTCGAATTTCATTTCAAATCTCCCGGACCAAGAGCATCGGCAACGCGCTGGCTCAGCACATCGACAAAAGTGTCGGGATCGAAGCCGTCCATCCGGCTTACCACGGCTCCGTCGCGGCCAAGCACCACTGTGGTCGGGATGTTCAGTACACGAAGCGCGCGCACCAGGCCGTCCTCAAAATACACCAGGTGCCTCCAGCCTTGCTCTTCGATAAACGGCTTCACCGGCGCGCGGTCTTCGTCGGTATCGATCGCGAGAAAAACCACATCGGCGTTGCGGGCGAATCGCTCCTTCACCTTTTCATACAAGGGATGCTGAGCGCGGCACGGGCCGCACCAGGTGGCCCAGAAATCCATTACCACGACTTTGCCCTTCAAAGTAGATAATACGAGCTTGCCGCCGTGTACTTCATTCAGCGTGAAGTCGATCGGATCCGTAGCCCCCGAATTCGGGTCGAACTGCTTCAGCGCCAGGCGCCGCTGGGCCATCAGCGCCGCATTCCGGTCGTAGGCCTGCAGCACAATCTCGCCCAGGCCGGCTTCGTTTCCCGTGGCCTTCCGAAACGCCGCTCCCAGCCGCCGCCGGATCTCCAGACGATCGGCATCGCTCGCTTTGGCGTCGGGCACCGTGAACGCGTCTGCATACGCGCGGATCGACTCGTCCGTTTTACCGGCTGCCGCATAACGGCGCGCCAGCTCCAAAGCCGGGTCCGCGGCCGGATACGTCGCGTAACTGTCGCGTGCCAGAACCATAGCCCGGTCGTTCTCGCCCAGTGCGCCGTAGGCGATCGCTTGAAACAGGAGCGCATGGCTCAGCATGCGGTCCATCTCGTCCTTGCGGCGGCCGCGCGCAGGCGTATCGGCGGAGAGTCCGTTGAGAGCCGCTCGTACTTCGGCCTCGTAGCGCTTGGACCATTCCAGGCCCGCCTTGACGACATCGGGCCGGCTATCGAGCACCATCGCCCGGCACACCGGATCGAGCAGCGTAAGGTCGCCCGGCTCGCGGCGCAACACGCGGTCGCCATAGGCGGCAACGCGTGGCCGGTCACTGACCTGAATGGCCGCCTTCAGAATGCCGCGCTCCAACTCATGCCTCTTGGGCGACTCGGGGAATTTCGCCAGATGCGATTCCAGAACGTGGATCAGATCGACAGGACTGCTCGCGCCCTGGCTGAGAACCAGCCGCAATTGCTGCTCTTCTTCGCTGGATAGCGGCTGTTGGGCACATGCTGCGACCGCAAGCAATACGCCCGCGAGCCATCGAGCGGGGATCATTGGCCGGCCGTCTGCGGCGCGCGAATGGCGTCGGCGATTGCGGCCGCCCGCTCTCTTGCCATGTGCAAGTACGTATCGTTCTTGATCACGCGATCGAGCAGCGGCAGATACTGCTCGGCCGCCACCAGCCGTTTGCGCTCAATCGCGATCTGAAGCTGGAGCAGCGCGTCGTTCACGCCCAGCTTGTCGTACTTCACCGTGCGTTCGAGCCGGATCAGGTTCTGCTCACTCTCTGAAATGCGCTCAAACCAATCGGCCAGCGCCTTCGCTCTATCGTCCAGAGAATAATTAAATTTGACCTCGTTGCGCGTCGCTCCGTCCTCGAGCCGGAAAGTTTTGATCCCCATGTGGGCGACCTTCAAATTGGACTCGAGCGGGCGCGAGAAACGGTCGAGTTGTTCGGCCAGGCGGAAGATCTCGCCCGCCTCATGCTCGCGCAATTTGAACTTGATGGGGTACTCGTCCTTCTCGCCTTCACGGTAAACGGCGTCGCCATTCCTTTCCACGGTTACGATTACAAAAGGAGGCACGCTGCCGCGGAATTCCTTCGTGTAGATGATTCGCGGAGAATCCGCCAGCGCGACTACGCTCATCAGCGAAGCGATAATCAGCGTCTTCACCGGCCCGCTCCCATCGAGGCCGCCTGCGTACGCGTAGCGTGGCAAATCGCCGCTGCGATCGCGTCGGCGGCGTCTTCGGCCAGCGGCTCAGAGAGCCCAAGCAGATTCTTCACCATCAATTGAACCTGTTGCTTTTCCGCACGTCCATAACCCACGACACTGGCTTTCACTTCTAACGGAGAGTACTCGCCGACGGTGATACCCGCTTCGGCCAAAGCCAGCAGCGCGACGCCGCGCACATGGGCGAGTTTCAACGCGCTCTTCACGTTCTGGGAATAGAACACTTCCTCGACCGCCGCGGCCACCGGAGCGAACTCCACAATCACACGCCGCAGACCGGTCGCGATTTCGAGCAGCCGCCGGTCGAACGGGGTTCGAGCTTGTGTGCAGATGACGCCCGCGGTGACGATACGGTGCGAACGGCCGTCGGTTTCAATCACACCGAAACCGGTGCGCTCGCTGCCGCAGTCGATACCCAATATGCGCATGGCTACAACAGCGGGAGCCCGCTGGCGCTAGGCCAACGCTTCCATCTCGGCTTCGTCGATATCGAAGTTCGACCAGACGTTCTGCACGTCCTCGTGGTCCTCCAAAGCTTCGTTGAGCTTTAGCATCCCTGAGGCGGGCTTACCCTCGAGCTTGATCAGGTTCTTCGGCACCATCGCGATTTCGGCGGACTCGGTGGGAATGCCAGCCTTCTGCAGCGCGTTCATTACGGTTTCATGAGCTTCGGGCGCCGAGAGCACAGACCACTGCTCGCCTTCATCGCGCAGATCGTCGCCGCCCGCGTCGAGTACGATGTTCATCAACTGGTCTTCCGTGGCTTTCTCTTTGTCGACGATGATCTGGCTCTTGCGCTCGAACATCCAGCCGACGCTGCCTTGCTCGCCCATGTTTCCGCCCCACTTAGAGAAGACGTGGCGGATCTCGCTGACCGTCCGGTTGCGATTGTCGGTGGCGCACAAAACCAGCACGGCCGCGCCGCCTGGACCATAGCCCTCGAACATGATCTCGTCGAAGGTGATGCCTTCGATCTCGCCGGTGCCGCGCATGATGGCGCGCTTGATATTATCGGCGGGCATGCTGACGCCCTTGGCCGCGAGAATGGCGGTTCTCAAGCGCGGGTTCGCGTCGGGATCGCCGCCTCCGCTGCGAGCGGCTATCGTGATTTCCTTGATGACGCGCGTGAACACTTTGCCGCGCTTGGAATCGAGCGCAGCCTTCTTGTGCTTGATGGTTGCCCATTTGGAGTGGCCTGACATATGGACCTCGTATGCGGGGAGGGAAGCTTAATCGTTAGGAACCCGAAATTCGAGGATACCAGAAGCGCCCTTGGGGCTCAATCCGCAACGACTTAGAGCTGGCTGCGGCGGAGGTATCTCCGAACGACTCGCGCGATGGCGGGCGTCGGGCCTACACTCGCCTACACCGAGGAACTGGTTGACACAGATATTTCCGATGTGTGCTAGACTCGAGGTGTATTTCGCAGCTCTGCCGAATCAGCAGTGTCACATAGTCCGGTCCGGCCGCCTTTGTTCGATCTTGCCCGACTCGCGCTCTGCAAATCACAAGGAAGAATGATGAAGAACATATTTGTAGGAAATCTGAGCTTTGGGGCAACGGAAGACTCGCTCCGCTCACTATTTGAATCATACGGGACAGTTGACCGTGTGAACATCGTCACGGACCGTGACACCGGCCAATCCAGAGGCTTTGCGTTCGTGGAGATGAGCGTGGACGGCGAAGGCGATCGCGCCATTAACGGACTGAACGGCAAGGATCTCGACGGCAGAACTCTCAACGTCAACGAAGCCCGCCCGAAGGGTGAAGGCGGAGGCGGCGGAAACCGCGGTGGCGGTGGTGGCGGCGGTCAACGCCGGCGCTGGTAATCGGTAACTCTTCGAGCCAGGGCGGTCAACGCCGTCCTGGCCTCTCGTTTATCTGGCCTGAAACCACGTTGAAACCGGCCGGGGTTCCTTAGCCGCCTGATTCAATTCCTCCACCTTCTGCTCCGCCACTCCCCGTTCCTTGTAGACGCCGCAAATTCCCGCATCGCGAACCCGTGCCAGGACGAACACGTCGGCGTGAGGGCACTCCACAATAGAGAATTGCCCGTGCTTGAGCAGTAGCACGTGACGTTTTTGGTTCATATTCGCCCTCACACGTTAGACAATGTGAATCAGATAGCGTTTCGCGATTTCAGTAGTATTGAACGCGGGCGGACGCGTGATAGGATCGGTGAAATGCAGCGCGCGATTGTTTGTGTCGCATTCCTATGTGGCTTGGCGCTCGCGCAAAGGCCCGTACCAATTATATTCGACACCGACATAGGCGACGATATCGATGACGCCCTTGCGCTGGCGCTCGCCCTGCAATCGCCCGAGCTGGACGTGCGCGCGGTAACTACGGTGATCGACGATGTCGAACTTCGCACCAGGCTTGCCTGGAAACAGCTCGGGATCTACGGGCGTCAGGACATTGCCCTAGCTGCCGGCGCGTCAGAGCCGTTGCTGGATCGAGTGCGGAATAACAAATCGCGCCAATACGAAGTCCTGACTTCTGAAGACCGATTCCCGCCCTCCGCTCGCAAGCATGCCGTTCAGTTGATCGTCGAAACGCTTTTGGCGTCGGAGCAGAAGATCACGCTCGTGCCGGTGGGCCCTCTCACCAACATCGCACTGGCGCTCAAAACGGAGCCGCGCATCAAATCGAAAATCGAGCGGATCGTATTGATGGGCGGAGCGTTCTTCCCGCCGCGCGCGGAGTACAATATTCTTCGCGATCGCGTCGCAGCCGAGATCGTGTTCCGCTCCGGCGTGCCCATCACGGCCCTGGGATTGGATGTCACGATGCAGTGCAAGCTCGAAGGTAAGGACTTGGAACGTCTGCGCGCGGCGGGCAACCCAGCGTCGCAGTTTGTGGTACACCTGATCGAGCTATGGCAGAACGGCAGGGCAGGGCAGTTTCCCACGCTGCACGATCCGCTAGCTGTCGCCGCCACACTCAGAGCCGCGCTGATCGAGACGCGTTCCGGCGATGTGCAAGTGGAAACGGCCAGCCCACTGACGTTCGGGACCACCGTGTTCACCGCAGGCGCGGCATCCACCACTCACGTGGCCAGCGATGTAAACGTCGGCGAATTCGTGCACCTGTTCGTCGAGCGCCTGAGCGCACCCCCACGGCGCTGAAACGATCCTGCGGCGCGTGAGCCGTTTCATACTCCATTTACGCTCCTATTAAGTGTGTGACGAAGTAATTTTCGGAGGCGTTCGATATGTTATCCGGAATGAGAACGATCGGCATTACCGCCGGGGGCTCCGGCGGAAACTCCGCGACAGTCGATATCGACTTTCCGCCGGTGTACACGGTCGTCGCAATCACGATCTCGCGCATGGGAACAAGCGGTGGCGTCGCCAGAGCCGGCATTCTGAATTTCCGATTCCGGAATTCGGATGGATCGGACTCGCAGGTCGACTTTCCTGGCGGGCCGGACGATCCGTTCAACGCGCTGCCAGCGGCGGTATCGCACGATCAAATGACGCACGTCACCATGCAGGTGGAGACGTTCGATGCGTGGACCCGCGGCCTTTGCACCACATATTTCTGGTCGTAGGAGGACAACATGGAATTCGCACAATCCAAGGGCCTCACCGGTCCCGAAACCGTTCAGACCATGGTTGTGTACGACGCGCGTACCGGGCGCATCGCACACACGCATATCGTCGTAACCTTCCCCGGAGTGCAGCGGCACGATACGGCGGCGCTCCACAGCCGGGCTTTGGAAATGGCCGACCTGAAGGGCGTAAAGCCGCAAAATGCGAAGGTGCTTTCCGTGCCGGAGAGCGACATGGCACCGGGTTTTGAGTATTCGGTCGATGTGCAGCGCCCGGCGCTCGTCAGAGGCCACGCGCTGCACACCATCGCACGATCGAATTAAATGCGCTTCAAGGAGCAAGCACATGAGTACATATCTCGATGAGCTCTTTGCGGCCAAAGTGCGCCGCGGCGATATGTCGACAAAGTGGCCAGGCTCTGGGCCGCGGATGGCAGCCACGTGACGCCGGCCTCAGCCGTGCACGTAGATTGGATCGATCAGTTGATGATGATCTGGCTCGGCGTGAGCTGTCTCGTTCTCTCGGCGCTCGAGGCGCTCAAGGGTTCGAATTACCGGAAGGGTAGCCCTACCGATCGTAAATAGTCGATAGCTCCTTCAACCATGCGGCGTGTTCGGCCGTGAGATCGCCCTCGCGGAAGCGCCACTGCCAGTGCCCTTCGCCGCTGCCTGGCAGATTCATGCGCGCTTCCGATCCCAGGCCGAGCACGTCCTGCAGCGGAATCAGCACCGTGTCGGCCACCGATGCCATGATCGCTTGTACGAATGCCTCGTTGATCGCGTGGCCGTCGGTGCGCAGATACTTAAATGTGAACTCGCGCTCGTGTCGGATCTGTTCCGCCGTTCGCGTGCTGTCCGATTTCCCGGCGCTGGTCCACCAGCCCACCGTCGTATCGTTGTCGTGCGTGCCGGTGTACGCCACCACTTCGCGCGGATAGTTGTGCGGGCGGAAGGTGGGCGCTTGGGGATCGGCGCCGAAGGCGAATTGCAGCACGCTCATGCCGGGATAGCCGAACTGTTCGCGGATCGCCTCTACTTCCGGAGTGATCACGCCCAGGTTTTCGGCGACAATCGGCAGCGGACCCAGGCGCTCCTCTACGGCGCGAAACAGCTTCGCCCCCGGCCCTTTTACCCAATCGCCGTTGATCGCCGTCTTCTCCTTGGCGGGCACTTGCCAGTAGGCCTCAAAGCCGCGGAAGTGATCCAGGCGCATGAAGTCGACCTGTTCCATCGTGTGCCGGAAGCGCTCCACCCACCACTCGAATCCATCGCGCTCCATGGCATCCCAGCGGTAGATCGGATTTCCCCACAATTGTCCGGTGGCGCTGAAATAATCCGGCGGCACCCCGGCAACGACGTCTCGCCGGAACAGCTCGGGATGCGAGGAGACGTCGGCGCTATCGCCCGCCACGTAGATCGGCAGATCGCCCATGATGCGGATCCCGCGCTTGTTGGCGTAGCTCTTGAGCGCGCACCACTCGCCGAAGAACTCATACTGCCAGAAGCGGTGCGCATCCTCGCCATAGGGCTGCTTCACCGCCATGAACCGCGCATAATCGTCGAGCCACCAGGCGTGCTTTCGTTCGAACGCCTCGAATTCCTCACGCTCGCGCGCAGCGTCGTGAAATCGTTCGGCGGCACGCGCCAGCAGCGGAAATTTCCAGTCGATCAGCCGTCCGAAGTCGATCCGCGTCTCGTCAAAATCGGGGCGGCGGCGCAGATCATCGGCGACCAGATAACCTTTGCGCACCAGCGACTCCATCGAAACCAGCAGCGGATTGCCCGCGAACGCGGAGAAGCTCTGGTAAGGCGAGTCGCCGTAGCCTGTCGGACCGAGCGGCAGAACCTGCCAGATTCGCTGACCCGCCCTCTCCAAAAAATCGGCGAAGGCGTATGCCTCGGCCCCCAATTCTCCGATCCCGTTCTCTCCGGGAAGACACGTCGGGTGCAATAGAATGCCGCTTGCGCGAGGAAACTTCACGTAGTTATCGTGCGACAATGCGCTTCATGACGCAAGAAGAGAAGGCGCGATTGTTTCTCGAATTGCACCGGACGGAGCGGCCTCTGATATTGCCGAACGCCTGGGACGTGGCCAGCGCGCGGATCTTTGAGGACGCCGGATTTCCCGCTCTCGCCACCACCAGCGCGGGCGTCGCCAACGCTCTGGGTTATGCCGACGGCGAGCGCATCCCGCGCCACGAGATGCTGGAAGTGGTGGCCCGCATCGCCCGCGCGGTGGCCGTTCCTGTCACGGCCGACATGGAGGCGGGCTATGGCGATGCAGCGGGCACCGCGCGCGGGGTGATCGAGGCGGGCGCGGTGGGCTTCAACATTGAAGACCGCAACAACCCGGCGAATCAGATCGCAGCCCTCACCAGCGCTCGCCAGGCATGCGACCGCCATGGCGTTTCCCTTGTCATCAACGCGCGCATCGACATGTTCCTATCGGGTGAACTTCCGGCGGACGCGGTGAACGTGGCTGCGGTGCGCCTGAATTCCTACGCCCAGTCAGGCGCGCAATGCGTCTTCGCACCCGGAGTTCGCGACGAACACACCATCGCGGCGCTGGTGGCAGCCGTGCCGCATCCCCTCAACATCCTGCTGACGGCGGGCTCGCCGTCCATCGCACGGCTTCGCGAATTGGGCGTTGCCCGCACTACCATCGGCTCGGGCGCCATGCGCGCTGCGATGGGGCTCACTCGCCGCATCGCCCAGCAGTTACGGCACGAGGAATCCTTCGCTGCCATGCTGGATGGTGCGATGCCCTACGTTGAGGCGAATACTCTTTTTTTGAATGAGAGGCGGGGCGCGGTGCGTCCACAGTAGTACCGTGGTTCCACGTCTTTCCCAAATTGTTGTAACGACCGTGACTCTGCTTACTTTAGCAGCGGCGGCGGCTCAGGCTTCCCAACCTCAAAATACGCGAAAAGCAGCGGACTCGGCGATGTCCGTGACGCTAGGCACATCGGTGGATGCGCCTTCCCCGGTAGCGACCCCGATCACCTGGATGGCAAACGTGGATGGCGCTTCGGACGGTACCCTGTGGTATCGCTTCCGCGTGCGCCGCGGCGACCAAGCCTTCCACATCATTCGCGACTCTGGGCCCGTGTCGTATCTCGACTGGACCGCGACGGACCACGAGGGCCTATACGAGATGGAGGTGTCGGTGCGCAACATCGATACCGGCGAGATCGCATCCGCGTCGCTGCCATTCCTGATTTCCCCGATCGTTACCGGCGCCGACCCACTCATCAATCCTACCCTGCACCCGCTCGTGTTTCTGTACAGCGCGCCGCCTTGCGCGCCCGGCAGCCATATGCGGGTGGAATTCCAAGCGAGCGGAGGCCCCGTTCAACGTACGCCTTTCGAATCCTGTGAGGCGGGTCTGACAATGAATTTCTACCTGGCCGGCCTGTTGGCTAATACCACCTATACGGCCCGGTATTTTGTCAATGACGGTTCGCCGCAGCCGCCGCCCATAGCATTTGCGACCGGCGATTCCGGCGCGCCCCCCGATCTCATTCAGCAAACGGTTCTCACCTCGCGGTCCAACGCATCGAAAGCCATTCTCGTGGCCAGCTCCTTTGTGGCGCCTACCGCTACCGATGCCGCGGGCAACCTGCTGTGGTACGTGCAAAACGGCATCTCATTCATAACCAACGCCGATCCGGGCGGAGCATTTTGGGGCATTTCCGAACCTCCCAAGGGAGCTCCCTCCGAGCAGCTCATCCGCAAGTTCGATTTAACCGGCATGACTCTGCTCGAGACCAACGCCGCGCGGGTGAACGAACAGCTCGCCCAAATGGGCCGGCGGCCGATCAGCGGATTCCACCATGAAGCGGGCACGCTGCCCGATGGCCGGATCGTCGCACTGGCGAGCGTCGAACAGATTCTCACCGACGTGCAAGGCCCCGGGCCGGTGAATGTGTTGGGCGACATGATCGTCGTGTTCGACAAAGAGTTGAACGTGGTTTGGGCCTGGGATACATTCGATTACCTCGACGTGTCGCGCCCCGCGGTGCTGGGCGAGGTGTGCACCATCGCGGGAGGCGGTTGTCCGCCGTTCAATCTGACGACCAACGCCAACGATTGGACCCACGGCAACTCCGTGCAGCAGACGCCCGACGGGCAGCTTCTCTACTCGACGCGCCACCAGGACTGGGTGATCAAGATCGACTACTCAAATGGCTCAGGCGATGGCCACATCATATGGAAGCTCGGCAAAGATGGCGACTTCCGTTTCGACTCCGCGGACCCCTATCCCTGGTTTTCACACCAGCATGACGCCAACTTTTCCGGTCCCTCGACGATGTTGGTATTCGACAATGGGAATACACGGGTGGGCGCAAATCAGGGGGGAAATAGCCGGGGCCAGGTGATCAAGCTGGATGAATCGAGCCGAACCGCGACGTTCGTCCTGAATGCCGACCTGGGCGTCTACTCCCTGGCGCTCGGCACGGCGCAAACGCTTCCGGGATCTAAGTACCAGTTCGACGCTGGATACGTAATAGACCCGTCGTGTCTAGCCGGATCGTGCGCTTTCAGCCTAGAATTGGACAGTTCGGGTACGACATTATACTTAGCGAAGGCCAGCGCCATCGTATATCGCTGGTTCCGTATGGTAGACTTATATACCCCGATCTAATACTCCGGGCTTAGGAGGGCGATGAACCGTCGCGCTTTCATCCAGGCTGCTGCAAGTTTCGCCGCGGCCCCATCAATTATCCGGTCCGCCTCCCGCCCCCCCAACATCGTCCTGATCCTCGCCGATGATCTCGGCTATGGCGATCTCGGATGCTACGGATCCCGTATTCGTACCCCGAATTTAGATCGCATGGCGTCCGAAGGCGCTCTATTCCGCCATTTCTCGGTGGCCAGTCCGGTGTGCTCCCCCTCTCGCGCGTCGATATTGACGGGCCGATACCCGGTCCGCACTGGCGTGCCGACGGTATTGACTCCTCAGGATACGGATGGACTGGCGGCCTCGGAAACCACGATTGCGAGTGCCCTCAAGACCGCCGGATATAAGACCATGTGCTCCGGCAAGTGGCACCTCGGTTCCACGCCGGCTTTCCTGCCCACCAAGCGCGGATTTGACGAATTCTACGGCATGCCGTGCAGCAACGACCAGTCGCCGACGACGGTGCTCCACAACACCGACGTGGTGGAAACTCGCGCGACGCTCGAAACTCTCACGCAGCGCTACACTGAGCAGGCCGTGAACTTCATCCGGCGCTCGAGTGACTCGCCGTTCTTCCTGTACCTGGCGCACACCGCGCCGCACGTTCCGCTGGCGGCATCGCCCGCCTTCCGCGGCAAATCGTCTTTGGGCATCTACGGCGACGTAGTTCAGGAGTTGGATTGGAGCGTGGGTCAGGTGATGAACGAGTTGCAGGCCAACGGCTTGGACGATAATACACTGGTGCTCTTCACTAGCGATAACGGACCCTGGTTCCAGGGCAGCGCCGGGTCGCTGCGCGGGCGCAAGGGAGACACGTTCGAGGGCGGCGTTCGCGAGCCCTTCATCGCGCGTTTTCCAGGGCGCATCCCCGCTGGTCAGAACCTGGAGGCATTTGCTTCCGCCCTCGACATCCTGCCCACCATCACGAATCTCGCCGGAGTGAGCACCCCGCCCGCAGTCGATGGCGTGGACATCTGGCCGATGCTGACCAAGCAGACAGCGCAGGTGGAGCGCCCGCCATTCCTGTACTTCGACGGTTGGAATCTGCAGTGCGCTCGCGTCGATCAGTGGAAGCTCCACCTGGCGCGGTACAGCACGCCCGCCTGGTCGCCCGTGCCGATTCAAGGCCGCGTGAACCTGCCGTTGCTATGTCCCGAACTCTATAATCTGCAGGCGGACCCCGGCGAGGATTACGACTGCTCGGCCGACAACAAGGACGTAGTGGAGGATATCCGCGCACGGGTGCAAGCCATGCTGCCCTCGTTCCCGGGTCCAGTGATGTCGGCCTGGAACGCAACGCAGAGCTCCGGAGTTTACCCCAACGCCTCGGGCGCGCTGCCCGTACCGCTCAATTAGCGCAAACTGGAAGGCGCCGCGTGGAGATTACTCGATGCACATTCCTCACCGTTCTTATCGCCCCAAGTGTCTCATCGGGCGCGAATGACGACGGTGTGCTGGCGCGCGTCGCTGCGCACGCCGGCCGGTTCGGTGCGGTGTCGCGGCAAATCTGGGAAACGCCGGAGTTCGGTTTTCAAGAAAGCAAGAGCTCGGCGCTCCTACAACAGGAACTGCGCGCCAACGGCTTTGAGATCCAAAGCGGGGTAGCTGGAATGCCCACCGCGTTCATCGCTTCGTTCGGCAGCGGCAAGCCTGTGATCGCGCTGATGGGCGAGTTCGATGCGCTGCCGGGGCTATCGCAAAGAGATGTTCCGGAACAGTCGCCGGCCGCGGCGGGAGCGCCCGGACACGCGTGCGGTCACAACCTGCTGGGCGCCGCTTCAGCGCTCGCGGCGGTTGCGATCAAAGAGGAGTTGCAAACCCGCGGCATCAAGGGCACCATTCGCTACTATGGAACCCCCGCCGAAGAGGGTGGCGGGGGCAAGATCTACATGATCCACGCCGGGTTGTTCCGTGATGTGGACGCCGTGCTGGCCTGGCACCCGATGGACGCGAATAACGTCAGCCTTCACTCGCTGCTGGCGAATACCGGCGGCAAATTTCGTTTTTACGGCATCGCCTCGCACGCCGCCGCTGGGCCGGAACGCGGCCGCTCAGCACTGGATGGCGCGCTCATCATGCTGAATGCCGTCGAGTTTCTGCGGGAGCATGTGCCGCAGGAGACGCGCATCCATTACGTAATCACGAACGGTGGAAGCGCCGCTAACATCGTGCCGGCGTTCGCGGAGATATCGCTCACTGCACGCCACCCGGACGCAGGGATGCTGGACGGCATATGGACGCGGATTATGAAGTGCGCGCAAGCGGGCGCGCTGGCTTCGGAAACGCGGATGGAGTTCGAACAGGGCAGCAGCTATTCCAATGTCTTGCCCAACGATGCCTTGGCTGCCGTGCTAGGGCGGGCTATGCAGAAGGCGGGAGGTTATGAATACTCCGCGGATGAACGGCAGTTCGCGGCGGCGTTGCAGAAGACCCTTGGCGCCGCGGTGCGAGCCCCCGGACCCGAGAAGGTCAGCATCAGCAACGACGAAGGCACAGGCGCTGCTTCGAGCGATGCGGGCGATGTGAGTTGGGTGGTTCCGTCCGCCAGTTTTGAGGCCGCCACGTTCGTGCCGGGAGTCGTACCCCACACCTGGCAAGCCGCTGCCTGTGCGGGCTCGAGCATCGGCCGGAAGGGAATGCTTGTCGCTGCGCGAACCCTCGCGTTGGCCGGGGTAGACCTGTTCGAAAATCCGGCTGAGGTGCGTGCCGCTAAGGATGCATATGAGAAACGCTTGGCGGGCCGCGCCTGGACGACGCATATTCCGAAGACCGCGAAACCGCCGCTCAACTATCGAGACAAGTGATGTCTCGGGGCCGCAATCACCAGGACCGCACATAGCAGCGTGAGATCCACGATTGCATTGAACAGAAAAAAGTGCCGGACCACTTCGACTGCATCTGCAAGCGCGGCGATCAGGAGCGCCCCCATCCCCATCGCCGCCATCACGAGGGCGGGGGCGATGCTGCACTCGCGAAATCGAAGAGCGCCGGCGAGAGCGGCCCATGCAAGTCCGAAGTAGGCCAGCAACCGCAATCCGTGGTTCTCCAACAGTCGCGCCTTGATCCCGCTCCACACGGCAAATCGGCTGGATTCCGAGTACTCGGGCCGCCCGGTGTTCCGCTCGAAATTGCCCATCGCGACTCGCTGGCGCCCTGCGTGGCTCAGGCGGTCTGCAATCACCTCCATCGCGCGCTTCGGGTGCCGTAGGAAGTAGCTGGTCACCTTGAGATAAGAGGTACGCGACGAGAACCTTCGCACAAAGCCGGTGTCGTTCATTCCGCTTCCGTCGCTGAAGGCGTAGGTGCCGATGTAGCGCCGGTACGTTTGGTCGAGGCCCAGTTGTGCAAGGTCCCGGTCCACTGCTTCCGAATGCGGCAGAATCTCGTAGAACACGACAGTATAGACGCCAGTCGGGCTGTAATTGCGGTCGACGAAGATCACAGGGATTGCGGCGGCTGCGAGTATCACGGCGGTCACCCAGAAACGGTGCGGCGGCCGGAGGGTGATCGCGGCCAACACTGCGACGGGTATCGCCAACCCGCTGTGCTGAGTCTTCGAGGCGGCAAACAGCGCGGCGCACAGAGCGAAGCCCGTGATGTCGGCCACCGCCCTCCATCTCACGGCGCGCGCATACAGCACTGCGGAGAGAAATAGAAACACGAGCGCTGCGGAATCCATGTAGAACGTGTTCATCCAGCAGACATACATAACGTCGCTGAACACGAGAATCAGCGCGGCATACACGCCGGCCCTGACGGTTTTTCGGGCGTGCTGTAGCAATGGAGCAAGCAGGTAGAAAGCGAGCAGATACAAGGCGGCGTGTACCGCGCCGATAAACCGGATATCGAAGGTCTTCGAGGGCGACCTCGAGAACAAGCGGTTGACGCCAATCACCACCGCGGCGAGAGCGTGCTCCGAACTCGCATAGCCGTACGTGATGTGATGGCGCGGGTCGAAGGCGTAGGTCCGGCTCAGGAATTTGTATTCGTCGTCAACCGTTCCAGCAAGGCTGAAGACGCCAAGGATCTTTCCGAAATCGCCGTTATTCGCCAATCCCACGATCGGAGGTCCGATCACCTGCCAGCCGGCGGCAAACGTCATGGCGGCGAGGGCGGCCCACTCGACTGTGGAACGCCGGTACTGGGTAGTGGACATCTTCGATGAGACCAGAGTAATGCGTGTGCGCGAGAGGTGGACGGTCGCGGCGGCAAACCGCCTGTGGTAGGTACATCGCACACATAAACTGGAGGGTGTTCTGAAGATCTTTCTTTCGGAGCGGCTCGACTAAGGAGCGCAGACGCGCATGATCAGTAGTTCCACGCGAATGCCGGGACGATCAATGAAGGCTAAGTCCGAATCACAATCCGGATCGACGAGAATTTGATCGACTATTTCGGCGCGATCGCCGACCGGTCCAGCGAAGCGACTGATAAGGTACATCGCGCTTGTGTGCGAGCATCTTGAGATCTTCGATCATCGATACCGGCAGACGCAGACGTCAAAATCGGTTATCAGACGTTGATTAACTCGGCCCTCCGGATTAGAGAGGAGATCGCGAGAAGCACAGCCGCCTGAGCATCTACGCGCCCTGAGCCGTGAACTGGCCCCAATTCACGCCCCGCATGTCGCCCGAATTCAGAAATTGCTCGTGCATCTTGAAGGCGGCCGTGAGTGTGTGCGGCGTGTGTCCGCCTTCCACCATCACGAGATAACCCTTCAGCTCCTCGCGGAAATCCGGATGCGCGCAATTCTCGATGATCAGCATCGCGCGCTCGAAGGGCGACCGGCCGCGCAGGTCCGCGATGCCGTTCTCCGTGGCGACGATTTGCACCGAATGTTCGCTGTGGTCCATGTGGCTGACCAATGGAACAATCGTGCTGATCTTGCCTCCCTTGGCTGTCGATGGGCAAGTAAAGATCGAGAGATAGGCGTTGCGCGTGAAGTCGCCCGAGCCGCCGATACCATTCATCATCTGCCGCCCCATCACGTGGGTCGAGTTGACGTTGCCGAAGATGTCGATCTCGATCGCCGTGTTGATCGAGATCAGCCCCAGGCGGCGGATCACCTCGGGATGATTCGTAATCTCCTGGGGACGCATCAGAATGCGCGGACGGAACCATTCGAGGTTGTTGTAGATGGTCCGGCTGGCGCCCGCGCTCAGCGTCAACGAACACGTGGAAGCGAAGCGGACCCTCTCGCTTTGGAGCAGCTTCACCACTGAATCCTGCAGCACCTCGGTGTACATTTCAAACGCCGGGATCTGGGGGTGATCGCCCAAGGCTCCCAGTATGGCGTTGGCGATATTGCCTACCCCAGACTGCACCGGCAGAAACTGTGCAGGAATTCGCCCGGCCTTGATCTCCGCGGCGAGGAATTCGGCCACGCGGGTTCCGATTGTTTCCGTCTCCGGAGTCGGCTCGTCGAAACCGCCCGTCTCATCGGCGAGGTTCGTCACCACCACGCCCGCAATGCGCGCCGGATCCACTTTCACCACCGGCGAACCGATGCGATCCGACGGCGCGTAAATCGGAATCTCGCGACGGCACGGCGGATCCGCGGGCTCATAGATGTCGTGCATGCCGAGCAGCGTCGGCGGGTGATGATGGTTCAGCTCCACCAGGATCTTTTCCGCTTTCGAGCAGAACGTGGGAACCGCGCCCACCGACGACGTCAGCACGATGCCGCCGCCCGCGGTAATATCGCTGGCTTCGACAACCGCCCAGTGCACCGGACCCAAAAAGCCGTAGCGAATGGCCTGCGGCATCAGAGAAAGATGCATGTCGAAAAAACGAGTCTGGCCGGCGTTGATGCGTTTGCGCAGCTCGGGGCTCGACTGGTACGGCGTGCGGAAGCTGATCGCATCGGCCTTGGCCAGCGCGCCGTCGAGCGATGGTCCGGTGGAAGCGCCGGTCAGCACACCGATCTGGAATTCGCGTCCGGCAGTGTGCTCGCTTTCGGCCTTGGCGGCCAGGGCGAACGGAATCACCTTCGGCGCGCCGGCTGGCGTGAACCCGCCAAAGCCGACGGTCTGGCCATTCTGAATCATCTCGGCCGCTTCATCGGCGGCGAGGACGGGGAAGGAAAAGATCATGACTTGGTCTCCGTGTATAAATCCAGTAACTGCCGCGCGGCGCGAAAGGGACTGATCTGCCCCTCGATCACATCGCGCTCATACGCGGGCAGAGCTTCTCGTACTCGAGCGTTATCCCGGAATTGAGCCTGCAAACCGTATTGGATGGTTTCGTGCATCCAACTGCGTGCCTGACGGCGGCGGGTTTGCTCGAAGCAACCGCTGGCCCGCATGGCCTCGCGATGCTCGAGCACGATCTCCCACAACTCCGTGATGCCGTCGCCGGTTCGAGCCGAGCAGGTCACCACGCGCGTTCTCCATCCGGAGGACGGGGCGGGGAAGAGCCGGAGCGCGCCTTCGTATTCGCGCCGCGCGGATTCGGCCCGCCGCCGGTTATCGCCGTCCGCCTTATTGATCGCGATCAGATCGGTCATCTCGATGATGCCGCGCTTCATGCCCTGCAACTCGTCGCCAGTGCCGGACAGCATCAGCAACAAAAAGAAATCGACCATGGAGCGCACAGTGGTTTCCGATTGCCCGACGCCGACGGTCTCGACGATGATGTTCGTGTAACCGGCGGCCTCGCACAACAGCATCGTCTCGCGCGTGCGGCGGCTGACTCCGCCGAGCGATCCGCTCGTTGGCGATGGCCGAATGAACGCCCGCTCGTCGTTGGACAATGTTTCCATGCGCGTCTTGTCGCCGAGGATGCTGCCCTGAGTGATCTGGCTCGTCGGATCGATCGCCAGCACTGCCACTTTCTCTCCCCGCTCGCGCGTCAGGTGTCCGCCCAGCGTCTCGATCACGCTGCTCTTACCCGCCCCGGGTACTCCGGTGATGCCCACACGCGCGGAGTTTCCCGTGTGGGGCAGACAGGCTTCGAGGATCTCTTCGGCCAGCTCCGCGTCTTGTTGGCGCGAGCTTTCCACCAGCGTGATCGCGCGCCCCAATACCGTGCGATCGCCCGCCAGCACGCCCTCGATGTAGCCTGCCCGCGACAGCCGTCTAGGCACTCTCGGCTACCAGCGAACTCATCAACTGACGCAGTATCTGCTGCGCGGCGGCGGGTATCACCGTGCCTGGCCCGAACACGCCCGCAGCGCCGGCGCGCGTGAGAAACTCGAAGTCCTGTGGCGGCACCACGCCTCCCACGATCACGACAATGTCCTCGCGCCCGAGCCGCTTCAATTCGGCGATCAATTCCGGAACCAGAGTCTTATGTCCGCCCGCGAGCGACGATGCGCCCACCACATGAACATCGTTCTCCACCGCGTGACGCGCTACCTCTCGCGGCGTCTGGAACAGCGGTCCAATATCCACATCGAAGCCCAGGTCCGCAAACGCAGTCGCGATCACCTTGGAGCCGCGGTCGTGCCCGTCCTGGCCCATCTTCGCGACCAGAATGCGCGGGCGCCGGCCTTCCGCTTGCGCGAATTCATTGGCCAAATCGCGCGCCTTCTGAAACTGTCCGTCGTCGGCGTTCTCCGACAGGTACACGCCCGATATCGACCGAACGGTCGCCTGATAACGCCCCCACACCTTTTCCATCGCCGACGAAATCTCGCCGAGGGTCGCCCGTTTGCGAGCCGCGTCCACTGCCTTGTCGAGAAGATTGCCTTCGCCCGTTCGCGCGCACTCCTCAATCGCCGCGAGCGCCCGCTCCACTTCGCCCCGATCGCGCGAGGCCCGCAGTTGCCGCAGCCGCTCCACCTGCGATGTGCGCACCGCCGCGTTGTCCACTTCGAGCACATCGATCATCGGCTCGTTATCCACGGCGAACGCATTCACCCCGACGATGGTGTCCTTGCCCGCATCGATGCGCGCCTGTTTGCGTGCCGCCGCTTCCTCGATGCGCATCTTCGGCAGACCTGTCTCGATCGCCTTCGACATGCCGCCTAACTGTTCGACTTCCTCGATCAGCATCCAGGCCCTTTCGGCCAGTTCGCGAGTGAGCTTCTCGACGTAATACGAACCCGCCCACGGGTCGATGGCGCGCGTGATGTCCGTCTCTTCCTGCAGGTAGATCTGTGTATTCCGCGCGATGCGCGCCGAGAAATCCGTCGGCAGAGCGAGAGCCTCGTCAAGCGCATTGGTGTGCAGAGATTGCGTGTGGCCGAGCGCCGCCGCCATCGCCTCGACGCACGTGCGCACGACGTTATTGAACGGATCCTGAGCTTGCAGACTCCAGCCCGATGTCTGCGAGTGCGCGCGCAAAGCCATCGATTTCGCATTCTTCGGGTTGAACTGCTTCACGATCTTCGCCCACAGCATTCGCGCGGCGCGCAGCTTGGCGATTTCCATGAAGTGGTTCATGCCGATGTCCCAGAAGAACGAAATCCGGGGAGCGAAGGCGTCGATATCGAGGCCCGCCGCAACTCCGGTTCGCAGGTATTCCAGGCCGTCCGCGAGCGTGTACGCCAACTCGATATCGGCTGTCGCGCCCGCCTCCTGCATGTGATATCCGCTGACGCTGATCGAGTTGAACTTGGGCATCTTCTCCGCCGTATAGCGGAAGATATCGCCGATGATGCGCATCGACGGCCCCGGCGGATAGATATAGGTGTTGCGCACCATGAACTCTTTCAGAATGTCGTTCTGAATGGTTCCGGTCAGCTTCTCCGGCGCGACGCCCTGCTCCTCAGCCGCAACAATATAGAACGCCATGATGGGCAGCACCGCGCCGTTCATGGTCATCGACACCGACATCTGGTCGAGCGGAATCTGATCGAACAGGATCTTCATGTCGAGGATCGAGTCGATCGCCACGCCCGCCTTGCCTACATCGCCCGTCACGCGTTCATGATCGGAATCGTAGCCGCGGTGTGTGGCCAGATCGAAAGCTACCGACAGCCCCTTTTGTCCGGCTTCGAGATTGCGGCGGTAGAAAGCGTTCGAGGCTTCCGCCGTCGAGAATCCCGCGTACTGGCGGATGGTCCAGGGCTGCTGAAGATACATGGTCGAGTAAGGGCCCCGTAAATAGGGCGGCAACCCGGCTGCGAAATCCAGGTGCCCCATGCCCGCGAGATCTTCTTCGATGTAATAACTGGAGACCGCGATGTGCTCCGGCGTCAGCCACTCTTCGCGTTCCGGACCCGGCTGCGGCGCGGTCTCGGGCCGGTAGCCGATCTTCGAGAAATCGGGATTCATCGCGCTCAACCTCTCACTCCCAATCGTTCTTGCCACTGAGTCAACGTTTCCATGGCGTTGCTGCGCACGTGAATGAAGCCGGCAACCCCCGCGCGCTCTAGCTCAGCGGCGTCCTTCGGATTGCCCGCAACAAGCACCGGCGTGGGTTTCACCGCTGTCACGACCGCAGGCGCCAGCTTCGAATACTCTTCGTCGGAGCTGCACAACACGACGACGTCCGCTCCTTCGCGCGATACGGCATCGGCGATCGCTTCAGGATTCTCGAAATGCCCGGTCCGCAGGTCGAACCCGCCGCAGCCCAAAAAGTTGAAAACGAACCCGGAGCGAGCCTTGCGCATCTTCAGGTCGCCCACCTCCGCAAGCAGAAACACAGGCGTCTTGTTGCCGGCTGCAGCATGCCGCTCCGTGCGCAGACGAATGTCTTCGAACGGCTCGGCGAGCCTGCCATAGACCAGCTCGATGTCCTTGGGTCCGATGCGATCGAGCATCCGCTCTTTCACGTTCGGATATTTGTTGCTGCCGACGATCACGCGGCGTCCGAACGCGAGGTCCTTCTCTTTCTTCTCGCGCGCGCTCTGTACCGCCGCTGGAATCATGCCGGAATCCCGTGCCTTGAGATATCCCCCGATCGACTCGACCTCCTGCATCAATTTCCACGAAGCTTGCGCCAGGGAATCCGTCAGAACCTCGATGTAATATGAACCCGCGCCGGGGTCGGCAACGCGATCGAGAAACGCTTCCTTTTTCAAAATGACTTGCGTGTTGCGCGCCAGGCGCAGGCTCGCGTCATCTGCATTGCGGTAGGTCTCATCGAACGGGGCGACCGCGAGCGAGTCCACACCGCCCAGCGCAGCCGACATCGCCTGCGTCGTGCCGCGCAGAACGTTGTTATAGGAGTCGTAGATGCTCTGGGTCCAGTCGGCGGTGCGGGCGAACAGATACGCTTTCGAAGCCTCCGGACTTGCGCCGAAACCTTCGAGAGCCCGCGCCCACAGCATGCGGAACGCGCGGAAACGTGCGATCTGGAAGAAATAGCTCGAGCCTACGGAGAAGGCGAACATCACGCCTTTAGCCGCCGCGTCCACGCCCACGCCGCGCTCGATCATCCAACGCATATACTCGATGCCCGCGGCGAGCATGAATCCTAACTGTTGCACGGAGGTCGCGCCCGATTCGAGAAAGCTCGCGCGCCGGATGGCCACGGGGCGAAACTCCGGCCAGTCGAACTGCTTCAGGATCGCCGCCGCAACACCGGCGTCGGTGAAGGGATGCAATCGCATGCCGCCGCGCATCGGCGAACATTCGGGCAATAGCTGCGCGACAGCATCGCCCGCCGCGTCGGCCCAGAAGAAGACCGGAGCGTTGTCTAAGCCCGCCACCAGCGCGCGCAACTCGCCGGCATTGCGGGGCACCGCGCGAAGGAAACAGATCTGGTCCGCGCCCGCTTGCAGTGCAGCCTTGGCTGCAGCGTTCGCCTCGCGGCAATCGACTGCGTCAATCTCTTCCCGTATCCCCCAGCCGTTCGAGGCGCGAGTGCCGCGAGCGTACGGAAACTCGCCGGGAATCTGATCGAGCAGATACTTCAAGTCCGCCAGGTGCTCGCGGCGGTAGTACGGACGAACGTCGATGCCCGTGTCGGTGTGCCACACCAGGCGCTTGTCGTAATCGGCACCCTTCAGATCCTGCCGAATCGCACGTTCCCAGTCCTCGGTTGCGACTGGCGGGAACTCCTCAAACAGAGCCGGCATGCTCACCTCCAGGATCTTCCACAATCTCGATCAGGAACCCGAACGGATTCTCGGCCCGCGACTTCGGATGAACAAAAAACACCGTCGTTCCGCGCGACCCTTTCCGTGGCGCCTTGTCGATCAATTGAAATCCCGCGCCCTTCATATAATCGTAAGCTTGCTGCGCGTCGCGGACTCGAAATGCGACGTGCGCCAATCCGCCGCGGCCGCCGTTCTTATCGATCAGCTTCTGTACCGGCGAATCGGCAGTCAAGGGCTCGAGCAACTGGATCAGGTTCGGACCCGCGCCGATGCGCAACAGCGATTCGCGTACCTGGTCGGTGCCCAATACCTCCTCACGATGAATCTCCTTGAACCCGAGCATCTCATAGGCTTTCACCTGCGGTTCGAGTTCGCCCTGCTTCACCGCTACCGCCACGTGATCGACAAATTCGAACCCGGGCACCTGCGCCATCTCGGTCTGTATGTTTTCACTCATGCTCAATCGAACTCCACCAGAACCTGGCCGATCTGCACGCCTTCGCCTACGGTCGCATTCAGGCCTTTCACGGTTCCGGAAACGGGCGACGTGATGTTGGTCTCCATCTTCATCGCCTCGAGGACAATCAGCGCATCGTTGGCTTGAATCTGCTGGCCTATGCGGGCGTTGATGCGCACCACGACACCCGCGATCGGGCTGCGGCACACCTTCGCTTCATCCACGTTCCCACCGCCCGCCGGTTGTGGCGGAGGTAGCGGAGCGGAGGGCATCGTCACCGGATTCACCGGCGGGGTGTAATAGTACGGGCCGGAGCTAGGCCGTTCTTCCTCCTCCGCTTCCACTTCTACGTCGTATATTTTTCCGTCAATCGTTATCTTGAGCTTCACAGTGGATTCCTAGTAATGATGCGGCAGGTTGTGCGATGCCTGCACGAATACACGGCCTTGCTGCGCCCACGCGTTGCCAGGCGCTGGTCCGGCCGGGCGCGCGCGCCGGATTTTAACCCGCTTACCGCAAAACGCCGCCACCGCCGCCGAGAGCACCATCAGAATCTCGGGCGTGATTTCGTCTGCAATCGCCGGCTCGGGCGTGGGCGGCGGAACCGGGGCTGGCGCGGCGACGACTGGCGGGGGCGCCGCAGCCACCGGCGGGGATGGAACTGCGCTGCGCTCCCCCATCTCCTTCCGCAGCGCCTCCACCTCCCGCCGCACCACTGCGCGAGCGGTGAACGCGCCGGCCGCGACCCCCGTGATCAAGGCTAGAAAAAACGATCCCATGCTCGTATCCTTTATAGCGGGATCAGGCCGTGTTTCTTGGGCGGACGCAACTCGCGCTTGGTGTGCAACGATTCGAGCGCCATGGCCAGGCACTTGCGCGTTTCCGCCGGCTCAATCACGTCGTCCACCAACCGCCGCGCGCCCGCCACGTACGGATTCGAAAACGCGTTGCGATAGAGATCGATCATCTCCTGCCGCTTGCCTTTCTTGTCCTCGGCCTTCGCGATCTCGTTGCGGAACACGACTTCGACCGCGCCCTCAGCCCCCATCACCGCGACCTCGGCCGATGGCCACGCGAACACGCGATCGGCGCCCAAATCCTTGCCGCACATTGCCAGATACGCGCCGCCGTATGCCTTGCGCACGATGACGGTGAGTTTGGGAACCGTCGCCGCTGAATATGCAAACAACATCTTGGCGCCGTGGCGGATGATACCGCCGTATTCCTGTTGAACTCCGGGCATGAACCCGGGCACGTCGACGAAGGTGACCAGCGGAATATTGAACGCGTTGCAAAAACGGATAAAGCGCGCCGCCTTGTCCGAAGCATTGATATCGAGGGCGCCCGCGAGCACTGTCGGCTGATTGGCGATCACACCAACGGGACGCCCCATCAGCCTTCCGAAGCCAACGATAATGTTTTGCGCGTAGCTCGGCTGCACTTCCAGAAAATCGCTGCGATCGAGAACCGCGCAGATCACGCCGCGCATATCATAGCCCTGCTTGCCTTCGTCGGGAACCATGGTGTTCAGCTCGGGCACCAGTTCCGGCGCCTCGTCGAAGGGGGCGCGCGGAGGATCTTCGAGATTATTCGAGGGCAAAAAGCTGAGCAGCCGCCGGCAAATAAACACCGCGTCGTCGTCGTTCTCGGCAATCAGATGGACGACGCCCGAATAGCTCATCTGCGCCGCCGCGCCGCCCAGTTGCTCGCCCGTGACAACTTCGCCCGTCACCTGCTTGATCACCGACGGCCCGGTGATAAACATCTGCGCGGCCTTGGTCTGAATAATGAAATCGGTCAGCGCCGGGCTATACGCCGCGCCGCCCGCGCACGGGCCGCAGATCAGCGATATTTGCGGAACAGCGCCCGACAGCATCACGTTGGTATAGAACACGCGCCCGTAGCCGGCCAAACTGTCGATGCCTTCCTGCACGCGCGCGCCGCCCGAGTCGTTGATGAAAACGAACGGCGATCCAGTCTTGAGCGAGAAGCGCATCATCTCGGCTACCTTGTCGCTGTGAACCTCGCCCGCCGCGCCGCCGCCCACGGTGAAATCCTGGCTGGCGAGATGAATGAGCCGGCCATCGACCGTACCCGTCCCGGTGATCACTCCGTCGGCGGCGAGATCTTTATCCGCCATCCCGAACTGCGTCGCGCGGTGCTTGGCAAACAGGCCGACCTCCTGGAAGCTGCGCGCATCCACCAGACGATCCACCCGCTCGCGCGCACTCAGTTTCCCGCTGTCATGCTGTTTTTGAATGCGGTCGCGCCCGCCGCCTTCATACAGCTTCTCGCGCTTCTCGTTCAGTTCCTGAATCTTCGATTCCATTGGCATGTGTGTAGGCCTACTCGGAAGGCGCGACAGTCACCTTGTGCGATTTGCCGCCGTAGCTGACGACATAGTTCACCGGTTCAGTGAGCGCTCCCTTATTCGTGGTTCCGTTGGTCTTTTGGCCATTTCCCGCGGCCGCTGCAGGGGCCTGCGCCGATTTCTCGACGGCGTGCTTGCTGACGTTCTTGGCGCCTTCGTGACGCGACTTGAAAAACTTCGGCGCGACCTGCGGGAACATGGCGAAGGTCAGCACATCCTCGTCGCTACCATTGCAGCCTTCGAGAGCCAACGCCCCAGACCTTAAGGTATCCCACTCCGGATGCAACAAATCTGCCGGACGCTGCGTGATCGGCTTCTTGTTCGAGTGCTGGATCGCTTTCTCGACCACCTGTTGATCCTTCGTGCCGAGGGTCGCGCCGTAGTAGCCGAGCATGAGGTCGGCAAACTCGCCGGTCATTACCTTGTAGCGGCCCATCAGAACGTTCAGCACTGCCTGTGTGCCGACGATCTGACTCGACGGCGTGACCAGCGGCGGGTAACCGGCGTCCTTGCGCACGCGCGGAACTTCTTCCAGAACTTCCTTGACGCGATCGCCCGCCCCTTGCTGTTTGAGCTGGCTCTCCATATTAGAAATCATGCCGCCCGGTATCTGACTCTTGAAGATTTCCGTTTCAACACCACTGAAATTCGTAAGAAATTCCGAGTAGCGCGGCCTCACTTTATCGAAGTGATTTTTTACCTTCAGAATGCGAGCCATATCCACTTGCGTCTTGAAACCGGTGCCATCCAACATCTCGACCAGCGCTTCGGTGGGGTTGTGACCCGGACCGAGGCTCATGCTGCTGATCGCCGTGTCGACGATATCCGCGCCCGCCTCGATCGCCTTCATCAAACTGACCAGCGTGACGCCGGTCGTGGCGTGGGTGTGCACGTGGATAGTTGTGCCTTGGCCGCATGTCTCTTTGATGGATTTGACCAGAGCATACGCGGGCGCCGGTTTCAGCAACCCGGCCATATCCTTGATGCAGATCGAGTCGCAGCCCAGTTCGAGCAATTGCTCAGCCATCTCGACAAAAACCGGGATGCTATGCTCCGGGCTGGTGGTGTAGCAAATCGTTCCCTGCGCGTGTTTTCCGGTCTTACGGACGGCTTTCAGCGCGGTGCGCAGATTGCGGATGTCGTTCAGCGCGTCGAACACGCGGAAGACGTCCATGCCGTTCTCGGCGGCCTTGCCGATGAAGCGCTCGACGACGCTATCTTCGTAGTGCCGGTACCCGAGCAGGTTCTGTCCGCGCAACAGCATCTGCAACTTGGATTTCGGCATCAGCTTGCGGAACGTCCGGAGCCGCTCCCAGGGATCTTCGTTTAGAAACCGGATGCACGAATCGAAGGTAGCCCCGCCCCAACACTCGATGGACCAGAACCCTGCGTTATCGAGGTCTTCGCACGCTGGGATGAGGTCTTCCATGGCCATGCGCGTGGCCATCAGGCTCTGGTGGGCATCCCGTAAAATCAGCTCTGTTATTTGGATAGTCTTGTCGGGCATTGTTACAATTTCGCCTACGATAGTCAGATTTCCGCGAGTTGAATTGGATCTAATTCCAGTTTAGAGCATGCAGGAGCGTCAAGGCAGAGGGTGTGGGAAATGTCAACACCCCCTAGCAGCCTGTGGCAGAAGTCTCTATGTTTCGAGCAGCCGAGCCGACCAGAGAATTAGTTGGCGTCGGTTGAAAACACAAAATGAGGTCCACCGAGCGCGGTGCACTTGGCCCAGTGGCGCGCAGATGTACTTCCAGAAGG
>JBBQGC010000032.1:0-58241 GCA_038322705.1 Bryobacterales bacterium | reverse complement strand
CGTTGTTTGGCGCGGCGAAGCGAACCCTTGACGGCGAGGACCGCTTTGAGATGATCGGGGAGGGGAAAGAGCGCGACAACTCCTGGCGACAAGTGTGACGAATTTCCCGGTCATTGGCGCAATAAGTCGTGACCCGTTACAGATAAGTTCACGTTGGGCGGATCGGCATCCGTGGCGGTAGCGCCTGTGGGCCGCTCCTCATCAGCCTTGCACGCGCCTGAACTTCACGGTCTCAGGCTTGCCGCCTGGCGAAATCGGAATCAGTTCGACTTGCATTACGTCGCCCTGATCCGTCACTGAAAAGCGCCTCGTCTCGAGCTGTACGAGCTTTGGACCGAGAAACCACATGGACACCTTTGCTTTCTTCCCGGCTGTCTTTGAACTCGCAGTCCTTGCCGACTGTGTTGCACTCAAACTCGGCAAGTTTCTCGCCGCCTT
The DNA here is from genome assembly GCA_038322705.1 of Bryobacterales bacterium. Classification (GTDB taxonomy): domain Bacteria; phylum Acidobacteriota; class Terriglobia; order Bryobacterales; family Bryobacteraceae; genus TMP-7. Next base: position 57,803 of record JBBQGC010000032.1, on the reverse strand, counting down.
GCATACGCGTGATCTTCAGCGAATTTCCTTTGTCCTCGAAAACCCAAGATGTCGCATCCCTGTTTGCATTGTCCGTTTCAACGGTCCACGTGCCAGTCAGCTTCTCTGCCTCGGCGGCCTCGTTCGCGAATGCTACAGTTCCGAATGAAAACGCGGTGACACAGGCGAGTGCCCCCAACCTCAGCTTCATGAATCGTCTCCCGTCTACTATCAAACACGAGACGGGCGCTTAGCGGCGTCCCAAAAACACACTAGATGACGAAATTTGTTACGCGGAGTCAATGCCTTGCTGGCTTTGCGTCACTCAAGCTGGATCGCGTTGAGCCCGCGGCCCGTAGGCTCGCAATACATCTCGAACCGTAATCAGGCCGCGAAGTTTCGATATGTCTGACCGGTCCACTACTGGAAGTGAAGACCAGCCCGCGTGGCCCATCCGCTGCATAGCCATTTCGACCGGGTGATCGGGGTGGACATGGGGATACTCTCCTGTTCGGCCGGCAACGTCGGATACGCACAAGTATCCATTGCCTTCTCTGATGGCGTTGTGGACTGAATCTGCGGTTGCCACACCCGTCAACTTGCCATTCTGGACGATCAAGTACAAATCCCCGTCTATCTGAGGTGGCAACTCGCTCAATGGGGTCTCCGGCCCGACGATAACGGGTTGCGCGTTCATCGCCATGAGTACAGTACGGTTGCGCGGATCTGCCGCCGTTCGGTGTTCCTGAAGATGCACACCATCCTGCTCCGCGAGTGCAATGTAAATGCTTTTCTTCTGCAGGTGGGCCGCAAGAATGTAGCTCGTCATGTTCGCGATCATCAGGGGCACGAGAATCGAATAATCCCGGGTCAGCTCGAATATCATGAACACAGACGTCATCGGCGTGCGGATGATGCCGGCGAACGTCGCGCCCATTCCGACCAGGGCATACGCTCCGGGCGTTGCGGTTGCGCCGGGCAGGAGCGCATGTGCTGCACTTCCGATCGCGCCTCCGAGCATGGCTCCGAAAAACAGGCTTGGGCCGAAGATCCCGCCCGCGTTGCCAGAGCCGTAGCAAACTGCTGTCGCGAGCAGTTTCAGTGGGATCAATAGCAAGATGATGCGCAACGCGATGTCACCGTTGAGCACTTGGTCTACATAGTCATATCCGACTCCCAGCACTTGCGGTAGAAAGATTCCCAGAACTCCCACCGTAATGCCACCAACAATAGGTTGGAACGGCTGGGTAGCGACTGGGAATGCCAGAAAAAACCGCCGGATGTGGAGAACGGCCTTGACAAACAAGGTTGATAGGAGTCCTCCAGCTACCCCGAGGAGTGCATAAATGAACAACTCGCCAGGTTGAACCAGTTGATAGCCAGGAACGTGAAATAAGGGCTCATCGCCAAGAAATGTTTGCAGAACAGCCCATGATGTCACTGACCCAACGACGACCAGCCCGAGAACGGGTGCGTGGAGGTTCCCTACGATCTCTTCCAACGTAAATAGCACGGCCGCGATCGGAGTGTTGAACGCTGCAGCGATAGCAGCGGCGGCGCCGACGGGAATGAGTTGCCGGAGCCGTGCTGGGCCTAGCCCCAGCTTCGCTCCTATAACAGATGCAATTCCGGCGCCGATCTGAACGGAGGGACCTTCGCGGCCAAGTGCAACACCCGACGCAAGGGATGCGGAGGACACAAAGAAACGTCCAAGGACCGTTCGGAGCGCGATGCGTCCACCCCGCAATTCCATCGCGCTTCGTGTCTGTGGGATACCACTACCGCGGGCCTCCGGGAAGTACTTGGAGAGTAGCCAGCCGGATGCGAGCGCGCCGAGTGTCGGCACAACCAAACGCCGCCAACCTGCTCCGCCGACAGGATACATTCGAGACCCGAGCCGTTCCGTAAGCAGGATGAAACCGACCACGGCCAATCCGGTTAGCACGCCGATCATCACAGCGAGCATGAGCAGAAACTGCTCCTCCCGCGTTCGTAACGTTCGTAGCCATTGCACAACGGACGCTAGCAGCCCACTCGGGCCGTTTGTCTGAACTTCTTTGGGATCTTCCATGGGGTGCTCGCCAGTGGTGTATCGGCCGGACCGATTCCACCACCTGCGCACTACCATTGTCGGATGGCGCGGTATCGTAAATTCATGCCCGTCCGAGACGAAAGGGGTATGAACCCCAAGATGACCATTGGAGCGCGGATGTTTCGGGTCCTGGGGGTGGCAGTCCTCACGGCATGGTTGCTGGCAGTCGTCGATATCGTGCTGGTCCGGTTTGGAGTTTCAGAACGGAAGGCGGATGCTGAGGAATCGTACGGACGCGCACAGAAATTGTATTTGGCCGGTCAATACTCTCGAGCAGTTGATCTGTATCGACAGGCGCGAAACGAGCAGCGGAATAACGGCACATATCGTATTGCATTGATCCAGGCGCTACAAGGTTCGAATCGACCGGATGAAGCCGAGGCGGAGGCCCGCCAGTTCGTCGTTCAGCGACCCACCGATGGACCCGCCAATCTCATGATGGCCCGCCTGCTTGCCACTGAAAAACGTTACGAGGAGGCCGCTTGGTTTTATCATCGTGCTCTGTATGCTAATTGGCCGGGCTCTTCACAAAGGACGCCCGTACGCATGGAACTTGCCGACATGCTTGCCGGTCAAGGTCGAACCGAGGAAGTTGTCGCTGAAGTCTTGCTGCTACTGAATGAAGCGGGAACAAACGTCGATATACGGCGAAGGTCTGCGGACCTTCTTCTGAAATCCGGGGCGTGGCGGCGCGCCGCCGAGGTCTACTCGGAATTGGTGCGAGAACTGACCGATGACGCGACGCTACGCGCGGATTTTGGGTTGGCCCTCTTCGGTGACAAAGAATATCGACGAGCCCGGGGAGAGCTTGCCATGGCCGTCCGCCTGGGGGCATCAGGGGAGGACGTCCGCCGCAAACTCGAGATTGCCCAATCGGTTGTTGAACTCGATCCAAATTTGCGAAGTGTCGGTTATCAGGAGCGAGAACGCCGGAAGGGGGCACTCCTACGTGAAGTCGTCCAGATTGCGGCGGCTTGCGGATTGGATGTATCGTCACCGGCCCTGGCGGCCGCACAGGTATTGCTTTCGAAACGTCACAAAGCGAAAACCGATGCCGAGGATGAACTCGATGCCGCCGAAGCAGTTTGGGGCGCTATGCCATCGAATTGCAAATCCAGCCCGAAAGGCGAGGCGGTCTCGATTCTTTTCACGGGATCTGTTACCGTTAATTCGCCACACAAGTGATTTGTGGCGGGCAGCGTCGCGCCGATCGGCCGGGCAAGGCTATTTCGTGTAGAATTCGTTAGCCTTGCGTTGACCGGAGGAGTCCTTGATGGTGAGGACCGTAGTCAGGATTTTTCCCTTATCGCCCAAACGCATCATGCGGCTGGTTTCCACCGTGCCTGAAGGCGTCTCTTGCTTGATCGTCAGCACCAGTCGTGTACCATTGATATCACCCCAGTGTGCCAGCGCCGTATATGGTTTTCCATCGATCGTCTTGCTAACTTCAGTGCCGTCCGTGGTTAACTCGAAGCTGTAATGTTCAGGACCCTTGGCGGTCATCGTTGTCAGTTCGATTCGCACGTTGGGATCGCTATGCTCAATTATAAGGCTCCCGCTCTTCGGAGCCGGGACCTTGGCATCGTAGCGGCTGCGCAGAGGATCGAGTTGCCAGGACCCACTGAAATCGGGCTTCGTCGCGGCAGCCATAATCGCAGAGGTCGACAAGGCGGCAATGATAAGCCATCTCATTCGATGCATACAGCCTCTATTATACCGCGTAATTCATCTGGGAATACTAGGCCGCGGCCTAGTAGCAGGCGCCGGATGAATGTACGGCCACCCCGTTCGATGCCCAGGAGGTGATCAACGTCGTTACCGGTGCGTCCACCTCTGGGCACCGGCAGTGGAGACGTGAACCTGATTCACCGACGCCGACCACGGGGAACTGGAGCGCCGGGGGAATGGGTCTGGCGGCGCGGTTGGATTGCGGACGAGTGGAAGTAGGCAATCGCGTCAGATTCCGCCGATCACTTCCGCGACGACCTCGCGGGTCGCTGATGTGCCGCCGAGATCGGGTGTCCGGACTCTACCCGCCTGCAGCACGGCGGCCACGGCGCGCTCCACCGCTTTCGCCGCGTCGGCCATTCCCAGGTGATCGAGCATCATTCCCGCCGATAGAATCGCCGCGAGCGGATTCACGATGCCTCGGCCGGCGATATCCGGCGCCGACCCATGCACCGGCTCGAACATCGATGGGAAACGGCGCGTTGGGTCGAGATTCGCGCTGGGCGCAAGCCCGATGCTGCCCGTAATGATCGCGGAGATGTCGCTCAGAATATCGCCGAACAGATTGGACGCAACCACGACATCGAACGTGTTGGGGCGGCGCACGAAGTTCATCGCCGCGGCGTCCACCAGCAACGACTCCGTATCCACGTCCGGATACTCGGCGGCGACCGCTTGAAACGTGCGGTCCCACAACACCATCCCGTAACCCTGGGCATTCGATTTAGTGATGGACGTAACGCGCTTGCGGCGTTTGGTGGCTAGATCGAACGCGAACCGGACAACGCGTTCAATGCCGCGCCGCGTGAACACGGCCGACTGTACGGCGATCTCTTCGGGCTGGCTGTGGTAGAGGAAGCCGCCGATCTGCGTGTACTCGCCCTCGGTGTTCTCGCGCACAACAATCATGTCGATATCGCCGCCGCGATAGCCGGCCAGCGGCGATTCGACGCCGCGGTACAGAATGGCCGGGCGGACATTCGCGAATTGATCGAACGTGCGCCGGATAGGCAGCAGCAGGCCATTCAGAGTGATGTGATCGGGGATGTCGGGATGTCCCACCGCTCCGAGCAAGATCGCATCCGCGGATTGGAGCATGTCCAAAGCGGCGACCGGCATCATGCGGCCGTGCTTGAAATAATATTCGGCGCCCCAATCGTATTCGGTGAACGAGAACTCCGCTCCGAACCGCGCGCCCACATGTTCGAGAACAGCGCGGGCCGCGGGTGTGACTTCAGTGCCGACGCCGTCTCCGGCGATGGTGGCGATCGAGAATGCCGGCATAACGTCCCATCATACGGCGATAATGGCGATAATGGTGGGCATAGTGATCACTCGGTTTGCCGCGCTATTCTTCGCGTTCGTGTTGTGCGCGCAACAGCCCGCTCAAAAGGTGTCCGACGCTCCGGTCGCGACGGTTGACGAAGCGCCCGTCGAGTTCGTTTGTCCGATGGATGCGGATGTCCGATCAAAAGGTCCGGGCAAGTGTCCGCGTTGTTGCATGGCGCTGGTTCCCGGCATTCCGGATCCTAACGAATATCCCCTCGAGATTGCGATCAAGCCGCGAGCCCTTCAAGCAGGGAAGCCGGTAGAGTTGGCCTTTTCGGTGCGGGACCCGAAGAGCGGAGAGACGGTGCAGGATTTCGAGATCATGCACGAGAAGCTGTATCACATGTTCATCGTGAGCCAGGATCTCGATTTCTTCATCCACGACCATCCCGTGTTGGGCCCGGGCGGCATCTTCCGCTATACAGCTACACTTCCCAAGCCAGGAATGTATCGCGTGCTGAGCGATTTTTATCCGAAGGGCGGCACTCCGCAGCTAATCGCAAAGACGCTGATTGTCCCCGGCGCGGCAATCACACCGGGCCGGACCCTCGATCCGGACCTGTCTCCCAAGAAGTCGGCGAATCTCACTGCATCCCTGCGCATGGAGCCCGCTCAACCGATCGCAGGCATGAAGACATTGCTGTTTTTCCAATTGCACCCAGGTGACGGGCTGGAGCGATATCTGGGCGCCTGGGGGCACATGATGGCCGCTAGCCAGGACCTCGTGGACATGATCCACACTCATCCTTTTCTCGCCGATGGCGGGCCAAACGTGCAATTTAATCTCATCTTTCCGCGGCCAGGCGTGTACCGGGTTTGGGTTCAGTTTCAGCGCCGGGGCATGGTGAATACAGTGGCGTTCAATATACCGGTTAGCGAGCTGAAGTAACTCGCTGGTAAGTTCTGACAACTTGCGTTCCGGAACAATCACGGTATGATCTGTTGTTAGGTTCAGGTTCATGACCAAACGACAGAGCTGTGCTATTTTGTTTTTAGCCGTCAGCGGCTGGTGCTTCGCATCGCCTCCGTTAGAGATGAAGCTTCTGGTGCTCGCTGCTAACGGCGATGAGCCGAGTTATTCCGCCATCCGTTCGTACCTGGATCATCTCGGGACGCCATACGAAACGGTGCTGACCGGCAAAGGACAGAACCTGCCCGCGCTGGATGATGGCGCCACCGGCCACTATCAAGGCATCATCCTCGTCACCGGCAACCTGGGCGTTTGCGACCCGGATTGTCACAGCACGTTGTCCGCATCGGATTGGGACCGTCTGTCGGCCTACTGCGCGGCGTACTCTGTCCGTACCTTGAGCTACTACACCTACCCGGAGGCACGATACGGACTCCACTACCGCGATGGCTTCCTCGCGGTGTCACAGAGTCCGGCTACTGCCAGCTTTACGCCCGACGCACTCCCACTATTTCCATACCTCCGCCAAAATCGTGACGTTCCGGTGGCCGGCGCGTTTGTCTATCTGGCGGACACGGTTGCCGCCGACGGGGAAACCACCACTCCTGTTTTGCGAATCGGCGACGCCACCGTGGGTGCAGTCCATGTTGCGGCGGACGGCCGTGAAACTTTGGCATTGACCATGGACAATGCTCCAACGCTACGCCACTCTTTGTTACTGAACTACGGTCTGATTTCGTGGGTGACAAAGGCAGTCTTTCTCGGTTTGCGGCAGACGTATTTGAGCCCCCAAATTGACGACCTATTCCTGGCGAACAACCTGTTCACGCTGACGGGAGGTAGTTGTACACCCACTCAGTTCATCCTCAGCGCCGCCTCGCCGCCGTCGCCCGATTGCCCTCGTCTTCGCATTACAGGTGCCGATCTGTCCAATATCCGCAACTGGCAGGCGAGTTGGGATGCTCAGCCTCAAACCCGTGCCTTCAGGTTGACTCTCGCCTATAATGCCGCGGGAGCGAAACCGGACTCCGGCGACGATTTGACGGATGAAGCACTTCGTTCATCCGGCGATTTTTTCTGGGTAAATCACACCTTCGACCACAAGAATCTCGACTGTTACAGCATGGGAGCTGCCGGTGATTGTCACCCAGCCGCATATGACGAGTCGCTGTTCGAGGTTCAGCGCAACTTCCTGACAAGCCAGCAAATCGGCATTCCGGCGGATCCCATTTCGCTCATTACTCCCGCCATCTCTGGCCTTACAAACGGGAGCTTTTTGCGCGCCGCGGCGGATGCGGGTGTCCGCTATCTGGTTTCGGACATGTCCATCCAGGCTGAGTTGCCGGCGGCTCCAAACACCGGTGTGCTTAGCCCGCTTACTCGCGATATTGTGTTTGTGCCGCGGATGGCAACCAATATCTTCTATAACTCCGTGGCGCCGGCTGAGGGAGCCTCCGGATCCGAGACGGACGAATATAACTATTTCTTCGGGCCCGCTGGAATCGTGAGGGTGGGTGGGCCCGGAGGCCCCCCATTCTTCCCGGCTACTCAAAGCTACGACCAGTTAATCGACCGGGAGGGTGAGGCCCTGGTGAATCTCATGTTGCGTTACGAAATGTACCCGTGCATGTTCCATCAGAGTAATGTCTTCTCCTACCAAGGCAGCAATTCCTTGCTGTCCGATGTTCTTGACCGGGCGCTGCAGAAGTTCACGGCTCTGTCTACATTACCCGTACTCAGTCTGGAGCAGGGAAGTATCGGACGCCTCCTCGAAGAGAGGATGACATGGCTCGCCTCCGGAGCGCGGGCGACGTTGAATCCAGGAGTCTCAATCACCATTACAACGGGAGTGGACACGACAGTTCCGATTACGGGTGCTTGCGCCGCAAATTGCTCTGCTTACGGAACCGAGAACCAGTCGCGTGTCCCGGTTCCCGCCGGCGCCACGGTCACAGTACCGCTGCGGTGATATTCGGGCGCCCAAACATTTTTGCTCAAAATTGTTAGATTTTGCTTGATCCGGCGGATGAAACGCGGTATCGTTCATTCGACTGGACCCGGTCATGCCATTTCCGGAAGCCGTAGCGGCCAGTGTGGGCGGCGACAAACTGCATGTCGTTGAAGACGCGTGCCGTGTCCCCGTTGTCGTATCGGAAGACACTCTTTCCCGCTGGCGCGCGCTCAAGCAGTGTCTAACAGCTCAAACCGGCTTGATGTTTACCCGCTGCCCAGCTCCGGCGACAGACATACTGAAACATTGTTCCCGTCTTGTTCCCTGCATTCTCGCCATTGAAGAGTCTACTATCGATCAACTCGATTCGACGCGGTTCATGCAGACCGTCGACTTCGGCCGATCGGTACTGGTTTTGGTACGCGTAGCTCGCGAGGATGATGAAACAGTCGATCGCCTGATGCGGCTAGGCTGCATGGGCTTTGTCGGCGAGCGCGCTTCTGCCGCAGCTATCGGCGAGGCGATTCGCGCGCTTGGAAAAGGCGAAATCTGGGCCAACCGGCGCTTCCTGGCAGAATTTATTCGCGGCCTATTGTCAGCCCAGAGCCCCCGCAATCTGACCGCGCGCGAGAACGAAATTCTGAACCTGATTTCAAAGGGCCGGAGCAATCGCGAGATCGCCGATCAGTTGTTCATCAGCCGCGAAACTGTCCGCTGGCATATCCGCACTCTGTACGCCAAAATAGGCGTTCACGATCGTGTTCAGGCGGTCCGCCACGGCGCCAATCTCAACAACGAAACCCAACTGTTATTCGGCTTTAATCAGCCGCGCTAGCCGGGGGTTGGTTCTAAATCCCCCCTTCCCAGGACAACTCCACATCTATAATCTGGCAACTAGCCCTACTTACAACAAGGGATATAACAAATGTTTCGGGGACGCACCCTGAACGCCCGCCGGAGAGGAAATATTATGAACCGACTATTCGGAGGACGCTCCACAAGAGCGCGAATCGTCAGACGCGTGCTGCGGGACGTACTGTTTCTGGCGCTCAGCCAGGCAGTGGTCCCTATTGCTTACTCACAGGGCGCGCCTGCGGCTTTGGCCTTAAAACCCGTTGACATGAAACTGCTGGTGCTCGCGGGAAGTGGAACCGAGCCCAGTTTCTTAGCCATCCAGTCTTTCTTAAACGGAATCGGCATTCCCCACAACGACGTGATCCTGGCGCCTACAGGCCGCCCCGCGGTGCCGCTTCCGCCACTTACCGATGGTTCGGCGGCAACGTCCAAGGGCTTGTATCAGGGCATCATTCTGGCCACCGGCAGCCTGGCCGTCTGCAATGCGGCGGGAACGTGCGGCAGCGCCCTAACCGATGCGGAGTGGACCGCGCTGGACACATATGCGGCTACCTACGGCGTTAGAACGCTGAGCTATTACACATTCCCGAGCGCCAGATACGGCATGTCGTTCGTGAGCGCTCTCGCGACTACCGCCGCCACACCGGGCGCCATCACCTTCGGTCCGCCGGCTGGGGTCGTGTTTTCGTATCTGAACACTGCCCGCGCTCTACCGGTCACGAATTCCTACGTGTACCTGGCGGCTCCGGCGGTTGTGATGGGCGAATCCACGTCGCCGTTGCTGTCCATGGGCGGCGCCACGGTCGCCGTCATTCACCGCAAACCGGACGGCCGCGAGTATTTGGCACTCACTTTCGACAATAACCCGAACCTGGTTCACTCGCTGGCCCTGAGTTACGGTCTGGTGAATTGGGTCACCAAGGGCGTTTTTTTGGGCGCCCGGAAGATCTATCTTACCCCCCAGGTCGACGATCTGTTCTTGGCAAACGACCTGTTCGACACAGTTACTCCCGGCTGCAAACCGACCGGTTTTCTGGTCGACCCGACGGTCGACCTCGGCAGCGCGTGTCAAAACGATCAGATGGCTGCTCAAGATGTGAACAACATCGTCGCCTGGCAGGACCGCATTCAAACCAAACTGGTGACGCGGGGCTTTCAGGTGACTATGGCCTTTAACGGCGTCGGCGCCGCCGACGAAACAGGTGTCGTGGATACCTCCGACGAGTTGGTGAGCGCGGTGATGGCCAAATCGAACAAGTTCATTTGGGTCAGCCACACCCTGAATCACATCAACCTCGATTGTTACGACGCCGTGCCCAACAGTCATGTATGCCGCCCTGCGACGGCGGCTGAATCAGTCATCGAGATCGATAACAACGCGCAAATCGGAGTCAAACTGGGCCTGAACGCGGACACCCGGAGCATGGTGACGCCTGAGATATCCGGTTTGAATAATCCGGAGTTTCTTCACACCGCGGCGCAGCGCGGAATCAAGTATCTGATCGTGGACAGCTCCACCCTGGTGACAAATCCCCCGCCGCATAACACCGGGATCCGAAATTCCCTGGAACCCTCGATTCTAATGGTTCCACGCCGTCCTACGAGCATCTTCTACAACACGACATCCGCTTATCCCGGCGACGCCGGATCTCTTCCCGACGAATACAACTACTTCTACGGTCCGGCCGGCTTGTTCCGCATCGGCGGCCCCGGTGGTGCTCCTTTCTACACAGTCAATCAAACCTACGCCCAGATCATCGATCACGAGAGCGACTCGTTATTGATCGATATGCTGCGCTTCAAAGCCGACCCCAGCATGTATCACCAGAGTAATTTGATCAATTACGACGGCGTGAATTCACTGTTCACCGACGTGATGGGACAGACGATGAAGAAGTACAACGATCTGATGAATCTGCCTATACTCAGCCTGCCGCAGAGCGCAATCGGCGATCTGTATCAGGAGCGCATGGACTATAACGCCAGCGGCGTACAGGCCACCTGGTATCCCGGAACACCGCCATCGATCAAACTCACGGCGGCACACGCGGCCTCCATACCATTGACGGGCTTTTGCTCGGCCGGCTCAGCCGGATGCGAAATCTACGGAGGACAAGGAATCAAAAAAGTACCTGTCACCCCGGGCCAAACCGTCACTGTCAATCCCTGATTTTTTGAGATCGATTGGAGCGTCACTTCTGCCATGAATGAGACCTTCAGACTACCCATCCGCTGCGGCGCATTGCTGGCAGTGGCAGCGATGGCCATGCCCGCTGGTGAGCCTGTACGGCTGCGCCAGGTAATCGAGGCCGCCGTCGCCAAGTCGGACCGCGACGGTACTGGCGAAGCGGTCGCCAAGTCGCAGTTGAATCTATTGCGCAGCCTCGACCGGACCAGGATCGAGCTGCGGCCACAAGTCGGCGTGTTCTCCTTCTCGCAGCCCAACCTGGTCGCCACCAGCGCCGGCGCGGGGGTGAGTATCAATCGCAGGACAGCCCCTGGACAGCCGGTGATTCAATCCGCTGAGCTCGACGTGCTTGCCGCCGAGATCGGCCACAAGCGCGAACGGCTCCGGGCCGAGATCGACGCCGCCCGCCAGTTCTTCGATCTGGTAGCCAAGCAGCAGAATGCCGACCGGATCTGCGGCACCTTGCAGGATTCGAAGCGCCGTCAAGTGGACATGGTCAAGCTCGTCAAAAACGCTAAGCTGACGGCTGTCGATCTGGCCCGTTTCGACGAGCAGGTTCTCGACCGGCAACTGGATTGCGTCGATGCCGAAACGCAGCGCAAGCTCGCCGCGGTTCAACTGGCTGTGCTCACCGGCACGCAGGATCGCAGCACCGAGTTTCGCGTCGAAGACGTCGAGCTTCCGCTGCCGGGACCCGACCGTCCGCTGCCGCCGCGCGAAAAGTTGTTTGAGCTCGCGATGAGCTTTCGTTCCGAGCCGGCCATGATCCGTGACCAGATCGCGGCCATCGCGCCTCGTTCGGAAACCGCCCAGCGCTTCCGCCCAGACGTTGTTTCGGTGGGCTATTACCGTGTGCAGGAGAACAATAAGCTCGCCGGTGCCTCCACTCCCAACTACCTCCTTGGGGGCAACACGGTGCGCGCGGAGGCAACCTGGAGTGTCCCGCTGCGCAACACCGGCGAACATCCAGCAGCCAAGACCGTGACCGATGCGCGGCTTCGCGCTCTCGAGGCGCAGTTGGAATCGTTGCGCGAAGAAATCCGGAATGAGCTGGCGGCCATCCATATTCTCGCGGAAGCAAGTATGGAAAAGCTTCCCGTGGCACGGCGGCGAGTGGAGCTGATGAACAAGAGCCGTTCGCTGATCGCCACCCGCTTCCAAAGCGGATTGGGCGCATCCACCGCCGTATTCGAAGCAGAACAGCAGACCGTGCGAGCCCAGGGCGGCCTTACCCAGGCCACGTGCGATCTGAAGGCCGCTACGTTTCTGATGCTCGCGCTGGCCGGTATCGAAGGGCAGCCGCCGGCCGAGCAGGAGCGTCTTTTAGGTGCCCCGAATGGCGCACCGCAAGCGGTAACTCAGGCTACCCCCGTTTCGGTGTCGCCATGAGTATCCCCGCGAGCTTCCGTTTACGTCCTCTGAGTTGGGCATTCATCGCGATCCTGGCAACCACTTTCGCGGTGTCGGGCTGGGTAACTCCGCACAAGACGCTGCTTCCGTCGAGTTGGCACAGCGGTGACATCAGCACCGTTCTACCCGCTCGCATCAAACCTTCCGTCACGTTCGGGGCCGCCAGCGATCTATCGGGCAAAGTGATATCGGTGCTGGTGACGCCCGGCACGCAGGTGCAGCCGGGACAAGTATTGGCCACGGTGGAGAGCGAGGATCTGAATACGGAGATCGATCGAGCGCGGCGCCGCGTGAAATTTGCCGAATCGCGCATCGCTGCATTGCGTCCCGCCGGTCGGCGCGGCGCCGCTCAGCGGTTGCAGGCGGAGCGATATCAGAACGCCCTGCACGCCCGCAAAGCCGCGCGCGAAAGGCTAGGCGGGTACTCGGTTGCCGACATGGACAAGATGCTCCAGCAAGCCAGGACGCGGACCGCCCAGATCCGGTCTCTGATGGAGCAACAACTGGCCACCTCAGCGGAGCTGGACGAAGCGATGGCTCGCGAGCGCGATGCGTCGAGCGGCGTCAAGGCGGCCCGCGAGCACTGGTCGCGATTGAAACAAGAAGCCGATCTGGCGGATTCGCAACTTCGGCTCGCCAAAACGGACACGAGTTCGGCCGGTAATGCCGATGCGCTGCTTTCCGCTCAGTTGGAACTCGAGGACGCGCGTGAATCGCTGCGCCAGGTTCAGGGCCGGGCGAAGGGTAAAAACGTCGTAGCGAACCGTGGCGGCACGGTCCTGCGCGCTGACATTCACACTGGCGACCGCGTAGGCGCCGGTGAGGTTCTGTTTCAGATCGCCGACGTGTCGGAGTTGAATTTCGAGGTTCCCATCACGGCCGGCATGGCGGAGCAAGTCCATCCCGGACGCCCGGTGGTGGTGCGCATTCCCACGGACCCGCCGCGCAGCCAGCCAGCCGCTGTCTCTTCCGTCCTGCTCAGCCCCGACCAGGACCACCCGTCGTATATAGTGCGGATCACGATTCCCAACCCGAATCCGGCGGCGATTCTTGCCGGACTCGAGGGCGCAGTGGAGTTCCCGCACATGGGGTCCAAATGGAAACTCCGTCCGTCCTACTGACGACGGAGGGCACCTATCCTTGTCGCGCCGGCGGTGTCAGCGTCTGGTGCGACAAGCTGATCCGGGGATTGCCCGAAGTCGATTTTCACTTGCTGGCGATCACGGGATCGCCCGACGTCCGCCGCCTGTTTGGAACTCCGGATAACCTGGTGTCCTCGTCGATCCTGCCGCTGTGGGGTACCGAGGAACCGGGCGCGGAAGAGAAGCGCTTTTCTGACACGTATCAGAAAAAGCTGCGGACCACGCGCGCTGTGATCGACGAAGAATTCTTATGCCACTTCCAATCGGCCGTACGTTGCCTGCTGACCGCAGGTGGCGCATCGGATGAACTGGCGCTGGCGTTTGTCCGGCTGCATCAATACTTCCGCAAATACGATTTTGCGGCCAGCATGAGTTCGCCACGGGCTTGGGACACTTTCCTGGAAATCTGCAAGAACTGGCCCGGTGCCGGCGCTAAGATGTCGCTCGACGAAGCGACGTCCTGCATGCGCTGGCTGCAGCGCTACCTCGCCGTACTCTCCGCCGATCTGCCCACGTGTGCCATCGTGCACGCATCGATGTCGGGATTCGCCGGCATACCCGGCGTGATCCTGAAACAGCTCCAGGGTGTGCCGTTCCTGCTCACCGAACACGGCGTGTATCTGCGCGAACTCTACATCTCGCTCGGCCAGTCCGGCTACACGCCCGTTTGCAGGCGATTCCTGCTGTCCATTAACGAGTCGGTGATCCGCATGAATTACCAGTTCGCGGATGCGGTCACCACGCTGTGCGAATTCAACCGGAAATGGCAGATTCAGCTTGGGGCGAATCCACGCAAAATCTGGAACGTCCCGAACGGCGTGGAAGAGGGCCTGTTCTTCCCGGGCCATCGCGAGCCGGCCGAGCCCCCCGTGGTGCTCACCATGTCCCGCATGAATCCGCTTAAGGGGATCGATGTCCTGCTGCGGGCGGCGGTGCTGGTGCGCGACCGTTTGCCTGGCGTTCGATTCCGTATCCTCGGCGATTCCAGCCCGGGCGAGTACCGCGACCGTTGTATGCGGATCATCGCCGATCACAAGCTGAGCGGCACCGTGGAACTCGGGGCGACATCGGACGCTCCGTCGGCGTACCGCTCCGCCGACCTGTTCTGTCTGCCGAGTATCTCCGAAGCGATGCCTTACTCCGTGATCGAGGCGATGCTGAGCGGGTGCGCGGTGGTGGCTACTGATGTCGGGGGCATTCCGGATTTACTGGCTGGTACAGGACGTTTATGCAAACCGAATTCGTCCGAATCGCTGGCTGCGGCTCTCATCGAGTTGCTCCACGGAATCGACGCGCCGGCCAAACGCGCGCGGCTTGCCACCTCGGCCCTGGCTCGCGCCCGGAAGCACTACACGCTGCGTCAAACCACCGCGCGATTCCGCAATTTATATCAGACGTTGGGCGCAAACATTCAAGGACCGTATGCAATATCCGAAATGCCTGAGCCCGTCTCCAGAGGATTGTCGCTGGTCGCCTCCGGTTGATGTCCGCGACCTCGCCATTCGCCTGGAGACCGAAGGCGTGAGCGATTCTGTTGCGCACGCCGACTTCGGATTTGAGGACACCTGGGAGATGGCTGCCACGCATTTCCCCGGCTTGCCGTCGCGCGCCGAACCGGAGCAGCCGGTGGACCGCGATGATCCACCACGTAGCGCATTGCTGGAGTATCTCGTCGGCGCCTCGTTCGCCTTGCCCTTGCTCTTTTCGTGTCTCGCGATTCTGTACTTCCGGTTCTCGCTGTGGGGCGGCGATCTCCCTGCGGCGCAAGCGTCGGCGATTGGCCTCGGCATCGCGTGCAGCTTCATCGCGAGTGGCGGATTCGTTCAAGCCATGACGCGGCAAGGCCTCTGGTATGCGGGCACGGGGCAACATCGCCGGTGCGCAAGCTCCACCGCTGAATGGCTGCTGCACGCCGCCATGGTGCTGTTGGGTGTCGGACTGGCGGGCATCGCGGCAAGCGTCTACTTCGATTGGTTTCCGCAGTCGTCTAACTTCCTTACCGCCGCGTTCTTCTATAGTCTGTCGCTGCTGTGGCTGGCCACCGGCACTCTGTACATGCTGGAGCGAAACCTTCTGGTCGCGCTCGCCGCCGTGCTCGGAATCGGCAATGTCGTGTTTCTGCACCGGCTGATGCACGTCGATCTGCTGGCCGCGCAACTGGTTTCCATTCTGGCTGCCGCGTGTTTTATGACCGCGTGCTCCTTCGCCATCCTGAGGCGGCGCACACAGTCCGATCCAGGCGAATCGCCGCGTCAATCTCCCGCGCGCACGTTCTACCATGTGTGGCCGTACTTCGTCTACGGCTGCCTCTACTATGTCTTTCTCTTCTCCGACCGCTTAATGGCGTGGACGGCGCATAACGAGTCGTCCGGGCTGGCGCTGCAATTCCGCGGCTCCTACGAAGCAGGTCAGGATGTCGCTCTGTTCGCGTTTATCTTTCAGGTGGGCTGGGTCCACTCGTCCACCGTTCGATTCTACGAACGCCTGCGGCAGCGTCAGCGTGAGTTGCCGATCGGTGAACGCGCAGCATTCAATCGTTCCCTAACGCGGAGCTATTGGCAGGCTGCCCTGCGATTCATACCGCTGGCCGCGCTCACGACCGTGACTGTCTATGCGGCGGCTTGGAAGACAGGCTTCTTTGCCGACCAGGTCCATCGCGCCGTGGCCACCTGGGCGCTCGCCGGATTTTTGTTACTCGTCCTGAGCCTTCGCAACGTCAGCTTGTTGTTCGCGCTATCCTGCCCTGGGTTCGCGTTGCGCGCCATCGCCGCGGCGTGCGCTTTCAATATCGCTTCGGGATATCTGCTGTCGCGCTTCGGCACCTACGACATGGCGGCCGGAGGATTCGCTCTCGGCGCGCTGGCCTTCGCCGCAGTCTCCACCTGGTACGCCTTGCAGACGCTCGCCAATCTCGACTATCGCCATTTCGCATCGGGGGCATGATCATGGAATTGCTGATTCTGCTCACGACATTTTCGCTACTCTACGTTGCCGTACCCGCGTTGGTCACTGGAAAACATCACGGCTCGCTTCTGTTTCGCGCCGCAGCGGGATTCATCGCGCTGTCGCTGTCTTTGCGAATCGCCGTGATGTTCGTGGGTTTGGCGGGAGCGGCCTTCCACGGGATTGTCCTTGCGGTCTGGGCATGCTGCGTATCCGGCCTGTTTCTCGCGAGTCAGGATTGGAGCTTCGAAGGCATAGCCGCCAAGGGCCGTGGCGCTTTTCTCGCAGTGCTGCGCGCCTTTGAAAGCGAATCCGTCGGATGGCGCCCGCGTTGGCCGGCTGTATCGCGAGCCGCCGTGCTGTTCTGCCTTCTGATCGCCGTCACCATGCTCCACCGGGCCTGGTTCCCGCTGCACAATCTCCGGTTCGCAACCATCGAGGCCTACTCTCGCGCGCTGAATCTCGAAAGATTCGTACAGCGAGATTCGCCCGTTGCCGGAGGCGTCGAGCTAATCCTCGCTCCTTTGAGCGTCGCTTCGGGACTATACGCGGACTCCGTAATCCGATTCAGCGGACCGCTTTTTTCGATCCTGTTGGTAGCGGCGGTGGGGCTGTGTGCTTTCCGCATCGCGGGCGCAAGCTCTGCTCCGGTCGCGGCCGCGCTCATGGCTCTGCGCCCCGTCGTCCTGGGAACCGAGCCGCCGGGCGAAATCTCCAACGCCGAATTCGCCGCCGTCTACTGGATTCTCGGCGCAGCTTTCATCGGACGATCCGCGTGGATCGCAGTGTCCGCATTCGCCACGGCACTTCTCATCTCGTTCAGCATCTCGTCCGCGGTTCCAGTGGCCATCATCTGTATCGCAGCCGCTTACGCCCTGGCCAAACTCGCCGCGGCAATCCCGGCCCGCCTGGCTTTGGCGCCCTCCGGGTTTGCAGCGTTTGCGGCCATGTTCCTCCTGCTGATCGATTGCCGCTCGGTCGCCGCCGACGGGCCGTATGAGTACGAATCCGCCGCCCGCGCCAGCCGTGCGATCGCCACGCAATTCCCCAAAAGAGAATGGATGATCGTTTCACCCGGCCACGAGTTGATTTTCACGTATGGCCGCGGGTGGCACTATGAGTTGTTGGACTTCGTATCCAGCCTAACGCCGCGTCAGATCATGCCGCGTGAGTTCGTGTTCCCGTACGACGTCCGCGAAATTTTTGTTTTCGTCGAGAAGGATCCACTGCGCCCATCACGCCCCGGCATCACACCCGCCGACCCAGCAGCGCTCGATCTCACCGGCACCATGGATCGCGCCGTTCTGGCCTACAGCACTGGCCTGGGCCGCGCATCCATCGAATTCCAAGCGGGGGCGCTCATCACCGCCTATGCCGTAAACCACCCCGAAATTTCAATATTCTTTGAAGACGACCGGTTGGTCGTGTTCCACCTGAAGGGTAAACGCGCTTTGGCACAAATGGGAGCTTAACTATGAAATCAACCCTAACAGCCGCCCTCCTGCTGATCGCCCCCGTTATCGGGTGGGGCCAGCATATCTCTTATTGGAGCCCGGCTGTGAATACAAGCTGGCAATGGCAATTATCCGGCACAATCGATCAAACCGTCAGCGCCGCTGTGTACGACGTCGATCTGTTCACCACCGACGCAAGTGTTTTAACGGCATTGCACGCCAAAGGGCGGCGGGCGATCTGCTACGTCAGCGCGGGCTCTTGGGAGGACTACCGGCCGGATGCCGCGCAGTTCCCCGAGTCGGTGAAAGGCCAGGTGCTCGCCGGCTACCCGAACGAGCGCTGGCTCGACATCCGCAATCTCACCGTACTCGGTCCGATCATGTCCGCCCGCCTGGATCTTTGCAAGGCCAAGGGTTTCGATGCGGTTGAGCCCGACAACGTCGACGGCTACACCAATGTCACCGGCTTTCCGCTCACGGCCGCCGACCAAATCCGTTACAACACCTGGTTCGCCAGCGCTGCGCACGCACGCGGCCTGTCTGTCGGGCTGAAGAACGACATCGATCAAGTGGCCGCGCTCCAACCTGTTTTCGACTGGGCTATTAACGAGCAGTGTTTCCAGTTCAAGGAATGCGGCGCGTTAAGCGCATTCGTGAACGCCGGCAAGGCGGTATTTCAAGTGGAATACAAGCTGACCGCGGCACAATTCTGCACGCAGGCGAATTCGATGAATTTCAATTCCATGCGCAAGAACCTGTCGCTCGATGCCTTTCGCGAGCCGTGCCGCACGGGGTCGCAGAAGGCGATTCAGGTTTTTGACGGCGGCACCGTGAATGCCGCTGCATTGCGTGCCGACGTGGTCGCTCCCGGAGAACTCGTTTCCATCTTCGGTTCGGGCGTGGGGCCAGCGTTGGGCAGTGCTCTTGCCATGGACGCGAACGGACTGGCCACCACTTCGCTCGATGACGTCCGCGTCTCGTTCGACGGAATTCCGGCTCCGCTTGTCTATGTGCAGTCGGGACAGATCAATGCGGCCGTGCCGTATCAGGTGAAAGGAAAGGGCACTGTGCAGATGCAGGTGGAATATCGAGGCATTCAGGCCGATCCCGTTACGCTGAACGTCAGCGATACCGCCCCAGGCATCTTCGCCGCGGACGGCGGCAAGGGTCAGGGCGCGATCCTCAACGAAGATGGCAATCCGAATTCGGCGTCGAATCCGGCCGCCGCCGGTTCCATAGCGGTTCTCTTTGCAACCGGTGAAGGTGAAACAACGCCCGTAGGTGTGAATGGAAAAATCGCCACCGATGCCCCGCCCAAGCCGGTCGCGCCGGTATCGGTTAGCGTAGGCGGACAGGATGCCCAGGTCCTTTATGCGGGCGGAGCGCCTGGCCTGATTGCCGGAGTGTTGCAGGTGAACTTCAGAATCCCACCGGGTGTGGCGGCGGGGCCGGGCGTTCCGGTACAACTCACCGTGGGAACGGTCTCCAGCCAACCCGGCGTAACAATGTCGATCCGTTAGTGTCCTTCGGCTTCGAGGAACCGCTCCGCTTCGATGGCCGCCATACAACCCGAGCCTGACGCGGTGATGGCCTGCCGGTAGACGCGATCCTGCACGTCTCCTGCGTGCAACACACCCTCGATGTTCGTGCGCGCGCCGCCGTGGGACACGATATATCCGTCCGGGTCGAGATCCAGTTGACCGATGAACGGACCCGTGTTCGGAACGTGCCCGATTGCCACGAAGAATCCGTCCACGTCCCGCTCCCAGACTTCTCCGGTTGCGATGTTGCGCAGCTTCACACCGGTAACCACGCCTTGGTTAACGTCGAACACGTCCTCCACGACAGTGTTGGTGATCATTTGGATCTTGGGGTTCGACTTCGTTCGCTCGAGCATGATCTTCGATGCACGGAACGAATCGCGGCGGTGTACGAGCGCTACTTCCGAACCGAATCGCGTCAGGAAGATCGCCTCTTCCATGGCCGAATCGCCTCCGCCAATCACCATGATCTTCTTATCGCGATAGAAGAATCCATCGCATGTCGCGCACGAGCTGACGCCATGGCCGATCAACTTTTTCTCATTGGGCAGCCCGAGCCATCGTGCGGAAGCGCCCGACGCGACAATCACGGTTCGCGTCTCGTGCCACGCTCCGTCGATCAGTAGCCGGAACGGCCGCTTGCTGAAATCGGCCTCGACCACCGATCCGTGCAGATACTCCGCGCCGAAATGCTCGGCCTGCTGCTTCATGTTCTCGACCAGTTCCGGACCGTTGATTCCCGCGGGAAAGCCGGGGAAATTTTCGACCAGGCTGGTTAGCGATAGTTGGCCGCCCGCTTCATGTCCAGCAATCACCAACGGCGCTAAATTCGCGCGAGCGGCGTAGATTGCGGCGGTGTTGCCCGCGCAACCGGACCCTATAATAATGACGTTCCGCATGGGTTCAATGAACCACCATGCTAACATCTAGCGGAAATACGGGGTCCAAACTTGCATCGCCGTAGGTTCGCGATTGGCGAACGTGTAATACGGGATGAAGGTGAGATCGAGCGGCTTGCCGGGCTTGTTTTCGGCCGCGTCGAGGCTGTAGTACAGCGCCTTCGATTCCGCCACGCCCGATCGTGCTGCGCCTCGATGCTTCAGCACGACGATCCCGCCCAATAGGTCGCTGCGCTTCTCGGTGACGAAATCCTTGTCTGGGGCGCCCGACAGTTTCAGCCCGGCTTGATCGAGCACGACACCCGCGGGCTGATCGAGCTGCTCCATGCAGTACACCAGCGGTCCGCGCTCGATGGCAACTCGCCCGAAATCTTCTTCCACGCGCGGATTCGCCTCCACCACGCGTGGACTCATATCCAGCGTGATCCCGATCTTATCGCCGGGCCGCCACTCGCGTTTCACCGCGTAATAGGCGCCTGGCGTGGGCGGCCCGGAAACCGCAGCCCCGTTGACGGTGATGCGCGCCGATTTGGACCATCCCGGAATTCGCAGGAACACCGTGAACGTGCCGGTTTTCGCTGGCTGCACCGTGAGATCGACATTGCCGTCCCACGGATACGCGGTCCTCTGCTGCACCTTGAGCGCCGTGCCATCCTCCAGTTTCCAACTCAGATCGTTCGAGCCATAGAAGTGAACGTAGACGCCCTCGCGGCTGGTGCTGTAGAAGTAACCAGGCAACTGCGCGAGCAGGCGTTCGAGATTGGGCGGGCAACACGTCGTGCTGTACCACGGGTTGCGGATCTTATCGCCCGTTCCACCGCTCAGCGCCAAGGGGTTTCGGTAACAGTACATCGTGCCGCTCAGCGACATGCCTGAATTTGCCGAATTGAACAGAGCGCGTTCCATGACGTCGGTGTACCGTGCGTCGCCCGTGGCGTGCAGCATGCGCCAGTTCCACATCAGGTTCGCGATAGCCGCGCAACTCTCGGTGTACGCCTTCGCGTTCGGCAACTCGTACGCATCCCCGAACGCTTCGCCCGCCGCGCGCGAACCGATACCTCCCGTGATGTACATCTTCTTGCCGGTCATGTCGGCCCACAGCCTCTCGAGCGTCTGCATGTAGGCAGGATCGCCGGTTTCCAGATAGTAATCGGTTGCCCCGGATGTAGCATACGCCGCGCGCACGGCGTGGCCTTCCATGATGGTTCGTTCAGTGAACGGACGGCCGCTGAACATGTACGTCACCTGTCCGGGAGTCAGCTTCAACCGCTCGCGTTCGCCGTGCAGCAGATATCCGGCTAACTCGATATAGCGCCGGTTGCCGGTCGTGCGCGCGAGCTCGATCAGCGCCATCTCGGCTTCGGGATGGCCGGTCAGCAGTGGGCGCTTGTCCGGTCCGAAATCGCTGAGCAGATAGTCGGCGAATCGGATCCCCGCGTCCATCAGTTTGCGCTTGCCGGTTGCCCGGTAGTACGCCACAGCAGCCTGAAGCATGTGGCCGAAGCAGTACAACTCATGGCCGCGATCCATCTCCGAAAAGCGTTTCGATTTCCGCTCGTCCTGATAATAGGTATTCAGATAACCCGATGGCTCTTGCGCCGCGACAATCGTATCGGTCAGCCGGTCGAACGTCGCTTCGAGTTCCGCGTTGCGCCCGGATTGCAGAACGTAGGCCACGGACTCCATCCATTTATATAGGTCCGAGTCGGTATACAGCGGCCCTTTGCGCGGCACATCTTTGGCTCCCGTGAGACGCCGGAAGTTATCGACGACCCCGTGCTCCTCAAGCAGTTCGAGCATCGTGGGAATGCTCTTCTCGACGTTGGTCTTGCGGCGTTCCGCCCAGAATCCGTCGTTGATCGTGACGGCCGAAACGGGCACGTTGTGCAACTTGGCGTGCGGCGATTTCTCGAGATTCAAAATCTGCGCTGACGCGGTGGCGCACAAGACCCAAGCGAACAGTTGGCGAGTCATGGAACGCTCGCATCATAGCAACTTCTCGCGCCGGGCGGAGTAGAATCGAGCATGCGTCAGTCGCTCCGCGCATTGCTGAAATCGCCGGACTTTTCCGCCGTTGTCATCGTGATGCTCGCGGCGGGGCTTGCCGCGAATCTCGTCATCTTCTCCCCGTCGATGCGCTGCTGTTGAAGCCGCTGCCGGTGCCGCATCCGGAGTAGCTCGTTCACTTCCAGTTGCTGCGACCCAACAATATCCCGAATGTCGAATTCGCGTACAGCAACTGCCAGTATCTTCAGCAGCACGCAACATCGTTCCAGACCGTATTCGCATCGGGCGATGCCGACCTCAGCTGCAGCAATGGCGCCACGGCCGATCGGGTCTTCGCTCAGCAAGTGTCGGGCAATTTCGTCGAGGCGCTCGGAATTCGTCCGGTGCTGGGCGCGGCCTTTACCGAAGCCGATAACGTGGCCGGGCGGTATCCGGTGATGCTCAGCTATGCCTTGGCAGCGCGCCTTCGCTGGGCGCCGCGAGGTGATTGGCGAAACCGCTCGCCTCAAAGACGCGCCGTTTACGTTCAGGCGTTCTGCCGCGCGGCTTCAAGGGCCTCGATCTGGATAACGCGCCCGATGTTTACATCCCGTAATGGTCGGTCCGCCGCTGGGTATCGAATTCGATCGTGCTCGGGGTTCCGGTTCATCTGTATGCGCGGCTTGCGCCCGGCATCCGCACCGCCCAGGCCCGTGACGAATTTGGGCGCTTGTATCCCGCTATCGTCGAGGCGGAACTCGCATTGTCGCCGGAGTCGACGCCCGATCGTGGTCAGCAAGCGCGGGCACAGGCTCTCGCTCACCGTCCGTGGCTCGAGCAGATCGGCCGCGGCCGCTCCGGATTCATGCTGCTCGTGCTCGTCTGCGTCAACGCCGGCGGCCTCATGCTCGCGCGCAGTGAAGCCAAACGGCACGAAATCGCAATTCGCTTGAGCCTGGGAGCGAGCCGCGCTCAAATCGTCCGGTTCGTTTTATAGACAGCCTCATTCTGCTGACGGCCGGGCTGCCGCTCGCGGTACTGCTGGTGCGATGGTGCGTTCCCGCGCTGTTGCATGCCGTGCCTGCGCGCCGGACACTGGCGCTGGATCCGAACGTGGACTGGCGTTTTCTGGCCTTCGCCGCCGCGGTGTGTACGGCCACCGCTCTCATCATGAGCGCCGCGCCCGCAATCGCAGCGATGCGCACCGATCTCACCGGAATGATGGGCCGCGGTGGCGCGAGAATCCGCCGAAGCCGCGCTGCACTCGCGTTCATCGCCGTCCAGGTTACATCGCAATCTTCGCCGCGCTCGCCGGCCTGATTCCGGCTTACCGCGCTGTGCGAATCCACCCCGCGGAGGCTCTGCGCAGCGAGTAGGCCGCGTGGTACAACCGGAACGCTTGGACAAGACGATCCGCAGGTACGACAACTTCGATGAGATGAAGGCGGACGAGTACCGTTAGTGGCAAAGCCGCCCCGTCGATGAGCGGGTAGCCGCTGTTTCGGAACTCACCGAGCAACTTTACAGGATGAAGGGTATCGGGCCGGATGCATTCAGACTTCAGAGAACTCTTGTCCGTTTTGAACGACTACAAAGTTAAATACCTTGTCGTGGGAGCCTATGCCGTCGCTGTTCACGCGCAGCCCCGAGCCACGAAGGATTTAGACATCCTGGTGAATTCGGACGCGGAGAACGCGAAGGCGGTCTTTGCAGCCTTGACGAAATTCGGGGCTCCGCTCGATAGCATGACCCCGCTGAGTTCGCCGAACCTGGTCCATTCTTTCGCATGGGCCAGGAGCCTGTAGGCGTTGATATCCTCACTACCAATGCGCGGCGGAGCGGCATTCATCGCTCGCGGCGAATCCCCGATTGTCATTGCCGGGCTGGGCGCGGTAGTCGAACCGCGGCTCGGGCCTCTGGCGGCCGGACTGGTCGCGGCGCATCGTACGCTGATTCAGAGTGGAGGGGATCCGGCTTCGACAGCGGGTTCCAATGTGTGCTGTGTCTGCAGACGCCGCGCCACAAGCCAGCACAGAATCGCCCACACTGCGCCCGCAGACCAGCCCGCGAGTACGTCCGTTGGCCAGTGCACGCCCAGGTACACACGGCTCACTCCCACGAGCGTGGTTAGCAGCAAGGCGACGAGCAGGAAGTAGCCCTTCAACCTTCTGCGTTCGTGAGATCGGGCCAGCAAAGCACCCAATGTCAAATAAACCGCCGCGGACATCATCGAGTGGCCGCTCGGGAAGCTGGCCGTGGAAATATAAGCGGCGTGCGGGACGATGTCCGGCCGCGGCCGGTTGAACAGATCCTTCAAAATCGTGACCACAACCACCCCGCCCACCACCGCACCACACACGAACACAGCCATGCGCTGCTTTCCGGAAAGCGCCAGAAAGCCCGCCGTGATCGCCGTGATCAGACCCAATACCGTCACGCCTCCCAGGGCTGTGATGTCGCGCGCGGCTTCCTGCACTGATGGTGGACCGATCGGCGCATGTTCCGCCCCATGCCTCATTGCAAGCAGCACCTTCCTGTCGAAGGCTTGTGTGCCGCCCTCCATCACTTCATCGGCGAGCAGGGCAAATGCCCACACGCCCGCAGCGATCGCGCCTGCTGCGGCGAGGATCGCGACCTCATGGCCGCCCAGCCACGATAGCCATCGAAACAAACCGCCGGGCCGCTGCTGCATGCCCTTATCGTAAGTCCTATGGTGAAATGAAGCATCTTAAAATCTGTGCGCATCGGTACCGCTTGCCGGCTGATCTTAATATCGAGCGTCGTGGCTCTCAGTTCTGTCGGGCTTCGTGCGCAGGAGAATTACGAGATCCAGGTTTACGGTTCCGAGACGGTTGCGCCTGGACGGACCATGTTCGAACTGCACTCAAATTTCATTTTCTCCGGCGCCAAAGATAGCGTCGGTTCTACCCTGCCGACGCAGCACGCTTTCCATGAGACCGTCGAGATCACGCGCGGTTGGAATAGCTGGTTTGAAACGGGCTTCTACATTTTCACCAGCGAGAACCGTGGCTACGGCTGGCAGTGGGCGGGAAGTCATATCCGTCCGCGGGTTCGTGCTCCGGAGTCATGGCATTTGCCCTTCGGCGCCAGTCTCTCGATGGAGTTTGGATACCAGCGCCCGGCATTCAGTCAAGACACCTGGACATGGGAGATCCGGCCCATCATCGACAAGCAAATCGGCCGTATCTATCTGGCCTTCAATCCTACCTTGGACCGGTCATTTCACGGGCCTGGAGTTAGCCAGGGCGTGACTTTCTCGCCGAATTTCAAGGCCGGCTACGACATCACGAAACGCGTCAACGCCGGGCTCGAGTACTACGGAAGTTTGGGGCCAGTGACCGGTTTCGACCCCTTCCGCGATCAACAGCAACAGATTCTGCCCGCCGTCGATCTGAACCTGGGAGCGGACTGGGAGTTCAACATCGGCGTAGGCGTTGGGATCAGTCATTCAACCGATCACCTTTTGGTCAAGTTGATTTTAGGGCGGCGTTTCGGATCGGGTACCAGAAAAGCCAAAGCGAGCGGCCGTGACAGTCTGCCCGCCAAAGGTCCCGGCGAGCCCGTGCCCTTCACTCTTCCTCGATGATCGTCCCCTGATGGTAGACGATCTTCCAACCTTCTGTCGTGCGCTGCCAGATGGTCATGCGGCGCGTCCGGCGCTCCTGGTTCTGAAGGAGAGTGTAGGTCAGCAAGTAGGTGTCCTGCGCGAGGCGCCTGCAATGGAAATCCATCGTCTCCCAGCGCTCGTCCTGTGGAACCGCATAGCGGCTTTCTAACACATCGAGCACGTAATCTCTGGAGTAAATGCGGCCCGATGCCCCTACTTCCCAGAAGTCATCCGCCGTCATTCGCTCGAAATCGGCACGCGTGGTGCCCAGTTCAGGCCGGTGAAATATCGGTTCGCGGCGCGAGAGTTCGGTGAGGATATCGGCGGGATCGGGTTCCATCTTTGCAAGCATGACTCGCTGCGATTACGGGGTCAAGACGAACAGTCGACGAACCTGCCGCCGCAGCGTTGGCACCGCTGAACTCGCCGCATACTCCGAGGCCAACGCGACATCGCACGCGAAGCGGAACCGCGGCCGGAGGCAACGTGTTCATGCCGGTCCTGTGCGAATCGGGCCGCGGATTCGTCGTTCCAGCGATGCGGCAGAACGAACGCCCATTCGCGACGGCGATATCCACCTATCCCCAGCAACCCCCATTCGCAGCGCAGAAAATGGCCGGCCTGATCGAACAGTACTTGTTTAGATTAGCGGACGGCAACGCCTAGCCGTGCATTTGCTGCGAAGGCCGTCAGCTCAACGGAGTCCCTCGAGAGCCGGTCGCGTTGCCTGGTGATGTAGCGCGCCACTAATATCGCCGGCAGAATGGAGAGCAGGCCCGGGATGGATAATGATCGCAGTGGACCACATCAGACTGCTCAGCGAGCTGGTTGCGATTGATTCTATCAACCCGGATCTTGTTCCGGGCGCAGCGGGCGAGACTGCGATAGCGCAGTATGTCGCAGGCTGGATGGCTCGCGCGGGGTTCGAAGCCGAACTGGATGGAGCTGCACCGGGCCGGCTCTCGGCGGTTGGAATTGTGCGTGGCTCCGGTGGAGGCCGGTCGTTCATGTTGAACGCGCACATGGATACGGTGGGCGTGGCCGGCATGGAGAATCCGCACACGCCGCGCATTGCGGGCAACCGTCTGTACGGGCGCGGCGCCTACGACATGAAAGGCAGTCTCACGGCGATTCTGCTGGCTGCCGCGCGCGCCCGGACTTTGAAACTGCGCGGGGATGTGATCGTCACGGCGGTGTGCGACGAAGAATACGCGAGCATCGGCACCAGTTCGGTATTGAAGCGTTGGACGGCGGATGCGGCCATCGTGACCGAGCCCACCGAACTCGACATCTGCGTCGCGCACAAAGGATTCATGTGGTTCGAGATTGAATCGCACGGGGTGGCGGCTCACGGCTCCAAGCCCGAATTGGGTGTCGATGCGATCGCCAACATGGGTCCCGTTCTCACCGGGATCGCAGCGCTTCAAGAGAGCTTGCGCAACGGCCTTCGGCATCCGTTGCTGGGTACGGGTTCGATTCACGCATCCCTGATTTTGGGCGGTCAGGAATTGTCGAGCTATCCCGAGAAGTGCGTGCTTTGGGTAGAGCGCCGCACCGTTCCCGGTGAGACGCGGCACGCTGCTGAAGCGCAGATGGAACAGTTGCTGGATGAAGCAAAAGCGCGCGGCGTCAAGGCTCGCGTCGACATCCGCACGGACCTGGTTCGCGATCCGTTCGAGGCCGACCCCGAGTCGCCGGTCGTGCGCCTGTTACGAAGACATCGCCCGCAATCGCGCTTGTATGGCGACACGCCGTGGATGGATGCGGCGCTGACCCAGGCCGCGGGCATCCCGACGGTGGTGTTCGGACCCGGAGGCGCGGGCGCGCATTCGGTCGAAGAATGGTCGGACCTGGATCAGGTTGCCGGGGCGGTGGAGGTTCTGGTGAATGTAATTCAGGATTTCTGCGCCTGACCAGTCTGAGCCGCGCGCGTTCAGCCAGCCCAACAGAGCCGCGCGCGTAAGCAAGCGCTTCAAAGGTCGCTGGAGCGATCAGGATTTCCGCGCCTGAGCGATTGCCTGCGCGAGACCCGCCGTGGTCAGCGGATCCGGACGGCACACGATCGTCGCGTCCGCGAACTGCGCGCGCAAAGCTTCGATCTCCGCCGCGTCCGCCACAACGATATCCACACGATCGGCCCCCGCCGCCACCGCCCGATAACCAGCGGCGTCGAGCATGTCGCAGATCAGCACGCGGAGATCATCGTCTGGTTCCATCACTCTTACCGTGGGCCGGACAGGCGATTCAGCGGCCGGCAAACGAACCTCAAAAGCCGGACCGTTCCCCGCGTCGCGCCGCACCGTGATGGTTCCCGAATGCCGGGCGACGATGCCCGAGGCGATAGCGAGCTCGACGCCCGCATTCCCCTGCGGTTCCGTTTCGGCGCCGCTGCCCGACACTGTCAATCGAACCGTTCCGGAAATGGGTGTATCGATGGCCACGCGGATCCGGCCGCCTTCCGGTAATCCTTCACCGGCCTGCATGCCGAGGCTCAATAACAATTGCGTGATCTGGCCCGGGTCGGCTGAAACGAACGCCGCTCCCGCCGCCGCCTTAGTCTCGACGGCGACACCCTGGCCGACGAGACGCCGCAGCGTGCTCTCAGCATCCGCGGCGATTGTGTTGAGATCGACCGGCCGCGGCGGCGATGGCCCTTGCGAGCCGAGACCGAGCAGCCGCTTGTTCAAGGCTGCCGCACGCTGGCCGGCATCCCGAATGGCTTCGATCCGTGGCTTCAGGGGATCGCTCTCGTGCAGACCCGGCAGGATGAGGTCAGAGTAGCCGTTGATCAGCCGCACGAAGCGCTCGTAATCCTGCGCCACTCCGCCCGCCACGCGAGCGACGGTTTCGAGTTTCTGCGCCTGAACGGCTTGCTGCTCCACGCGCCGCCGCTGCGTGATATCGACGTGCGATCCCAGCATCCGCTCCGGCGTCTTCGCGGCCCCGTACAGGATCGCGCCGCGCGCCAGGATCCAGCGGTACCCTCCCGTCTTGTGCCGCATCCGGAACTCGGCCTCGAACGCATCGCCCGGTTTTGCGACGTAGGCAGTGAGCGCGGCAATCAACGCCGGCGCATCGTCCGGATGCACGCGCAACTCCCACTCGCCGAAATCGTCGCCGATCTCTTCGTCTTTATAACCGAGCTGCGCCTTCCACTCGCTTGAATACGCGACCTTGTTGGTGCCGAGGTCCCAATCGAACAGCCCGGTACGTGATGCCTCGAGCGCCAGGCGAAGCGCGCTGCCTGCGTCGGGCTTGTCGAGCGTATCGCGCGAGATGCCGAGTACGATCTGATCGTCACCGTAAACGTACGTGCGGCACGACAACTCCACCTTGTGCAGCGATCCATCGCGGCACACATAGGCCGTGTCGAACGCCGCAAATCCCGCCGTGCGGATGGATGCGAGTTGCTCGTCGGCCTGCCGCGCCTGGTCCGGCGAAACGATGTGCTGCAGATGCATGCCGACGATTTCCTGCCGCGTGTACCCCAGCCGGTTGCAGAATTCGGCATTCGCGTCGAGCACCTTGCCTTCGAGGTCGAACACCAGCATGCCGAACAGCGAGTGCTCGAATGCATCGCGGAAATGCTCGTCCCAATCCGCCGCGTTCTGCTCGACCGCTTTGCTTAAGGTACGTTTGCGCTGCGCTTCCAGGACGAGTTCGACGATCGCCGCCACCTGCGCCAGCACGTCGATCGTCTCCTGTTGAAATGCATCGCGGCGCGCGGCGTAGATCATCAAAGCGGCGTCCGCCTTGCGCTCGGATTTGAGCGGCAGGCTCAGTGCCGAGGCGAACCCATGGCGAACTGCCCGCTCACGCCAAGGCGCGTAGTCGCCCGATTCAAAATCGACACAGACGGCCTCGTTCCCCGCCGCCAAACTCGTATCCTCGACATGCAGGTCCAAGCCGTCCAGGTACTCGAGCTTGGCGCCGGCGGAAACCTCCGCTCGAATCGCGCCATCCTCACCCTCCGGCACGCCCACCCAGGCGAGTTCAAAACGACCTGTGGTTGCAATCGACCGGCAGACACCTTCGAGCAATTCCGCCCGGTTCTGGGCGGTTTGGGCGTGACGAACGCACTCGCCGAGCATGGCCAACCATCGCTGCGAACGCTCGAGAGCGGAGTCGTGCGCGAGCGGCATCACGGCCAGTTGATAGGATTGGCGATCCAGTTCGAGGCGATGCACTTCCACGGCGGGTTGCCCGTCGGCGCTCTCGTAAAGCAGGTCGATCGCGGCGGCAAGGCTCAACCCGGTCAGCGCGCTGAGGGGTTGACGGGTGACTTCCGACGCACGTTGGTTGGCAGCGATGACCACGCCCCCATGCGCCAGCAACAGCGGGTCGCCCACCCATCGGAGCATGAGTTCGGCGATAGCGCCGCCGTGAGGGGTCACGGAGCCCTGCGAAAACTCGGCCGAATTTTCTTTACAACCGGCGGTCATTGCGGGTTCGCCTAGAGCATGATACCCAAATAGATGTGCCGCAACGGGCAAACTGCTCTCACCCGTTATGCTGGTTTAGACGCTAATGACTGATCGGCTGGCTACTGAACTGTGCGGAATTCCGCTGCGCAGCCCGGTGCTGGCCGCCGCGGGAACGTTTGCCTATGGCGTGGAGTTCGCCTCCATTGTCGATCTGAACTCGATCGGCGGTCTGGTGACCAAGGGGCTTTCGCGCGAGCCGATGGCCGGCAATCCCGCTCCGCGCTTGTGGGAAACGCACGGCGGGATGCTGAACTCGGTCGGGCTCCAGAACATTGGCGTGCGCGCGTTCGTTCGAGACAAGCTACCGGCGCTGCGGCGCTTCCGGACGGCTATTTTCGCGAATGTGTTCGGCTACGCGGTGGAGGATTACGCCGAAGTGATCCGTGTGCTGGAGGATGCCGAGGGGTTGAGCGGGTATGAGCTGAACGTGTCCTGTCCCAATACGAAGCACGGCGGCATCGCGTTTGGCGCGGACCCTTCCTCGCTTGCCGAGGTGGCGGGTGTGGCGGTGCGCATGTCCCGCCGGCCGGTGATTGTGAAATTGTCGCCCAACGTCGCGCGCATCGAGCCCCTGGCCCGGGCCGCTGAGGACGCCGGGGCCGCTGCGATTTCGCTCATCAACACGGTGATCGCGCTGGCCATTGACGCGCGCACGCGGCGGGCCCGGCTGGGAGCGGGATTCGGGGGCTTATCCGGACCGGCGGTGAAGCCGATCGCTCTACGTATGGTGTATGAGGCTTGCCAGGTGGTGAAACTGCCCGTGATCGGACTGGGCGGCATCGCCTCGGGCGTGGACGCGGCCGAGTTCCTGATCGCGGGCGCGACAGCCGTGCAAGTGGGGACGGCCTCGTTCTGGGACCCGTCATCCGTGGCCCGCGTCAGCCGCGAGTTGGACGAATTTTTGAAGGAACAGCATATCGCGCAGGCAGCCGAACTTCGAGGCACACTGCGCTTACAAGGAGACTAGGTGAAGAAGATTATCTCGACCACAAATGCGCCGAAAGCGATCGGCCCATATTCGCAAGCCGTCGTGCATCAGGGCGTGGCTTATTTGAGCGGTCAGATTCCGATCGATCCTGCGACAGGGCAGTTGGTGGAAGGCGGCATCGTCGAGCAGACCGAGCGTGTTTTGCAGAATCTGCGGGCGCTGCTCGAGGCATGCGGGTCCTCGATGGAAGGCGTTCTGAAGACGACGGTGTTCATGAAAGATATGACCGAGTTCGGCGCGATGAACGAGGTGTTCGCGAGACATTTTGGGACCAGTCTGCCGGCGCGTGCGACGGTGGAGGCGGCGCGTTTGCCGAGGGATGTGAAGGTCGAGATTGACGCGATTGCCGCGGTGGGTTGAGGGAGATTGCTCCGTCGAATAACGGAATTTTGTGCCAGACTTCACCGGGCTATCGCGGATGCATCCGGCGAAGAAGCTCGCTTGCTTGCGCGCGCGGCTCTGATTCTGAGCCGCGACGATGCGCAGACGTCACCGGGGTGTTGCGGATTAATACGGCTCTGATCACTGGCTTACGCGCGTGGCTCTGAACTTCTGCGCTGCGACGGAGCAGTCATCCTTCAGACGTCACCGGGGTGTTGCGGATTAATGCGGCTCTGATCGCTTGCTGACTCGGTAGACCACCGAATTTCGTGTTCGGGCGACCTCGCGATAGTTCGCTAGCCAGCCAGCCAAATCGGCATACGATGCGATGGCGAGCGGCGGATTGTATAACCCCAGTCCGTCGACGATGAAGGTTGGACTAGTACCGATCAGCCGTTGCCGGTTGGCCGCGGCCAATGCGGGCGCGCTTGCCTCATGGCTCGTGAGATGGCGGTCCGCAATCACTCCGGTCAGTGGCTGCGAATCGAGGAACGGCGTCCCGGCCGGCATCCGGGTATACATAAAGATGTCGGGCCGGTAGCCCCAGACCAGCAGTGAATCGCCGGGTCGCGCGAGTCCGCCGACGATGGACGCCACCGCGCGGCTGTCGCGGTTCATCGCGGTGTCGGCCCAGTTCGACTCCCGGCCGCGAGCCAACTCGATGTAGCGCGGGCCAAATCGAACCAGCGGAATGAGCAGCAATAGCGAAAGAGCGGCGCGCAGGCGAACCGGGGCGATCGCGAATCCTCGCGAGGCCGCCAGCACCGCAACCGGAAGAAGCAGGAAGTAGTAGCGCGGGAAGAATCGCCATCCCAGCACGACGCCGATGAAGGCCGTTGCGGCCCAGAGTGTGAAGCGTTGGTCCAAGCGCGCGCGCGAGCGCCAGCACCAACACGCCGCCGCGGCCAGTAGCGCTATGTGGAATCCGGCCCAGGCAGCAGTCCGGCGCAGGCCCTCCATCAACGGCTGATCCACGAACGTGCTGCGCGAATACAGCGCGCCCCACGCCCAGACCTGCTGATAATATCCGGGCAAAGCTCCTAAAAAACCGAGTACCGCTATTCCGGTAGCGGTGACTGCGCCGAATCCCGCCAGCAAAACGAACCAGTCGCTCCATGCCCAAACGAGGCAGGCGACCAGCACGAATACGCCCTTCGGATTCACGAGCATCGCCACGCCCGCCAGCGCACCCGCAGCAAACGCACGCCCGCGATAGACCAGATACACGGCCGCGATGTGCGGAAGCAGCATCACCAGATCGGGCGCGAGCGCCAGCGCGGCCGAGGGCACTTCGAATGTCACGAAGAACGCGAGCAACGAGGCGGCAATCAAGCCCTCAATAGGCGACCAGAGATCGCGCGCGAACCACCACATTACGGCGCAACACACGAACAGAAACACGGCTCCGGCCACGCGCAGCGCAACCCCTGTATGAGCGCCCCACAGCAAGTAGAGAACCGGTGTGAGCGGAGGCTTGTCGAACCAGAAGTCGCGGTAAATTACCTTGCCGTGAAGCATCTGGATCGCGGCGGCGGCGGGGTAAGCTTCCTCGACCCATACGATGCCCGAGTGGCACAGGCGTGTCGCGACTAAAAATGCGAATAGCAGAGCGGACGCGAGTGCCGTCCGCCTCATGTCAGGCGGTGACAGCCGGCTGGTCTACGGCGAGCATCTTCTCGAGAAATTTGCGGAACTCGGGGCCATACGCCGGGTCGGCGAGCGCGAACTCGACGAACGTCTCGAAATAGCTCGGGAAATTGCCGATGTCGTAGCGCTTCTCGGTGGGCGGCAGTTTCACCGCAAGCACCCGGCGGCCTTCCTCGCACAGACGCTGGATCGCGTCGGTCAACTGAACTTCGTTGTGCGCATCCGGCTTGACGCCGCGCAGCATGTCGAAGATCAGCGGCGAGAAGACATAGCGGCCGGCGATGGCGAGATTACTCGGCGCCTCGGATGGCTTGGGCTTTTCGACCAGGTTCACGACGCGCATCGATTCGCCGTTTACTTCGGCGGGCTCGATGATGCCGTATTGCGAGGTCTGCTGTTGGGGCACCTCTTCGACGGCGATGACACAACTGGCGCTGCGCGATTCGAACAGCTCAACCATCCGCGAGACCGCGCGCGAGGTCGCGTTCAGACCGAGGATCGAATCGCCCAG
Organism: Bryobacterales bacterium; assembly: GCA_038322705.1. Lineage (GTDB taxonomy): Bacteria > Acidobacteriota > Terriglobia > Bryobacterales > Bryobacteraceae > TMP-7. The sequence continues at coordinate 23,757 of JBBQGC010000032.1, read as the reverse complement.
CGACACTACGAACGGCTGCTCGCCCGCAAAGTTCTCGCCGCACAGGATCGCGTCGCCCAGGCCGCGCTGCATTCTTTGGCGCGTGTAGAAATAGTGGATGCCCCAGTCCTGAAACTGGAGCTCGTCGCGAAGGTCCTTCTTATGCGTGGCGGCGAGGGCGCGCTGCAGCTCCGGATCGAGGTCGAAATGATTTTCGATGGAAGTCTTGTTGCGGCCGGTTACGAACAGGATCTGCCGTATTCCGTTGGCCACCAACTCTTCGGCAACATACTGCACGATGGGCTTGCGCGCCACCGGCAACATTTCTTTCGGTTGGGATTTCGTCGCCGGAAGAAGGCGGGTACCGTGCCCCGCCACCGGGACGATTGCGCTACGTATCACCTACTCAGGATACATCGCGAGTGGGTCTGCGTCCGGCAGCGCGGGCGCGCGTTGGAGGCTCGCTCACTCGGACCGGCGTGGTCATTTCGATGACCGGGATCAGCGAGTGCTGAGCCTGATCGCGGGCCGGCTGCGAACGGCGTGAGATCTCGCTGTTGAGCTGCGAAACGAACTCCTCGATCTGGTTCTGCATCGCCGTCATCTTCTCGCGCATGTTCAAGATGATCTCGACTCCGGCCAGATTTACCCCGAGCTCGCGAGTCAACTTGAGAATGACCTCCAGCCGCTCCAGGTCTTCGTCGGTATACAGACGCGTGTTGCCGTCGCTGCGCGAGGGTGCGAGCAACCCCTCGCGCTCGTAGAGGCGCAACGTCTGCGGATGAATATTGTATTGCTCGGCCACCGCCGAAATCATGTACGCTGCTTTCGATTTCCTGGCCATGGATTACGCTCCCCCGCCTACCTTCGCCCACATATCCTGGCGCGGATCCTGCGTTTCCACCCGCGACAGTTCGCGCAACAGCTCTCTCGCCTTCTCGTTGGTTGTATCGGGCGTTTGCAGGACAACTTCGATAATCTGATCGCCCCGCGTGCCCTTGCGCGCGTTCTGGACGCCCTTCTCGCGCAGCCGCAGCTTCTGTCCGTTTTTGGTGCCTTGTGGAATCTTTAGTAGCGCGCGGCCGTCGATGGTCGGAACCTCGACCTTGGTGCCCAGCCCCGCCTCGTCAACCCGGACAGGCAGCTTGATTTCGATGTCGTCGCCTGTGCGTTCGAAGATGGGGTGCGGTTCGACACGAACGGTAATGTAGAGATCGCCCGCCGGCGCGCCCTGCGTTCCCGCGTTGCCTTTACCGGCGACACGCAGACGCGAGCCGGTTTGAGCGCCCGCTGGAATACGCACATCCACTTTTTCGGAGTGAGCGATCCTGCCGTCGCCGTGGCAGGTAGGACAAACATTTCGCAGACGCCCGGTCCCGCCGCAGCGCGGGCACGACAGGCTAAACTTCATCGCTCCAGCCATCTGGTTCACATTCCCGGTGCCGTTGCATTCCGGGCAGACCGCGGTATTTCCGCCGGACGCCCCCGAGCCGTTGCAAGTGGCGCAAACTTCCTGGCGCGTGACGTTCAACGCGATTTGAGTACCGCGGATCGCCTGCCAGAAATCGATATTTAACGCGTACTCGAGGTCCGAACCCCTTTGCGCCTGTTGCGCGGCTTCCTTCTTGTTGTCGCGGCCGAACATCTGGCTGAGGATGTCGGTGAAACGGAACCCGCCTCCGCCGCCGGTATCGCGGTTGGCCTCGCCGGCTCCGCTGTTGCGGACAAATTCTTCAAAATCGAAACCGCCGAAGTTGGGCGGATGCGTGGAACCCGCGCCCGGCTTTTCAGCTTGCGGGTACCCGTTCTCCGACCAGAAGCCGTACTGATCGTACATCTGCTTCTTCTTCGGATCACTCAGGATGTCGTAGGCCTCCTGGAGGTTCTTAAAGCGATCCCCGGCCGCCTTATCTCCAGGATTGAGGTCGGGATGATGTTTGCGCGCAAGGCGACGGTAAGCTTTCCGGATGTCCTCCGCGCTGGCCGTGCGGGGAATTCCCAGCATCTCGTAATGGTCCTGTTGTTTGGTGGGCATGGCGAATCGGTTGCCCTGGCAGGCCGGTCATCAGCCACTCGAGCTGACAACCGGCCGAGCCCGGTTCTTACTTCTTATCGTCTACGTCGACGAATTCTGCATCGACGACATTATCCTTCTTGGTCTGGCCCGCGCCATCGCCCGAGGTCTGTTCGGAGCCCGGCGTACCCGCTCCGGGTTGGCCCGCTCCGGTGCCTGGGCTGGACGCCTTGTACATCGCCTCGGCCAGCTTGTGGCTCGCCGTGGTCAACTTATCGGTCGCCGCGTTGATCTGCTCGAGATTGCCGTCGGCCATCGCCTTCTTGGTCTCTTCGAGGGCGGCCTCGACGGTCTTGGCATCGGCATCGGAGATCTTGGAGCGGTGCTCCTTCAGCATCTTCTCGATGTTGTAGACCATCGCGTCGCCACGGTTGCGAGCTTCGATCTCCTCCTTCTTCCGGCGGTCGTCGGACTGGTGGGATTCGGCATCCTTGGCCATCTTGTCCACTTCATCCTTGCTGAGACCGGACGACGAGGTGATCGTGATCTTCTGCTCGTTATTGGTCGCGCGATCCTTCGCGACGACATTCAGTATGCCGTTCGCATCGATGTCGAAGGTCACCTCCACCTGCGGGATGCCGCGCGGAGCGGGCGGGATACCGACCAACTGGAAGACGCCCAGCAGCCGGTTGTCGCGCGCCATCGCACGCTCACCCTGGTAGACCTTGATTTCGACCGAAGTCTGATTGTCGGCCGCCGTCGAGAACGTCTCGCTCTTGCGGGTCGGAATCGTCGTGTTGCGTTCGATGAGCTTGGTGAACACGCCGCCCAGCGTCTCGATGCCGAGCGACAGAGGCGTCACGTCCAGCAGCAGCACGTCCTTGACTTCGCCGCCCAACACGCCACCCTGAACCGCCGCGCCTACCGCGACCACTTCATCCGGATTCACGCTACGGTTCGGTTCCTTGCCGAACAGGTTCCGTACGATCTCCTGGACTTTGGGAATACGCGTCGAGCCGCCCACCATCACCACTTCGTCGATCTGCTGCGGGCTGACCCCGGCGTCGGCGATCGCCTGCTTGCAGGGACCGACCGAACGCTGCAGGATGTCATCGACCATCTGCTCGAATCGCGCGCGGGTCAATTTGATCTGCAGGTGCTTGGGCCCGCTCGCGTCGGCCGTAATGAACGGGAGATTGATTTCGGTCTCGAGCAGCGTGGAGAGCTCGATCTTCGCCTTCTCCGCCGCGTCCTTCAGGCGCTGGAGCGCCATCTGATCCTTCGAGACATCGACGCCCGCTTCCTTCTTGAACTCCTGGATCAGCCAGTCGATGATGCGCTGGTCGATGTTGTCACCGCCCAGGTGGGTGTCGCCATTGGTGGATTTCACCTCGACCACGCCGTCGCCGACCTCGAGAATCGAGATATCGAACGTGCCGCCGCCGAAGTCGTAGACCGCGATGGTCTCATCCTTCTTTTTATCGAGCCCGTACGCCAAAGCTGCCGCTGTCGGCTCGTTGATGATGCGCATCACTTCGAGCCCGGCGATCTGACCGGCGTCCTTGGTTGCCTGCCGCTGGGCATCATTGAAGTACGCAGGTACGGTGATGACCGCCTTCGTAACCTTTTCTCCCAAATAGGCTTCGGCGGCTTCCTTCAGCTTGCCCAGGATCATGGCCGAGATCTCGGGTGGCGAATACTTCTTGCCGTTGGCCTCGATCCGGGCATCGCCGGAGTCGCCGGAGATGACCTTGTAGGGGACGAGCTTCACTTCTTCGCTGACTTCGTTGTAGCGCCGTCCCATGAAGCGCTTGATCGAATAAACCGTGTTCTCAGCGTTAGTTACGGCTTGGCGTTTGGCCACTTGGCCGGCCAGCCGCTCGCCGCTTTTCGCAAAACCGACAACGGAGGGGGTAGTACGACCGCCTTCCTGGTTAGGGATAACTACGGGCTGGCCGCCTTCCATCACCGCGACCACCGAATTGGTGGTTCCAAGATCGATACCGATGATCTTGCTCATTGAAATTTCGAATCCTCCCTGGATGAATGCCCACAGATTCTGCCAGCACGGAGCAGGGCGGCGTCCGCACCATTAGCACCACTTCAGTATGCGATATGAGTGGCTTTATGTCAAGTGTCGTTGCGTGTATCGTCGAACATTGGAACCATACTGATCCCCGGAACTTATCACCCACCAAGCAATATCCATTCCTTGCCGGTTCTGATAGACTCGCCCTCTCCTGCCGAAGTGCGGAGCAGGGCGGCGTCCGCACCATTAGATATGAGTGCCTGATGTCAATGCTATTTACGGTGAGGGCTATAATCCAAATACTACAAAAGGAGGACAGGCAACATTCGAGTCACACGGCGATGTAAGGCAGGGGCGGAAACAAGATTTCCCGCGTTCCTTCGATGCGCCCCGGCCTACCAAGATAGGGCGCGTCCTTCAAGGCCCGGATTTTCTGATAGAGCTTTCGCGTTGTCGCCCGGCGATATTGCGGGTGATGCTCGTTCAGAAAGTCACTGACATTCTGCATATCCCAGGCGGCAGGAGGCGTCCAGCAGATACGCATTCAGGAGCGGAGCATTTCTTCAAAGCGGGCGTCCATCTCTTCTTCCTCGATGAACTCGCCCCGGTCGGCGTAGACTTTGCCTTCCAAAACGGCCGCGCGGAAACGTGCATCCTCATCCAGCAACCGCAAGGTGGCGTCCCTGACAAAATCCTCTGGCTCGGTTCCGGCGCTGCGGGCAATTTGCGCAAGCCGCGTTTCTTGTTCAGGTGTGAAATGAACTTCCAGCGTTTTCAGGCTAGAGATTTCAGCGGTTCGCGTCAAGTGAGGCTCCGTTGTATTCCGTGCGACGGGATATGGCGATGACCGATCGCCACCGTACCACCCATCGGGCAATATCCATTCATTGCCGGTTCTGATAGACTCGCCCTCTTATGCCGAAGTGCTTAGTGCTTGCCGCTATGACTGCGGTCCTCGCCTGGTCCGCCCCCGCCCCTCGCCCTTGGGACGTAGCGTTCGCCGCAGATACAGCCGCGATCTCCGAAGCAGCGCGCCAGATCAGCAGAGCCTGCTGCTTGGACTCAATCACGAGGACTACTTCTCGATCGCTCCGGCAGGCTGGCTGGCTTACGCGCGAATCTGCGAGCGGTACGGATTTGCGGAGGACGCGCGAGCAGCCCTGGAGAGGGCCCGGCAATCGCGTGGGGGCGAGGACGAGATTGACGGTTTCGCGCGCGAGTTAGCCGGCCGATGAAGCGCCGGATCCGCTCAGAGTTCGAGCGGCTCCTCCGGGTAGTGATCGCGGGTTCGAACCCTCGCTGCAATCTCCGCCTGTTCCAAGATGTCGTCGGGAATGCGCTCCCGCATGTCAGCGAAGGATTCGAACACCTGGATCTGTGCGCCATCGGTGGCGGATCCCTTTCGATACACGACCAATTTTGCCAGCGGCGCTCTCGATAACGCACCACTGACTGTGGCCCCACTTCTTCCCGCGTCGGCGCGAAGGCCGAGAACTTCAGTCGAGGATTCGCTCATAGAGTCCACGCAAGTGCCCGGACCCGTCGACAATCGTCCAACTCGAGGGAGGGTGGCACCCTCTGCAGGACGCTGCGATGCTGCCGGTCTTCTTACGGGCACGTACAAGTTTGTAGTGGGTGTTTGCGACAATAAAAAGACGATCGAAAGGAGATCCGAACATGGCGGCAGGAGCAGTTGCAGCAGGAGCGGCGGCGATCGCCAAGGCCGTGAAGGCCTCAGGAACCATCGTGAGAATCGAGCCCGCGGAGTTCGAACGGATTGTAGCGCGGCAGCCCGGGTTACTGGTTGTAACTGCGCAGGGAGGATTCTTCTCCACCAAGTACAGCTACCTGACCAGTTATAAAGGACTCGCGTTCTATGCGGAATCGGCCCAGCCGCTGAATTTACCGGCCGGAAGCGAACTGGTCGAGGCGAAGAAAATCTGGATTCCTTGACGCTACGATTGCGACGTGCAGGCGGCCAGACGCATCTCGCGGTTCACTCGCCGCATCGCTCGCATGCCGATCAGGTCCGCGACCTTGCTCAGCAAGTCCGGGACATCTTCGGGCTTAATCAGGACGCGGGAACTACGGTGCACTTCGGCCGTGCGTTCGCTGGTAACGATGGCTGTCGCTGGTTTATAGTCCATGTTGCGCGCATGGGCCAGTACTCTCAGCCCGGCCTCTGGCGACTCCATCTGCAGATCGCTCAGCACCAACTCGTACTCGCGCTCTTCCAGCTTCCCCATCGCTTCGGCAGCCGAGGCAGCGCAGTCCACTGTGTAACCACTTAACTCGAGTACTGTCTTCAGGGTCAGACGGGACGCGGGGTCGTCGTCGACAAGCAGTACTTTCGCAAAATCGAAATCCATCGTCACGCTCACAGCCGGATTCTGCGACGGTGCAAACCCGACGAAAACAGTTTAACCGGAAAACCGGAGTTTTGAGCCGCGAACTTCGATGTAAGTACTTTTGATCGCGGAATACCCGCGTACTGATAGGCTAAGTACTATACCTGACAGCCAGTTATCCTTAGTTGAGACTGGAGCCGAACACTCGATCGAAGATCGCGTCCACGTTAGAAAGCTGACGATCTAAGGAGAAACTGTGTTCTACTTTACTGTAGCTTAGGTAGGAGAGAATTTCAGGATCGTTCTGTACAGCCTCTTTGAAATTCGACCCCGTTTCCCAGGCACCCATGGCGTGCCGTTGCACAATCTTGTAAGCTGCTTCCCGCAACATACCCGCAGCGGTGAGATCGAGAAGGAGCTGACCGGAAAAAACAAGACCTCCCGTCGCGTGCAGATTGCCGAGCATACGTTCCGGGTAAACGCTCATGCCGTCCACCAGCCAATGCGTTTTGGCGAGCAGGTAGTCGGCAAGGATGGTCGAGTCCGGCAGAATCACGCGCTCGACCGACGAATGGGAGATATCGCGCTCATGCCACAGTCCAATGTCCTCGTAGGCGGCCTGCACGTTCGACCGCACAATGCGCGCCAGTCCGCAGATCTGTTCGGAGGTCACCGGATTGCGTTTGTGGGGCATGGCCGAGCTGCCCTTTTGCGACGCCGAAAATGGCTCCTCGGCTTCGCGCACTTCGGTCCGCTGCAGGTGCCGGATCTCCAGGGCGATCTTTTCGCACAGCGCGGCGATCAAGGCGAGCGTCGCGACATAGTTGGCGTGCCGGTCGCGTGAGATCACCTGGGAAGCGATGGGCGCGGGCTCCAACCCGAGCTTGCGGCAGATGCGCTGCTCCGCCTCAGGACCGATGTGGCCGAAGACGCCGACCGCACCCGAGATCTTTCCGACCCGAAGCTCCTCGCTGGCCCGCTCGAGCCGGTGCAGATTCCGCCGCGCCTCGTCGTACCAGAGCGCGATTTTCAGACCGAACGTAATGGGTTCAGCGTGGACGCCGTGTGTACGCCCGATCTGCACGGTGTGTTTGAATTCGAGTGCGCGCCGCTTCAGAACGTCGCGGAGACGCCTGAGGCCCGTTCTTAAAAGAGCCGACGCTTGCTGAATCAGCAGGGCCTGCGCGGTATCGACGACGTCGTTCGACGTCAGGCCGTAGTGCAGCCATCGTGACGCATCGGCGTGTCCGGAGGCTGCCATGCTTTCGGCCATTGCGGTGGTGAACGCGATCACGTCATGGCGCGTCTCGCTCTCGATTTCAGCGATGCGCCCGACGTCGAAACTGGAATGTTCGCGGAGCGCACGCGCGGCCTCTTCGGGAACTTCGCCCATCGCGGCCAGCGCTTCCGAGGCCGCAAGTTCCACCTCGCGCCACGCGTTGAACCGCGACTCCTCGCTCCAAACGCGGCCCATTTCCGGGCGGGTGTAGCGCGCGATCATTTAGTACACGAACGCTTCGGATGCTTTGCGCGGGTTCGCGACGACCAGGCGCGTGAACAGCGCGCGGCCGTCGAGCGCGCGCGATCCCAGGTTGCGCACGATTTCCGGATGGTTATTGTTCTCGCTCAGGTGGCCGAGGATCAACGTGGTCACGCTCGTATCGAGGTCCTTGCGGATGAAATCGCAAGCCACTTCATTCGACAGGTGCCCCTTGCGCCCCATCACTCGCTGTTTCACGGACCAGGGATACGGGCCTACTTTCAACATCTCGAGATCGTGATTGGATTCAAGAAGCAGCAGGTCAACTCCCCGCAGATGGACCTTGATGCTATCGGGCATGTAGCCAAGATCGGTAACGATGCCGACCTTCACGCCCTGGCATCGCACGGTGACACCCACCGGATCGATAGCGTCGTGCGGAATCGTGAACGTGTCCACTTCGAGATCGCCGATGGTGAAGCGCGAGCCGGCTTGGAAGTGCTCGACGACGGGCACGAACTCGCCCCAGTCGATGGTGGGCGCGGTCAGCCGCGATAGATAGAGAGGCAGCGGACGGCAGCGGCGAGCGAAGTAGCGGGCAATCGAGACCAGGCCGGAGATGTGATCGGAATGCTCGTGGGTGACGACGATCCCGGTCAGGCAGTCGGGGTCCTCGCCGATATCGCACAGGCGCTGAAACAGTTCCTTGCGGCCGAGGCCGGCATCGATCAGAATGCGCGCGGCCTCGCTGGCAACAAAGGTACAGTTGCCCGAGCTCGAACTGGCCAGCACGCAGACTTTGAGAATAAGGGCCTCCCCGCGAAACTCCAGGGTAGGACAGGATGCGGCCCTTGTCCAGCCTGAACATTGCAAGCACGTTCTGTTTTTTACCGGCGACGCGCTTTGATCACGATGGGCGTCGATCGAAACCCGTATTCCTTGCGCAGTTTGTTGGTGAGGAAGCGTTCGAGTGAAAAGTGCAGATCCTTGCCGTGGTCGGTGAACACCATGAAGGTGGGAGGCCGGATCGAAGCCTGGGTCATGTAGCGGACCTTGAAATCCTGGTCGAGCTTCAGCTTCGCGGCGAAGCGGTTCAACTCGCCGGTGGTGATTCGCTTCGAGGCGGATTCGAACGCTTCGCGAATCAGTTCGAACAACACGCCGGTGCCTTTCCGGTCGCGCGCGGAGACGAATACGACGGGTGCGTAATCGAGGAACTTCAATTCGTCGCGCACCTTCTGCGTGAAATCCTTCTGGCTGCCCTCGGCCAGGTCCCACTTGTTGACGACCACGATAAGGCAGCGCCCTTCCTCGTGCGCATAGCCGGCCACTGTCGCGTCGGATCCGACCACACCCTCTTCCGCGTCCACCACCAGCAGCGCCACGTTGGCCATCCGGATATTGCGGCGCGCCATCACCACGCTCAGCTTTTCCGCCATGCCAGTGGTCTTGCCTTTGCGCCGGATTCCCGCGGTATCGATGAACGTGTAGGACTGATCCCCGACGGTGACGGTCTCATCCACGGCATCGCGCGTGGTGCCCGCGATCGGCGAGACGATGGCGCGCTCCTGGCCGGTGAGCGCGTTGAGCAGCGTCGACTTCCCGACGTTGGGACGGCCGATGATGGCGACCTTGATCGTCATGCGCTCGGGTCCTTCCGCCGGATGGTCTTCCTCGACCGGGAAGTCGAGAGTGATGTGGTCGAGCAACTCGCCTAAGCCCAGGCGGTGTTCGGCTGAGACAGGGAACACGTTGCGGAAACCGAGCGCGTGGAACTCGTGCGTGAGATTCTCGCGAACCTGAGCGTCGATTTTGTTGACGGCCAGCGTGACAGGCTTATCCAGTTTGCGGAGCAGCGCGGCAAGTTCGCGATCCGTGCCGGTTATCTCGGTGCGGCCATCGATCAGGAAAATGATGTGCGCCGCGGAGTCGAACGCCGAGCGGGCTTGCTTCAATATCTCGCTTGGAATGAGCGCGTCGTCATGCGGGATGATGCCGCCCGTATCGATGATCTCGAAGCGTTTGCCGCGGTAGGCGACTTCGCCGTGGATGCGGTCGCGCGTGATTCCAGGCTCGTCGCCGACGATGGAGCGCCGTTGGCCGGTGAGCGCGTTGAAGAGCGTCGATTTGCCCACGTTGGGCCTTCCGGCGATGACCACTACGGGCAATTCACTCATGCGTCGATTATGGCGCAGTATTCATTTCGCGTGAGCCGAAACAGGTATTGTGCGCGCGTACATCAGCAGAGGAGACAAACTCATGAAACAGTTTTTAGCATTGTGCGCGTTGACGATCGGTTGCCTGCAGGCCGGTAATCATCAGACGGAAAAATTTAACGTGCCTTTTGATTTTCAAGTGAATAACATGACCCTGCCTGCCGGGGATTACCGTGTCCAGCAGGACTTCGGGTCCGATGTTGCGCTTCTGGTGAACACGCGCACGGGCCAGCGCGTGCACATCATCCACCGCATGACGGGATCGAAGGCGCGGTTGACGTTTTCGCAGTCCGCCTCGACCCATACGCTGAAGCCGTTTTAGTGGTCAGTGGTCAGTTGTCAGTGGTGGTGAGCCGTCAGTGCGCGAGCTTGCGATTCAGGCGTTCGAGAATCGCTGTCCGGAAATCGGCATTGTCGATGGATTCGAGATTGGCCTGGGCGGTGGCGATCCCTCCCGCGCGTGACGCCCGGGCCAGGCCGAGAGCCGTTGTGATGTCGGACTGAAGCTTCGAGGGAGCCTGATCCTTCAACTGAATCAAGTCGCGGTCAAGCAGCCGGGCCCTCTCGGATATCGCGGTGGGCACCTCGGCCGCGATGCGCAGTGCTTCGGGTGATCGCCCGCTGGACTGCACCTGTCCGAAAGCCTCCGCATCGCCTTGAGCAGCGCGCGTGAAAAACTCACGGTGCTCATCGAAGCACGATGGGTCCAGCCCGCAGATGGATGCCACCAGATGGCCCAGTGCGGCGGACAACGCGCCACCCAGTGCCGCCGCGCTGCCGCCTCCCATCGGGTGGTTCGGGCTGGCGATCCGGTCGAGGATCTCATCGAGGCTCAGTCGCGGCGCGAGGGCTTCCATGCGATCCTCGAGCACGCGGTCCGCGCTGAAGTTCGTGCAATGGAGCAGCGCCGCCGTTGCCTCTTGCACCGCGCGGCGCGGGACGAATCCGATCAGTTCCGATCCGGCGATTTCCACTCCGTGTCTGGCGGCTTCGGAACGCACAGCCTCGAACGCCGCGCCCATTCCCGTGCGCTCGAAGTCGGTGAGGTTCATCGAAACCTGGACAATCCCGAGCGATTCGAGAGCGACGCCGATTGCCTTCAATGACGGCAGGCCGCCGGACGATTCCCGAATGGCGCGCGCAATCGAACGCGCGACGGCCAGATCGGAAGTGGCCAGATTGACGTTGAAGGCGATCAGAAATGTTCGCGCGCCGATCGCCACTGCTCCCGCGGCGGGATGCAGAACGCAATCGCCGATGTCGGGTGGACGTTCCGCAATGTGGTCGCGGAGCCACTCGACGCCGCCGCGCCGGACATCCTCCAGGCGCCGCCGCTCTTCACTGCGCGCAGCGGCTTCGTAAAAGTAAACGGGCACTCTCAGCAGGCGCCACACTTCGGCTCCCAACTCGTGCGCCAGCCGGACACAATCCTGCAAGGAAATGTTTTGAACCGGAACCAGCGGAATCACGTCGGCGGCTCCCATGCGCGGATGAACGCCCGAATGCGTGGCAATGTCGATGCGCTGGACAGCCTCTTGAATGCCGCGAAAGGCTCCGGCCACCACGGCTTGCGGAGCGCCCGAAAAGGTAACGACGGAGCGGTTGTGATCGCGGTCGCGCTCGGAGCCGAGCACGGTGACGCCCGGGGTTGCGGCAATCGCGTTCACGATCGCTGCGACGGTTCGCTCGTCGCGGCCTTCCGAGAAATTCGGAACACACTCCACTACGCCGCGTTCCATTTCACCCCCGAACGGCTGGCAACCACTTCGCCATGACGGATGGTCATCTCTACTAGATTGCCACCAAAATTACGCGCAAGCTCGCGATAATCTCCGCACTTGAGAATCGCTATATCGGCCTGCTTTCCCGCTTCAAGAGACCCGGCTCGATGGCCCAAGCGGAGCGCGTGGGCGCCGTTGATGGTGGCGGCTGAAAGCGCCTCGGCCGGGGTCATGCCGAGCTGATGGCACGCCAGAAACAGAATGATCTGCATGTTGAAGGTAGGACTGGTGACGCGGCTCGAGTCCGATGCCAATGCGACCGGCACGCCGCGCGCGATCAACTTGCGGGCGGGGGCGTGGTTGTGGCCCAGGAAGAATGCCGCCGCGGGCGTGAGGGTCGCGACCGCTCCCGATCGGGCAATCTCGGCGATACCGCTGTCATCGACGTGATCGAGGTGGTCGAAGCTGGTGAACGCGAACTCGGACGCAAGCGATGCGCCGTCGGCCGGTGCGAACTGGGCGAGGTTCATTTTGAGCGGAAGGCCGAGGTCACTCGCGGCTCGGTATAAGTGGTGGAGCTGCGCTGCGGAAAATGCTCCTTGATCGCAACTGCCGTCGACGAAGCGAGCCAGCCCGCGGCGGTGCACGACGGGGAGGAATTCAGCCGTCAACCACCGCATGTAATCGTCCGGCCGGCCATCGAACTCGGCGGGCGTAGCGGAAGCCGCACTGAGTGTGGGGACGACGGTCATCGGAGCGTCGCCGAGCGCGGTGAGTACGCGCAGGATCTTTAATTCCGCGCCGGCGTTCAGACCGAATCCCGACTTTGCTTCGAGCGTGGTGGTGCCATGCGCGAGACAATCGCGAAGCACCGCGCGCGCCTCAGACGCGAGCCGGCGCGAGGTGGATTCGCGCACGGCGGCCACGCTCCCGAGAATCATGCGGGCATCGCGCGGCGTGCAGATCTCATTGCCGGCACCCGCCAGCGAAGGTCCGGAAATCAAGTGGGTGTGGCTATCGACAAAGCCGGGCATTACTACCCGGCCGGCGGCACAAATTTCACGGGCCGTTCGCACGGCAGCTAAGTTCTCGATGCGTCGCGTGGGTCCGACCTCCTTAATAACGCCATCGTCGATCAGTAGCGCGCCGTCGCCGATGATGTTCAACCGACTCATGGCCGCGCCGCGCCGGGGTCCTGGCTCGCCGCGCATAGTTACCAACTGGCGAGCGCTGTGGATAAATACGAATGACACTACCGATGTAAGTAGCACGGGGAGGGCAATGTTCTGACTGGACAGAAGCCAGGAGCCAGAAGTCAAGGAAGTCAGAATGGCGGATGAACTGCGCCTCTTTCTGGCGCGCGATACTCATACAAGTGAGCGCCATCCGAGCCAAACGGTACACCGTAAGCGGACGCGTCCAGGGCATCGGTTTCCGGGCATTTGTCCAACGAAACGCGATCAACATCGGCATCAAGGGATGGGTGCGCAATCTCGACGACGGCTCCGTGGAGGCTTACGCCGTAGGCACTCCCGGACAGTTGTCCGACCTCGAAAGCGCGCTGCGCACGGGGCCGCGCTGGTCCGATGTGCGCGGTTTTACTGCCGAAGAAGACACCGTAATGGCAGGGTTAACCGGATTTCACATGCGATAAGCTGAAAGTCATGTCTCGAATCGTTGTTTCGTATCTGCTTCTCGCGGTCACGATGCTGGCCCAAACTTTCAACGGACGGATTACCGGCACCGTGAAGGATGCTGCCGGCGCTGTCATCCCGGGCGCTGGCGTCGCGGTCCGCCACGTTGAACAGAATGTCACAAAGAGCGCCAAAACCGGGCCCAGCGGCGTGTATGACGTCCCGCTGTTGCTGCCCGGTTCCTACGAAATTTCGATTGAGTCGCCGGGTTTCGGTCCGCAGATCCGGCGCGGTGTGAAGCTCGAGGTGAATCAGACGGTGACCGCCGACTTCACGCTCGCCGTCGCCGATGTGTCGACGGTGGTGGATGTCACAGCCGATGTGCCGATGCTGCAAACCGAAACCAGTGGCGTAGGAACCACCATAGAAACGCGCGTTGTCGAGAATTTTCCGCTGGTGGAGCGCGATGTCATGGGCCTGGTGCGAGCCATTCCGGGCGTGATCGCTGGCGGCAGTGTCGGCGGCGCGCGCGGCAGCCGGAACGTGTTCGATTCCACCTTCGTTGTGGGCGGCGGCCGCAGTTCCACCAATGAAGTGCTGCTGGACGGATCGGCGAACACGATCGGCGACTTCAACGGCGTCGTTGTGGTGCCGCCGCAGGATTCGGTCCAGGAGTTTCGCGTCGAGACCTCGAGTTACTCGGCGGAATTCGGCCGGAGCGGCGGAGGCACCGTGAATATCGTGACCAAGGCCGGGACCAACGATTATCACGGCACGGCTTACTACTACCATCAGAACGACTTCTTCAACGCCAATACGTGGGGTAACAACCGGGACAACATCAAGAAGCCGGTCCTACGCCGTCATCAGTACGGTTACAGCCTGGGCGGCCCGATTGTCATCCCAAAACTGTTTAATGGAAAGAATAAGACGTTCTTCTTTTCGACATTCGAAGGGCGGCGCGAGAAGGACCCGCTCGATCAACTATTCAGTGTGCCCACCGCGGCCGAGCGCGCAGGCGATTTCTCGAAAACATTCGCGTTGATCAACGGCCAGCCGCAGTTAATAAGTATCTACGATCCCAACACCAGCCGCGTAGTGAATGGTGTGCGCACGCGCGATCCATTTCCGGGCAACATAATTCCAGCGGATCGCATCAACTCGATTGCCAGGAAGGTGATCCAGGAGTATCCGCAGCCCAACCTGCCCGGCAGTTCGGTTACGGGCCGGCAAAATTACCAATTTCACGCGTCACGAGCTTATAGCCGCGATATCATCAGCAATCGCGTCGATCATCATCTGTCGAGCACGCACCGGCTGTTCGTCCGCTTCAATTTGCAGGAGAATCTCGAGAAGAGTCCGACGGTGGTGGTCCGCTTCCGGGACACGGATTCCACGTGGGATCACTTCAAGAACTACGCGCTTGACGACACATATCAAATTAGTCCCAAGCTGAACAATATTTTCCGCTACAGTTATACGCGCTTTCGCGCCAACTTGATTTCCAATACTCTCGGTTTCGATCCGACGACATTGGGCCTGCCGAGTTATTTCCGGGATGCGGCCAATGTTTTGATTTATCCGAATTTCAGCCTGAACGGTCCGTTCCCCGACCTGGGCGGCACCGCGTATAACAATCAACCGCGCGACACGCAGGGGTTTCAGGACAACATCGTTCTCGTGCAGGGCCGTCACAATATCAAGGCCGGAGGAGAATACCGCCTATACCGGTTTTATCCCTTCCAGGTATTTAATCCCACGGGCGGTTTCAGTTTCAGCCCGAGCTTCACGCAGCAGGATCAGTTAGCGGGTGGACAGCCCACTCAGGGTTTCGGTCTCGCGAGTTTCCTGCTCGGAGTTGGTAACTTCTCGTTCGAACATGTCGAGCCGCTCACTGGCTTTCACCATTATGTCGGCGGATATGTTCAGGACGATTGGAAGGCGACTTCGAAATTGACTCTGAACCTGGGATTGCGGTGGGAAGCCGAGACAGGGACGGCTGAGTCGCACGATCGGATTAGCTATTTCGATCCGAACGTGACAAATCCTGCCGGCGGTCAGGGCGCGATCGTGTTTGCGGGCAATGGGAATCCGCGCACGATTCGCGCGACGAACTGGCTTAACTTCGGGCCGCGGCTCGGGCTGGCATGGCGGCCGTTTACCGACAAGTGGGTGGTCCGCGCCGGCTATGGGATATTCTATTTGCCCCTGGGGTTGGAGCCGACGATCACGACGACGCCGTATAACTATACGCTGACTGCAGACAACTTGAACCCGGATTACACGCCGAAGGTAACTCTCAGCAACCCGTTCCCGGGCGGCCTGCCGAAACCTAGTTCTACGAATCCGGCAAGCGATGGAAGTTACCGGCTGGGGACAAATTCCAACATCGTGTTGCGCGATCAGCCCCCGGAATACCTTCAGGAATGGAACTTTGCCATTGAGCGGCAACTAGCCCGAACCTCGGTTCTCAGCGTCACTTACAACGGAAGCCGCGGCGTCCACCTGGCCATTCCCAGTCTGGAACTGAATCAGATTGACCCGAAGAATCTTGCCAACGGCGGAGCGTACCTGACGGAGCTTGTCCCGAATCCTTACTTCGGCAAAATTACGAGCGGCTTGTTATCGCGCGCGATGGTCCCGCGCGAACAGTTGTTGAAACCTTTCGCCACATTTGCCGGACCTTCCACAGCCGATGCCTTCGGCGGCAGTTTGAATTATGTACGTCCGCCGGTGGGCGACAGTATTTACCACGCGATGACGGTCAAGTTCGAGCGGCGATTTACGCGCGGCTTGAGCGTGACCGCGCATTACACATGGTCGAAGCTAATCGACACGGGAGGTGTGGGGAATGGAGCGGCGTTCACCGATCCGTCGGCGTTGCGCGACATCTACAACACGCGGCTCGAACGCTCTCTGGGCTCCTTTGATGTGCCCCATCGAGTGATCGTGACTTATGCGATCGACCTGCCGTTTGGCAAGAACAAGATGTTCGGCCGAAATCTTTACGGCGGGCCGGAATGGTTGGATCGCGCAATCGGAGGCTGGCAGATACTCGGCTTCCATACACTGCAAAGCGGGCGGCCGGTGAATATCGGCGGGCCCGACCTGTCGCGTATCGCGGGCGCGAGTCCAAGCCGGGCAAGCGTGGTGGCGGGAGTTTCGGCGGCGCTTCCCTACGATGTGTCCGTGGCGAATGCGCGCGATTACGACCCGCGCTGTGGCTGCACCAAGCCGTGGTTCAATCCGGCGGCATTTACCACCACTCCGCAATTCGTGATCCCGAACGGTCCGCGGTTCCTGCCCGACGTGCGCGGCGGTTTCACGCGGAACTGGGATCTGACCCTTGCAAAGCGCATCCGTATCAACGAGCGGTTCGCGTTTGCGATGGAAGGGCGGTTCTACAATCTGCTGAACCAAGTCACGTTCGCCGGCCCGAGTATCATCAGCGTCAACCAGGCGAACTTCGGATCGGCCGGTGGCGTGGCGAGCGATCCGCGCCGGATCGAGGTAGGAGGGAAGCTCAGCTTTTAGCCGGACGGTATGCCACGCGTTTCAATCCGATGAATTATTGCTGTTTTCGCATTTAGGCCGCGGAAGAGCCCAGCCCCTGTGACATAATCGAATCGGTCAGGGATATGCGACTGCTACCTCGTGACGAACAGTTCTATCAGTTGTTTCTCGATCACATCGACAAGACCGTTCAGGCCGCCGGCGTGCTCGCAGAGGCGCTGGATAAAGGGGACGGCCTGCCCGCTGCCGCGACCAAGATCCAGAAGCTGGAGCAGGAAGGCGATGAAATCATTCACGACATCCACGTCCGGCTGAACCGCACGTTCATCACGCCGATCGACCCCGAAGACATCCACGCGCTGTCCTCGAGCCTCGACGATGTGTTAGACGGGATCGAGGAGTGCATTCATCGCATCGTGGCATACCGGTTGAAACCGGTGCCGACTTCGATGGTCGAGCTGTCGCGCATCATCCTGCGGTGCGCGCGGACGCTGGAGCGCGCCTTCACGGCACTGAGCCGGAACGCTCCGCTCACCGACGACTGCATCGAGGTGAACCGGCTGGAACAGAACGCCGACGACGTGGGTCGCGAGGCGGTGGGCGGCCTGTTTTCTACCGAAACCGACTGCATCACGCTGATCAAACTCAAGGATATTTACGACATCCTGGAGCAGACCGTCGATCATTGCGAAGATGTGGCCGACTCGCTGCAGAACGTCGTCGTCAAAAATAATTGAGCGATGAATTCGGCGCTGCTGCTTGTTTCGGCCATCATAGCTGTCGCTCTGATTTTCGATTTTATCAATGGCTTTCACGATGCGGCCAACTCCGTGGCCACCGTGGTTTCCACACGCGTGCTGAGTCCCGGCCAGGCGGTCGCGTGGGCTGCCTTCTTCAACTTCGTCGCGGCCTTCAGCTTCGGCACGGGCGTGGCGAACACGGTCGGGAAAGGCATGGTGAAGCTGGAGTACGTGACTCCGATGGTGGTTTTGGCGGGGCTGATTGGCGCCATTGTCTGGGATCTGATCACGTGGTGGCTGGGGCTTCCCACCAGCTCATCGCACGCTTTGCTCGGCGGCTATACGGGCGCCGCGATCGCGCACGTTGCATATCAGAAGGGCATCTCGCACGCGCTTGACCCGGTGGTGTGGCGAGGCTGGACGCTGACCGTGGTCTTCATTGTGGCCGCGCCGCTGATCGGGCTGATACTGGCGTATGCGCTGATGATCGCCGTGTACTGGATTTTCCGGAACTCGAGCCCGGCGCGCATGGACTCGCATTTCCGGCGGATGCAGTTGGGGTCGGCCGCGCTGCTGAGCTGGTCGCACGGCACCAACGACGCCCAGAAGACGATGGGCATCATCACCGGCGTTCTTGTGGCGGGCGGATACCTGAAGCAATTTCAGGTGCCGGTGTGGGTGATTCTGGCTGCGCACGCCGCCATCGCGCTCGGGACACTTTCTGGCGGATGGCGAATCATTCGAACGATGGGAAGCCGCCTGACGCGCCTGAAACCGAGAAGCGGGTTCTGCGCTGAGACTGCGGCGGCGTTATCGATTCTGCTGGCCACGGAATTGCACCTTCCTGTTTCGACCACACATGTAACGGCGGGCGCGATCGCGGGCGTGGGATCGATTCAACGGTTCAAGGCGGTTCGCTGGGGCCTTGCGACGAACATTCTGTGGGCCTGGATTCTGACGATCCCGGCATCGGCCTTCGTCGGATGGCTGTCGCTGACCTTATTGAACGTGTTCGGCGCGGGTTGAAATCGGGCATCGGCGTTCTGCCCTTGGGCTGGCTCGTCAGGCATGTGTGAAGCACCATGGAACGAGCTGCGCGGTTTGTGGATTCAACTTTGTTGCAATACCGCGGGCATCAGACGACTTGCTTTCATGCACTGTATTCCAGGCGCTATCCGCGTCTGCATGAGGTCAACACAGTTCCCCTTCGAAATGTTGTCGCCGGAATTGCTGATCTCCGACGAAAAATTCAAGTGAGCACGTCCGCTTCGCATCCGATGGGCGACGCCGCGAACCAGGAGAGCGCTCTCACTTGGTTCGGACATGCCGTTGCTGCGGCTGGATCAACGCCAACAAGGCCGCGACGTGGTTCTGCTCTTCAATCGGGTGACGTAATGGCAGTGACCCGTTGACGCGGTACTGATTGCGGCGGCCTTGTTTGTTCGATTCCAGGTAGCCAGCTTCGATCAGATCGGCCACAATGCGTTGTGCCGCTCGCTCGGTGATGCCGACCTTATCGGCAACATCCCGCAAGCGTATGAAGGGGTCCGCTGCGATACAAAGCAGGACGTGTCCGTAGTTGGTCAGGAAGGTCCATCGCTCGGCAGCCATGCCCACCATCATACGCTAGCGAAAATACGTATTGCGAAGCATGATTTCGTTGTCGTATATTAGAAGTCGCAAGTTGCTGCGATTCCCCCGACGACGAAGGAACTCTATCTTATGGCTTCCCTAACCTCACCCACCATACAACCGAAAGGCCAAAGTTCGCGCTCGACCGCCATAACGGTCGCTCACGGAGATGGAATCGGCCCGGAGATCATGCAGGCTTCGTTGAGTATTCTGCGCGAGGCCGGAGCAAAATTGGAACTGGAGACGATCGAGATTGGCGAAACGGTATACCGCCGGGGCGTGAGTTCCGGCATCGATGCTTCTTCGTGGGACTCGCTTCGCCGCACGGGTGTGTTCTACAAAGCGCCCATCACCACGCCGCAGGGCGGAGGCTTCAAGAGCTTGAATGTGACGGTGCGCAAAACTCTGGGCCTGTTCGCCAATATTAGGCCGACAGTCGCATACTATCCTTTTGTCCGCACCAGGCACCCCGGCATGGATGTGGTGATCGTGAGGGAGAACGAAGAAGATCTATACGCCGGCATCGAGCACCGCCAGACAGATCAGGTCTATCAGTGCCTGAAACTGATCACACGCCCCGGCTCGGAGAAAATCGTCCGGTACGCCTTCGACTACGCTCGCCGCAATGGCCGCAAGAAGGTCAGTTGCTTCACGAAAGACAACATCATGAAGATGACCGACGGCCTCTTTCATCAGGTGTTCGACGAAATCGCCGCGGAGTACCCGGACCTGCAGCACGAGCACCGCATCGTGGACATCGGGGCGGCCCAACTGGCAGACCGGCCAAGCGACTTCGACGTGATCGTCACACCCAACCTCTATGGCGACATCCTATCCGACGTGGCCGCCCAAATTGCCGGTTCGGTGGGGCTGGCGGGTTCGGCCAACATCGGGGATCGTATCGCTATGTTCGAGGCAATTCACGGCTCGGCGCCGGATATCGCGGGCAAGGGAGTAGCCAATCCATCCGGGTTGCTGCACGCGGGTGTGATGATGCTGGTGCATGTGGGCCAGTGCGATGCGGCGACACTGGTGCACAACGCATGGCTGCGAACGCTGGAGGACGGCATTCACACGGCCGACGTGTTTGACGGAGCGCGGAGCATCCAGAAAGCCACCACGGAAGAGTTTGCACGCGCGGTCATCGCTCGTCTGGGGCAATGCCCGGAGCAGTTGCGACCTGTCTCATACCGACCTGTCGCGCACCAGCCTGGCACGGGAAGGCTCGCCGCGCGGGAACCCGCGGTGAAAGAAGTTGTAGGCGTGGATGTTTTCCTCCAGTGGACGGGGGGCGCGCCGGAAGAACTGGCCACTCAACTGAATCCCGCCGGTACCGTCAAACTGCCGCTGACTATGATTACCAACCGGGGCGTGAAGGTCTGGCCCCAGGGCTTTCCGGAGACATTCTGCACAGACCACTGGCGCTGCCGCTTCCAGAACGGCACGGCCATATCACACCGCGACATACTAGAACTGCTGGAACGGGTGGCGGCTTCGGGATTCGACTTCATCAAAACCGAAAACCTCTGCACCTTCGACGGCAAACCGGGCTATTCGCTGGGGCAGGGTCAATAGTAAGCGCGGAGCGGAGATTGTTTTCAAGATGCCGGAAACGAATCCATATATCGGCGTGATCATGGGCAGCAAATCCGACTGAAAAACACTCTGTCACTCGGCTGAAATCCTGACTCGCTTCGACGTGCCACATGAGTGCAGAATTGTGTCCGCCCATCGTACGCCCGCCTGAATGGCGGAGTACGCCAACCTGCCGGACGTGGGATCGAGGTGATCATTGCCGGGGCCGGTGGCGCCGCCCATCTACCAGGCATGCTGGCGGCACATACCGTGCTCCCGGTCCTGGGAGCGCCCGTCGTAAGTATCAAGCCGATCCTTCCCGGCGCGATCATGGGCTTCACCTGGGCCTGTTTGGCAGCCCTGCAATCTTCCGGATGGTCGCCCACGTACACTGTGGCGGCGGCATCCACGTCGAGGGATCGGATGGCCGCCGCAATGCCCACCACGTTGTCTCTCGCGGCAGCCTCCACGACTCGGAAATATCTATCCAAGGCAGTTCGGCTGAGAATCGCATTCAGGCGCTTGGGCGCGCCTGTTGAGACAATGCCTAGGAACATGCCGCTCTTGTCCAGAGTCTCCAGGACGGCTGCAACGGCAGGAAAAAATCATCGTCTCTGCGGCAGCATGACCATCTCGATATGAGCCAAGGGGATGGATCGGCCAGTGTAAAGTCGAAGTCGAATAGCACTGCCTGAATGCCCATTCCGGTGTGTTCCGTCCGATTCTGGTGCACGAGCTGAACGCCCTTCAGAATCCGTGGACATAAAGTTTCCGCGCCCCTCAACAGCTTACGCGGCGAGGATCTCTTTTTCAAACAGCCTGGTGCGCAACCTGATAGCGTCTTAGGAAGAATGGCAATTGGAAATTATTGGGAATGCGTGCTCCCGGAGGGCGCCCACCCCGCCGTTGCAGCGGATTGTTGGCGATACCACCACGATGGCCCGGCAGCACTTCACTTCCTGGCGGTTCGAACCCGACGGTGGGGATGTCGGCGGCGCCGACTTCGTCTTCATGGGATTTGCCACCGGCGAGATTCGAGCCATCGTTCACCTCGTCAAGCCTCAGGGCCGGCCGAATTTCTATCTGCACAGCGCGTTCCCGTGGCTCGCGGAGGGAGCGCCCGCGAGACTCACCGTCCGTGAGGCCCACTCTGATCATTTCGGTCTCGAAGGGTTCATCGACACCTGTGCCCAGGACGGCCCCGCCGTGAACTTCTTCGATCCGCTGTAAGCGCTCAACAAGGGGAAATACAAGGTCGGTGCAGAATACCGATTCAGCCTCGGCGCGCTCTCGCTGGATTTGAAACTTGTTACGCCGCAGAAGCTGCGGATTACCAATCCAGAAACGGTGGCGAGTATGCGAGAAGCCGAGCGCGCCGCGACCGGCCAGCCATGGTCGCATCCCGATTACGTCGAGGTCGATGCGAGCCGCGCCCAGGGCCTGATGCCGGCCGCACAGGATAATTCGGATTACTATATCTTCCAGGGACCAGTCAGAACCATCAGGAAAACCGACTTCCTGGACCGTCCCTTCCTGGTGTTCCGGACAGCGGTCTTTGCTCTGGACGGTGACGATCTGGCGGTGGACATTTACGTGGATCGCGCCAGGTTCGGATCGCGTTCCGTACCCACCGCCGGAGACATGGTTTCCGGAACGCTCTGGCTCCACGGCCACCTGTCCGAGGAACCGCTATGAAGATAAGCGCGGGACCCCAAGTTGGACGGGGCCGTCAACAAGCGCTTCCTGTCAACCGGAGGAACCGGAGAATTCGCAACTGAACACGTGGGGTCCGGCCTCAACCCTGGGGGTTGAGCTTGCGCCTCGCGAAGTCGTCTTTCTAAAAGGAGGGACCGGCCTCCTGCCCGCCGCCGGCAGTCAGATCGGTTTTCCAACAGTTAGAGATCGTGGGAGTGTTAGCATGCTCATATGAGCCATCGTCTCCAGGTTTTGATTCCTCCCGAGCTTGACGCGAACCTCGAAAAGGCGGCTCAGCGCAGTAGCATGTCGAAGGGTGCCTGGGTGCGGACGGCACTACAGGCGGCATTGGATCGATCGGGGTATCTCGCCGGAGGAGACTCCGTCGCGCGCCTGGCTGCGCTGGATGCTCCAACCGCCGATATCGACCAAATGCTGGCAGAGATTGAGGTTGGTCGCGTTTGAAAGTCTTTATCGATTCCAATATCCCGATGTACGTCGCCGGGGCGGATCATCCGCACAAGGCGTCAGCCCGTCGATTTCTCAATCAGGTCCGCTCCGGAACGATTGCGGCATGTATCAGCACCGAGGTTCTTCAGGAGATCCTGTATCGCTATTCTTCGCTTAGCCGACGGGACTTGGCGCGCGACGTTTACGACCTGTTCGCCGGCATCTGTCCTGTTGTATTGGGCGTAACGCTGGCCGACACCGACCGGGCTCGCGACCTTCTCGGCGCTCATACGGCTATATCCAGCCGGGACGCCGTACACGCCGCAGTGATGTTGAACCACCGGCTGGAGAGAATTGCAACCTTCGACGCCGGTTTTGATAACATCCCCGGCATCAAGCGCGTTCGCCTGACGTAGGTGCGTCGATCGGGTCTTCCTATCGCAGGCCTCCTCCAGCGATACGGGATACTGCCGCGAGGACGATCAAACTAACGAAGTTCTTCTGACAAAAGTGTGGCTCAATTCCCACCTGCCACAGTGTGATTAACGGCCGCTTCGTAACTTATTGAAAACAGTGAGCACGTCGGGTCGTTTATCGCGCCTCAGAATTAATTCAGCATCTATTGCTTGGTCCAGCATCCCACCAATTACAACCGCCCGCGCAGGGTCCAGCCAGGGTCCCGCCTCCTCCGCGCGGAGGTCTGCAAGGCCTTACGCCAAGCAGCAAAAAGG
>JBBQGC010000031.1:0-59521 GCA_038322705.1 Bryobacterales bacterium | reverse complement strand
TTTTCGCGCCGCTGTGGGGGCGCTGGTCCGACCGCATCGGACGGAAACCGCTGGTGTTGATTGGGATCGCGGGTTATGCGATTGCCCAAGTGCTGTTCGGATTGGCAAACTCCCTGTGGCTGTTCTACGGCGCGCGGATCGCCGGCGGCATCTTCTCCTCGGCAATGTTCCCGGCCGCAACGGCTTATGTGGCCGACGTAACAACCGAGGATGAGCGCAGCCGTGGCATGGCTTGGCAAGGCACCGCGATCAGCTTGGGCGTCGTATTTGGTCCCGCCTTTGGCGGTTTACTGGCCTGTACCGACCTACAACTCCACATGGGCTCCGTTCGCTTCACCATCCCTGCCTTCTCGGTCCCGTTCTTTGCGGCGGCGTTGTTGGCTTTGCTCACTCTTCCGCTGATCGTTCGGTGGCTACCGGAATCCCTGCCTTCCGGTTCCGCGTTCGCGCCAGAGAAGCGGTCCACCAACAAATGGCGGGTGCTGGCGCTTCAACTCTGGCCGCTTCTGGCCCTGGCATTGGCGGTGCAATTCGGGTTGGCGATGTTTGAGGCCACCTTCGCGCTCCACGCGAAGGAAATGTTAGGGTACGGACCTGCCGGTGTGGGTGCTGTTTTTATAGTCTGCGGTTCGGTGATGGCTGTGTTTCAGGGTGGAGTTGTCGGTTCTCTCTCGCGGAGGATGAGCGCGAGTCACCAAGTTGCAGTGGGATTTGTCCTGGTAGGGATTGATCTGGCAGTTCTGCTGTTCGCACGGAGCACTCCATTGGTCTTGACCATCGTCGGACTCCTGGCGCTCGGAATATCGCTGATCGCACCAAACCTCTCTGCGCTCGCGTCCAAGAGTCAAAAGCAACAGACCGGGGCGGCGCTCGGTTTGAGAAACTCCGCGAACAGTTTGGGTCAGGCCGCAGGCGCAGCGCTTGGCGGCCTGCTCTTTGCATTGAATATGAGAGCGGCCTACTCGATCACAGGAGCACTCCTGGTCGCGATCGGGATCATCTCCGGAGGCCTACCGCGACGAGGCAACACTGGAACCGCAGGTGCACAAATCTGGGGGATGAATCTGTGAGCGACAAACCTCCGTCAGCCAGGGCGTCGGACTCAGCACCGGGCCGCCAAGTCTGCTGCCGCAAATGAGGCACCAGAACAGACCGAATCCAGATGGCCGCCGGATATCGTCCGGCGGCCTTTTCTCATGGTAGCCCGGCCAAGGGGGCCCGCAACCGGGGACACGTCGCCTAATCGATTGAAAACAAGGATGGATAATAAGACCTGAGAAACGTAGATCAGAACGTGGTAACCGGTTTGCTTTTGTGAAAGGTGAGCGATGAGACGTCTGACGCTATTTACATGGGGTCTGCTCGTAGCCACAGGGATCGGCTGGGCCCAACTGCGCACGGTCGAGCCGGCACGCGATGGAGGGGATCAGACCCTCAAGGGATTTTCCTCCAACGATGATCCACGGTTAGACAGCTACATGCGGCTGGCGCTTGACCGGAACCCCGGACTCAGCCGCTCACTGGCGCAATACCGATCGGTCCTGCAACGCCTGCCCCAGGTCAGCGCACTGCCGGATCCGATGCTGGCCATCACGAACTACATTCGCACTCCGGAGACTCGGGTCGGTTCGCAGACTAACGCGATCACCCTGTCGCAACAGTTTCCCTGGTTCGGGACGTTGGGCGTCCGCGAACAGGTTGCGGCCAAGGAGGCAGCAAGGTATCGCCAGCAGTACGAGGCGGCGAAGGATCAGGCTGTCCGGCAGGTCAAGGCCGCCTATTACAGCGTTGCCTTCATTGATCTCGCGCTCGACATTAACGACGAGGAGCGACTCCTGCTCGACCATTATGAGAAGCTTGCCGAGGCCCGCTATCGGCAAGGGGCCGGGCTCCAGCAGGCTGTGGTGAAACTGCAGGCCGAGATCACGCGCGTTCAAAGCAGGCTGGAGGAGTTGAAGTCACGTCGCGTCGATGCCGAAGCCTCGCTGAATACCTTGATGAACCGTCCGGCGGAGACACCTGTTCCCCGGATCAAGCTGCCGCCCGTTCCGCCTGTCGATATCGATTATAAGCGGCTCTACCAGATGGGTCGCCAAAATCGTCCAGAGGTCCTGGCGTCTCTACTCGAAATCGAGCGGGACGAAAAGCGGATCGACCTGGCCCGCAAGGACTACTGGCCGGGTTTCAGTCTGGGTGGCACATTCGTCAATGTCATTGGGCGTTCTGTGGCTCCAGGCGCCATGCCCATCGACTCCAACGGCATGAACGTAGTCAGTTTCAACCTGGGCGTCAACCTGCCGGTGCATCGGAGCAAGGTCGACGCGGAAGTTGCCGAAGCCACCGAGGCCAAGATTGCTTCCACCCACGGCTATCAGGATACGGTCAACGTTGTCGAGTCCTCCATTCGTGAAGTCGGTTTCCACATCGGCACGCTTCGCGAGCAGATGCGACTGTTCAACACCACTCTGATTCCCCAAGCGCAACAGTCCCTCCAATCCGCCGAAGCCGCCTACTCAACCGGCAGCCTGGGAGTGCTCGATTTATTGGACAGCGAGCGGGTACTGCTGGACGTTCGCTTGGGCCTGGCGCAGTTTATCACCGACTATATGAAATCGCTGGCGGACATGGAACGAGCCCTTGGGTCGCCGTTTCCGGAGGTGCAGCCGTGACATCCCGACTGAGAAGAATCGCGGGGGGGCTCGCTCTGTTGTTGCTCGGCGCCGCCCTACCGGTAGCCATCATCTGGAACCCCTTGCACTGGTCCTGGGCGGATGCACTCACCGCCCGCCTCCGCGCCGGATCGACGACGGGATCGATGCAGAATCAACCGGTGGCCGCTTCCGCGAGTGCTCCGAAGGAACGCAAGATCAAGTACTGGCGCGCTCCCATGAACCCCAACTACATTTCCGACAAGCCGGGCAAGTCGCCCATGGGCATGGATCTCGTTCCGGTGTACGAGGACGAGCAAGCGCAGGACACCGGCATTCGGGTGGATCCCGGTTTCCTACAGAACTTCGCCGTGAGGACGGTCAAAGCAGAGACGGGCTCGATTCCCGTGGATATCCGCACCGTTGGCCTGCTGAACTACAACGAAAAGAACCTGGCGTTCATCAACACCAAATTCGAAGGATGGATTGAGAAAGCTTACGTGAACTACGTGGGCGAGCCGGTGAGCAAGGGCCAGGTGTTGTTCGAAATCTACAGCCCGCAGATCGTGACTACGCAGCAGGACTACCTCTCCGCACTCGAATATGTCCAAAAGCTTACGGGGCGCGCCGATCCCGATGCGGTTGCGCGCGCACGCTCGCTGCTCGACGCCACCCGCGAGCGACTGCACTACTGGGACATTACTGACGGCCAGATCGACGAGTTGCAGAGGGCGGGCAAGATCACACGAACGCTGAAGGTGGTGTCGCCGGTTGCGGGAGTGGTGGTCGCCAAGATGAGCGATTCGCTCGAAGGCGCGAAGTTGGCCGCGGGAATGAACGTCTACAAGGTCGCCAACCTTTCGACGATCTGGGCGTCGGTGGAAGTCTACGAAGACCAGCTTCGGTACATTCAGCCTGGCCGGCTGGCCGACATCACGGTTGACGCCTTCCCGAATCGTCATTGGAGCGGGAAGGTAATCTACCTCGATCCCACGGTCAACCAGCAGACCCGGACCTTGACTGCCTACGTCCAGATTCCGAATCGGGATCTCAAATTGCGCCCGCAGATGTACGCCAACGTGGAGGTGCGCGTGCCAGTAGTATCGGGCGCAGTGAAGGTGCCCGAAGAGGCGGTGCTGCACAGCGGCGAGCGCAGCGTCGTGATCGTCGAAAAGGCGAAAGGACTCTTCGAGCCGAGGGTAGTTGAATTGGGCGCCTTAGGCGACGGCTTTCGAGAAATTCGCAAGGGTGTCCGGGCCGGTGAAACAGTAGTGACCTCGTCGCAGTTCCTCATCGACTCGGAAAGCAATCTGAAAGAGGCCATTCAGACCATGCTCGCGGAGCGCACGGCGGCCGCCGGCCAGAAGCCCATGCCCGCGATGCCATCGGATGGCTCGAAGAAGATGCCGGAGCACCAACACTAGGAACAGCCCATGTTTGCACGAATCATTCAGTGGTCGATCCAAAACAAGTTCCTGGTGCTGTTGAGCACGGTGTTCCTGATCGCCGCCGGCCTCTATTCTCTGCTGCACACGCCGCTTGACGCGATTCCGGACCTGTCCGACGTGCAGGTGATCATCTACACCGAGTATCCGGGACAGGCGCCGCAGATCGTGGAGGATCAGGTCACGTACCCCCTCACTACCCAGATGCTCGCGGTCCCGTACGCAAAAGTAGTGCGGGGCTACTCGTTCTTCGGCTTCTCATTTGTCTACATCATTTTCGAAGATGGCACCGACATGTACTGGGCCCGTAGCCGGGTGCTCGAATACCTGAACTACGTTTCCTCACGGTTGCCGAGGGGAGTTACCCCGGCGCTCGGTCCGGACGCCACAGGCGTCGGTTGGGCCTTCATTTACGCCCTGAAATCCGACCGTCACGATCTCAGCCAACTGCGCTCCATTCAAGACTGGTACCTGAAATACGGGCTCACCGGCGTCCCTGGGGTGGCCGAGGTCGCTTCGATCGGAGGCTTCGTCAAGCAGTACCAGGTCACCGTGGACCCGAACAAACTGCGCGGCTACAACATACCGATTTCCAAGGTCCGGATGGCGATCCAACGCAGCAATAGCGACGTGGGCGGACGGCTGCTGGAGGTGTCGGAAAAAGAGTTCATGATCCGGGGCCTGGGCTATATCAAGTCGTTAAGCGACCTCGACAAGACTGCCGTGGGGGTAGACCGGAACGGTACGCCGATCCTCCTGAAGGACATCGCCACCGTGCACTTCGGTCCGGAGATCCGCCGCGGCCTCGCTGAACTGGATGGCCAGGGAGAAACGGTGGGTGGCATCGTAATCGTTCGTTCGGGCGCCAATGCGCGGCAAGTAATTCAGGATGTCAAGGCGAAGCTGGCGGAGTTGAAGAAGGGCTTGCCTGAGGGCGTGCAAATCCAGGTTGCGTATGACCGCTCGGAACTCATCGAACGCGCCGTCGAAACACTGAAAGGCAAGCTGCTGGAAGAGAGCATTGTCGTCGCGGTTGTCTGCATCATCTTTCTGCTGCACTTCCGCAGTGCGCTGGTCGCCATCATTACGCTCCCGGTGGCGATTCTGTTTGCGTTCATCGTGATGCACCAGCAGGGTATTAACGCCAACATCATGTCGCTGGGCGGAATCGCCATCGCCATCGGCGCCATGGTGGACGCGGCGATCATCATGATCGAGAATGCGCATAAGCATCTTGAACGCGACGCCGGCAAGAAGCCGCACTGGGAGATCATCTCGGATGCCGCCTCGGAAGTGGGGCCGGCGCTGTTCTATTCCCTGTTGGTGATCACGGTGTCCTTTGCCCCGGTCTTTACGCTCGAGGCGCAGGAAGGGCGAATGTTCAAGCCGCTGGCGTTTACCAAGAGCTACTCCATGGCCGCTGCAGCGCTGCTGTCCATCACGCTGGTACCTGTGCTCATGGGATACTTCATCCGGGGCAAAATCCTTCCCGAACATCGCAATCCGATCAATCGCTTCCTGATCTGGTTGTATCACCCGATCCTCGAATTCGCGCTCCGCTTCAAGTACCTGTTGTTGGGAGTGGCGGTGCTGGTGGTTGCCATCACGGTCATCCCGTTCCAGCGCCTGGGCTCGGAGTTCATGCCGCCGCTTTGGGAGGGCGACCTGCTTTACATGCCAACCACGCTGCCGGGGATCTCGATCGGCAAGGCCCGTGAGATCCTCCAGCAGACCGACAAAATCATCAAGACATTTCCCGAGGTGGAGCATGTGTTCGGAAAGGTCGGCCGCGCCGAGACGGCAACCGATCCGGCACCGCTTTCGATGATCGAAACCACCATCATGCTGAAGCCGGAGAGTCAGTGGCCGAAAGGAATGACGGTGGACAAACTGACCGACCAAATGAATGCGGCGATTCAGATTCCTGGCGTCACCAACGCCTGGACCATGCCTATCAAGACCCGCACCGACATGCTCTCTACCGGCATCAAGACGCCGGTCGGCATCAAGCTGGCCGGCCCGGACCTGAATACGCTTCAGAAGCTGGGCAAGGAGGTGGAGGCGGTAA
This sequence comes from Bryobacterales bacterium, assembly GCA_038322705.1. GTDB lineage: Bacteria > Acidobacteriota > Terriglobia > Bryobacterales > Bryobacteraceae > TMP-7. The sequence continues at coordinate 53,360 of JBBQGC010000031.1, read as the reverse complement.
TGCGCGACGTGCCGGGCACGCTCAGCGTTTACGCCGAGCGCGTCATGGGCGGCAATTACCTGGACTTCTCCATTGACCGGGATGCAATTGCCCGCTATGGTCTGACTGTCGGAGATGTGCAGGATGTGATTCAGACGGCGATCGGCGGCATGGACATCACCACCACAGTCGAGGGCCTGGAGCGATACCCGGTCAATCTTCGCTATAACCGCGATTTTCGCGACGACATTCCCTCCCTCGAATCGGTACTGGTTCCGACGCCCACTGGGCAGCATATTCCGCTGGGGCAACTCGCCTCCGTGAAGTACGTCCTGGGACCGCCCGCGATCAAGACCGAAGGCGCCCGGCCGAACGCCTGGATCTACGTGGACCTTCGCGGAATCGATGTCGGCACTTATGTCCAGAACGCACAGAAGGTCGTGGCGGAGAAAATCAAGATGCCCACGGGTTATACGATCGCGTGGAGCGGTCAGTACGAGTACATGCTGCGCGCCAAGGAGCGGCTCATGTACGTGATTCCCCTGACCATCGTCATCATCTTCGTGATCATCTTCCTGAATACGAAGTCGTTGATTAAGACGGCCATCGTGTTTCTCGCGGTGCCTTTCTCCCTGGTGGGTGCGATCTGGCTGGTCTATCTGCTTGGCTACAACATGAGCATCGCGGTGTGGGTCGGCATCATCGCACTGGCCGGCCTGGACGCGGAGACCGGCGTTGTCATGCTGCTCTACCTCGATCAAGCCTACGAGGACTTCAAGGAGCGCGGCGTCCTCAACGACCGCAACGATCTGGCGGACTCCATTTACGTGGGCGCCGTAAAGCGGGTCCGTCCAAAAGTCATGACCATCTGCGTGATCGTGGCCGGGCTCGTGCCCATTCTGTGGAGCCAGGGTGCCGGCGCCGACGTCATGAAGCGCATCGCCACGCCAATGGTCGGCGGCGTGGTCACATCCGGCATCATGGAGCTGGCCATTTATCCGATCATCTTTTACCTCTGGCGGAGCCACAGGCTGCCCAAGGGCGGACCCTTCACCGGATTCCATCACTTGAGGGAAACATCATGAGACACACGGTCTTGTTGTTGGCATTTGGCGCGATCCTTTCGGCGGAGACGTTCCCCGCAAGGCTGGAAAAGCCTCTCTGGCCGGACCGCGACGGAACTGTCGAGATCAACGATCAAGGAATCACTTACACTGCACCGCACTCGAAACATGGCCCGCAGTGGCTCGGTGTCCAACATGCCGGGGACGCGCTAGACCGGCTCGACAATCGTCCGCACAGTCTCGCCTGGAAATGGGACGACATTCAGTATTTCGACCGCATCAGCCGCAAGGAATTCGTTGTCTTAACCTACCGGGACGACTGGCGGTTCTTCGGGCGCGACGAGCAGTACCGGTTCCGGCTGACCAAAGGCGAACTTGCTGACACCCTCTTCCAGACCATCAGCAGCCACATGAAACGACCGGTAACCGACCGCGTGACGCCTGGTAAAGTCGCGGCAGTCTACTCCATTCCGGTGAAGCACGACCGTTCTTTCGGCGGTTCCGAAGGCGAGTTAGAGTTCACCCGCGATGCCATCTATTACGTCACTAAGAACAAGACCGACGGGCGAACCTGGCTGATGGATCGCGACATCGCCGCCGTCTGGTCGGACGATCCCTACCGGCTGGAGATCCGCGCCTACGACAACAATCGGCGTGAATTCAGCCGCACGGGTACCTACAAGTTCGATCTGAAAGAGAAGCTCGATCCGAAGTTTTATCGCGAGTTGAAGCTGAAACTGTACGGGCTGGAGAGGAATAACGAAGTGATCCGTTAGCCGGAGGCTCTCAACGAAACTAGCGCGGCGCCTGGGCGGATTGGCCCGCGAGTTTGAGGAAAGCGCCCACATTGCCTCCATGTTCGGATGCGAAGCGCCCCGCGGCAGCCCGGTTAGCGAACGCAATGATACTCGGCGAGCAGCGGTCGAAATCCATCGGCACCGCTTGTCCGTCCCTGTTGAGCATCTCATGCGAACGAACGCAGGGGATCACGCTGCTGCCCTCCACAGCGAAGGCATCGCCAGGACGCAGAGCGCGAGCCGTTTCGTAGTCGGCCAGTTGCTGAAACCGCACCGGTTCGTGCGTCTGGGCGCCAGCGCTGAGCGCACAGGTAGGACAGCAAAACACTTCACGCTTACTGCCCACGAACGCAACCGTTCGCATGTTGGCGTGAATCGCGCGTCCACAGGCTTGACAAGAGGCCGCCTGTGAAGGGCTCCTCATCCGCCAGCCTGCGTAGCCGAGACCCACGGCCAAGGCCAGCACGATACCGAGTCCAAGGATCTGCTGCATGCGGCTCATCGGTCTCGCTCCCTGAATTCATCGTAACGCCGATTGCCGCTTGCTCGAGTTGTGCCGCAAGCAGGAAAAAAAGTTGAGCGCGATGAAAAACAGCGATCAACTCGCACCGAACATATTCGTCATCTTCGGCGGGGCGGGCGACCTGACCTGGCGGAAGTTGATGCCGGCTCTGGTTGATCTTTCCCAGAAGTCATAGCATTCCGGCTCACTTTTCCATTATCGCGGTGGACCGCGTTGAACTCAGTGATGACGGTTTGCGCATGCGCCTGCATGAAGGAAGTTTGCTCGCGCCGCCAACAGCCCAGGCAAGGAGTGGACCGGGTTCTGGCGGCATATCCGCTACTTACAGGGCGATTTCAAAAGCAACGCGGCCTATACGGAACTCGGACGATAGATACAGTCTTCGCATGCCGTTAATGCCGGTCGTACCGCCAACTCGCTTTCTGGACAATTGTGCCTGATCGAAGGCACTGCGCCCAATAATGAGAATTGGAAGCTGCGCGTTCTTCGCTCTTCCACACCGCTTTCCGGGTAAATCACGGTGCTGCGGAAATCGCAATTGCCTGGCTGTGCGCGGGCATGGACGCCAGGAACGATGCCGCTAACACGGCCCGCAAACCTGCAGCCCGTGCATTGCTGTCATCGCTCCCGGGTACATTGACAACCACCGGTGTTTTACGCGCGTGGAATCTCGACGAAGCGGGCGTGCCGCCAAAGCCGCTCGAGATCGTAATACTCGCGGGCCGATTGCGACAGGATGTGGACGATGAAGCTGCCGTAGTCAGCAAGTATCCATTCGGCGTTCTGGTAGCCCTCGATGCTGACCGGGCGCTCTCCTGCCTTGACTAGTTCCTCCTGCACGGCGTCGCCGATCGCCTGAATTTGGCGCTGGTTCGAGCCGCTGCAGATCACGAAGTAGTCGGTGAACGAAGTGACCGGTTGCAGATCGAGTACTTGGATGTTGGTAGCCTTCTTGGATTCGGCCGCGCGTACGGCGGTCAGCCAGAGCGGGGTTTCAGTGCCGGTTTGGGCCAGGGACACCTCCGCTTTTCATGATACCGGAGTCCAACGCGAAACATCCTATAGGCACTTGATATACTTAAATAACATGCGTTGGCTTTTCTGCGCGATACTTGTGTCGGCGTGCGCGCTCCAGGGACAGGAATCCCCGGAGATGGCGCGCGCTCAGCGAGAAATCGCGCGGCTTCGTGAGCTGGTTGCCCTGGGTGCGGTGGCCCCGGCGAGGCTCCAGGAAGCCGAACAGCGCATCGGCGACGCCGAGGACGACGAGATCCTGCATCGAACGCTATTCGGCAAGATCGGCGTTCAAGAGCTGACCGAAGAACAATCCCGCGAGATGTTGGAAGCGGCGCAGCGCCGTCACGATCGCCAAGCCGACAGCGTGGAGCGCAAGAAAAAGCTGGTGGACGCCGGCGTAATCGCCCGCGGCGAAGTGGCGCCCTTCGAGGAAGAACTCGCCAGCCGCCGGCTAATGCTCGAACTGGCCAAATCGCGAGCCAATCTTCTCGAAGAGCTGACCGAAATGGCGAGGCGTGAGCAGGCCCTCGAAGCCGCAGCCGATGAGAGTGCAGCCGCCCGGCCCGCCAAGGGCGTCATGGAACACTTCGAAGGGGATGGCCGCTTCACTCCTTCCGAGCTCAAGTCCGTGACCCTGGCTTTCGAGAAGAAATTCAAGCGTTCGCTCCCCATCAGCGCCAACGGCGAGACGACCGTGCACCGCGCCCTGGGCTTCGATCATCGCGGGCGCGTGGACGTCGCTCTGACGCCGGACCAACCCGAAGGCGTCTGGCTGCGCACTTACCTGGCTAACAACGAGATCCCCTACTACGCCTTCCGCTCGGCCATCGCCGGCAAGGCTACGGGCGCGCACATCCACATCGGACCGGGTAGCACGAAACTTCGTTTGGCCGACTGAGCATGTCCGAATCCCTCCGAGTTTTTCTCACCGCGGAACAGATCCAGCGGCGCGTCGCGGAATTAGGCGCCGAAATTGACGCCGATTATCCCGAAGGTCCCGTATACCTGATTGCCATCCTGAAAGGGGCCTGCATCTTTCTGGCGGATCTCGCCAGGGCCATGAAGACCCCCGCGCGCATCGATTTCATCGGGATCTCCAGCTACGGGCGCGGCAAGACGTCCTCGGGCGAGGTGAAAGTGATGAAGGACTTGGACACCTCCATCGAAGGCCATCACGTGCTGATTGTCGAGGACATCGTCGATAGCGGCGTGACCTTGAACTATCTCGTCAATCTGCTCACGCAACGCAAGCCCAAGAGCATCAAGGTCGCGGCACTGCTCGACAAGCCCGACCGGCGGTTGCGCCCGGTCGAAGTCGCATACACAGGGTTTCAGATTCCGGATGAGTTCGTCGTCGGTTATGGACTGGACTACGCCGAAGACTACCGGAACCTGAAAGACATCTGCGTTCTCGCCTGATTACGGCTTGTTGGGAGCGTCGGGCTTCTTTGCGGCTGCGGGTGAATCCTTGATTTCGTCGCCGTACTTGATGTTGATGTCGCTCTTGAACTGCTTGTAATCCTCGTACTTCACGGTCATCTTGATGCGCGCGTTCGCGCTCTGGAAGTGCAGCGTATCGTTGGCGACGGTGTAGGTCGGGAACCAGTATTTGCCGTCGATCTGCTCGCGATAGGTCTCGAACTTCGGATACTGGTTGTCGGCGCCGCGCTTCATCTGGCCGACCCCGCGTCCGAACGACTTCACGATCTGCAGGTCGCGATCGTCCACCCAAACCTGGCCATCAAAATACCGCTGGCCTGACTCCATCTTCTTGGGCTTCACCGCAAACACGTAGCAGCTAATCTCGTCCACCTGCTCGCGGCCAACATAGCGCACGTTGTACTTTGGCAATTCGGTGGTAGTGAGTACGAAGGGCTGGACGTCGCGCAGATCCTGGATATCGCCCGGGTCCAGGAAAAAGTTCTTCAGATTGGGAACCGGAGCGCGAACGACCTTTTCCGTGCGCTTGCCTTCGGGCGTAAAGATGATGTCCGATACCATCTCCCACTTGCCGACGGGCGTGTCGCCATCGCCCATGTCCAGCACGCGCGCGGTCTGGCGGTAGGTATAGTTCCCGCGCGCCTTTTGGAACTCAGCCTCTTTGGCCGCGAACTTGGCGATGATCTCCTCGATCTGAGCCGGCGTTGGGTCGGGCGCAGTACCCGCGGATAGAATCGCCGCGCCTGCCAGGGCAAAAATGCCCACACACCTATGCATACACTTCCCCTCTGGGCTGAAGGACGTTGAACGAGGCCCGGCGGTTACGCCTGCGGATTCCGGTCCGGCGAATGCGAGAATGGATGTGTAGCAATGATTCAGTTGTCAGCGGCCGGAAAGCGTTTTGGGCCCAAACTCCTCTTCGAAGACGTGAACTGGCTGATTACCTCGCGGGAACGCGCCGGTCTGGTGGGCGCGAACGGCACGGGCAAATCGACCCTGCTCAAAGTGCTGGCCGGCCTGGATTCGCTCGACTACGGCACTCTCTCACGCACGCGCGGCACCACCGCCGGTTATCTGCCACAGGACGGGCTTTCGCTCTCCGGCCGCACGGTATTCGCCGAGTGCATGTCCGTGTTCGCGGGACTTCGCGAGATGGAGCAGGAAATGGAGGCGCTGATGCATAGCATGGGCGAACTCGATCCTGCTTCGCCGGAATACTCAGCCGTCGCCGATCGCTTTCAACAACTCGATTCCGAATTCCGGACGCGCGACGGCTACACGATCGAAGCGCAGGTGGGCACCGTGCTCGCAGGGCTCGGGTTCGGGAAGAAGGATTGGGGACGGCACACCGAAGAGTTCTCGGGAGGCTGGCAGATGCGCATCTCGCTCGCCAAGCTCCTGCTCGAGAAGCCCAATCTTCTGCTGCTCGACGAGCCCACCAACCACCTCGATCTCGAAGCACGCAACTGGCTCGAGCGCTATTTGACGGAGTATCCCTACGCATTCATTCTGATCTCGCACGATCGTTTCTTTCTCGATGTCACCGCGGACAAGATCGTCGAGATCTGGAACAAGGGCTTCCACTTTTACCCCGGCAACTTCGAAAAATATCTGCAGCAGAAGACCGAGCGTCGCGAGCAGCTCGAGGCCGCTTATCGCAATCAGCAGGAGCGCGTACAGCAGCTCGAAGCGTTCATCAGCCGCTTTCGCTATCAAGCCACCAAGGCCAAACAGGTGCAGAGCCGGATCAAGGAACTGGACAAGATCGAACGGATCGAGATTCCGCCGGACGAGAAGTCCATCCACTTCAGTTTCCCGCAGCCCAAGCCGAGCGGGCGCGTCGCAGCCGAATTTCAGAACGTATCGAAGCGGTACGGATCACTCGAGGTTTTCCGCGGCGTCAATTTCATGATCGAGCGGGGCGACCGGGTGGCTCTGGTTGGCGTGAATGGCGCAGGAAAATCGACATTGATCAAGCTGCTGGCGGGCACCGAACCACTGACCTCGGGCGAATACAAGCTGGGCCACAACGCCGAACCCGACTACTTCGCACAGGATCAGTACAAGGAACTGGATCCGGATGCGCGCATGCTGGACGATTTAGCCGGCGGCGCAGGACACGCGTCGCAAACCGAATTGCGCGGGTTGCTGGGCAGCTTCTTGTTTTCCGAGGACGACGTGTTCAAGCGGATCGGCGTTCTGTCGGGCGGCGAGCGCAACCGCTACGCATTGGCCAAGCTGCTGGTGCGCCCGTCGAATTTTCTGCTGCTCGATGAGCCCACGAATCACTTGGATATGCGCGCCAAGGACGTGCTGCTGGAGGCGCTCGAGAAGTTTACCGGTACGGTTGTGTTTGTGTCGCACGATCGCTACTTCATCGACAAGTTGGCTACGCGCGTGTTCGAGGTGGGTGAAGGCGAGGTCCACATTTTCCCGGGCAACTATGAGGACTACATGTGGAGAAAGCAGGGCGGGCAGATCGACTTGAGCTTGCCTGGCGTGAACGGTACAAACGCGCATTCGGACCTGCGGGCGGGCGCGCCAACGCAGTCCGCGCAGTCCAAGCAGAAGCGGCTGAATCCGATGAAGCTCGAAAAGCTGCGGGACCGCTGCCAGCAACTCGAGCGGCAGATTGCTGAGTTGGAGGCGGACGTCGCCCGGCAGGAAGGGGCTCTATCCGAGTTCCGGAGCGCCGATGACAGCATTCAGAAAGCGGCGGCGCTCGACCGAGGGCGGGCGGAGTTGGCTCAATGCATCACGGAGTGGGAGCAGGTTTCCGAGACGATCGAAGCCAACTCTTAGCGGCCGGGCTGTTTACTTCTGTTTAGCGACGATTTTGCCCGAGACCTTGTTGTATACCTTCTGCGGTAGCACTCCCTTGGAGACCAATTGAGACTTATTGACGTAAGGGCGGCCATCGATGATCTTCTTGGAGTAGACCTTGCCGATACCGGGGATGGCGTCCAGTTCGGCGGCGGATGCGGTGTTGATATCCACCAGATCGCCGGTAGCGGCGGCTTTGGATGAGTCGGCCTTCGACTCGGTGGTGGTCTTGGCTTTGGCCTGCTTGGCCGCGGTCTGCGCGGAAGCGCCGAGGGTGAGCACGAGCGCGGCCGCAACGATCGACAACATTCGTCGTAACATGTGTTTTCCTCCCGTGTAGGGTTTTTCCATCTTACCTTGTCGAAGCGGGTTCTGCGTAGCTGAAGCTAGAATAAAGGCTGATCACATGGATGAACAGGCACTTCTCCGGAAAATGCGGCAGGACTGGGACGACCGCGCACGCGAGAACGCGCGCTATTACGTTGCGACGGGGAACACCAACTGGACCGACGATGATTTTTTCGCCTCAGGCGATCGCACGGTGGCTGAAGAGGTGCAGACGGACATGATAAACATCTGCCAGGGCAGCCGTCCCGAGGACATGAAGGTTCTCGAGATCGGCTGCGGCGCGGGGCGCGTCACGCGTGCGCTGTCGAAGGTGTTCGGCGAAGTGCATGGAGTGGATGTGAGCGGAGAGATGGTGGAGCGTGCGCGGATGGCTTTGCAGGACCGGCCGAACGCATTCGTGTATCAGAACGATGGGAAGGATCTGGCCGTTCTACCGAAAGGCGTAGTGTTCGATTTCGCGTTTTCGACGATCGTGTTTCAGCACATCCCGAGCCGCGAAGTGATCGAGCACTATGTTCGCGAGGTGAACCGGCGGCTGCGGCCGGGCGCGTTGTTCAAGTTCCAGGTGCAGGGGAATGTCAAGGTGAAGACTTCGCCCGAAGACACCTGGCTGGGTATCGCGTTTTCCGACCGGCAGGCAGTGGAGATGGCGCACCGTTGCGGTTTCGAGCCCCGCTATCGCCACGGGGCTGGCGAGCAATATTTCTGGCTCTGGTATTTTAAAGCCTAGCGGCCGCCGGCCTGAACATCGGGGGGCGGCTCCTCCTGGGCTTGGCCTTCCTGCTTTTGATTGCGGCGCGCAGCCCAATAACGCGCCATGCGTTCAGACACCTGCTTGCGCTCCTCCGCGCTCATGCTCTTCCGGCCTCGGCGGGCCGGCTCCGCAAGTTTGCTGACCGCTTTCGCTTTCGAAGCGACCGATCCTCTCTCGAGCATCGCTTCGAGTGACGCGATTATTCTTTCGATTCGCTTTCGTTCTTCCACGAGTTCGCGAATCGCCTTGTAAAGATCCACAGCTCAATTCCTTAGAATCGATTTCCATCCTACCGAAAGACCGGAGGCTGGAACATGCTGCGTACAGCATGTCATACCTCCGACCCGTTCGGCCACCGTCCGAATTCTAATTATGCGGAGGTTATGTCCGGCGGTAAAAACAATTCCGCAGCGATGGTACTGAGCTAGCGTACTAAGAAAGGCCAGTGCGGAATGATCCGCAGGTTGTATTTCCAGACCAGCACCGCCACCGCGCCTCCAACCACGACAACCACCGCCAGCGCCCATAGCAGGAACGGTTTCCATGGGAAGCGCCGGTGTTCCCGCCGAAGCGTGAGGATGTAGCCCGCAAACACTCCCAGGAAGAACAGAAGGCACATGGGAACCGCGAACAACATCAGGTTGAAAACATCGGGCGTGGGCGTAACGATAGCCGCGATGATCACGATGATCAGAATCGCGTAGCGCGAGTGGCGCAGCAGAAAACTCGGGGACGCGATGCGCAGCAGCGTCAGGAAGAAAATCAGAACCGGGAGTTCGAAAACAATTCCGATGCCCAGCGTGACATTCACGAACAGGTCAAAGTATTCGGTGACCGAGACCATCGGCTGAATATTGATATCGCGCCCGATGCCCAGAAGGAATTCCAGGCCATAGCGGAACGCGACAAAGTACGCGAAGAGCCCTCCGGTAATGAATAGGCCGGCCGAGATGATCACGAACGGAGCCGCCCAGCGCCGCTCGCGCTTGTAGAGGCCGGGCGCGATGAACGCCCAGACCTGATAAAGGATCCATGGCGAAGCGACGAAAATAGAGGCCAGCAGCGGCAGCTTCACCCATACCGTGGAGAACGTCTCCATGGGAGTGATCTGGACTAGTTTGGGCGTAAAACCGAGGTGCTTCAGTGCGGTTTCGGCGGGCTCCTGAACAATCCGCCACAGATCGTTGGCGAAAATGATGCACAGCACGAAGGCGCCCACCAGGCCCATGATCATGCGGATCAGGCGCGTGCGTAGTTCCTCGAGGTGTTCGAGGAAGGACATGCGCAGCATCCCTGCGTCGTCGCTGTCTTCCTCGTCCGGAGGCGGCGGGGCGGGCGGAGGTTTGCGCGTGGAACCTGTGGATGTGACGAGGGCGGAGGGCGGCGGCGCGGTGTCTACTACCGTCGCGGCCGGCTCGTGATAAGCGTAGGGGTCGTCGTAGCTGTGGCTCTCCTCCAGCCCCGTGTTTTGTTCCACGCCAGGCGACCCGTGCTGAGACGGGTCTCCCGCGGGCGTGGGAACGCCTTTATCGTCTTCCAAAGGACATCCTTCAGGTAGTTGAGCTTAGCTGTTCAGCCCGGTCTCACTCTCATGCTCCGGTTCTGAACCAGAGCCATGCGGCGCGGCCGGACTCGAAGCGAGCGCCGAACCGGTGCTTCGCGCCACCGTTCCAGCAACTGCATTCGCGCCGTTGGAGGGCGTCAGTTCGCTCGATTTTTCAGCGTCCAGACTTGCGGATTCGCTTACTGTGGTTGGATTCGATGCGGTGGAATCGTGCGTATCGGAGCCGTAAGCCCCGTAATCGTAAGGAGAATCGTAGCCGGATTCGTAACTGCTATACACATCGGACGTATAGCTCCGGGTGGCTTCCTTAATTGACTCGTTTTCCCGCTCCAGTGATTGCATTTCACGCTCGAACGTAGCTTTGAGTTCGCTCGAGGCGCGACGGAATTCGGTGATCGCTTTTCCCAGCGTACGCCCCAGTTCAGGCAGCTTCTTCGGCCCGAACAAAACTAGGGCGACAATGAAAATGATCACCATTTCCTGCCAGCCCACCGGACCCATGCAGTGTCCTCCCACTCCATCGTAACAGCCGATGGGAGCGGGCCGCCACCTGCTTGGGTGGATGTGCGAAACCAGCGCGGATGGGACCGTGGGCCGTGCAGGCACGCACCCGGCCAACGCGGGCGCCTGGATGCGACCATCGTTCAGCACCAGATCGCGTGCTTCAAACGGCAATCGGCCCGAACGACTTTATCGAAATACCCAAGTGGCGATCTGGCCCAAGTGGCAGTAAATGCGGTAACCCGCTGTACTCACTTGCACGGCTGTATGAACGCGTCTAAAGCGAGATTCTTGCGAACGGAGCTGAACCCGAGCGCCAGCGCCTGCCCGCAGAACTGGGCGGCAGTCAGCCGATACTCGATGTTGAACACCGGTTTGCCGGCGTGGATGAAGGGAGAGAGCAGCGAGCACTCCTTGTATTCGAAGCACTGCTCGTTCACCTCGAAATCGAACCCTGGAGCCAGATCGTTCACCTGGCCGACGTCGTTCTTGAGGCCGATCGCCATTCCGCGGTCGTGCGCGGCCTTAGCCAGAAAACGGTTGTAGGCAAGCTGATCGGAATAGGACAGCGGAAAGCCGGTGGCGTTGTCATAGCCGTCCACATTGTCCGGATCGACGGCGTCAAAGCCTTTGGCCTTGCAAACGTCCATGCGCGACTCCATCAAAGGACCGAGGACATCCAGCTTGCGAATATCCAGCCAGCGCTCCCCCGCCCAACCACTGACGCCTTTTCCCAATACCGAAGCCGGGAACCTGTTCGCATCCGTGCGCCAATTCTCGTACGTGCCTGCGCTGAAGTAGCAGACCGCGTGCTTGCCCTTGGAATGCAGCGCCGCGACATCGCCCGCCGGGGTATCGAATCCATCGAGGTCGAACAAGTCGAAGGCCGCCGAAAGATCCACTTTGCCCGCGTATTGTATTTGCCAGCTCGCGCCGGCGGCAGGCTTCCACCAGGAGCCGGATGAAACGGGCTGCGGCGGTACGGGCTGCGGCGGTACGGGCTGCGGCTTCGACCGCTCGGTGGCGCGTAACAGGCGCGCTTCAACGCCCGACCGGAGTTGGCCGAAACACGACCCAACCATCGGGATGAGAGCGAACACGATGAGAGCGAACTTCATTAACTCAAAAGTACTGGTACTCGGCGCAGCAAACCATCCGCATAACTACTGATTCCGGCGACATCCCCCACGTACTCCTCTATATCCCGGCGGTGATATGATCCTGTCCAGATGAAGACTACAGACGTAACCCGCCGTGCATTTGTCGCCACTTCAGCCGCCGCAGCCTTGGCCCGAGGCGCGTCGAACGGACGCTTGAAAGCTGGCTTGGTCGGGTGTGGGGGACGCGGCACCCAAGCCGCCGTCGACATGCTGACCGGTAATCCGGATGTCAAGCTGACGGCAATGGCCGACGTATTCGAGGACAAGCTGGAAGGGTCGCTGAACCAACTGCGCGATCCCAAATTCATCGTTCGCAGCGTGGAACGCGGCGGGCCGCTGGTGACCAAAATTCCCGCGACCGACGAGCTGGTATCCTCCATCCGTTCGCGAATTGCGATCGAGCCCGACCACCACTTCACCGGCTTCGACGCGTACCAGAAGCTGATCGGATCCGGCATCGATATCGTGATGCTGGCGACGCCGCCCGGCTACCGTCCCATGCACTTCGAGGCGGCGGTGAACGCCAAGAAGCACGTGTTCACGGAAAAGCCGATCGCCACTGACGCTACCGGCGCGCGCCGCTTCATCGCCGCCGCCCAGAAGGCCCGTGAGATGAAGTTGACCGTCGTCTCGGGCGCACAACGCCATGCGCAGCGTGACTACGTGGAGACGGTCGAGAAGATTCACAACGGCGAAATCGGCGAGGTCGTCGCGCTGAACTCGTGGTATCTTAGCGGGCCGGTGTTTCACGCCCGCGCCCGCGACACCAAGTGGGGCGACATGGAATAGGAACATCGCAACTGGTACTCATTCCTGTGGTTGTGCGGCGATCAGATCGTCGAGCAGTTCATCCACAACATCGATTTCATGAACTGGGTGATGGGCGGACATCCGGCCAAGGTGGTCGCGAGCGGCGGGGTTGCCTGGCGCGGGCGCGAGGAGTTGTACGGCAACATCTACGACCACCTGACGGCCGAATACGTTTACCCCAACGGCGTCCACCTCAGCGCGGCGTGCCGGCAGTATCCCCAAGGCACGTACCGCAATGTCAGCGACCTGGTGGTCGGCACGAAGAAGCGGAGCGACGGCACGGATATGGGGGCACACGACATCAACCCGTATGTGCGCGAGCACCAGAAACTGGTGGCGAGTATCACGGGCAAAGGTCCGTATCAGAACGAGGGGCTGTCCATCGCCGAAAGTACGCTGACGTGCATCATGGCGCGCGAGGCCGCATATTCAGGCATGGAGATCACCTGGGATCAGATCATGAATTCCAAGCAGGACCTGATGCCGAAGCGGTTCGATTATCAGGAGAAGATGGACCCGCCGCCGCCACCGGTGCCGGGCGTGTACAAGTTCGTTTAGGCAGGGCGGTCATAGTTTTCGGTCTAGTCGCTGGTGGCGCTGCACTCCAACATGCTCGCGCGAGGTGACGGGCTGTACTACGATCTGAACCGTTACCCGTTCACCGTTTCGCCCTATGGTCCCATCTTCTTCGGTGCGACTGCCGCGCTGCATCTGCTCGGGCCGCCGCTGTACCAGATGTCGCGCCTGATCTCGTTCGGCGCGTTTCTGACGGCCGTGTGGCTTGTTTGGCACACTGCGGCGTGGCTGGGGGTGCGCAGCTACTCGCGTGCCTACGCCTGCTACCGCGCGCGGGGCCGGCCCTGTTCACTCGTTCTGGCGGGATCATGCTGTGTTCTGGCATTTTTCATCAAGCAGGCCTCGGTGGCGGCGACCGCTGCGATTGCGGCGAGGCTGTTCCTCGAGGATAGGAAACGCGCTCTCCGGTGGTTGGCTGGGCTGGCGGATGCGGGCGCGGCGACCGTGCTGGCCCTCAACAGCCTCGGCGGGTCGTTATCTTCAGGATGCGGTCTGGGCCAATCTCAACCCGTTCAGCGCGTCGAAACTGGAACAGCAGGTCCGTTATTTCGTACTGACCGCGGCGGCGTGATCCTGGTGGCGCTCGCCGGAATGCCCCGGGCCGTCCGGCGGTTCCAGCCGTTGTCCTTGGGTGATCGCCGATGGTGAGCGAGTGTTGTCGGGTCGAATTGAAGTCGAGCCGCTTCATTGACACCCTACTGGTCGACGCCGGGCGCGCGGATCCGCGTCCGGTACTCGAGGACCTGGCAGCGGGCCGTTTCCGATCGGTGATCCTGCGTGAGAACGTATTCGCGGCTCAGGCGCCCAGGAGGGATCGCGAAACACTCTCCCTGCCTGAGGCACACCGGCGCGAGCTCCGTTCGCACTACCGGTTGCGAGCGCATGTGAGCGGGCCGTATCTGGACGGCGTGTACGTTTACGAACCACGTCGCGAGTGAGCGCGTGATAACATCGGGGAAACCGCTCCCCTGGCATGCCATGTCCGAATTGAAGTACCAAAGCCGTGGCGGAATCATCGTCACGCGCAACCTGAGCCGCGCTCCTTTCAGCCGTGGTCTCACGCATTTGCTGCGCCGCTTGGACACCCAACGTGGCATCTATCTCTCATCGGGGTACGAGTATCCCGAGCGCTACTCGCGTTGGGACATAGCCAGTGTCTGCCCGCCGCTCGAAATCGTTTCGTGGGGCCGGAAGATGGAGTTCCGCGCGTTGAACCTGCGCGGGCGCGTGCTGCTCGAACTGCTGCAACCGGTACTCGAAGCGCATCCGCATTGGGAGTCGTTCACGGTTGGCGAGACGGCGCTGAGCGGGATTCTGAAGCCCCTGCCCGCGTTGTTCCCGGAAGAACATCGCAGCAAGCAGCCCTCGGTATTTTCGATCTTGCGCGCGCTGACCGACGAGTTCCGCAATCCCCAGGATTCGCGGCTCGCCTTTGTGGGCGCGTTCGGCTACGATCTCCTGTTCCAGTTCGATCCGATCGAGTTCTCGCTTCCACGGGACGGCAGCAAGGATCTGCATCTGTTTCTTTGCGACGACATCTACTTCATGGATCGCAAGACGGAGCGGATCGAACGGTACCAGTTCGATTTCACTCGCGGGCCGCTGACCACCGAAGGCCTGCCGCGCGACGGCGAAAAGCTCCCGGCGCCCCAGAAGCGGTCGGCGCGGACCGAAATCACAGCCGACCACCGTCCCGAAGAGTACATGGCCAACGTCGAGACCGTGCGCGAGCGCATGCGTCAAGGCGACTACTACGAAGTGGTGTTGCGCCAAACGTTCTCGGCGCCCTACGACCACAGCCCCTCGGAGCTGTTCCAGCGCATCCAGCTTGCGAGCCCCAGCCCATACGAGTTTCTGCTGCAGTTCGGCGATGAGCAACTAGTGGGCGCATCGCCCGAAATGTTCGTGCGAGTGGAAGGGGACCGGGTTGAGACCTGTCCGATTGCCGGCACCGCGCGGCGCACAGGTGATCCGCTGAACGACGCGGACAACATCCGCGACCTGCTCGCCTCCGCCAAAGATGAGTCGGAGCTCACCATGTGCAGCGACGTCGATCGCAACGACAAGTCGCGGGTGTGTGTGCCGGGATCGGTGCAGGTAATCGGACGCCGCCTGATCGAGCGTTACGCCGGCGTCTTCCACACTGTCGATCATGTGGAGGGAACACTCGCCCCGGGCTTCGATTCGCTCGATGCATTCCTTACTCATATGTGGGCCGTCACCGTGATCGGCGCGCCCAAGAAGGCTGCCGCCCAAGCCATCGAGCGCATCGAGAAGAACGCGCGCGGGTGGTATGGCGGCGCGCTGGGAATGCTGGCCTTGAACGGCGATATCAACACCGGGATCCTGATCCGTACGGTTCATTTGAAGGACGGCCAGGCGCGGTACCCGGTGGGGGCGACGTTGCTTTATGACTCGGTTCCCGAGAGCGAAGAGGCCGAGACGCGAATGAAGGCGACCGGGTTCTTCCGAGCATTGAACGTGCCGCTTCCTGGCCACGATTCCGCGACTCCGCCGCACTCCACCGCAGGCGCTGGTGTGAAGCTGATGCTGGTCGATAACGACGATTGCTTCATTCACACGCTCGCCAACTACGCGCGGCAGACCGGCGCTGAAGTGGTGACGTATCGTGCCGGATTCCCGCTCGATCTGATCCGCGAGGTTGCGCCCGATCTCATTCTGATTTCGCCGGGCCCCGGTCGTCCGGCGGATTTCGGCGTCCCCTCTTTAGTCCGTCATGCGGCGCAAATGGGCGTGCCAGTGTTCGGCGTGTGCCTCGGATTGCAAGGGATTGTCGAGGCGTTCGGCGGCGAACTCGGCGTGCTCGAATACCCGATGCACGGCAAAGCCTCCGCCATTACGCACCGCAACACGGGAGTCTTCGAGGGCTTACCGCCAGAGTTCAAGGTCGGCCGTTATCATTCCTTATACGCCCGCCGCGAAACGTTCCCCGCCTGTCTGGAAGTGACCGCCGAGACCGAGGACGGCGTCATCATGGGCGTGCGGCACCGCGAACTGCCCATCGAAGCCGTGCAGTTCCATCCCGAGTCGATTCTCAGCATGAACGGCAAATGCGGACTCGCGCTTGTCGAGAATGCAGTACGCCTCTACGGACGCGCCGGGAAACCGGTCGCAAGCTGAATCCAAGCGGCCACTGCGGATCGTATAATTGCCGTTGACCCGATTATTGGCCGCCTTGTTCGCGCTCGCTCCGGCATTGTATTGCGCGACGACAATCTCTGGAAGAGTTCTCGATCCACAAGGGCGCGCAGTTCCGGAAGCCACGGTACGGCTCCGGCCGGCGCAGTCCGCCACAGGCCGGGAGACTCGAACCGATAGCGAGGGATTGTACCGCTTTCAGAATGCGGCGTCCGGCGAGTACGTGTTGATCGCCGAGAGTGCGGGGTTCACCCCGGTATCGCGTCCGATCACGATCGCCGGAGTATCGCTCGAGATCGACATCGCTTACGGCCAGTTCGCGGCGCAAAGTCAGAGCATCGTCATCACCGCCAAAACGCTCGAGCCCGGCATCGACCTGCGCAATGCCGAAGTGTTCAATCGCACTCTGTTCACGCGAGACGACCAGGTGTTGCAGCAGTTGAACGCGGGCATCGATGCCGGTCAGCATGAAGGCGGCGGCAAGTCGCTCGAGATTCGCCGGTTCGGTTTCAATCTGGACCACGGCGGCGTGAACGGCGGGTTGAAAGTTCTGGTGGACGATATCCAGCAGAACCAGGGAACGCAGGGCCACGGTCAGGGTTATTTGGGCGCGCTGAAGGCGTTGAGCCCGGAGTTGATCCAGGACGTCACCATCATCAACGGTCCGTTCAGCGCCGAATATGGCGATTTCAGCGGCTTGGGCGTGGTGCACATCCGGCAGCGCGAGTCGCTCGCCGACCGCTTGACCCTTCGTTTGCAGGGCGGGAACTTCGATACCGGCCGCGGGTTTATCGCTTACAGCCCGGACATCGAGAAGGTCGATGCATACCTTGCGTACGAGGGCTCCTACACCGACGGACCGTTCCTGAACCCGGGCCGCTATCGGCGCGACAACGTGAATGGAAACTACACCGTCGCTTTGAGCGATACACAGAAGCTTGGTTTCCGCGTGCTCTTCGGCCGCAACAATTTCTACTCGTCGGGCCAGATTCCGCTCGACCTGGTCGATTCGGGCGCGCTCGATCGATTCGGATTCATCGATCCCAGCGATGGCGGCCGGGTGAAACTGGGCACCGCCTCGACGTACTACAGCAAAACGCGTTCGAACGGAGACGTATTCAAAGCCGACGGATTCATCGCTCGTTCACTATTTGACCTGTATTCGAATTTCGCCTATTTTCTGAACGATCCTGAGCACGGCGACGCGTTTCAACAGCACGATTCACGGCTGCAGCAGGGAGCCAACGCGCAGTACTCGCACTCGCACTCGTTGTGGGGCGCGACGGGGATGCTGACCACAGGCGCTAACCTCCATGACAACCAGATCAACGTCGGTCTGTATCCGCGCGAGGGCCGCGGGCCCACCGGTGTTTCCACTCGCGCCAACGCTCATGTGACCAACGGAGCCGGATACGCGCAGGAGAGCGTGAGTCTATGGCGCGGCCGCTTGATTCTGGGCGGTGGTGTGCGCTATGACGAGTTCCGCTTTGACGTGGCCGACCGCGTCACGCCGGAGTTGAGCGGTGTTCAGATCGCCGGCCGTTGGCAGGGCAAGGGCAACGTGGCGTTCACCCCCTCGCACTCCGTGCCGCTGACATTTCACGTCAATTACGGACGCGGCATCAACAGCATCGATGCGCGCGGCGTTGTGCAACGGCCCGAACAGCCGCGGCTCGCCATAACCGACTTCTACCAGGTAGGGACCGCGTCGAACTGGAACAGATTTTCGTTCAGCACCGACGCGTTCTGGATCGATCACTCCAATGAGCAGGTGTACATCCCCGACGATGGCAGCTTCGAGTTCAAAGGCCCGAGCCGCGCCTATGGATACGAAGCCAAAGCGTCGGTCGCGCTCACCCGCAAGCTCGCGATCAACGGCGGGATGACCAAGATCGGCAATGCCTTTTTCAGGGGCGGCGATCACCGCGTCTACGTCGATAGCGCGCCGCATTTCGTCGCCAATGCGGGGCTGACACTGAGCGCGTGGCGAGGATGGAGCGGGTCGCTGCGTATGCGGGCCATCAACCACTATCGCCTCGACGGTGAAGATCCGGCCATCGTCGCCTCCGGCCACACGGTGTTTGATATGGGAATCAGCAAACAGGTGCGGCGTGGATTGGAATTCAATGTGAGCCTCGACAATTTGACTGACCGCGACTATTACGAGACGCAGAACTACTTCGAGTCGCGAGTAACTCCGCTGAGTCCGGTGATAGCACGCATTCACGCTACGCCGGCATATCCGCTGAGCGTGGTCGCGGGCGTGACGTTCCGGCTGGGCGGCAAGTAGAATCAGTTAACAGGTCTTACGAGCGCCAGCGGGTGCGCTATAGTCGCATTCAACGATGCGCAAGCTGACGGTGCTGCCGCTCGCATCCGCCACCTTCTTCATGGTGTCCGGCGGGCCGTACGGTATCGAGGAACTCGTACAACACTGCGGCTATAAGTTGGCCCTGGCGGTGATCCTGCTCGTGCCCATCGTGTGGAGTCTGCCAACCGGAATGATGGTGGCGGAGTTGTCGGCGGCAATCCCGGCCGAGGGCGGTTTCTATGTGTGGGTGCGGCGCGGGCTCGGACCGTTCTGGGGATTTCAAGAGGCGTGGCTTTCGCTGGTCTCGAGCGTCTTCGACATGGCCGCTTATCCAACGTTATTCGTCGTGTATCTGCGGCGGGTCTGGCCTGCGGCATCGAGCGGGCACAAGGGGCCGATCATCGCATCCCTGGTGATCGCCGCCTGCGTGCTTTGGAATTTGTTCGGGGCCAAGGCGGTGGGCGACGGATCGATCTGGTTGGCGGCGCTGCTGCTGACTCCTTTCATCGTCGTCGTAGGCGCAGCTCTGTTCCGCCATTCTCCGGCGGGAACGGTGGCCCAAGGCTCGGATCATGATTGGATTGCCGGCGTGATCGTGGCCATGTGGAATTACATGGGATGGGACAACGCGTCCACCATCGCCGGCGAGGTACACAATCCGCAACGGACATACCCGCGTGTGATGCTGATTGCGCTGGCCGCCATCGTTGCATCCTACGCCATCCCGATCCTGGCTGTGTGGACCACCCACGTGCCGCCAAGCTCCTGGACTGCCGGAAGTTGGGCGGATATCGGCTCAGCGGTTGCGGGTCCATGGCTCGGGTTCGTTTTGGTAATTGCGGCAATGGTGAGCACGTTCGGCATCTTGAATTCGTTGACCTTGTCCTATTCCCGGCTGCCGCTTGCACTGGCGGGAACCGGCCAGGCGCCCGCGGCGTTCACGCGCACCTTGTCCAATGGCGCGCCTTGGGTGTCGCTGGTTTTTTGCGGGCTGGCTTGGACTGCGGCGCTGGGATTGTCTCTCGACCGGCTGTTGATGCTCGACATCCTTTTATATGGCGCGAGCCTGATACTGGAGTTCATTGCCCTGGTCGCGCTACGCGTGCGCGAGCCGGATCTTCCGCGGCCGTTCAAGATCCCCGGCGGCTTGTTAGCGGCTGCGCTCGTTGGCGCGGGCCCCGCGGCATTGCTGGTTTTAGCAGCGATCCGCAACCACGATGAGAAATTGTCGGGCACCAGCGCACTATCTATTGGGTTGATTTTGATGGCGGCCGGGGTGGCCGTCTATTTCGTGCTGAACCGGCGGCCTGCTCAAAGTAGCGGTTCCGCCGGTTCGTTCCGTTAGAATGGGACTGAATGCGCGAGCAGGGGATCGTCTCTGCATCGGTTAACGATGAAGACCGTCAATTCGAAGCGTCGCTGCGGCCTGCAAGGCTGGATGATTTCGCCGGTCAGCCAAAAGTAAAAGAGAACCTGAAAATCGCGATTGAAGCCGCTCTCCGGCGCGGCGAAGCGCTCGATCACGTTCTGTTGTACGGCCCACCTGGCCTGGGCAAGACCACCCTGGCGAACATCATTGCCCAGGAGCTCGGTGTCGGATTGCAGCAGACATCCGGGCCTGTACTGCAAAAGAAACTCGACTTAGTCGGCGTGCTGAGCAACATCAAGGAGCGCGAAGTATTTTTCATCGACGAGATCCACCGACTGCTGCCCGACGTCGAAGAGATGATCTATTCCGCGCTCGAGGATTACCGGATGGACAT
This sequence comes from Bryobacterales bacterium, assembly GCA_038322705.1. Classification (GTDB taxonomy): domain Bacteria; phylum Acidobacteriota; class Terriglobia; order Bryobacterales; family Bryobacteraceae; genus TMP-7. The sequence continues at coordinate 32,771 of JBBQGC010000031.1, read as the reverse complement.
CCTGATCGGCACGGGCCCCGGCGCGCGCACGGTGTCGATGGAGATTCGACGATTCACCGCGATCGGCGCCACCACTCGCCAGGGATTGATCAGCGCTCCCCTGCGCGGACGCTTCGGCCTGGTGTTGCGCCTGAACCCGTACGATGTCGCCGATTTGACTGGCATCGCACTGCGCTCGGCGAGGCTGCTCAATGTCGAAGTTGACCAGGAAGGAGCTGAAGAGGTCGCTCGAAGGAGCCGCGGTACGCCGCGAATTGCCAACCGTCTGCTGCGTCGCGTTCGCGATTACGCGCAGGTTCGCGCCAGCGGACGCGTGACGCTGAAGGTCGCACAGACCGCGCTCGACTTGTTGGAAGTTGACCGCTTCGGGCTGGACGAGATCGATCAGAAGATCATGCTGACAGTTCTCGAAAAGTATGGCGGCGGACCCGTCGGCGTGAACACGATTGCCGCTTCCATCGATGAAGAATCCGACACCGTGGAAGAGGTGTACGAGCCTTATTTGATGCAACTCGGCTTTATCGACCGAACGCCGCGCGGCCGTGTCGCCACTGATAAAGCTTTCGAATATTTTGGAGTGCCGCGCCGCATACGCGGAATGCAGAGCTCACTATTTTGACCCGTGTGCCGCACATCGCTTATCTTTCGTTAGGTTCCAACTTAGGCGACCGGTCCGCGCATTTGACTCGAGCGATCGAGTTACTCAATCAAGACGGCTGTACTCTACTACGGCGGTCGTCTGTTTATGAGACCGAGCCAAGGGATCTGACCGGACAACCGTGGTTTCTCAACATGGCGGTGGAGATTTCGACCGCACTGTTTCCGCGCCAATTGCTGGCCCGGACACGCAGCGTGGAACACCGGATGGGACGGCAGCGAATCATCGCCAAAGGGCCGCGCACAATCGACATCGATATATTACTTTTCGACCGGGCGATCATTCGCAGTCCCGATCTGATTGTGCCGCATGCCCGCATGACCCAGCGCCGTTTTGTCCTGGAACCACTCGCTGAGTTGGTGCCGGATCTGCGCGAGCCAGTAACTCATAAGACAATCGCGGCTTTGTTGACCGATGTTCTTAACCAGAAAGTACGCCGGCTGACTTCGGATGAGTAGCTGGCATTACGTTTGCATGCGCTGAGTACAAAACACCCGTCGAACCGTAAAATTTCCCGAAGCATAGCGCAGCTAAGTGCGTCTAGAACGTGGGCTCAGTAGTTTACGAGGTGAGTCGCAACTTGGCCCTGAGGTTGCACGTCTGAGATTTTAGGAGAGGAGGCATTCATGTACCTGAGGAAACCGGCCCCGGCAATTTTATGTGGTGTAGCCGCGCTGTCATTACTTACCGGCGCTTGCGCGACCAAGAAGCACGTGCGGGAAGCGATTGCCCCGGTCCAGCAACGCGTAGACGAAGTTGGAAAGAAGACCGACGCCAACAAGACGTCGATCGGCGATCTGGACCGGAATGTAGCTAATTTGGGCGAGAAGACGATGGAGGCCGACCGGAAGGCAGTGTCGGCGGGCCAGTCGGCAGACAAAGCAAACCAGGCCGCTGGGCAGGCTCAACAAACCGCGGGTCAGGCTCAGCAGACCGCTACCAGCGCTAACTCACTCGCTCAGCAAAGCATCGCCAGGGCGGGAAAAATCGAGGATCGAATCAATAACCTCGATAACTACAAGCTGATCACTACGGAGAAAATTTATTTCCGCGTGGGCCGTTCGGATTTAACTAAGGAAGACAAGACCAAACTTGACCAGGCGTTCCAGTCGCTTCAGAACATGAAGAACTACGTCATTGAGATCGCCGGCTACACCGATCGTACCGGCGGCCGGGCTCAGAACTTAGAATTGAGCCGCCGCCGGGCCGACTCTGTCGTCCGTTACCTGACCATCGAGCACAATGTGCCATTGCGCAGGATTCATGACGTTGGAGCTGGCAGTGAGTTCCCCGATGCCGACAATAAAACTCGTGCGGCGCGCAAGGAAAACCGCCGAGTCGACATCAAGGTTTATGGGCTGGAAGGTAACGGTGGGATGAACCAAACCACTCCGACCGGATCGTAGCAAGAACACGCAACTAGAGTTGAACACGCACACTCCCCGCGGCTCGTGGAACACACGCGCCGCGGTTTCTTTTTGCGGCTTCCCTCAACCTCCCGTTCCACTTTGGTAAAGTAGCGAATACCCAATGAGTATTACGCGAACGAAGTCCGTCAAGGCACTCCTGCAGCAGGCGGTGGATCAGGAGGGCTCCCTGAAACGTACCCTCACGGCCTCTAGCCTGATCGCGCTGGGAGTCGGCGCTATTATAGGCGCGGGGTTGTTTATCCGCACCGCGGCGGCATCGGCCGAAGCAGCGGGCGCGGCCGTCACCGCCTCTTTTATCGTCGCGGCCGTGGGTTGCGCGTTCGCCGGGTTGTGCTATGCCGAATTCGCCGCCATGATTCCGATCTCGGGCAGCGCCTACACATACGCCTACACAACCATGGGCGAGTTTGCGGCGTGGACCATCGGATGGGCGCTCGTGCTCGAGTACGCGTTGGGTGCGGCCACCGTGGCTATCGGCTGGAGCGAGTATCTCAACAACCTGCTGGGCCATAGAATTCCGTACGAGTGGTGCCACTCGCCGCTCGAGACCTCGACGGCTGGCGTAAACGGGATCATGAATGTGCCCGCGCTCTTCATCCTGTTGATGCTTACTCTTCTGCTTATCAAAGGGACCGAGGAATCGGCTACCGTAAACACCGTCATCGTTGCTGTGAAGGTGACGATCGTGATCATGTTCATCGCCATCGGCTGGCACTTCATCAACCCGGCCAATCACACTCCTTTTACGATTCCGCCGGGCACTGCGGGCCACGAAGGATTCTTCAGACATGGATGGGGTGGCGTGCTGGGCGGTGCTGGCATCGTGTTCTTCGCGTTCATCGGATTCGACGCGGTATCCACGGCCGCGCAGGAAGCAAAGAATCCGAAGCGCGATATGCCCATCGGCATCCTGGGTTCGCTCGCGATCTGCACGATCCTGTATGTGCTGTTTGGCTACGTGTTGACGGGCGTGGCGAACTGGACGGATTTCGCAAAAGCCGGCAAGGAAGCGTCGGTGTCCTACGCGGTGCAGACCTACATGCACGGGTATGGCTGGTTGGCGACGTTGATCAACGTTGCGATTCTCGCGGGATTCTCATCGGTGATCCTGGTGATGCTGCTGGGCCAAAGCCGCGTGTTCTATTCGATGTCGAACGATGGATTGCTGCCAAAGCTCTTCTCGGATATCCACCCGAAATTCCGGACCCCGTACAAGAGCAATATGGTGCTGTTCGTGTTTGTCGCGACGTTCGCGGCATTCGTTCCGGGGTCGATGGCAGGCGATCTGACCTCGATCGGAACGCTGTTCGCTTTCGTGCTGGTGTGCGCCGGCGTGTGGATCATGCGGCGCGCGCAACCCAATGTGGACCGGCCATTCAAAACGCCGCTGGTGCCGCTGGTCCCCATCCTGGGCATGATCATCTGCGCGGGAATGATCATCTCGCTCGACCACCGGACGCAGTTAACCGCGTTCTGCTGGATGCTGATCGGATTCCTGATTTATTTCCTCTACAGCAAGAATCACAGCAAGCTCGCGGAACCCGCAGTCAGTGCGCTTCGTTAGACGGTGGTAGCGAGTCCGGCAAAAACCTTCAACATGCCGGAATGCGCCAGCACGACGTCCGGATCGCGCTGCATCGCCTCGTAGTAGCTTCGCGCGAAGCCGCTGCCATTCTCCGACGGAGCTACGAGAGCGCGCGACTGCGTGATCAGCCGGTCGGCGTCTGAGGGCCCGGCGGGTTCCTCGGCGGCCAGGGTCTCATCGATCACCACGACCATCTGCGACAACTCACGCAGCCAGGCGAAGTGCGGATCCTCGAGTAGAAGCGATAGGAACTGCGAGGGCGAGGCGATGCGCGCGATATCCCGTTCGTAGATGGCGCGCTCGGAATCGAGCAACGTTTTGTGCAGCTTCAAGAGCCCGTTTCGAAGAGCAACCAGGCGGTCGCGAGTGCGTTCGTTAGCGTCCACTGTGATATGGTAGCGCGCATGCGTAAAGCGGAACTGAGCCGGCGCGACTGGCTGAGAACATTGCCTGCAGCGACAGCGGTTCTCATTTCCGAAGCGGGTCTGGAAGCCCAAGCGCCGCCCGCGGAGACGGCCAAAGTCACCAGGGAGATGGTGGAGCGCGCGCTGGCCGCCATCGGTTTGGAGTTCACCGAAGAGCAGCGCGCGATGATGCTGGCCAACCTCAACCGTGCTTATACGGGATACGAGCGGCTGCGCAAAATCGAGATCCCGCTCGATACTGAGCCCGCGTTCCGGTTCTATCCCGCGCTTCCAGGCACGCGCATTCCAAGCGGAAAATCGCGACTGAAGCTGACACGGCGCAAGGGGCTGAAGCGGCCCCCATCGATCGAGGATCTGGCGTTCGCGCCGGCCACCGAGTTGTCCGCGCTGCTCGCATCCAGGCAGATTACATCCACCGGGTTGACGCGGATGTATCTGGACCGGCTGAAGCGATTCGCTCCCAAACTGAACTGCGTGGTGACCCTGACGGAGGACCTCGCGCTCGAACAGGCTGCGCGCGCGGACCAGGAACTCAAGCGCGGTAAACGCCGCGGACCGCTGCACGGCATCCCATATGGCGCAAAAGACCTGTTCGCCACCAAAGGCATTCCGACAACTTGGGGCGCCGAACCATTCGAGCATCAGGTGTTCGATTACGACGCAACCGTAATCTCGCGCCTGGCCGATGCGGGCGCAGTGCTATTGGCAAAGTTGTCGATGGGGGCGCTCGCGCAGGGCGGGCTATGGTTCCGCGGCATGACCAAAAGCCCGTGGAATCTGGAGCAGAGCTCGAGCGGATCGTCGGCGGGGTCGGCATCGGCGACCTCGGCGGGATTGGTCGGATTCTCGATCGGCACGGAGACGCTGGGGTCGATTGTGTCGCCATCACGAACGTGCGGAGTCACGGGATTGCGGCCCACCTATGGGCGCGTAAGCCGGTTCGGCGCGATGGGTTTGAGTTGGACCATGGATAAGCCAGGGCCGATCTGCCGCACGGTGGAAGATTGCGCAATGGTATTCAGCGCGTTGCATGGCCCCGATGGTAAAGATATGAGCGTGGTCGCGGCGCCGTTCGATTGGCGCGGGGGCGAACCGGTCGCCCGGCTCCGTGTCGGTTACGTGAGGGCCGAGTTCGACAAGCTGGAAGGAGAACGGAAGGCGCTCTTCGACAACGCGCTCCAGGCGGTGCGCAAAGCGGGAGTGAAGCTCGAGCCGGTGGAGCTGCCAGCGCTACCCACAGGTCCGATGCTCATCATTCTAACGGCTGAAGCTGCTACCGCCTTCGACGACTTGACGCGTGACGGCGGAGTAACGAACTTGCGCGGCCAGGCGCAGGGGGATTGGCCGAACACATTCCGTTCCGCGCGCCTGATCCCGGCAATCGAATACATCCGCGCCCAACGGGCTCGCACGCTGCTGATGCGGCAGATGGAGCAGCTCATGTCCAACTGGGATGTGCTGCTGACGACCACCGGTTCGCCCTCGCTGTCGATCACCAACCTTACTGGCCATCCGCAGGTGGTTGCGCCGTGCGGGTTCATCAACGGTGATCCGCAGGCGATCCTGTTCACCGGAGGGCTTTACAACGAAGCCGCGCCGCTTGCACTCGCACACGCGTTCGAGCGGAATACGACATGGCACAATATGCATCCCAAAGTCGACTGGTAGGGCTCTAAGCTCAACAAACGAGGGGATGAGAAGTCTGGTAAACAGCTTGCAGGTGAATCCGGTTATGAAGCGTGCCGCACTGCTCGCTTGCTTTTGCCTGCCCGCAACGGCCGGATTAGATGTCGTTGCGCTGGTTTCGAAGTCCGTCGCGCAGACCGAGCGCAACTGGAGAGAGGCGCCGAATTACGTGCACACGGAGCACGATATCCAGGAAAAGTTGGACGGCAAGGGCCAAAGCAAGACGCGAGTGGACAAGACGTATGAAGTCTACGTGATTGATGGATCGCAATACAACAGGCTGCTCGCGGTGAACGGGAAGCCTCTCGCGCCTGAGGCCGATAGAGCCGAGCAGGCCAGGATGAAAGCCGAGACCGAGCGCCGGCTTCACGAATCACCGAGTCAACGCGCAAAGCGTGTCGCCAAATATGAGAGGGAGCGCAGTCAGGACCAGGCCATGATGCGTGAAATGGCATCGGCGTTCGATTGGAAACTGGCGGGAGAAGATCAGGTGAACGGCCGCGCGGCGTACGTTTTAGAAGCTACGCCAAAACGCGGTTATGTTTCCAAGATGCGCGATTTGAAGGTGCTGACCGGCATGAAGGGTAAGCTGTGGATCGACAAAGCGGAATCTCAATGGGTCAAGGTTGAGGCTGAGGTTGTGCGGCCGGTGTCGTTCTACGCGGTTGCCACGGTGTCACCGGGCACCAAGTTCATTTTAGAGCAGGAGCCGGTCGGAGAGGGGCTGTGGATGCCGAAACATTTCGCCGTTCGCGTGAATTCGAGTGTCCTGTTCTTCGCTCGCAATTCGAATGACGATGAACGGTATAGCGGGTACAAGCGCACGTCGGGACAAGAAGCGCGAACGAAGACCGCCGCGCGCTAGCGTTCGATCGCGCCGATCCGCGCACCGCGTAAGCCTGCCTGGTCGAACCACGCGATCTTCTGGCCGAACCACACTGGACCGTCCTTGCTCGCTTTGACAGGTGCTCCGAGCAGTACGGCGAATGGCGCTTCCCCGAAGTCTTTAATCCGTTCTGTCAGCCACGAGGCGGGTTCCGACGGAGATGCCAGCACGACGGGAGTTCCAGCGAACCATGCCAGGTTGGCCTTGAACGCGGGATCCGTTTGCATCCGCGGCTCGGGTAAGTCGAACGTCTTCCGCCAGCGCGCGATGGCGCCCGGCAAGTCACGCACAGCGATGACCACCAGCGCGATGCCGTTCATGCCGGTGACGGATGGCTTTCCGCGAGGATAGGCGCGAAGGGGACGAGGCGTCTCGTCGTGAATCAGGAAAGGGAAGTATGTGCCCGCGGCGCCCGCTCCGACAGCAGCAGTAGTCCACCGGAGCGCCACTCCGTCAGGACGTTCGCGCCCGCTCGGGGCCGGGCTGATACTCACGCCGGCGCGCTTCAAGCGGTCGGCTTCCGCGCGCATGTCGGTGACGGAAACGGCCCAGGCGCACACGCCTGCATCCTTGTCGATGAAGCGTCCCCAATAGTGGCCTTGGACGTTCGACGCAGGCTGGGCCGCGATCAGCTCGATATACGACCCATCACCGAAGCTGGCGATGGCCATTTCGGTCATGCCATTCGTATGCTTGCCGCCATATTCGGACGGGATGCCCGCGCGCTCGAACGCGCTCCGCAGATCCGCCAGATTGCGGCCCGCTACGGTGACGTGATCCACCTTCAACTCGGCGGCGATCAAAGGAACCGCCAGCAGCATGACCGGCCAGGCGCGCCTCATACTAGCCGCTATAGGCGGCAATCGCCGCGCGCATCTTTGCGATCAACTCGGGCACGGCGGCGGTCGGGTTCGTTTCTGCTTCGTACTCCAGCGCGAGATAGCCGCGATAGCCGGCGCCGCCGAGGATTTTCAAGATGCGGGCCCAGTCGGCTGGCTGGCTCGCGCCGTTGAAGTGGACCTGTGTTTTGAAATGGACGTTGGTCGCCAGCGGCGCGCACATCCCGATCTGGCGGTATGCATCGTCCGGGAAATTGCCAACGTCGAGGTTCACGCCCACCCAAGGCGATCCCGTTTTGGTGATGATGTCGAGCGTGGGAGCGGCGTTGGTCGTGATACCGCCATCGTCTTCGAGACCAAGCGTAATGCCTCTGCGTCCAGCCTGCTCGGCGCAGCGCTTCAGCGTCTCAACGGCCCAGGCGATGGCCTGTTGTTCCGTGGCGCCTTTGGGAACCGCTCCGCCGAATACGCGCACGTGCGATGCGCCCAGCTTGACGGCGACGTCCAGCCACTTGCTGACCATCTCCGTCTCGGCGATTTGAAGCTCGCGCGTCGGCTGCGCCATGCGTGCGCGAATCCCGACGTTGTACAGGGCGACACCGGAGCGATAGGCCAGCTTCTTCAGCGCGAACAGCGTTTCATCGGTAGTATCGGGCAGCCAGTAAGCCGTGAGATCCACGCCAGATGCGCGCGCGTCGGCGGCCATGCGGATCACGTCCGCGTAGGTCATCGACTTGTCACGAAGCTGGTTGCGGAAGGAGTACGCACAGATCGCAGGGTGAAACCGGCCTTCGGGAATGGCTGCCGCCTGCGCACGTACATTCGCCAACAGAGGAATCGCGGTCAGGCCCTTCAAGCAATCGCGCCGGAGCATTTATCCAAAGTATCAGGGATGCGCAAACTCCGCCGAGTGTGGGATGAGTCGCTCGTACACAGCATTCGGAACATCGCTGTGCCAGTGTCCCGAGAGATTCGCGTAGCCCACCAAACCGAAGAAGACGATCCCGATACCGGCTGCGATCATCCATGGCTGAACTTGTTTGCGGGCCAGCAGTTTCATGTCGAGCGCGCCCTCTGCCGGGCAGACATTGACACACTCCATGCACCCCAGACACTCCGCCGAGCGAATGGTCACCAGCACGTCCACCGGCAATTGAGACGGGCAGGCTTTCGCGCACTTCGCGCAATCGATGCACAGCTTCTCGTCGCGCCGGATGCGCATGGGGCTGAGGAGCGAGACCAATCCAATCAACGCGCCATACGGACACAGATAACGGCACCAGAAGTTCTGAACGAGCACAGAGGCGATCATCAGAACGCCGAGCACGACCGCCGTGGTAACGCTCATCAGCCGGAACAGGTTCATCATCTTGACGTCGGCAATCACGCCATAGGGCGACTGCAGAAAAGCGTGGATGCCCTCGACGCTCATCTTCATAACGACGTAAACGAACAGCCCCATCAGGATGTACTTCAACGAGCGCAGGCCAATATCGAGCCAGCGGGGCAACACGAAGTTGCGTTTGAAGATGGAACGGCCTGCCTTCCACAGCCATTCCGAAAGCGTCCCGACCGGGCACAGCCAACTGCAGAATGCCTTCCTCATCAGTAGTGACATGGTGAGAAAAGCGACCAGCAAGAACATCGTGGCGGGATGGAGCGCCGGGATTTCGCGCGTCAGCAGGAAGCTTTTCAGGTTCATCATGCCGGCGATGGGCAGCCAGCCTTCTACTCCCGGTGGGCGGGACACGGTGTACGCCGCGCCTGGCACTTCGAACTGCCGCACGAAGAAGTAGAACTGGGCAGCGATGATGACGTTCAGCGTAAAGAAGGCAATCTGAACAGCGCCTCGCAAGCGTCGAGTGTTTTTCGGAACGAAGCGCCGGATCAGCAGCTTCTTGGTTCTCAAACGGGGTGTGGCGGTAGCGGCCATGCGGTATCCCTAAAAGTCCATTGTCGCGCTCGACGGGCAGCGCGGCTGTGACTGCGGTCACAAACTCGGCTTTCGCTTCCAGCTTGTGATAATTTAGAGCCGTCATGAATCGTCGCGACTTTCTCGCCGGATCGGCCATCGCCGGGGCCGCGCTGGACGCTTTTGCACAGAACCGGCCGGCAACGCCGGAGCTCCGCCGCACCTACGATCTGAACCACAACTGGCGGTTTGGAGGCAAGGACAGCAAGGGAGCCACCGCGCCCGGCTTCGACGATAGCCGTTGGGAACGCGTAACACTGCCGCACTCGAACGTCGTGCTTCCGTGGCACAGTTTCGACGATCGCGCCTACGAGTTCATTTCGACGTACCGCCGCCCGTTTCGCGCGCCCCGTATTTGGCAGGGCAAGCGCGTGTTCGTCGACTTCGACGGCGCGATGACGGCCAGCACCGTCTATCTCAACGGCGAGCGCGTGGGCAGCTACAAGGGCGGATACACGCCATTCTCCTTCGAGCTGACGCGCGGGCTGCGCTTCGACGCTGACAACATTCTCGCGGTGGAACTCGATTCCACTGAGCGGCCCGACATACCTCCGTTCGGCGGCAACATCGATTACTTGACCTTCGGCGGCATCTACCGCGATGTCCGGCTGCGCGTGGTGCCGGCCGGGTTCATCGCGAACGTCTACGCCAAGCCCGTTCACGTGCTGGAGGATAACCGGGCGCTGGAGGTCCGCTGCGAGTTGGAGGGGGTAGCGGCAGGCGCCCAGCTTTCGGTCGCGCTAATGGACAACGGGCGGCTGGTGGGCATGGATCGTGCGAAGGCCGAAGGCGGCGCGGCTCAGACGCTTCGTATCGAGCGACTGGCCGGCGTGGAACTGTGGTCGTTGAAGAAGCCGAAACTATACGACGTCATCGTCAAGCTGGTGAACACCGATGGGACTGCCGACGATTATCAGACCCGCATCGGGTTCCGCGAGGCGAAGTTTACGCCTGCCGGGTTCCTGCTGAACGGCGAACACGTGAAGCTGCGCGGGTTGAACCGTCACCAGACGTTCCCCTACGTCGGCGGGGCGATGCCCGCTCGAGTGCAGCGCCGCGACGCCCTAATCCTTAAGAACGAGTTGAAGCTGAACCTGGTGCGGACGTCGCATTACCCGCAAGCGCCGTCGTTTCTAGACTGCTGTGACGAGATCGGACTGCTAGTGCTCGAGGAGATTCCGGGCTGGCAGCATATCGGTGACAAGGCGTGGCAGGATATCGCGGTGGCCAACGTCGGCGAGATGATCCGGCGCGATTGGAACCATCCTTCGATCATCCTGTGGGGCGTGCGCATCAACGAATCGCAGGATAATCACGACTTCTACACCCGCACCAACGCGCTTGCGCATTCGCTCGACGATGCGCGGCAGACAGGCGGCATCCGCTACAACTACAATTCCGAACTGCTCGAAGATGTCTTCACGATGAACGACTTCGGGTTCCCGCTGCACAAGCCGAATCACCCGCTGTATCTGAACACCGAGTTCAACGGCCATATGTTCTCCACCAAGCGATTCGATAACGTCGAGCGCGTGGCGGAGCACGTGTTGCGTCACGCGCGCGTTCACAACCAGCTCGCCTCCGACGACCGGTACGCAGGCGGGATCGGGTGGTGCGCGTTCGACTACAACACGCATGCCAACTTCGGGTCGGGCGATCGGATTTGCTACCACGGGGTCAGCGACATTTTCCGCGTCCCGAAGCCGGCGGCGGGCGTGTACAAGTCGCAGTGTGATCCGTCGGAGGAGATCGTGATTGAGCCGGGCTTCTTCTGGTCCTCAGGCGACCGTTCGACGGCTGGCGGTCCGGGTACCGTTCCCGTTTGTTCAAATTGCGATCACCTGAAGATCTACATGGACGGCAAGCTGAGGATGGAGGTCGACCCGGACCGCAAGACGTACGGCGATCTGAAACATCCGCCATTCATGCTGAACTTCAGCAACATGCCGTTGCGACCCTGGGGCGATTTGACGATCGAGGGGTATATCGCAGGCAAGCTGGTGAAGACGATAAAGCTGTCCGGCTCCGGTGTGGACGCGGACCTGCGGATGGAGCCCGACGATTCCGAGCTGATGGGCGATGGCCGCGATGCCACACGCGTGGTGCTGCGTGTTGTCGACGAGTACGGCAACATCCGTCCACTCGCTACGGGCGCAGTGACGCTCAGCATTACCGGGCCTGGAATCATTGTCGGGGAGAATCCGTTCTCTCTGGCTGGGGGAGCCGGTGCAGTGTGGGTGAGAGCGAAGACGGCGGCCGGGCGCATTCATCTGGAAGGCAAGCATCCCTACCTGGGGACGCGTTCGGTAGAGATCAACGTGCGGGTGGCGGCGCCCGAGACGGTTTAAAGCGGGCTTCTGGAAGTAAAAATCGGCGGCGGATAGTGATTCCGCCGCCGACCCGATGCTACTGAAATCTATCTGTTCTATCTAGCGGCCCATCCTATAGTCGCCACCGCTGAATGGGTTCGGCGGAGCTGGGGGCTGCGTACCGCCATCGAAGAAGTTGCGGGGATCGTTATACGCAGCAGCGCAGTCCTGAGCGAGTAACGCCGCGAACTGACCCGTGCTGATCGGGGTACCATTCAACAGGCGAACGTTGCTGAAGTCAACGTTCATCTGAGTGATCCCGTTTTGACTGGTTGGGACCACAATCGAAGCGCCAGCCAGAGGGCTATTGAACGGATCCGGGCGGGTGATGTAAATCGTATCGCCGTTCGAGCCCTTTGCCGCGCAAATAACCTGATCGATGATGAAGGTCGCCGTGTTACCCGGACCGCCTCCAACAAAGTTGACTAACAGGATCGTTCCGTCAGGCAGCGTAATCGTGTCACGATTCGAAGGGATGAACGATACGCGCCGATTGGTGCCATTGCCGCCACTGGCGAAAGTACCGCCCGAGGCCAAGGTTGCCTGGACAGTTTCCACCGGCAGTACAATACCGGTACGGGCGGTGTTCTGTGCGAGTACCGTCGCAGCGCCCTCATTCTGAGAGATGAATCGCAGGGCGGGCAGGCCACGAGAAGCGCGGTCCACGTTCACCAGTCTCGCAGCCGTATCGGCGCTAAGGCTCGCGTTCTTCGTGACGGCGCTCGTCAGCGAAACGGTGGAACGCGGCTTAAGATCATACATCGCTGAGCCGGACAGCACGTTGACTTTCACTCCGGATGGACTGGCATCCAGTCTCATACGGGAGTTTCGTTGCAGTTGAACCGAGGTGCCGTCTGCAAAACGCACCATCGCGGGTTCTTGTTGAGTGGTGATTTCGTCGTTGACGTTTACCGGCCAAGACACTAAACGGTCTGTGGGCACGGTAATGCCGCTGACGACAACCGGTTGCTTGCTCGAAACCGTCGCTACGGGGGTGGCGCCAAAACACTGGACGCTGAGCAGCACCAAGGGTAAGAATACTAGAGTTCGCCGAAGCATTGACATGCTCCCTCCTCAACATAGCCTACCCCCATCGAGGTGAAAGTGCAACAGGAAACGCATCGTTTTTGGCTCGGCCAGCACGATTTATGTAGTACACGTGTAAGACTATCCGGCAACGCCCGCCGCGAATCGAGTCTGCGCGCCCTCGTGTCACAAAAGTTCGCTGGACTGGCTCTAACGTGACGAACCAGCGATGCCGAAATCGAAGAACAAACACGCCGACATCCTGAAAATTGCCCGCGAGCACTTCGGCTACGAGGAATTGCGCCCCGGCCAGGAGGACGCGATCCGCTGTCTATTACAGGGCAAGGACACGCTCGTAGTCCAGCCTACAGGTGCCGGGAAGTCTGCTATCTACCAGATTGCTGGCCTCATGATCGAAGGCGTGACGGTCATCATCTCTCCGCTGATCGCCTTGCAGAAGGACCAGGTCGATTCCATCAACGCTCAGGATACAGCCGAGGCGGTGGTGATCAACTCGCAGCAGTCCGCCGCGGACGCTCGCGCCACGGTGGAGAAGATCGAGAAAGGCGAAGTGGAGTACATCTTCCTCGCTCCGGAGCAGCTCCGCAAGCAGGAGACGCTGGAACGGTTGGATCAGGCAGGCGTATCTTTATTTGTGATTGACGAAGCCCACTGCATCAGCCAGTGGGGGCACGATTTCCGGCCGGATTACATAAATGTTGGACCAGTGGTGGAGCGCCTGGGACACCCGGCCGTTCTGGCCATGACCGCAACCGCGACGCCGCAGGTACGCCAGGAGATTATCGAGCGGCTGGGGATGCGCGATCCCGAGGTGATGGTGCACGGCTTCGATCGCCCGAACATCTCGCTTCGTGTGGACGCGTTCACCTCCGAAGACGACAAGATGCAGGCGTTGGTGAAGCGCGCGCTGTGGGCCGACAAGCCGGGCATCGTCTACGTGGCCACCCGCAAGAACGCGGAAGAGATCATGCGGGCGCTGGCCGAAGAAGGCGTCAACTCGCTCTTTTATCATGCTGGCCTCAGGGCCAAGGAGCGCGACGAAATTCAACAGCGATTCATGTCGGGAGACGCCGAGGTGATCGTGGCCACCAACGCGTTTGGCATGGGCGTGGACAAAGCCGACGTTCGCTTCGTTTATCACTATGACATTAGCGAATCGCTCGACGCCTACTATCAGGAGGTCGGGCGCGCGGGCCGGGACGGCGAGAAATCCGAAGCGGTGCTGTTCTATAGGACCGAGAACGTCGGACGGCAGAAGTTCCGGACGGGCGAGGGCAAGATTGAGCCCGCGCATGTCGAACAAGTTGCCGAGGTGATCTCAAAGGAAGACGGACCGGTGCAGCCGGATGCGATCGCCGGCCAGACCGACTTGTCGGAACGGAAGGTGGCCACCGTGCTGCACCGTCTCGAGGACGTCGGCGCGCTGGAAGTGCTTCCCACCGGCGAAGTGCAACTTACGGAAGAGATGCCTTTGCCGGAAGCAGCGCAGGCCGCCTCGGAGGAGCAAAAGCGGCACCAGGAAATCCGGCGCGACAAGCTCCGCCAGATGCAGGAGTATGCCGACGCGAGCCAATGCCGCCGCGAGATCATCCTGCGCTATTTTGGCGACGAGTTTGAAGCGCCGTGCAACAATTGCGACAACTGCGAAGCCGCCGGCGGTGTGGCCGGAGCCGACTACTCGGCTGGTACGCGTCGCGAAGTGGCTTAAGCCTCGACGACTCACCGATGAAGAAGAAGGTCCCATCTCTTTCCCGAAAGTCGATTTCAAGTCCGCCACCGGACAACACCGTCCTCAAGTGGCGCAGTATCCCGCCGCGTGATTTTCATCGGTACGCCCAGTCATCCTATTCGGCGGCGAAAAAGCTGGCTCGTACGCTCGAGGTCGACCCCGGCCCGGTTCTCGAGTTCGATCTCTGCCCGGTGCTCTCGGCCTACCGGTACGCTATCGAACTGCATCTGAAAGTCATTGTCCTGAGAGAGAGTGAGAAGTTCTTAGCGAGCGGACCAGACGAACTGTCCGTTCACAAGACCCGATCCGTGTCCTGGCTGGCGCAATTCGTGGCTCAGATCATAACTGCACTGAAATGGGAAAACAGGTTTACGGCAGAAGGCATCCACAGCCTCAACGACTTCAAGGCCGTGATCGAAGAAGCAAACAATATTGAGCGGACCTTCGATGCATTTCGCTGTCCTGCTAATCCTGATCGGCCAGACAATTTGGTACCGGCGGTCTTGGATTTCGTGCGCCGCCTGGACGCCGTAGTGGTCCTCTTGGAGAGCACGGCTGATGCGCTGGCGGCTGAGTGGCCCCTTATATCTACTCCGATGCTGGAAAACTGGCCCGACAGCAAATCGAAGATACAGTAACCCGCAGTCATCCCCGCCGCATATTCGCGCCCGCGGTGGATCCGCACGCAACAGCCGCTGTAGTTCCTGAACGTCGCCGTTCACAACCGCATCCGCCGCCGTCTCAAATTCCATGCATCAAGATTCGCATCTTCCGCTTGGCGTGAACCCAGCCTGCGAACGCAACCAGATACGCCAGAGTGAATGGAAACAGAACCAGCCGGGCCCACATGTGCACCGCCCCCGCGCCGGTGAGACCCGCGCGGAACAGGGCGAAGTGCACGATCGTCCGCCAGTTCGACAGGTGAACGTAGAAGTAATCGCAGTTCTCGTTCACGATGAAAACCTTGGCCGGAATCTTGTGCACGAGCCACCATTTCCACTTGGTCATGATCGGCTCGGCTGAGCACAATACGCCGACAACCGTGTACTGGCGCGCCAACATTTGATCGAGTAAGCGGTGACGTTCCTGGGGGCCGTAGTCGGTCACCCAAAACACCTGGCCATTGTCCAGATTCAAGCCGCGAGGGGCGCCCGCGAAACAGGTGACAACATCGATGGGAGTGTTCGCGCCGGAGTTCTCATAGATTGCCGGAATGAGCTGTTCGACCAGCGACCGCGAGCCGCTTTCGATCAGCAACACGCGAAGGAAGGGCGGGATCCAGCTCCTGCGGTAATAGCGCACAACGCTACATCTCCCGGCGATTTTCGAGCGACTTGATCATCGTCACTTCGTCGGCGAAGTCGAGATCGCTGCCCACCGGAACGCCCATCGCGATGCGCGTCGTGCGTACGCCCAGAGGCTTGAGCAAACGCGCCAGATAAACTGCGGTCGCCTCGCCCTCGACAGTCGGGTTCGTCGCGAAAATCACTTCCTGAATCTCGCCCGTTTCGAGCCGCGCGAGCAACTGCCGGATGTGCAGTTGCTCCGGACCAATGCCTCGCAGCGGCGAGATGGACCCGTGCAGCACGTGATAAACACCGGCGAATTGACGAGTGGTCTCGATGGTTAGAATGTTGTGCGGCTCTTCCACCACGCAGAGCACCGACCGATCCCGGTTGGTATTGCTGCAGTACATGCACAACTCCGAGTCGCTGATGTTGCCGCAACTCGAGCACACGCCCAGCTTATCTTTCACGTCCAAGAACGCCTGCGCCAACCGCTCGGCTTCGTCGCGCTCGGTGCGCAGCACATGAAAAGCGATACGCTGCGCCGATTTCTGGCCGATGCCAGGCAGGCGCTTGAGTTCCTGGATCAGCCGCGCAAGTGGTTCCGCGAAGTCGGGCATTCAGCGTCGATCAAAATATTCCGGGGGGCAGCCCCATGCCGCCCAACATGCCGCCCATCTTGCTTTGAGATTGTTCATCGACCTTCTTCGCCGCTTCGTTGACCGCGGCCATCACCATGTCCTGGAGCATCTCGACATCACCGGCCACTTCCGGATCGATTTTGACGCCCAAACAGTTCTTGTGCCCGTCCATTTTAACCGTGACCATGCCGCCGCCAGCGGAGGCTTCGACGCGGATCAGCGCGAGTTCCTCCTGCATCTTCTGCTGCATCTGCTGGGCCTGCTTCATCATGGCTTGCATGTTGCCGGGTAGCTTCATAACAGTCCTCAGTTTCGCACGGGCCAACGGGAATTGCTGCGCTAAACTGAAGGAACGTGGATTTCCTCGAGGGATTGAATCCCCAACAGCGCCAGGCTGTCGAGCATGTCGAAGGACCGCTGCTGCTACTGGCGGGCGCAGGTTCGGGGAAGACCAGAGTCATCACGCATCGCATCGCGCATCTGGTGCGCGCTAACAACGTCGCGGGCCCGAGCATCCTCGCCGTCACGTTCACCAACAAGGCCGCGGGTGAAATGCGCGATCGCGTGCAGAAGTTGCTGGGCGGCAGCTCCGTGCAACTCAGCCCGTTTGTATCCACGTTCCATTCGTTCTGTGTGCGCCTGCTGCGGCGGAGCGGCGCGGCGCTGGCCGACGTCCGGCCCGGCTTCAATCAGAGTTTCAACATCTACGACGACGACGATCAGCTCAGCCTGATCAAGGCCATCTTCCGGCAGCTCGGGCTCGACGAAAAGCAGTTCATGCAGTACCGCGCAGCGCTGTCCCGCATCAGCCATGCGAAGAACAAGAAGGAGGGGCCGCAGGATTTATACCGTGTCAGTGCGGATCCCAAGCTCGTGCGGCTGGCTACGATTTTCGAATTGTACGAGGGACGGCTTCGGCAGGCGAACGCGCTCGACTTCGACGACCTTCTGCTCGAGACCGTGCGGTTGCTGGCGCACGATGCCGAAACCCGCCGCTTCTACAATCACCGCTTCGAATTCCTGATGATCGACGAGTATCAGGACACCAACCGCAGCCAGTACGAGTTGATGCGGCTATTGACTCAGGCGCACAAGAACCTGTGCGTTGTCGGCGACGAAGACCAGTCGATCTACGGATGGCGCGGCGCGACGATTCGCAACATCCTCGATTTCGAACGCGATTACCCCGACGCAAAAGTAATCCGGTTGGAGCAGAATTACCGCTCCACCAAAACCATTCTCGAAGCATCCAGCCACCTGATCTCGCGCAACCTGGAGCGCAAGGGCAAATGGTTGTGGACCGAGCACGACGCGGGCGCGAAAATCGGCCTGTACGAGGCTGTGGACGGCGAGAACGAGGCGCTGTTCATCGCCGACACGATCGAATCGCATCTGCGCCGGAATCCGAAGGACCGCGTTGCGGTGCTCTACCGCACCAACTTCCAATCGCGGCAGATCGAGGAAGCGCTGCGCCGCTATGGAAGGAAGTATCTGGTGGTCGGCGGTTTCAGTTTCTATCAGCGCGCCGAAGTCAAAGACCTGATCGCATACCTGAAGCATCTGGCGTGTCCTGAGGACTCGATCAGCCTGTTGCGCATCATCAATGTTCCGGCGCGCGGCATCGGCAAGACGACCGTGGAGCAGGCCGAACACTACGCAATCGAAAACAACATCAGCCTGTGGGCCGCGATCGAACAGATGATCGCCGGCCACGCTTTTTCGACGCGCGCTGAGACGGCCCTGATCGCCTTCCGGAACATGATGGAGGACTTGCGTCGCGGGCTGAATGAGCGGCCAGTCGGCGAAACGCTATCGGCCATCGTCGAGCGCAGCGGCTACAAAAAGATGCTGGAGTCCGACGGCACGCCCGAATCGGAAACGCGCGCAGGCAACATCGACGAGTTGATCAACGCGGGCGCCGATGCGGCCGAACGCGGCGAGACGCTCAGCGATTTCCTCGATCACGCGGCTCTGATCTCCGACGCCGATCAGGTGGACGAACAGGCACAGGTTTCGCTCTTGACCGTTCACAACGCCAAGGGACTGGAGTTTCCGCTCGTGTTTCTGGCGGGCATGGAAGAAGGGCTGTTCCCGCACATCCGCTCGATCAAGGTCGACGAGGGATCGCCGGTCGAGAAGATGGAAGAAGAGCGGCGCCTGTGTTACGTCGCGATGACCCGCGCCGAGCGGCGTCTCTATCTTTCATGGGCCAGAACACGGCGTCGTTATGGCGGCGGATCGCCTGAGCCATCCGTCCCGTCGCGCTTCCTGGACGAAGTTCCAGATAAGCTGATCGAGCGTCTGAATGCGGGTCCGGTGACACGGGGCATGGATCTGTATGCCGACCGCCACATGGTCCGCCAGACCGTAAACAAGACGTTGTACACCGGAAAGACGTATAATTCGGTAGATAACATCTCCCAGTTCTTTGCCGAGCGGGGGATGCCGCCACCCCGGGGGATTGCACCGCAACCGGCGGCCACTAAGCCAGCGACGGTAGCACCACAACGTCCGGCAGCCCAGCCGCCCGCGCGTATGCCTGTGGCCGGAACGCCCAAACGCAAAAGTCCGTTTGGCCCTGGGGTGAGCGTGCGCCACCCGAAGTATGGGCAAGGCACGATTTTACGGCGCGAGGGCGAGGGCGATGACGCGAAGCTCACCGTGAGTTTCCCGGGATACGGATTGAAGAAGCTGGTTCAAAAATACGCAGGATTCACAGTCGACGAATGAACACGAAACACATCGAAGATAGAGCAGAACGTAAGACCGCCAAGCGCGCCTCACGCAAGAAGGCCGCGCCCGTGAAGAAACGCGCCGCCGACGTGGCCCGCGGGTCGCAGAAACGCAAGGTTAAGAAAGTGGTGAAGGGCCAGCGCAAGCGCTAGGCTATCTGAGGCGCGGCCGGACTCGCTCGGGACCCGGCTAACGCTCATGTCCCAACTTCTCCGGACAAAATCCATCGACGCCCTCATTGCGTCCAGTGAAGAGCCGGAGCACCGCCTTCGCAAAACGCTCGGTCCGCTGAGTCTCACTGCGCTGGGTATCGGAGCGGTCATCGGCTCCGGTATTTTCACGCTGACCGGAACCGCTGCAGCCGGGCACGTCGAGAAGATCGAGTCGGTTTTGAACGCCACGGTTCTCGATCTGATGCTGCACGGGGCGCATTCGGGAGCGCAGATGGGCCGGCCGGGCGCGGGGCCCGCGATTACGCTCTCGTTTTTGCTGGTTGCGCTGGCGTGTTGTTTCGCCGCCTTGTGCTACGCCGAACTTGCCTCGATGATCCCGATCGCAGGCAGCGCGTACACTTATTCCTACGCGATTCTCGGCGAAATCTTTGCCTGGATCATCGGCTGGGATCTGATCCTCGAGTACGCCGTCTCCAACATGTCGGTGGCGGTCGGATTCTCGGCGTATTTACAAGATCTGTTCGAGAATCTGCTCGGATTCCATCTGCCGCCGCAGTTCGCATACCCGCCCTTCCCTGCCCCGGGCCAGCCTGCCGGGTGGTTCAACATTCCGGCATTGTTGATCACGATGGCAGTCACCTGGATCCTGGTGCGCGGCGTTCGCGAGAGCGCCGGGACGAACACGACCATGGTGGTGATCAAGGTCGTGGCGATCCTGATATTCTGCTTCGGCGCGGCGAGCGCGATCAAACCGTCCAACTGGCATCCCTTCGCGCCCAATGGATTCTCGGGCATACTCACCGGCGCGTCCATCGTGTTCTTTACCTACATCGGCTTCGATTCGGTGTCGACGGCTGCCGAAGAATGCAGGAATCCGCAGCGCGATCTGCCGATAGGAATCATCGCGACGCTGATCGTCTGCACGATCCTGTACGGTTCGGTGTCGCTGGTTCTCACCGGCATCGCGCGCTACGACACGCTGAACAGCGACTCTCCCGTCGCCGATGCGTTGAAAGCGCTGTCCATGAACCGCCTGCGTCTGATCGTGACCGCGGGAGCGTTGATGGGCATGCTGTCGTCGCTCCTGGTCTATCAATATGGACAAGCGCGCGTGTGGTTCGCCATGTCGCGCGATGGACTGCTGCCCGCCATGTTTTCTGCAGTGCACTCACAATTCAGGACGCCGCACATTTCAACGTGGATCGCGGGATTTTTTGTCGGGATTCCGGCAGGCTTATGGGACATCGCGACGTTCGCCGAGTTGTCGAACATCGGCACGCTGTTCGCGTTCATCCTGGTCTCAGCGGGAGTTATCGTGCTGCGCAAGAAACAACCGGAAAGGCGCCGGTCGTTCCGCGTGCCGTTCGTGCCTCTGTTCCCCTTGATCTCGATCGCGTGTTGTCTGGTGCTGATGATGGGTCTGCCGGTGCTCACGTGGTTGCGATTCTTCGCGTGGCTGTTGATCGGGCTGGCGATTTACTTCTCTTATTCGAAATCGCGCAGCGCGCTGCACGTGTCATCATGAAGGCATGCGGTGGCTGTTGTTATTGGCGGCCGCGGTTCTTGTAAACGGCGCATCGGATAAGCCGGTATTCGCGACTTACTTTGGCGGAAGCGGCAATGAAGTAGTTGGCTCGGTCGCCACCGATTCGCAGGGCAACATCTATATTGCTGGCCGTACCGATTCCCCCGACTTACCGACCAGGAACGCGCTTCAAACCGTCTCCAAATCGTACTCGCAGATCTTCATCGCAAAGTTCAGCCCGGCTGGCGAACTGCTGTACTCCACTTATCTCGGCGGCACGGCAAACGATCTTGCAACCGGCATCGCAACGGATAACGCCGGAAACATTTAGCGGCGGCGCCGTGGATGCGGTTGTGATCAAGATCGATCCCGATGGGCACGTACTTTACGCCACCTAATCTCGGCGGCAGCGACAACGACGATCTCGGCCGATGGCTCCAGCCTTATCTATTCGACACTGCTGGGCGGCCCTCTTTCCGATGCTGCGAGATCGGTTGCTCGATGCGAACGGAAACGCCTACATCACGGGCATCACCTCGGACGCCCGCCTGCCCATCGTTAGAGGTGGCCAAAAGTATCTCGGCCGGCGACGTGTACCTGATCAGTTCGGATGGCGGAAGGTCGTTCACAGCGCGCCGAACTGGATTGTCAGCGGCCACAGTCACTGCGATCGTCTTCGATCCCCAAACGCCCGGTGTCGTTTACGCCGGAACGATGCAAGGCGTGTTTCGCAGCAGCGACGGCGGAGTGACTTGGACGCCTGCCGGACTGGATGTGTACTCAATTCGCACGCTGGTGACCGATGGCGTCCACGCAGGCACGTTGTACGCGGGCACAGAGTACGGCGCCGGCATATTCAAAAGCACCGATGGCGGAGATACGTGGATCAGTCTGAATGACGGCTTTCGCTATCCGGCGTCCTACCTTTTCAGTGCCATTGCTGTAGACCCAGCGACTGGGACCGTGTACGCCTTTTCGGGCACTGGTGGGACAGGGTGCTGTGCCGATCAACCGTTGTACGAAATCACCAATATCGGCGCGACGTGGAATGTTGTCGGACAAGGACTGCGCACCTCGGTGGAGACCCTGGCATTCGATGCCGCGAGTTCCACGTTATTTACGGGCACAGCGCGGTTCCAGTTCTTCAGCTTCTTCGGAAACGGCGGAGCGGTAACACCCGGCACGGTATTCCGCCGCGACTCCGGCACATGGGTTCGAAGCGGCATCGATGACGACATCCGCGCGCTGGCCTATTCAGGCGGTACGCTTTACGTTGCATGCGGGCACCTCTGCGTCGGCCGACGCGTATGTGGCGGAGTTCGATCCCACAGGCGCCTTGATCTATTCCAACTTCATCGGCGACCACTGGTCCGAACGCGGCGACGGCATCGCAGTGGATGCGTCGGGAACGCCGTACATCATCGCCTTCCGTTCGACGCCTGGCTTCGAAATCGGCTACAACGGCACGACGTTCGTGACTCGGGCGGACGGCTCCGGCACGATCGACATGGGGCCAAGCACGACGGCGACGGTTTTGGGAATTCCCTCGCGCGCGATCGCAATCGGACCGGATGGAAGCGTGATCGCGGTGATGATCGCGATCTCACCCGACCTGCCGGTAGGCAATGCCTTGCAAAGCACAATGAAAGCGGCTCCGACGTGTACCTGGTGAAGTGGAAGCCGTGAGATGGGCGGTATACAAAACGGTACACTAAGAGCAATGGCGGCATCGCGGAACCCCAGTCTTCGCATTTCGCCTGGATCCAGAGCGATCCTTAAAGAGTTGGCGTCCCATGAGCGCAAGTCGATGCAGACAATCCTCGACGAGGCCATCCAACGCTATCAACGCGAAAAATTCTTCGATGATGTGAACTCGAGCTACGCCCGGCTGAAATCCGATCCGGAAGCGTGGAACGAAGAACTCGCCGAGCGCCAGCTTTGGGATCACACCTTGGCGGATGGGCTCGATACTGAACGAACAGGCTTCAGCCCTGCCGGGGCGAGGTCTGGACCGTGCACCTCGATCCTACTGTCGGACGTGAGCAGTCCGGTACTCGCCCCGCCCTCATCTTCTCAGTCGACGATTTCAATCATGGAGCAGCCGATCTGATCATCGTGCTGCCCATTACATCCAAAAACCAGAGCCAACCGCTCCACGTTCCCGTGAATCCTCCCGAGGGTGGTCTCGCGCTACCAAGTTTCATCAAGTGCGATGACATCCGCTCGGTCTCGAAAGAAAGGCTTCGGTCGTTCCTGGGCTCCTTCTCCGGCCGGACGATGGCGGAAGTCGAGAAGCGCATCCGTATCCTTCTGAACCTCTGAGTTCGCTACCGCATCTCCTCCATCACCATCTGCGGAGCTTCCCGCGATGGCCGCACCGTCGCATCCGGCAGCGTCGCGAGCAGCCCGTCCACAACTTGCAGGAAAGTGCTCACTTCCCGCGCGGCCGCTTGTCGCGCACCTGAATGGAGTCGGTGATCCGCTGAAAGCCCGGATCGTTGCGGATACTGGACAGCCACGGATCTCTCCGGAACCATCCAATGCGTTCATCCCCCTTGCGCACCGCGCGGTCAAGCCATTCGAGGGCTTTCGAAGTATCGCCCAAAACCGCGTAAAATTCCGCGGCACGCAATGTGACAAAGAAATTGGCGTCTGCCCACTTCAGCGTTTCTCCGTCCATGGCCCGTAGCGCGTCTTCGCGATGATTTTCCAGCGCCAGCAAAACAGCCCATGTCAACCGCCAACTGTAGTTACTACCCAGCAGGGCCCGTTTCTCCTCGAGAAGATTTCGCGCCTTGCTCAGCTCGTTATTAGCCATATATACCAAGCCCAGGGCCCCGAGGCCGATCAGGCCGTTGGGCGCCTGTTCGGAAAGCGTCCGTGCGTGTCCAAGCGCTCCAGCGACGTCTCCCTCCGTCAGAAGGATCTGGGAGAGGACGAAGCGCGCAGGCTGGAACAGAGGATCACGCTCCAGAATGCTGAACGCGAGCTCCTTGGCCGCGCCGTTTTCCTCCGCCATGTAGTGCAGGTTGAGCCGCCACCCCTGCACCCTCGGATCCCGGACCTGGAGTTGATTCATTTCGGCCAATGCGCGCTGCTTGTCGCCTTGCATGAAGGCAACCCCGGCCAGTTCAGCGTGGACGTCCAGCAGCGAGGGATCTTCCTGAATTGCACGACGCAACTCCTCGTCGGCCTTGTACAACAGGCTTGCATCGTTCGATTCGCCATTCAAAAGGTTTATGTTATAGCTGCTCCCGAGAAACTGGTGCGCCGCGGCGAAATGCGGGTCCAGGGTTACAGCGCGCTGGAACAACTGCTGGCCACGCGGGGTGTTTCCCAAAGTAAGCTGAAGCATGGCCAGTTCGAACGCCTCGTTGGCTTCGCGATTGGCCGAGGGCGTCGCGCCCGTGGTCAGCCGGGGCGACGCGCTTCGGGGTTGCTGCTTCGACGATTGCTGCTTCCACAGCAACGTTCCAGTCAGTGCCAGCACGACGACCGCTACGGCCGGCCACAAACGATGCCTTCTGCAGGACGTGAGCGCCGCCGTTTTCGGCGTTTCCAGGGCCGCCCGCACTGCCGCTGCCGTCTGGTACCGTTTTTCAGGCTGCTTCTCCAGACACCGTTCGACAATCGTTCGCAGCCTGGAAGGCATGCCGGCCGGAAGCGGCGGAGGGCGCTGATGCAGAATCGCCGAGCCTACTTTAAAAGCAGTCGAACCCTGGAACGGCAGCCTGCCGGTAAGCATCTCGTGGAGCACCACACCGAGCGCCCAGAGATCGCTACGCGCATCCGCGGGCTTGCCTTGCAGAATCTCGGGTGCCATGTAATGCGGAGTCCCTACGACAATTCCAGCCGCAGTCAAGGACTGGAGAGTCCGCGTCCGGTCTGTCTCGCCCGTCTCGGCGGCGTATTTCGCCAGACCAAAATCCAGCACCTTCACGTGACGCCGTCCGGTCACCATGATGTTGCCGGCCTTGATGTCCCGATGAATGATGCTCTTGGCGTGCGCCGCCTCCAGCGCATCGGCGATCTGCACTCCCAGTGCGATCACCACCGCCGGCTCAACGGGCTGACTACCCGCGAAGTCGCGAAGGGTCTGGCCCTCCACCATCTCCATCACCAGGTACGGCTGGCCCTGGGCTTCGCCCACATCGTAGACGGCGCAGATGTTTGGATGGTTCAATGCGGAAGCGGCACGCGCTTCTCGTTCAAAACGTTCCCAGACCGTGCCGCTGGTAAGCGCTTCTCGCAACACCTTGACAGCCACATCGCGGCCGAGTCGCGTGTCGCGAGCCCGATACACCTCTCCCATGCCGCCGGCGCCGAGCGGCGCCACGATCTCATAGGGTCCGAGTCTGGTTCCCGGGGAGAGTGCCACGGCTGTGCACAAGTCCAACGCGACAGCCGCGCCGAGGGTTCAGTTGAACACCGCTCCGCGATTCTGACTTCCTCGACTTCTGACTTCCTCGACTTCTTGCTCGCCCTCTACCGCAACTCCTCCATCACCATCTCCAGAGCTTCCCGCGATGGCCGCACCATCGCATCGGGCAGCGTCGCCAGCGGCCGGTCCACAACTTGCAACCGGTCAATCAACGTCGGCGAGGCGTCATCGAAATACAACAGCCCAGTCAATACTTCGCCCGGATTTCGCGGGCGGTGCAACAAATCGAGAGCCGCCAACCGGTTTGTCGGATCGTAGTCGAGGCCGAGCTTCTTGAGCATCAGCCGCGATCCGTCATGCATGGCGACCTCGCGCGTCGTGCCCTCCTCATACTCAACCGAAATGTCCTCAAACGACGGCACAAAGTCCAACTCGTGCAGCGGCTCCTCATGGTCCTTCATGTAGGCGTAGCTCTTCGTCGATCCTTCGTGGTCATTGAAGGTCGTACAGGGCGAGACGACATCGATGATCGACAACCCGTGATGTGCGATCGCCGCTTTCAAGAGTGCCTGCAATTGCCGCTTGTCTCCCGAGAACGATCGGGCAACGAAGGTCGCTCCCAATTCGATCGCGGCCAGGCAAATGTCGACGGGCGCCATCTCGTTCACGACCCCTGTCTTCAGCTTCGATCCGAGATCGGCGGTCGCCGAGAATTGGCCCTTGGTCAATCCGTAGACGCCGTTGTTTTCGATGATGTAGATCAGCGGCACATTGCGGCGCAGCATGTGCATGAACTGGCCCAGGCCGATGGAAACCGTGTCGCCATCTCCGGTCACCACGATTCCGAGCAACTGATGATTGCCCAGCATCGCGCCCGTGGCCAGCGCCGGCGCGCGTCCGTGCACGCCGTTGAAGCCGTGCGACAAGCCCAGGAAATAGGCGGGCGTCTTCGAAGAACAACCGATGCCGGATAGCTTTGCTACTTGCCACGGCTGAACGTTCATCTCCCAAAACGCTTCCACCAGGCGCTCGGTGATCGCGTTATGGCCGCAGCCGGCGCACAGTGTGGTCTTCCCGCCGCGATAATTCAAAACCTCGAGACCAATGCGGTTGGTCTTCTTCGGAGTAGGTACGGCTGTGGTGCTCATCGGCCCTCCTGCTTCAGGATTTCGGTGGTGATGCTGCGCGCGTCGATCGGCAGCCCGCTGAAATAACGCACGCTGCGCAATTTGCCGATCCGCTCGGCCGAATACTCCATGCGCATCAGCGTGAGCAGTTGCGCGTCCCTATTCTGATCGACGACGTACACACGCTCATGAGCGTCGATGAATTCCTCGAGACCCGCTGTGAACGGATACGCTTTCAAACGCAGATAGCTGGCGGGCAAGTGATACTCGGCCATGAGCTGATCACGCGATTCCTCGCAGGCGTCGCGCGACGTGCCGCAGCACACGATGCCGATTGCCGCGCCCGGAGCCTGAACAATTTCGGGCGCGGGCACGTGAGAACGCATGGTGTCGAACTTCCGCGAGAGGCGGTTCATGTTGTTGACGTAATCGTCCTCGCGCTCGCTGTAGCCCGCTTTTTCGTTGTGTCCGCTGCCGCGCGCAAACCACGCCGCTTGCGGATGATTGGTTCCGGGCAGCGTGCGATAGCCGATTCCGTCGCCGTCGACATCCTTATAACGCGCGAACCCGCCTAAGCGGTCCAGGTCCTGAGCGTCCAGAACCTTTCCGCGCGGGATCGGCTGATCGGGATAGGTGAACGGGTCCGACATCCAGTTGTTCATCCCGAGATCGAGGTCGGAGTTCACAAACACTGGAGTCTGGAAATGTTCCGCCAGATCGAAGGCGGTCTGAGCGAAGGTGAAGCACTCCTCGGGCGACGATGGGAACAGAATCGGGTGCCGCGTATCGCCATGCGACAGCACCGCGTTTTTCAAGATGTCGCCTTGCGCGGTGCGTGTCGGCAGTCCCGTCGATGGACCCACGCGTTGAATGTCGATCACCACGGCTGGAACCTCGACGTAATAGCCAAGCCCGATGAATTCGGACATCAGCGAGATGCCCGGACCCGACGTGCAGGTCATCGACCGCGCGCCGGTCCAACCCGCGCCCAGGGCCATTCCGATCGCGGCGATCTCGTCCTCGGCTTGCACGACGGCGTAGGTCGCGCGGCCGGTCTGCGGGTCGATGCGCAAGCGGTTCAAATACCCGATCATCGCTTCGGCCAGCGACGACGAGGGCGTGATCGGATACCACGTCAGCACGGTCGCGCCCGCGAAGACGCAGCCCAGCGCCATCGCCGAGTTTCCATCCACGATCAGCTTGCCATGGGTCTGATCCATGCGCTCCACGACGAACGGATCGGTCTTCTTCAGGTTCTTCCGCGCATACTCTTCGCCCGCCATCACAGCGCCCCAATTCATTTGGGCGGCCTTGGCCTTCTTCGGGCCAAACTGCTTCACCAGCGCCTTGTTCATCTCCTCGAGATCGATGCCCAACAGGTGCGCGACCACGCCGGGATACAGCATGTTCTTCACCAGCTTGCGCAGCTTCGCCTCGGGACACACCGGGCCCACGAGCTTGTCGAAAGGCACGGGATAAAAGTGCAGATCCGAGCGCAACTGATTCAGCTTGAGAGGCTCGTCGTAGACAACGGCGGCGCCAGGCTCCAGCTTCATCGCGTCCTCGCTGGCCGTCTCTGGATTCATCGCGATAAGGAAATCGATTTCCTTCTTGCGGCCGATGTAGCCGTGTTTGTTGGCGCGAATGGTGAACCAGGTCGGCAAGCCGGCGATGTTGGACGGGAACATATTCTTTCCCGAGACCGGAATGCCCATCTGGAAGATGGACCGCATCAGCACATTGTTGGCGGTTTGGCTCCCGGATCCATTGACCGTCGCGACTTGAATGCTGAAGTCGTTGACGATGGGAGAAAGTTGCGGAGGATCGTGCAGGCTCGCGTCGCGCGACACGTCCAACGTGGGACGAACTGCGGAGGTGGACATAGTTTTTCAAACGGGCCGGGATTGAGTTGGGCCGTGTAAGGAAGTATACGCCCGATTGGCCGCGAGAGAAAGGGGGCGCACCCCGCAACATGAACTGGCGACTACAATGAGACCGGAGGGACTCACATCGTGGATCAAGACCTGGATTACACCAACCTGCTATGGTTCGTGGCGGGCGCCACCACCGGCGCGGCTCTGGCGTTGCTATACGCGCCTGCAACGGGGAGCGAGACGCGCGAGTACATCAGCCAGAAAACGCAGGAGACCGGACAGGCGCTGGCCGAATCGAGCAAGGACATGTACGAGCGCGGCCGCGATCTGTACGAGCGCGGGCGCAAGATGGCCGAGGAAGCGGCCGAGCTCCTGGAACGCGGCCGTAACATCGTCGAGAAGGCAACCGAGGCGGGCGTTGCGGAAGCTCGTTCCTGACGCGAAATGAGCACTGCCGTGGTAACCCAAGCTCCGGCCCTGTCTGAATTTCGCAACGAGCCGACGGTCGACTTCAACGACGCCGGAACGCGTGCGGCGCTCGGCCAAGCGCTCGCCCAGGTGAAAGCCGAACTCGGGCGCGTGTACCCGCTGCACATCGCGGGCGAGCGCATCAAAACGGGTGATCTGCTGAAGTCGGTGAACCCTTCGCGGCCGGCCGAAGTCGTCGGTCTGCATCACAAAGCAACATCCGATCTGGCCCGCCGCGCGGTGGAATCGGCGCACGACTACTTTCCAGTGTGGGCCGCAACGCCCGCGCAGGAACGCGTCGCTACGTTGGTGAAAGCCGCGGATCTGATCCGCCAGCGCAAACTGTATTTTGACGCCTGGCTCGTCGTCGAGGCCGGCAAGACTCCGCCCGAAGCCGAGGCGGACGTTTGCGAGGCGATCGACTTCTGCGAGTATTACGCGCGGCAGATGATGCGCTTCTCCGCCCCCGATCCTGTCCTGCAGTTGCCCGGCGAGAAAGACGAGATGGTGTACTTGCCGCTGGGGGCGGGCATCGTAATTCCGCCGTGGAATTTTCCGCTCGCGATCATGGTCGGCATGACGACGGCGGCGCTGGTGGCGGGCAACACGGTCGTCATCAAGCCATCGAGCGAGACGCCGACGATCGCCGCAAAATTTGCGGAAGTTCTGCTCGAAGCCGGATTCCCCGCTCGCTCATTTTCGTTATGCACGGGTAGTGGATCGGTGGTCGGCGATACGCTGGTCGAACACCCCAAGACCCGATTCGTGTCGTTCACCGGCTCGCGCGATGTCGGCTTGCACATCAACGAACTCGCAGCCAAACCCCAGCGCGGCCAGTTGTGGATCAAGCGCGTGGTGGCGGAAATGGGCGGCAAGGACGCTATCGTCGTCGACCGCGATTCGGATCTGGACCAGGCTGTCGAAGGCGTCGCTGTCTCGGCATTCGGTTATCAGGGTCAGAAGTGTTCGGCGTGTTCGCGCGCGATTGTCGACGCCGCCGTCTATGACGAGTTCTTGAAGAAGCTCCAGAAGCGCGTGGCGAGCATGAAGGTCGGCCCCTCCGATGAACCCGGCAATTACATGGGACCCGTGATCAGCCAAAGCGCAAAGAAGTCGATTCTGAATTACATCGAGACGGGTAAGAGCGAGGGCCGCTTGATCTGCGGTGCCGGCGCGGCGGCCGAAGGCGAAGGCTACTTCATCGAGCCGACGGTGATCGCCGACATTGAACCGCGGGATCGCATTTTCCAGGAAGAGATCTTCGGTCCGGTGCTTGCCGTTGCAAAAGCCCGCGACTTCGATGACGCAATCAAAATGGCCAACGATTCCGAGTACGGCCTAACCGGCGCGGTATACACGCGCGACCCCGAGAAGATCGCCCGCGCACGCCGCGAATTCCACGTCGGCAATCTGTACATCAATCGCAAGTGCACCGGCGCGATGGTGGGCGCGCATCCGTTCGGCGGATTCAATATGTCGGGTACGGATTCCAAAGCGGGCGGACCGGATTACCTGCTGCAGTTCCTGCAGGCCAAATCGATTGCCGAGAAAGTGATCTGAGAATCGGAGCTGTGTTAGCATGAGGGTGCCCCGATGCGAAGGGGACCAGGAAGCTCATAAACTAGGGTCAAATTCGAACGACGCGACGGGCGGGACTGAGGCGCAGGCTTCATCCCGCCTTTCCTTTTTGACGCCACGCTAGAATGGGCAGAGCGAATGCGTTTCCTGTTCCACCACCTGCCCGATGTTGTCATCGCAATTCTGGGCATGGCGGCGCAACTGTTCACCGTCCGGCAGCTCAAGCTTCGCAAGCCCACCGCAATCGTCGTGCTCGCGGTAGGCTGGAGTGCGCTCCTGTTCGGCCTGTCACTCCGTTCGCAGCGGATCTACAGCGCGCTGCCCCTCGCTGTGAGCAACGGCCTGGGCACCGCGTCGTTCCTCACGTTACTGCTGTCGCTCGGCTTTGCCTTTGCAATCGCGTTATGGATCTGGGTACCGCGTCCGCAGCCTTATCACGATCCGGCGCGCCGCCGTCTGCTTGCTGTGACTCGCACCGCGATTCTGGCATCGCCGGTGGCAGCCGTCGGGTATGGAGTCTTCATTCAGCGCGACAGCTTCCGCCTTCGCGAAGTGGATATTCCGGTCCGCGGATTGCATCCGGACCTGAACGGATTGCGCCTGGTGCAGATCAGCGACATCCACCTGAGCCCGTTTTTAAGCGAGCGCGAACTGGCGCGCGCCGTCGATATGGCCAACGAAACGCGCGCGCATGTCGCGTTGATGACCGGCGATCTGATCACGTCGTACCGCGATCCCTTGGATGCCTGTATCGGACAGCTCGCGCGCCTGCGAGCGGACAGCGGCATCATCGGATGTCTCGGCAACCACGAAGTGTACGCCCGCGCCGAAGACTATGCGACGGCGCAGGCCGCGCGCGCCGGTATCCGCTTTCTGCGCGACCGAAGCGAAGTACTGCGCTTCAACGGCCAGCCGGTCAATTTCACGGGAGTCGATTACCAGCGCATGCACGAGCCGTATCTCACAGGCACGGGCCGCCACGTCGTGCCCGGCATGACGAACATTTTGCTGTCCCACAATCCCGATGTTTTCCGCACGGCCGCGGCGCAAGGTTTTGACCTGACCATTTCCGGCCACACGCACGGCGGCCAGATCACCGTGGAAATCCTGCATCAGAACGTCAGCGTCGCGCGCTTCTACACGCCGTATGTGTATGGGTTGTACCGTGAAAATGGAGCATCGATTTACGTGACCAGGGGAATCGGCACTGTGGGCGTGCCTGCGCGTTTGGGCGCTCCGCCTGAGGTAGCTCTACTACGCCTGTGCGCTATCTGATTCTGAGCGATATACACGCCAACCGCCAGGCGTTGGATGCAGTGGTGGCGCACGCCGGCCGGGACTACGACAAAGTCGCGTGCCTGGGCGATGTGGTCGGCTACGGCGCCGATCCGGCTTACGTGATTGAGTGGGTTCGGAACAACGTCGAATGGATCGTGCGCGGCAATCACGATAAGGCGTCGGCCGGGCTCGAGAATCTCGAATGGTTCAATCCGGCGGCTCGCAAATCGGCACTATGGACGCGGAGCCAGTTGAGCAGC
The DNA here is from genome assembly GCA_038322705.1 of Bryobacterales bacterium. Classification (GTDB taxonomy): domain Bacteria; phylum Acidobacteriota; class Terriglobia; order Bryobacterales; family Bryobacteraceae; genus TMP-7. The sequence goes on along the minus strand of JBBQGC010000031.1, from coordinate 821 downwards.
GCGGACAAGGACTGGATCCGAAACCTGCCGCAAGGACCGGTTGAATTGGATGGATTCGATCTGGTGCACGGATCGCCGCTCGACGAAGATGAGTATGTGGTTGGCGTGCGCGAGGCTGCTGAAGTATCGGCGTATTTGGAACGCCCGATTTCGTTCTTCGGGCACACGCACGTTCAGGGTGGCTTCCTGCTGCATCGCAACGGCGTGATGCGTTTGACGGGGCCGGACGCGGACGAAACCGAGCGGGTGATGGAGGTCGAACCGGACACGTGTTATCTGCTGAACCCCGGCTCAGTCGGGCAGCCACGCGACGGCGACCCACGAGCCGCCTACGCCATTTATGATCGCGTCGAAAGCCTGGTTGCGTACCGCCGTGTACCGTACGACATCATCGAGGCGCAACGCCGTATTCGCGCGGCCGGATTACCCGATGTCCTGGCCGAGCGCTTAGCGGACGGCCACTGAACGCGCGACTTGATTCTGAGCCGCGACGGCGACGGAGCGGTGGCCGGAAAGCGCATCGGCATTTCATTCCATCGAGAGCTCGGTTGCGAAGCCGTAATATCGAAATCAGCGTTGCTCTGAAAACAATTGAGCCGCAGATGAACGCTGATGAACGCCGATAACTGGACCGTCCCCCTAGCGTGAGACACAGGGCAAAAGACGCACTTACCGTTCGCTGATAAATCGTTCCCTTTTTTCTGTCCAGCATTTTATGATCGCTAGTGCCGGTGAAGCGGAGACGGGCTCTGCTGGCGAGCAACCCGTCAAGGAATAGCCGGTCAGAACTCATCGAGACGATGGGCGGAGCGCGGTCCTCC
>JBBQGC010000030.1:0-62987 GCA_038322705.1 Bryobacterales bacterium | reverse complement strand
CGCAATGTGGAAGCCCTCCCCACCGTCGTAGACGCCTCCCTGCTGGAAGTCTCCGAATCAGAATTGAAAGCATCGATCCTCTTGTTTTACAGCCTGCTGGACGAGCAACAGCGCCGCTTGTATGCCGGTCTGGAGTCGCTCAAGCTGGGCCGTGGCGGCGATCGCAGTTTGGCCGACTTTCTCGAACTCGACCCTCACACCGTAGCCCGCGGACGACAGCAGTTTTAGCCCAGGACGTGGAAGTGGATCGTGCGCGTAGAGCGGGCGGCGGGCGCAAGCCGGTGAAAAACAACGCCCGAAATAATCGATGCCATCGAGATTCTTCTGGAGCATGATACTGCCGGAGATCCGATCACCGGGCTGAAGTGGACCCGCCACACGACGGAGACCATCGCAGAACTTCTTCACCAGATCAATATCCCGGTTTCGGCGAATACCGTCTCTCGTCTTTTGTATCAAATGGATTTCTCTTTGCGCGTCAACCGCAAACAGATCGCCACCAACTCCAGCCCGTACCGGGACCAGCAATTCCAACATATCTCCGCGCTCCGGGCGCACTTCCTGCGTCAAGGCCTTCCCATCATCAGCGTCGACAGCAAGAAACGTGAGATGATCGGCAACTTCAAGAATCCCGGCGCCAAATGGGATCGCGCTCCAGTTCGGGTGAACGATCACGACTTCCGGTCCGATGCCAGCGGAGTGGGGATCTCCTACGGCATTTACGACCCGCCCAACAACCGGGGTACTGTCTGCGTCGGCATCTCGCACGACACGCCGGCCTTTGCCGCTCATTCCATCGCCACATGGTGGAAACGCGAGGGGGCGCGCCGCCATGACAGTGCGCCCAAACTCCTGGTCTTGGCGGACTCCGGTGGCAGTAACGGCTGCAGTTCATGGGCATGCAAGACCGAACTCCAGGCTCAGTTGTGCAACCCGTTCGGCATCACGGCTACTATCGCGCACTATCCCACCGGGGCTTCCAAACGGAATCCCATCGAGCACCGTCTGTTCTCGGAGATCTCCAAGCACTGGGCGGCCGAACCGCTGGTCAGCTATGAGAAGATGCTCGGTTTCATTCGTAATACACGTACCAAAACGGGCCTCGTTGTGACCGCGTACCTGGACCGCACAGACTATCCAGTTGGTCTCAAACCGGACCGCCAACTGATTTCGGCGCTCGCTCTCAAGCCAGCCAAAACTCTACCGCGATGGAATTACACCATCGCACCCAATCTGTGAACTTAATTTTGCGTGGACCCTAATCTGCTGCCGCTACTCACGAGCGAGCAGCGGCATTTGTGGATTGAATCCGAACCTGGGTTCCCGACCGAGCCCGCATTGGTCTCTGCTCACATCAACATCGCGCACGGCCTATATCCTCATGAATCGATGACTCAGGCGGCCCTGACCAGTCTTGTTCGCTTTCTGCAGGTGAATATTTCTCAGACTTCAGGCCGCACCTATGCGGGCGGACTTACCAAGTTCGAGCCGCGGGAGATGGAACGGCTGATTGTGCCAGGTCCGGCGCTTCTCAATGCGGAGGCGGTGAAGTGAACGAACCCCCGGTTTGGACTGAAGCGCAGTTCGACGCCGATCGCCAACACCCGGACTTAGCCGACGAATACAGGGCGTATGTCGGCCGTCTGCTCGAGACCACGACCAATCTTGCTGACCTTACCCTAAAGAACACGCTCTCTCCGCCCTGACCGATGCGCAGTTGCTGGAGGCGTTTCGGTACCTTGCTGCGCCGCCCATTTCGGCCGACGATTTTAAAGTGCTTGCCGGCACGCCTTCGCTATCGAAAGCGCGGCTTTGCGAGGCGCCGGACGCCGTACATAGCTTGATCGAGATAGTCCGCCTTGTACTTGACCCGAGGCGATTCCCGTGGGTGATCGAGGGGCGTGATCCCACGGAGGCTGAACGCGGGCGGCGATTATAGCGTCCGCCGCCCTGATGTCTGTAAGCCGCGTTCAAACCAAACGCCGGACTATGGGCAAGGCGCAACAGGAAGCGCGTGTACAGCAACGGCTCAGCGAACTCGGCCTGAAAAGCGTGGCGGCGCGTGACATTCCGAATGTCTCCTTTGCGCCGTCGCCAGGCGAGTTCTGCGGCGAGAGCCGGCTGGGAACCCGAAAGGCCGACATTGTCGTGCGGCTTTGGGATCACCGTGTCATGCCGGTGGAGTGCAAAGTCTCAAACTCCTCGTTAAATTCCGTGAAGCGCCTCAACAACGACGCGGCCGTCAAGGCGGCAACCTGGCAGCGGGACTTCGGACTTCGGCAGGTTGTCCCCACCGCCGTGCTGAGCGGCGTTTACGATCTTCACAATCTGGTGGACGCACAAGAACGCGGCCTCACCATCTTTTGGGCACACAATCTGGACCCATTGGCGGAGTGGATTGACAAAACGAAGCGCGCCCGCAGCTCATAATCAGGAATATGGTACGGCTCCGGCTCTACCTTCGTTTACTTTCCATCTTGCCGTGGACCACGTTACTCGCCCAATCTCGACCCGATCCTGCTCAGGTCCTGGTTCAAGCCCGGGACCGCGTGCGCAATACACTCCGGCGCCTGCCCAAATACACCTGTGTCCAAACCGTGGACCGCACTTACTTCGAACCACGGCGCCAGCGGTTTCCTACGCCGTCCTGCGATTCCATCATCGGATCCGGGGAGATGAGCCGCTCCGATGCGCGGATGGTTGCGACCGACCGGATCCGGCTCGACGTCGCCGTCGCCGCTGGACACGAGATTCATTCCTGGGCCGGCGCGAGCCGCTTCGATTCGCGGCGGGTTGATGAAATCGTCGAGAGAGGGCCGATCGGAACCGGGCCGTTTGGCACGTTCTTGAACGACATCTTCGAGAACGAGGGAACTGAATTTCTCCACGCAGGCGATGAGCGGAATCTCTTCATCTACCGGTATCGCGTGCCGCGGGAAGCGAGCCACTACATGGTGGGCGATGACGGGGATTGGTCGGTGACCGGCTTCGATGGCACGTTCGAAGTCAATCCGCAAACGTTCGATCTTCAGCGGCTCACAGTACGCACAGGCGAGTTGCCGTCCGATACCGGCATGTGCCAAGCCACGACCTCGCTCGACTATCAGCAGCTCCGGATTGGAGCAGGCCGGTTTCTGTTGCCTCGAGAGAACCGGCTTCGCATCCTCTACACAAGCGCGTGCGAAACAGAGAGCCGAACCACATACTCCGCGTGCCGTGAGTATCGCGGAGAATCACAAGTGCGCTTTGACGGTTTTGAAGCGGAGGCGGCCGGCTCCGTACCTGCGGTCTCGCACAGCGGGGCGGCGGTCGAAGCCGGAATTTCCATCGATGTTCGCATGCTGACTGCCATCGACACCGATGTAGCAGCCGCAGGTGATCGAGTGTTGGCGAGGGTTGCCAGCCCTGGCGTGAACTCTCGTACCGGGCGCGTTACGGTCGCGGAAGGTTCGATTCTTCAAGGGCGCATCACCCGGATGGAGCATCGCCTGAAGCCATCGCCTCATTTCCTGATCGTGATCCAGTTCGAGAGTCTCGAACAGAACGGCGCCGCTACGCCGCTCACCGCGACACTCGACCGCACCTCGCGAACCCTGAGTCGCGGCGAACGGATTCAGATGCCAGCCGCTGGCCACAACCGCGGGGCTCTGATCTTCCCGACGTCGAAGAGCCGTTATGTCGTTCCCGTTGGCTATGCAACCCGGTGGCGGACGGTGGATGCTTCGGTCACGGCGCGATGAAGACACTTGGCGGCGGGACCTGGGATCGCATGTACCAGTCGTTGGTCCGCGATGGCTGATCGACGACCACCTGTAACCCAACCTCACCGGTCTTCGCGATGTCCGGAATGCGGGCGTTCAGTTAATAGACGCCGGGAAGTCCCGGCGCGAGTCCTCCATACAAAATCTCCATACCTGAAGCGTTCGACGGTGTGGAGGCTTCGACATAGAGCTGGTAAGGGCGCGCGATTTGTCCTTGATCGTCGAGCGCTCCCAAACCCGTCGCGAAAACAGAGATGATCGACCCGCGTGCAGCAGGGTGCTCAACCGAATTGATCGTGCCGTCCTGGTTGAGAACCGCCGCGTGCCGGCCATCGTTGGTGAGGATAGCGGGAAATGCCGGTCCAGCATATACGGTGTAAGACGCCGAGTAGCTGCCTCGCTCGATCTTCATCGCCAACGGCGTGGCATCGGGGTGCGACGGGCCGCTCGGCAGATCGGACGGAATCGCAGCGAGAATGTTCGACGATGTGGAAGACAGAATCGTCAGCTCCCGTCCGCCAAGCCACACACGCGCCGAGGGCCCAAGACCCAAGCCAACGATTGAGATGATCTCGCCCGGAGCCACGTACATCGGGAGTCCGTCCGAACCCGCTATGAAGTTCACGAGATTCATCAGGCACTGGGGCTCGAACTCGTCCGAGCGGGAAAAGTCCAGCAACTGCACAATGGTGGAGCCTGAGCCGCTGGTATGACCGAAGCTTATCGCGAGCGCATTAGAGCGGTTGCCGGCGGTGTGCACAATGCCTGCATCATCGAGAGCCACAGCCGGACTTGCCACGTACATCAACGGCTCCCGCTGCAATACACCGCCCGTAGCGGGGTCGACGGTGATGAGAGCGGAGAGCGGAGAACAGGACGTCGGGAACGAAAGCTGCGTGGCAACGGCGATCCACATTGTCCCGTCCCTGCCGGCCGCAACGCCGGACGCGCCGACAGAGTCGTGATAACTTACGTAGCGCGCCAGACCGGAAGAACTGAACATTGCATAGAATGCGCTGGAACACGAGGGCGTTGACGACCGGGTCGTGAAACATTCCTTGCGCGCTGCGTTCTGCGTGACCGGAAAGTCCGCCGACCCTGTGCTGCCCACGATGAACACACCGTCGCCCGGCGCGATAGCAAGAGCCGGGACCGAGTCGGCGCCGGAGCCGCCCAGATATGTCGAGTACAAAAGGCCGCCGATAGTGCCGTCGAACTTGGCAAGGAAGCCGTCACCTCTCGACCCATCGCTGTACCCGGGCTGAGTGGAAGGCCCTCCGAAGCTCGTCTGATAGGCGTTGCTGGTAGTCGGGAAATCCCCCGATTCCGATGCGCCCGCTACCCAAATATTGCCATCGTCATCGACCGCGATGGCGCTTGCAGAGTCGTCACGGCCTCCGCCAAGAAAAGTAGCGTAAACCAGCTTCGAACCGTCGGAGCTGAGCTTTGCCACGAATGCGTCGGTGCAGTTCGGCCGGCCATCGTATACCAACGACGGGCATTGTTGATATCCGTTTTTGGCCTGAAAAGCGTCCGGTGTTGGCTGAAAGCTACTCGTCGCGGCGCCCGCGATCCATATTGCGCCGTCGCGATCCAACGCCAGCGAGTTTGGCGCCGCAGCGATCGAGTATCTCCAAGCGACCTCGCCGGCAGGAGTGAGTTTGGCGACGCTGCCCGAGAACATAGAGCCGTCGCGAATGCAGACATACAGATTCCCGTTCGCGCCAATGACCAGACCCGTCGGCGTGGTGTCCAGGAACGACGTTAGAGCAGTCGTAACGCCCTCGGCGGAAAGGCGCGTGATTTGCGTGTCGTAGTGGTTCACGTACTGCGTGTGGATTGGATCCGGGTGGAGTACAACGACGCGCGAGGTTGTGCTCGCGACAATCGAGGCTCCGGCGCTGTCTGTCGCAATACGCGGGGTAGCTCCGAGGACAAAGCTGCGCTGAATGACGCGGGTTACGATCTGCGCAGAGGAAACAGCCAACAGCAAAACGGCGACAACAATCAGCCGCGGGCCCATGGGATCATTGTGTCACGCGCGCGGCGAGCTATCGGGCTCCGCGCTTCAATTCCAACGTTCGCCGAAGCACCGGCAAGACGGCGCGATCCTTTTCGCCCCCGAGCTCCTCTTTGAGGGCCACAATGGTTGCGAGATCGAGGACACGCACTCGCAATCCCTCTCCTAGTTCCATCTCGACGGTGTGAGGCAACAGTTCGTCGTAACCGAGCGCGCGGCCGATGGTTCCCAACACGTCCAAAGAACCGCATTTAGTCGATAGATTATGATAGCCGGGTGAACTCAAGAGGTCGGCAGTCGGTTTCAGCCGCCGCTCGGGTTGCATCCGATAAATAGCATCAAAGCCCTCGAGTACTAGCGCGAGCCTTGCGATGTTGTCCGAAGAACGGGATGGAACTATGTCTAGATCGAACGTATTTACCGGAGCCCCGTTCAGAACGGCAGCGATCCCGCCGACGATGACGAACTCCACTCCGTGTTCCCGGAGCGCGCGTAATGCGGGGAGGAAATCAGCGTCCGCCATTCAACCGTCGAATTTCGAGAATCGAATTAAGGTGCCTCTGTAAAACGAGCAGGCGCTCCAGTGGCGTCAGCGATAGCATCCAACGTATCAGCGTGAGGTCAACGCCATCGTCGCTGTACTCTGCCTCGCGAGCGGGATCCTGCTCTTTCACGAATTTGCGAGCGCGGCCTTATACAACGCCAGCAGCTTCGCCCAAGCGCGTTCGGCCTCGGGCTTGTTGTAAATCGGAGCGCCGTTCTGAACGGGCATATCCGGTACACACCAGCCGTGCTGAGCTCCCGGATACACCTCGATCTCAACGGGAACCTTCGCGGCGTCGAAGGCTTCTTTCAACTTGTCCTTCGCATCGGGCTGACGCGCGTCGTCGTTCGCTGCAACCGCGAAATACATCCGCGCGTGAATCTTCGGCGCGAGCAGATGCGGACTGTCCGGATTGTTCGTCACCAATCCACCGCCATGAAACGAGGCGCCCGCCCCGATGCGATCGGGTACTGCAGCGGCCGTCTTCACAACGAGCGGTCCGCCCATGCAGTAACCCTGGGTGCCGATCTTCTTTGCCTTATTCACTTCCCTTTGCGCATCGAGAAAGGCGACGTACGCCACGGCATCCTTTTCGGCATTTCCCGCGGGGCTCAACGATGCTCTGAACGGCGCGAGTTTGGCCATGTCGGCCTGATTCTGGAAGTTGAAGTTGGACGCGTCCGTGAAGGGCGCTTTGGAGACCCGGTAGTAGGGATTGGGGACCAGAACGGAGTACCCCTCGGCGGCAAGACGCTTGGCCATCTCGCGCATCGACGGTCGTAAGCCGAAGACGTCCGGCCATAAAAGCACGCCCGGATGAGTGCCGGATTTCGGGTGGATGAACGCCGCATCGCAGACGCCGTCCGGAGTCTTGAACTGCACGTTCGTTTCAACAACGTCCAATCCTGCCGCAGCCGCGCTGCCGGCCGCCGCCAGGCCTATTGCTACGAACCCGCGGCGCCCGATATCGTTCTTCTGGTCTTCTGTCATGAATAACTCTTGAACAGATTGTAGCGCCTGACCTATGTCGCGGCGGGCCGGATATGCGATGAGCGATTGCAGACGGCTCGTGTTCACGGCCGTCACCAGGCTTCCGGCCAGCTTGTTGATCCGCATCGGGGCTGATTACCGCAGTTTACGATTTCCCTGCGGAGTTCGTGAGGGGGACAGGCAACCTTCCTCGATTGTGCTATCGTACCCGCAAAACCCTCTATGAAATCGACCCCGATCCTCCTCGCACTCTTCGCCTTCGCGGCGTTCGCACAGCCTGGCACACCCGATCCGGGCGCGTACTACAAATTCTCGCCCGACGCAGTTGTTGACGAGAATGTACCCAAGGGCGAAATCAAAGGGCCGTTCACACTTCCGAGCCAGGCTTATTTGGGTACACAGCACACGTACTGGATCTACGTGCCCGCGCAATACGACGCGTCTGTTCCCGCGAGCTTGATGATCTACAACGACGGCCAGGCGTTCATGGCGCCCGAAGGCGATGTCCGCGCACAGGTCGTGATGGACAATCTGATCTTCCGCCGCGAAATTCCCGTCATGATCGCGGTGTTCATCAATCCCGGCCGCCGTCCCGATCAGCCCGAACCCAATCTGTCCGAATGGGGCGATCGGACGACGAACCGGCCCACCGAATACAACACGCTCGACGACAAGTACGCCCGCGTCATCGTCGATGAATTGTTACCGGTTCTGTACAAGCAGTACAACATCTCGAAGGATCCCGACCGCCACGGCATCGGCGGATCTAGCTCGGGCGCGATCGCCGCGTTCACCGTCGCGTGGCAGCGTCCCGATCAGTTCCACAAGGTGCTTAGCAACGTCGGCAGCTTTACGAACCTTCGCGGCGGCCACGCATATCCCGACATCATCAGCAAGGCTGAGAAGAAGCCTATTCGCATCTTTCTCGTCGACGGACGAAACGACAACCGCGGGCAACGGCAGGACGGCTCCTACAATGCCGATCGCGACTGGTTCTACCAGAACGTGCGCATCGAGCAGGCGCTCACCGCGAAAGGTTACGATGTGAACTATTCATGGGGCATTCAACGGCATGGGCAGAAGATGCTACGGACGGTATTTCCCGAGATGATGCGCTGGCTGTGGCGCGATCACGGAGTATCGACGGATGTAAACGACATGGTGGAGCGCTCGTTGAATGTTCCCCGAAAGCAGACTTCTTCTGAAAAGGATTGAGATCCGATGAGCAGCGTACGAGTTCTGGTGGGCACTCGGAAAGGCGCATTCATTCTGACGGCGGACGGCAAGCGCGAGGAGTGGAAGGTCGATGGTCCGCATTTCGCGGGATGGGAGGTGTACCACGTGAAAGGGTCGCCCATCAATCCGAACCGGCTTTATGCGTCGCAATGCAGCGGCTGGTTTGGGCAGTTGATTCAGCGCTCCGACGACGGCGCGGCTACCTGGCAGCCGGTGGGCAATAAGTTCGTATACGAGGGCGTGCCGGGCACCCACCAGTGGTACGATGGCACGCCGCATCCGTGGGAATTCAAACGGGTGTGGCATCTCGAGCCGTCGCTGATGGATCCCGAGACCGTCTATGCCGGCGTGGAAGATGCGGGGATGTTCCGCTCGAGCGATGGCGGACAAACGTGGCAGGAACTCGCCGGACTGCGCGGCCACGGATCGGGCCCCGCCTGGCAACCCGGTGCGGGCGGCTTGTGCCTGCACACGATCATCCTCGATCCGAGCGACGCTAACCGGATCTATATTGCCATCTCGGCCGCGGGCGCATTCCGCACCGACGACGGCGGCGCGACGTGGCTCCCCATCAATCAGGGTCTTCGATCGCAGTACATTCCCGATCCCACGGCCGAGGTGGGACATTGCGTTCACCATATCGCCATGCACCCGTCGCGCCCCGGTGTTCTATTCATGCAGAAGCACTGGGACGTGATGCGCAGCGACAACGCCGGCGATCTGTGGCGCGAGGTGAGCGGCAACTTGCCCACCGACTTCGGCTTCGTGATCGACGTTCACGCGCACGAGCCGGAGACGATCTACGTCGTCCCGATCAAGAGCGATTCGGAGCACTTCCCGCCTGAGGGTAAATTGCGCGTCTACCGCAGCCGCACGGGCGGCAACGAGTGGGAGGCGCTCACCAACGGGCTGCCGCAGAGCGATTGTTACGTGAACGTGCTGCGCGATGCGATGGCCGTCGATTCGCTCGACTCGTGCGGAGTGTACTTCGGCACGACGGGCGGGCAAGTCTATGCCTCCGCCGATGCGGGAGACACCTGGAAGCCGATCGTGCGGGATCTTCCCGGCGTGCTCTCGGTCGAAGTGCAGACGCTGGCATGATCCGGGTGTGGCTGCCGCAGCATCTGCGGACTCTGGCGCAAACTGGCCCGGAAGTGACGCTGCAGATCGACGGGAAAGCTACGCTGCAATTGGTCCTCGATGCACTGGAGGCGCGCTATCCGATGCTCGAGGGCACGATCCGCGATCATGTCACGAAAGAGCGCCGGCCGTTCCTGAGATTCTTCGCCTGTCAGGAGGACCTATCGCATGAACGGACCGATACACCATTGCCGGAGGCGGTAGCCTCTGGATCGGAGCCGCTGATTATTCTGGGCGCGATCGCGGGCGGTTAATAGCGGCGCGAGGCGCGGCGGCTGCGGCCCCACTTGGATTTCGCCGGCTTGTGCCGCTTCGCCTTGCGAACACGAGATCGGGCGCGAGTCCGGGGAGTTTCGACCGCCGAAGCCTGGGGAATCGCTGACACCGCAAGCCCGGCCAGCAGCACAAATGTAAGCAAGCGTCGCATGTTTGCGCCAGTATAACATCCGGCGCGCTTGCCTACGGCTTCAGCGCCTGCTTCAACTTGTCGCCGAAGAAGGACGTGCGCGGTGCTGGCGGCGGCGGTGGTGGCGGTGGAGTATCCTGAACGGCCGGCGCGGGTTGCACTGGGGCTGCCGCGGCCATCGGCGGATGCGCCTCCGTTTCGGCTTCCAGATACTTCGCCTTCTTCAGGACCGTGCGATCCAGCGCTGAGTTGTAACTGGTCCAGTGGCCGTCTCGATGCTTGTCCTTCTCCACCATCGCTCGCATGCATTCCATCTTCGAATCGAGGTTGTCGAGATGATGCAACAGCATGGCTTCGGCGAACTGCGGCACCTTCGGCGATCCATACTCGAGCTCGCCGTGGTGACTCAGGATCATGTGCTGCAGCAGCGTTGCAAGCCGCGGCGGAAAATCGGGCAACAAGCGGAGCTTATCCTCGACGATCCGCGTGCCGATGACGATGTGTCCCAGCAGTTGTCCGTCGGTACTGTAGGCGAACCCGCGATCGAAGGTCAACTCGTCGATCTTGCCGATGTCATGCAGCATCGCTCCGGCCAGCACGAGATCGGGATCCACATCCTTGTAGTGCGGGGCGATCATGCGAGCCAATTTGCATACCGACAAGACATGCTCGATCAATCCGCTGAGGTAAGCGTGATGCACCGCTTTTGCGGCGGGCGCGACTTTGAAGGCGCGGGCGATCCGCTCGTCGGCGAAGATCGATTCTAGCAGCGCGCGGAGATGCGGATTCGCGACGGAAGCAATGTGGCCGCGAAGTTCCGCAAACATTTCCTCGGCATCGCGCGCCGAAGCAGGGAAGTAATCCGTGAAGTCGACATCGCGCTCATCGAGCCGGGTGATCTTGTGCAGCGTGAGTTGGGGACGGTTTTGATAAATCTGGAACAGCGCCTTGACGCGCACGAAATCGTCGCGCTCGAAGGTGTGCATCACCTCGGCGGCGTTGTCGAACATCTTGGCCTCGACGTCGCCTGTGCGGTCGCCGAGCATGAGCGAGAGGTACGGCTCGCCGCTCTTCTTCTGACGGATGTCCTTGGATTGCACCAGGAACATCGACGTGATTACCTGGTTTGGCTGGAGTTCACTGACGTACGGCGATTTCATCGGTTATGAAGGACGCGTCAGTTCTTGGACGACGACGTCTTGGATTTCACGCTCTTGGTGCCAGGCACCGGGACCATCCACAGCAGACGCTTGCGATGCGTTTGATTGGCAACTTCTTCCTTGGTCACCGTCTCGGGACGAAGCTGAGCCGGGTCGGTCCACGCAGTATTCTTGCCAGGGGCCGCGCCGGAGTCGATGTAACCGGGTTTGATCTCGAGGAACGCATTCTCGCGCAACTTGGTCAGGTATTCGCGGATGGCAGGCTGCATCTTGGGCGTGAACATCTTGTCCATGATCTCGTTCTCCACTTCCTCGAAGCTCGCCTGGCCCGCTTTCTGGTGATCTTCGACGCGCAGGATCAGGAACCCGTTGCTCACCTTGATCGGCTGTGTCACAAAACCGCGCGGCTGGGTCCAGATCTGCGATTCGATGTCGCCGCGCAGTTTCCCTTTCTCGAAGCCGCCGATGTCGCCGCCTTGACGCGCGGTCTGTGCGTCGGAGTTGTCGCGCGCCAGATCGGCGAACTTCTCGCCCTTGGCCGCGCGCGCCGCGATGTCTTTCGCCTTCTTCTCGGCGGCCGCCGTTCCCGCCGCGTCCTTGCCGTCCGTCGATATGAGAATCTCGCGCAGGTACACGCGCTCCTCGCGCATGAACTCGGACTTGTGCTCCTCGTAAAACTTCTGCTGATCCTCGCGCTTCACGTTCACCCGGCGGCCCACTTCGTCGCGGATCACGCGCTCGGTCAGCATGTTGTTCTTCAGATCGTTCTTGTAATCCTCAAACGGCATGCCTGTCTGTTCCCGAACGTATTGCTGGAACTTCTCGGGGTCGGCAATCTTCGATTCGGCCTGCAAGCGGGCGACGAATTTACTGATCTCCGGATCGATGTTGATGTTGAGCTCTTTGCCCTTTTGAACCAGCAGCAACTGATCGATGCGGTCGCGCAGAATGTCTTTCGATCGTTGATCGAGCCCTTCCTGCAGGCGCGTTCCGGTGAGTCCCTGTTGATGGAGTTCGGCCTCGAGTTGGCGGCGGCCGCGGTCCACTTCGCCGCGCGTGACGATGTCGCCGTTGACCTTGGCGATAATCTCTTCCACTAAGGCGACGTCGGCGCAGACCGCCAAGCTGGCGCAAAACACACCCAGGGCCAGGACGCGGGGATACTTCATATATCTACCATTATAATCCTGCGCGTGAACGGGCCTGCCTGCCGTTCGATATACTGAGGGGCCGGAGGCTCTCAGCGTGATTCGAGTGAACGTTTTGTATCCCGCCAAGCCGGGCGGCCGCTTCGATTTCGAGTACTACATGCAGCGTCACACGCCCATGGTGAAGGACCGGCTGACTCCATTCGGGATGACTGCGTTGACGGCGGATAAGGGCATGGCCGGCCTGGCTCCCGGCGTTCCGGCCACGTATGTTTGTGTGTGCAATCTCGAATTCCGTTCCATGGACGATCTGCAGCGCGGTCTTGCGGCTCATGGGGCCGAGATCATGGGCGACATTCAGAACTACACCGATGCGCAACCGGTAATTCAAGTCAGCGAAGTGCTCGCGTAATGAACCCGATACCACCTTCCGAACAACCCGCGCTGATCGAGCGCCTGATGAACGCCTGCGGTGGCGGTTACTCGCCGGAGGTGCGGCGGCGTTATTACATCTCGGGGCCGCAGTGGTCCGCGGCCTACGAGGGCAACGCGCTGTTCCACGCGCCCACGCGGCACAAGATCGGATTCGAAGAAGTAATCCGCGAGTATGCCGCAATCGGCATCGTCCATTGGGCGACGCACGACACCGACGTGATCCCCGCAGAGTTGTTGTTCCAACCGGATCAGTGGGACATCGTTGGCCGGATCAAGGATGAGTTGTGGCAGCACGGAATGAAGTGCTCCATGGTGACCACGGAGACGTTTCACCACGCCGTGTGGGCCGCGAGCCCGGCGGCGGAAGCGCCCGAAGTGCGGGCTTACGCGGCCGAGCGGCTGAAGAACACCGTGCATATCGGCCATGAGTTGGGCGCCGATTTCGCGGTGTACTGGCCGGGATCGCTGGGCTACTTCGTGCAGGGCGCCGTCGAAGAGACGCAGACTTTGCGCTGGTACGCGGATGGTCTGAACGCCGCGTGCGAGGCCGATATCGAGTTCGCCAAACAATACAAGCGGCCCACTCTGAAGCACTGTCTCGAAGCGAAGCCGTTCGAGCCGCAGGCCGAGATCCTGCTGCCGACCAGCGACGCGATGCTGGCGTTCATCTCATCGGGCTTGCTGAAGCATCCTGATATGGTCGGGTTGAACCCCGAGTATCTGCACGAGTTGATGTGGGGCGCGGCGCCGCGGGCTGCATTGGCGCGCGCGTTGCTGTGCGGGAAGTTGTTCCACTTCGACATCAACGACGGCTACCGGCTGAAGCATGACGTCGACATCGCGGTAGGACTTGTGAATCCGCTCGACTGGCTGAACGTGCTGGTGCTGCTGCGGAGCCATGGTTACAACGGGCCGTTCAATCTCGACTACAAGCCGCCGCGCACGACGAGCAACAAGGGTGTGTTTCAAGTGAGTTTCCCGACCGCCGTCGACCGGTTCATCACGTTGTGGGAGATGGCGGGCGATGCGATCGCGGACCCGGTGATTCAACAAGCGACGGACGCGTTGAAGGCCGGAGGCGGCGCTCCGGCGAATCCGCTCGATTTAGATGCCTTGGTGAACGCCAACAAGGAACTGCTGACCTTGCATGAACTGATCGCGCACCGGCTGTTCCAGATTCTCGTTGGCGCGCATCGCGGCCGGCATTACACCGTATAGCGGATGGGCCGCGCGCTGATCATCCTCGGGATTATTCTGATCGCGGCGGGGCTGTTTGCGAGTTTCGGGCCGCGATTGCCGTTCCGGCTCGGCCGCTTGCCCGGCGATATCGCGTGGCGCGGGAAGAACTCGGCGTTCTATTTCCCGATCACGACGAGCATCCTGCTGAGCGTGAGCCTGTCGTTGGTGTTTTGGCTGATTGGCCGTTTTCGCTAATGTAGAACGCCCATCTTGTCGAGCGGCCAATAGACGAACACAGCCTTGCCGTAGATGAAGCGGCGCGGCACCATTCCCCATGAGCGGCTGTCGTTGGACGAGATTCGGTGGTCGCCCAGGACGAAGTACTCATCCTGGCGCACTTTGGTGGGCGGCATGGAGACGCGGTCGCGGTACTCGTCCGGGACGTAGGCCTCCGACAGCGCACGGCTGTTGATCACCACGGTTCCGTTGTTCACCTCGACGGTATCGCCGGGCATGCCGATCACACGCTTGATGTAGGACTTTGTCGGGTCGTGAGGATACCAGAACACGACCATGTCCCCGCGCCCCACATTGCCCGAGCCAAAGCGGTAGACGAACTTGTTGATGAAGATGCGCTCCTGGTCTACCAGCGCGGGCATCATACTGGTACCCTCGACTTTGACAGGCTGGTAGATAAACAGGATCACGACGATCGCGATCACAACGGAGACGAGCAGATCGCGCGCCCAGTGGATGGTGGACCAGATCAGGGACCGTTGATCGGCGTTGTTCAGAACGGCTTTCGATTCTTCCTGCATTCGCGATGGGATCCTGGATCGGACTTGAAACCAATTACAGCATGGCCCCGGACGGGCAATCAACCGCGGCGCTAATCATCCCCGCCCTGAACGAGGCGGAGATTATCGGCGCGACACTCCGCGCGATTCCGCCAGACCTGTTTGCCCGCATCATCGTAGCCGACAACGGCTCTACCGATAAGACGGCCGAAATTGCCCGGCGTGAGGGCGCGCTGACGGTTACCGAGCCTGAGCGCGGATACGGAGCCGCCTGCCTGCGAGCGCTCACGGCGGTGCCGGAGGGTATCACCGCCGTCGTCTTCATGCAGGCAGACGGCTCCGAGAACCCGGCCGAGGCTGCCCGGCTACTGGCTTCTATATACGATGGACGAGCCGACCTAGTGATTGGTTCCCGCACGATCGGCGGCGCTGAAGCCGGGGCGCTTACCCTTGCGCAACGCTTTGGAAATCTGCTGGCGACGACGCTGATCCGCTGGATCTACGGGCACGCGTTCACTGACCTGGGCCCGTTCCGCGCGATCCGGACCGATGCACTGCGGCGATTGAGGATGGCGGATCGCGGGTACGGGTGGACGGTGGAGATGCAGATCCGGGCGCTGCAGGAGGGTCTGCGAGTGGTGGAAGTCCCGGTCAATTACCGCCGCCGGGGCGGTGGTGTGAACAAGATATCGGGCAATCTGGTGAGCAGCCTTCGGGCCGGGGCCACGATCATCTGGACGGTGCTGCGGCTTGGGTGGCGGGCGTAATGGTATAATCCGGCAGCCAGCCTAGCGGGTCGGCACCGCCGTTGTTCTGAAGACAAGAAGACAATCAAGCCGCAGGATGAGCCGCGCATGAAAGGTCGACCAGACAAACCAGATGGGGCCATAAGCTTTTTTCGCATCCGCGTTCATCTGAGTTCATCTGCGGCTAATCATCTTTCGGGAGTGGCCGGACAAACTGATCTATGTGAGCAAATTTTTGTGATGTATGCTTGCAGCCCTGTGCGATCAACATTTTCGTTTTTGTCATGGACGAACCCCAAAATGAGACACGCAGATAGGGCAGTCTGCCAATAAGCGGCTCGCGGGTTCACGCCATTCACTATTTGTTGTCGGCGGTTAGTCATCAGCGCTCCGCCAATCCGATCTCCCACCTCACAATATGGTGCGCGTGTCGCCTTCGCGGCGGGTGACGCGCTCGCGATCGAGGAACTCGAGCAGCGGGATCGCATATTTGCGCGACACCCCGGTCCACTCCTTGAACTCGGCGATGCCGAACCTTTGGCCTTTGCGAGCGGCCAGAAGCTGTCGCAGGTGCTCGATCGCCGTGTGATGAAACACGAGATCGTCGCCGATGCGCGATAGCTTGCGGTTCTTAAGCAGAATCTGGAGCAAGGCTTTCGCGCGCGTGCCTTCGAGGCCGGCCTTGCCCAGCACCTCCGTCGTGGAAGGCACGGCCAGCCCCGCCGCTTGGAACGCACCCTCGATGCGCGAGAGAGCCTGCTCCTCTTCCTGCTTCAACGCGACGGTATGCGAACGGAGGCGTACGAGGTCGCGTTCGGCCACCACCGCCGTTGCCAACGGGAGCAGATGATCCAGCAGAAACTCGGGCGATCCCGGCAGGATCTGCGACCGCAAGTCCTCCTTGGGCATCCCCGCTGCGAGTGGACTGCGCCGGTGGAACTCCTTCACCGCGTCCTGGAGCATGATGGCGCGCTGCCCCGCCCATGCGCGATCGATAAGCCAGAACTGCGGCTCTTCGATGACCAGAAAGGCGCCCTCTCGCGCGATGGCCCGAAGTTCCTTGCTCAGCACTCCCGTGCGCGCGATCAGGTTCGTCTCGCTGATTCCATAAGCGCTCTCACCCACCAGCAACGCGATTCGCCCTGGCATACTTGCGCCATCCAGAGTCCGCAGACGGGCCGCGGCGTTGACCCTGCGCATGTGCGGGTCAGGGTTGACGTCGAGCACCTGACCACCTCCGATGGTCACCACCGGCGAGAACATGCGTACGATGAAACGGTCGCCCGGGAGCAGGAGCAGCGGTTCACTCAACACGAACCGGACGTAACCGGACTGGCCCGGTGCGAGAGTACCCTGCGGATCGAGCAGTCTCGTTCGTGCTTCCACCTCGGCCGTACCAGCATGGAAGTGAACGGGCGCACCATGTTCGAGCGGATGGGCGCTGGGCAAAAGATCAAAGCGCACGGCGACGTTGCGAGTGGATTCGAAGCGACCCGCCGCGGCCAGCACCATTCCGCGTTGAACGTCGCCGGCTTCGATTCCGGCCAGGTTCAGCGCCGTTCGTTGTCCGGCCGCAGCCTTGTTCACGGAGGAGCCGTGCACCTGAACGCCGCGAACGCGAACGCGCCGCTGCTGCGGGTGAATCTCGATTTCCTGCTCGATCTCAACGCTGCCGGACACGACGGTGCCGGTCACGACCGTGCCGAAGCCCCGCATGGAAAACGAGCGGTCGACGGGCATACGGAACCAGCGTGTACTGTCCTTCTCGGGAACCGTGAGAGCGCACTGATGCAGAGCCTGCTTCAACTCATCGAGGCCCTGGCCGGTGACGGCGCTCACAGGAATGATGGGCGCCCCCTCGAGAAAGGAGCCGCGAACGAAATCCTCGGTCTCCAATCGCACAAGGCCGGCGATATCGGGATCGACGAGGTCGATCTTGGTAAGCGCGATCACGCCGGAGCGGATTCCGAGCAGACGGCAGATGTCGAAGTGCTCGCGAGTCTGCGGCTTGATCGACTCGTCGGCGGCAATGATGAACAGTACTAAATCGATTCCGCTCGCGCCCGCCAGCATATTTTTGATAAAACGTTCGTGGCCGGGAACGTCTACAAATGCTAGGCGTATGCCGGGCGGAAGCTCGAGATGCGCAAACCCGAGGTCGATCGAAATGCCGCGACGCTTCTCTTCTTCCAACCGGTCGGTATCGATGCCTGTCAGCGCGCGGATCAGCGCGGTCTTGCCGTGGTCGATGTGCCCTGCCGTGCCGGCGACGATGTTCCGCATTCAGACGCTACTCATCGTACTACTGGCTTGCGTAGCGCGCGCTCAGACCGCTCCAGCACAGGAGGCGCCCGCGAAGGAACAGACGTTTGTCTTCCGCACCGGCGTGGCCGATGTTCGGGCGGTGGTGCAGGTGACCGAGAATGGCGACACGCTGAAAGGTCTGACAAAGGACGATTTTGTTGTGACCGATCAAGGCAAGCCGCAGCAGATCGCCTATTTCGGCAAGGAGAAGGATCCGCTCGACCTGCTGTTGTTGCTGGACATCAGCGGCAGTATGCGCGAGCACATTGAACAGATGTCGCACACCGCGCGACAGGCGCTCGGTGTTCTCGCGCCCGGCGACCGCGTGGCCATCATGACATTCGGCGTGCGCACGAACCTGCACTTCGATTGGTTCGATAACCACGCCGAGGTTGCGCGCCAACTGCGCACCGCGCCGGACGATCAGGAGAAGGTCGGCTACGGGACGGCGATCAATCAGGCGATTATCAATGCGACCAGATACATGTCGAGCGATGATTCACCGGGCCGGCATTCTATTCTTATTGTTACGGATAATCTCGGCGTCAATTATCAGGCGAATGACGAACTGACGATCGGATATTTGTTGAAGGCGGATGCCGTATTGAACGCGATTGTTGTGGGGCGCGGGATTCGCCCTGGACCTCCGAAGCCGGGCGACAATCCCGACTTCACGCCCGCCGATGTCATCAAGCTGGCCGATGCGACTGGGGGCGAAGCAGTAAAGGCCGAGCGCGCGGCTCAGTTCTTTCCTGAGATGGTGGCTCGTATTCGCGACCGGTATGCGCTCGCGTATCAACTTCCGGCGGACGCGCAGCCTGGCCAATTCCGGCAATTGTCGATCATGCTGTCGCCCGAAGCTCGAAAGTTGCACCCGAAGGCCGAAGTGAGGGCGCGGTCGGGGTATTACGTGAGGAAGTAGGGAGCAGTGGCCGGTGGTCAGTGGTCGGTGCGGAATAGTTGTCAGTTGGCGGTTGTCAGTTGTCAGTGCTGGGGTTAGCGGTCAGGGGCCGGTTGTCAGTGCGGAAAAGTTGTCAGTTGTCAACCCAGCCCCCGACGCCGCCGGATTAAACAGCCTGTGACTTTTCGGGGGCTGGGGCCGACGCTCCACTACGTCACGTATGCTGAGCTGCGAGCAAGAGGCCGCCGATAGCGTTCCGGGAGGAAGTCACAGGCTAGTGCTAGTGCGGAAGCCTGAGTTTCTCCGGGATGGCAAGCGGCCTCTTGTTCGCAGCCCCGATCTCGGCCTCAAAATTCAAAGGTTCTTTGATCCGCTGCCGGCGGTCGTAACTAACAACTGACATCGCCAACTGAATAATCCGCACTGACAACTGACAACTAACCCGCACTGACCACGGGCCACTGGCCACTATATGTGCGGGGCGGGCGGATGGCACGGGACCCGATTAGAAACCGGGGGGACGTTCTGCGGCCACCTTAAGCATTCGTTCGAGCGCGATGCCTACGGTTCCCAGGGTGCCTTCATCGAACAGACGGCCGATGAGCGTTATGCCGTGCGGGACTCGTCTGGGCGTAGAGAATTTCGGGAGCGGGCGCGCCGGATCGGGAGCCCAATCGCTGCGAGCTTCCGATACCTGAACAAAGCCCGCGCGGAGCGTGAGTGATGGATGTCCGGTGAAGTTGCCGATCGTTAGCATTTCGTCGCGCAGCGAAGGCACCAGCAGCAGGTCGACCGCGGTGAAGATGCGGGCCATCTCCTGCGCCACTTTGCGCCGCAGCCGGTCGGTCTGCACGTAGTCGACTGCCGAGAGAAAGCGGGCTTGCCGAAACTGATTCGGCCACGCGTCGGGAACCTGCACCCTCAACTGGTTCACGCCACCGCCGAGCGTGAGTTCCTCGAAGGCAGCGGCAGCTTCGGCTAACAGAATCAGGTTGAGCGATCCGTAAGGCCAATCGGGCAGCGACACTTCGACAGCGTTCATGCCGAGCTTTCTCACTGCGTCCAGGGCGGAGCGGTCCACGCCGGTTGCGCCGCTGTCTTTCATCCAGCCCGGGAAATAGCCAACGCGCAAGCGCTCGACGGGGGCTCCGGCATCGAAATCCAAACGGCAGGGCACGCTCGCCACATCGCCCGGGTCGGGTCCCGAGATGGCCTGAAGCACGAGCATCGCATCTTCGACAGAACGCGTCATGGGACCGAGCTTGTCGAGCGACCAGCACAGCGTCATTGCACCGGTCCGCGGGACGCGTCCGAACGTGGGGCGCAGGCCGGTGATGCCGCAGCGCATGGAAGGGCTGACGATGCTACCTTCGGTTTCGCTCCCGATCGCGAAGCCGACGAGCGCCGCAGCGGTGGCCGCGCCGGGACCCGCGCTCGAGCCCGATGAACCCTCTTCGAGCAGCCACGGGTTCATGGTCTGGCCGCCGAACCAGATATCGTTCATGGCGAGCGCACCCAGGCTGAGCTTTGCAATCAGCACAGCGCCGGCTTGGTGCAGGCGCTTGACCACGACAGCGTCGGCAGAGGGCACGCGGTTGCGGTATGGTTCAGCGCCATACGTCGTGGGTATGCCGGCGGTGTCGAGAAGGTCTTTGGCGCCCCACGGAATGCCGTGAAGCGGACCGCGATACTGGCCTGCCGCAATCTCCTGGTCGGCGCGTTTTGCCTGCGTCATGGCGAGATCGGGAGTGAGAGTGATGACGCAACGGAGCTTCTGATCGAAACGCGCGAGTCGTGACAGGTAGATGTTGGTCAGCCGTTCAGAAGTGAGTTGCCGCGATTCGATCCAGCGCGAGAGCTGAACCAGAGATGCGTATGCGATGTCCGAGTCGTTCGCGGGAAGCGGCTCGTTGCGGGAAGCGGTGCGCTGGAAGCGGTCGCCGTCCGTTATGGTCTTTGTGCCCGGCAATACAGGGTTCCACTGTGAAGCCGGCGCCGTGGATGGATCGAGACTCACTTTGCGCGGACCAATGCGGCGCTCGTACAGAGGCGCCATGCTCTTGCGCCAGCTTCCAGCAGCCATCTGACGATCAGCAGCGCTCATTTCGACGCGCACCAGTTTTTCCGCTTCCGCAAAGGTCGAGGCGGAGACTGGCGGGCCGGCCTCAGGCGCAGTGCCGAAAGCGGGCGGCGCGCCGGGGGCGGATTCGGCGCTCGTCTGAGGCGGTTTCTTGCACGCGGTGCTCAACGCAGCGAGGCCGGCTGAGGCGTTTACGAGAAAACGCCGGCGCGATTTTGACATGTAATCTCCGAGCCCACATTGTAGCCGGAGCAAGGCGGACGAACGATCAAACTCAGGCGCCGCCACATTCAGGCCGAATAAAGCACTGGCCTGCGAAGATGAACGCGCCGAGCAAGAATGACGCCGCGGCAAATGCGATATGGACTGAGAAACCGCCGGCATCGAGTGGACGGAACTGTTCCAAAGCCAGCCGGAATGGGCCGTACACCAGCATGAAGACGCCGAGATAGAAACCCGGGTTGTGCGGCCGGCGGTCGAGCCAAAGCAGGAACGCCACGAGCAGGCAGGTGAAGACGAATTCGATTAAGCCAAGATCGAGGCGCGAACCTTCGGGATATTGGACAGCGAACCATTGCCGGCTGGGGATGCCGGGGTGGTCGTGAGCGAGAGTGCAGCCGAAACGGCCGAAGATCCAGCCTACCGGGAACGCGAATGAAAAGGCGTCGACCATGATCAGGGCCTGACCTGCGGGCAGCAGGAAATGCGACAGCGCGTAGGCGGTTGCGAGCCCGATGTAGATACCGCCGAACGAGTAAATGCCGGGCGCACGGAGCAGCAGGACGCTGAGCAAAGCCGAACCGGCGACAGCGGTGACGGCAACGAGCAGGGCGATCAGGCGCGCATGGAAGCGATCGACTCCGCGCCGGACTGCGCGCTGAACCGTGACGGCATAGCCGGCGAGCAGCCCGCACGCCACCAACATCCCGAACGCATAGATAGTGATCGGCCCGATGGCGAACGAGGGTTGAGTGACATAGGGCAGCATCACTATCTCGAGGCGGGCAGTGTTGATGACAGGCAAGCGGAAGGGGTTTGCACGAACACCGATTGGTGGTCAGTCTCGATGGCGAGGATGCGCCCGGCAGCTGTCGCGTCGAGCGGGTGCGCGGCGCGGGTGCGCGCGTTCAGCAAACGGAGCGAGATGCCGTGAGCGGTGGTCGGCAGCCGGAAGATTGTTACGGGACCATTCCGTTCTACAGAGGCTTCGATGTTCGTTGGCAGTTCGATGCCGGCGATGGCTCCGAGTGCCGGGGCTGCGGCTTCGAGCATAAGAGGCGGGCCTGAGTTGGTGAGCCGTTGATTGTCGAGCACAACCGGGCCGCGCACAAGCCTGACAGGCGCGGCTGCAAGGGGTGTTGAGTATGGGGCAAGGTCGATGCGGGCCTGGCGGTCGCGAGTCAGCGTGGTGATGAGGCGGGCGAGTTGCGGGCCGTAGGTGGACGGCGCCGGTCCGCCAACAATGCAGTGTGGATTCTGAACACCCGGCGGGCATTCCGTAAAGCAGGAACGTGGCTTGACGGGAAGCGGCGAAGGAACAGGCATTGGGAGCGGAGTCGGCGAAGTTACGGGCAGTTGGCTCTCGAACGTTGGCAGCGGGACGGTATTCCGCGGGGAGGTAACAGCCCTGGAGGAGTTTGGCCCAACCCGGACGGTAACGGGTGCGCCGCCGCAGGTGGCGAAGAGTGCCGCGTTTGCGCGGTCGTCCTTAGCGATGCGCCGGAATCCTGCTGGGCAACTGCTGGTCAGCGTGAGAAACGCCGAAGCGGCGTCCCCTTTGGTGCAGCAGTACGACGTCTCTTGCGACCAGTTGGGGGTTGGGGCACAGCCGGGGCCGACGAGAATCGCGGCAGCACCGCCGAACACGATCATCAGAACAGACGCTGCAGTTTCTTTGCGGATCATACGAGGACCTTGATCTGAGCCGGCGATCGAAGGTGCTAGCCGGTTTCAGGGTGACTGGAGTGTACTACGTTTGGTGGCATCGCCAGGCCGATCGGCCCGGGAAGCGCTGATGAAGGAATAGAGCGAGGCTCCGAGCAGGGGCCAAGCCGAAAGCCACACAGCAAGCAAAATCCGATTCGTTCGCAGCTCGTAGGGACTCTCAAGAACCGGCCGGGCCGCACTAATAGTTGAAAGGTCGGCATTGAAGAACTCGCCTCCGGGCGCGCGGTCTGCTCCGTAGGAAACGACCCGTGGCGCGTATCCCGACAGGCGGTAGACGTAAAGTGATTGCCAGGGATCCAACGGGACTCGGGGAACATAGGGACCGTGCCATCCCCCGGTCTTTTCGTCCATTACGAGGGCGTCGAGTCCATCTTCGGTGCGTGGGTAGCGGCCGCAATCCGCACGGTAACGCTCCAGCGCTTTGTTCAACATCTCCAGTTGCACGGTTGCCATCATGTACCGGATGCGGTCAGGATCTCTGGCGCCATCGGCGAAGAACCCAATGCAAAGCAGGAGCACCGAAGCCGCAGTGCCAGTGACGCCGAGGATTGCGAGGATGGGACGCAGGACGGGACCGAGAATCATACGAACAGTCGCGACGGGGCGGATGCGAGATTGACGACGTCCCATGTAGATCTTGACGCGAAGAGCATCAATCGTGATGGTAACGGCTATCCCACGGCTGCCCATCGAAGTCGTTCCGCAGTCGTGAGTCTCGCTGCTGCCACCCTATAGACCGCCCAACATCTGCACCGCCGACGAACTCGTCAGCGGCTGAAGCAGGCAACCTGCTGATGAGCCAAATTAATTAACCGGCCGTCAAGTTCGAGGCCGAGAATCGGTTCGGTCATCCTCGCAGGCAATTCGCGCGGCCATGTTCGTTTCGTGCGTGACCGCTCCAGCGGCAGGGTTCCGCGATGGTTAAAAGCGAAGAGGTTGCAGCGATTCGGCTGGACGGCGGCTGTACCGTTGGAATCAAGGCCGCGCGCTGAGCTAAACTGGATGTAGTTATCCGGTATCGAGGCAGGCCACCCCGCGCCCGTTTGTAAGAGAACCCGCCCAGGCTCGTGGCCCACAATGAGGATTCAATGTCAGATTCCAACCGAAGAGATTTTTTAAAGAGCGCGGCCTCCGCGGGAGTGTCGCTCGGAGTGGCTGTGCCGGCTCTCGCCCGCGGAGGAAAGACCTCCGCAGGACGCGTTCTCGGTGCTAACGACCGCATCAACATCGGCGTGGTCGGCGTGGGCGGCCGCGGCTCGTACGTAGCCGAAGCGTTCAGCAAGTACGGCGAGAAGAACAACAACTGCCTGCAGATCATGCAGGTTTGCGATGTTTACGAAAAGCGCCGCAAAAAGGCCGCTGAGCATTTCAAATGCGACAGCACGCTGGACTGGCGGGAAGTGGTCGCGCGCAAGGACCTCGACGCCATCATCGTCGCAACGCCGGACCACTGGCACACCAAGGTATCGCTGGCTGCGATGGACAACGGCAAGGACGTGTACTGCGAGAAGCCGATGTGCCACACCAACGATGAAGCCAAGCAACTCATCGCGACGGTGAAGGAGACCAAGCGGGTATTCCAGGTCGGCTCGCAGACCACATCCGCCGATCAGTGGTACAAGGCGAAGAAGGCGATTGCCGACGGCATGATCGGGCAGATGATCATGAGCCAGGGTTCTTACCACCGTAACAGCGTGGACGGAGAGTGGAACTGGCCGATCGACGAGAACGCCGGGCCGAACGGCAAGGGCGACGACTACATCGACTGGAACATGTGGCTCGGGCCTGCCCAAAAGCGCCCCTTCGATGCCGACCGGTTCTTCCGCTTCCGCAAGTATTGGGACTATTCGGGTGGAATCGCGACCGACCTGTTCTATCACGTCGTATCGCCTCTGAACATCTGCTGGGACGAGCCGCAATTCCCGCATAAGGTAGTTGCCGGCGGCGGCATCTACGGCGGACCGGCGTTCCAGGAGAAGCGCGAGGTTCCCGATACGTTCCATCTGATCGCCGATTACGCCAAGGGTCACTCCCTGGTGCTCAGCTCATCGATGGCGAATTCGCAGCACATTCCCGGCCTGATTCGCGGGCACGAGGGGACCATCATCATGGTCGACCACGGGATGTTCGAGAGCACGACCGACTACATCACCGTGAAGCCCGAAGTGGGCCGCCGCCGCGATCGCGAAACCGGCACGGTGACGAAGGTCCCGATGTTCAAGGACTACAAATTCGGAACCGACGAAGTGAAGATCCCGGTCGATAACACGCAGGATATGATGTACCGGCACATCGACAACTTCATCAGTTGCCTGCGCACTCGCGAGAAACCGCACCTGGATGTCGAGACGGGCGCAAAGGCCCAGATCGTGATCAACCTCGCGGTGCAGAGCTATCGCGAAGGCAAGGTCATGTACTGGGACGAGAAGAAGTGGAAAGCCGTCGATAAGGCTCCCAAGGCTTAATTGGATTACCTGGACCCGCTTCCGATTTCGAGGGCGGGTTCGCCCCTCTCCAGCTGTTTCCGCTCGATCTCCCCTAGAAACGTCATCGCATCCCGCGCATTCTGCGCAGCGGCCGAACGCGCCAGATCCCGAGCCTTCTTATAACTGCGCTCGACACCGAGCCCGTGATAGTACATTCCTGCAAGATTCAGTAACGCATCCGGGTACCCGCCGCTCGCCGCCTTTAAATAGCAGTCGTGAGCCGCGTGGTAATCCTGCGCCACACCCAATCCCGCGACATGCAGGTTGCCCAGGCTATTGCTGGCCGCAGCCGAGCCGCGCTGGGCAGCATCGAAGAACAGGCGCGCCGCCTCAGCGGGATCGTATGCGACGCCGTCCCCTGATTCGAACATTTGCCCGAGCCGCCAGACCGCATAAGCACTGACCGGCGCCGCAAGGCGGTACCAACTCAGGGCCCGCTCCGGATCGCGTTCGACACCGCGGCCTTCAGAATAGAGGTCGGCGAGAGTCACCGCCGATTGCGCGTCGCCCTCCGACGCGGCGCGCAATAGCCACGGAACCGCGGCGCCCGGATCGGCCGCCATGATTCCGCCCTGGGCCAGCAGCACACCTACTGTCCGGCCCGCGCCCGGATTGCCGCGCTGCGCCTCGGTCAAGTACGCATCGGACACCCGAGCGGCCTCGCGGACGCCGGTAGCTCCGGCTTTCGCGACCAACAGCCCGCAGACGGCGGCGATCAACACCAACCTCATGAAAATCATATCGGCCACGCATCGCCCGTCTTGAGCCGCAGGCGTGATACAGTGACCAACCATGGGCACATTGCGAGTCGTCTCAGGATTGCTGTGCGCGGCGGCGGCGTTTGCGGCTCCGCCCGACGGAAGTGCGATCTACAGTGCATCGTGCGCCGCCTGTCACGACCATCCGCAGGAGCGCGTACCCTCCCGCGAATCCCTGGCCAAGCGGGCGCCCGAGGACGTGATCACCGCGCTCAGCACGGGCGCCATGAAAGAGCAGGGCAAGAACCTCAACGACGCCGATAAGAGAGCCGTGGCGCGATTCTTGACCGGCAAGGAGCCGAGCGTGGCCGTTACCGCGGCGCCGCCCGTAACGCGTTGCGCGAGCGGTCCGGCGCCGATCACGATGAGCGACGGAAACTGGAACGGATGGGGCCGCGACGTGGAGAATACGCGTTTCCAACCGTCCCCCGGCTTCACGGCGGAGGACGTGCCCAAACTTAAAGTGAAGTGGGCGTTCGGGTATCCTGGCATGTTCACCTACGGGCAGCCCACCATCATTGGCGATCGACTCTATGTCACCAGCGGGAACGGCACGATCTTCGCGTTGAACGCCCAGACGGGCTGCACTTACTGGACCTTGGAGACCGGAACCAGCGCCCGCACGGCCATCAGCGTAGGGCCCGCGCCGGCCAACTCCGGGGCCAAGTACCTCGCCTACTTCGGCGACGAGAAAGCGGTGGTGCATGCGGTGAACGCCGACGATGGCAAGCCACTGTGGACGAATAAGGTCGATGAACATCCGGTGGCGCGCATCACCGGGGCCCCGGTGCTGTACAAGAACGATCTATACGTGCCCGTCTCCTCGGTGGAAGAAGTGTCCGGCCGCAATGCCAAGTACGAGTGCTGCAAGTTCCGCGGCAGTATCGTTAAGCTCGAGGCGGCGACCGGCAAGCTGCTATGGAAAACGCACACCATCACCGACCCGCCGACGGCGTGGAAGAAGAACAACGTAGGTACACAGATGTATGGACCGGCGGGCGCGGCGGTCTGGTCGGCGCCGACGCTGGATGTGAAGCGCAAGGTGGTCTACGCCGGCACGGGCAACTCTTATACCGATGTGGATCAGAACACTGCGAACGCGATTCTGGCGATCGATATGGAGACGGGCAGTCTGAAATGGTCGCGCCAGGTGACGCCCAAGGATAATTTTCTGGTCGGGTGTAATAAACCTGGTGACGGCAACTGTCCCGAGATTGTCGGCCCGGACGTGGACTTCGGCAGCTCGCCTATTCTACGCACCTTGCCCAACGGCAAGCAGGTGATCCTGGCGGGGCAGAAATCGGGGGCCGTTTACGCGCTCGATCCGGATAAACGTGGCGCGATTCTATGGCAGGACAGGCTGAGCGAGGGCAGCGCGCTGGGCGGCGTCGAATGGGGGTTTGCGGCGGATCGCGAAAACGCGTACGTGGCCATCGCCGATTCCGTTACTAAACCGGACGTCGCAAAGCCGGGCATCACCGCGCTGAATATCGCGACGGGCAAGCGCGCCTGGAGCACGCCCGCGCCCAAGGCGGAGTGTACTTGGGGCAAGGGCGGCTGTCTTCCGGCGCAATCGCAAGCTGTGACCGCGATTCCGGGGGCGGTCTTTTCCGGGTCGATGGACGGGCATCTGCGGGCATATTCGAGCCAGGACGGATCGATTGTTTGGGACTTCGACACCGGCAAACCGTTTGAAACCGTGAACGGCGTGAAGGCAACGGGCGGGTCGCTCGATGCCGCGGGGCCGACCATCGCGAATGGCGTGCTGTATGTGAACTCGGGTTACGGGCGCATTGTCGGCCGCGGCGGAAACGTGCTGCTGGCCTTCACCGTGGATGGCCGCTGATGCCTGCGCGAATCATCGACGGGTTGGACGAGCTGCGCCACGCGGCAGGGAAAGAGGCGGGCATCAGCGAGTGGATCGACGTCACGCAGGAGATGATCGATCAATTCGCAACGTTGACGGGCGACCGCCAGTGGATCCATGTGGATGTCGAGAGGGCGCGCCGCGAGTCTCCGTTCGGGGCCCCGATTGCTCACGGATTCCTCACGATGTCGCTGCTGAGCCGGATCATGCGCGAGACCGTCGAGGTGCGCGGCGATTACAAACTGACGGTCAATTACGGGCTGAACCGGGTCCGCTTTCCTTCCCCGGTGCCCGCAGGTTCGCGGGTGCGTGGAAGGGTTGCGGTGAACTCAGTGCGCGATGTGGAAGGCGGGGTGGAAATCGCCTGGGGGATTTTGGTCGAGGTGGAAGGGCGTGACAAGCCGGCGGTGGCGGCGGAATGGCTGACGCGGATGTACCTGGACTGATTGCCCGCTACCAATAAGAAACCGGTGAGTACTCGGAGGAAGGTACTCACCGGGCGGCCTGTAACCACCAGGATTTCAGGCCCAACATGCGCGGCCGTTGCTATTTACTCAACTTCCCGCTACCTATTCTGATGCCTATACCGAAAGGAAGGTTACACACAATTACTCCGTCGTATTCCAATTCAGCGGCGCGACTTTTCTCACCAGAGTTAGATAGGAAGCCGCGGAGATCAACAGGGCTGTGCAAGCCGCGACAAAAGCCCAAGTAAATGAATGAGTTTCCTGCACAATCCAGCCTGTGAAATAGGGCGCTATAATCCCAGAGACATTGCCGAACGTGTTTTGCATTCCCGTCCACTTTCCCGCGGCGGTGGACCCGGCGAGCGTCTGCGTTACAGCCCAGACATTCGATGAAAACAGGCCGAACGACAGGCAGGCGGCCGTTAACAGCGCCAGCGCAAGCTTCGGATCGGACGTCATCGCCGCCGGGTACAGCAGCGTCGCGAGCGTAAGGCCCGTCATCACAAATCCTTTTCGGATGAGTGTGGTGGACGCGCCGCGGCAGATCAGGAAGTCGGACAGCCAACCCCCGAACAGGGACGCCGCCGCGACGCCAAGAAACGGAATCGAGCCATAGGTGGCCATCGTTGCGGCAGAGAAATGGCGTTCCCGCCGGAGGTATAACGGTAGCCAGGTCAATAGGAAGTACCAGGCGTAATTCGAACAAAGCAGGCCGATAAACGTGCCCCAAGCCTCGCGCCGGCCCAGGATGGTGACCACCGAGGGACCATTCTCGACGACCCGCGCCGCGTGGCCCGTTCCGCGCCGCAGCGCCCAGATCCACGGGATGAGCCACAGCAGGCTGAGCCCGCCGATAGTGATGAACATGACCCGCCAGTTCGATCGGGCAATGATGGAGCCGCCGACCAGCAGACCGAGGAACGGGCCGAGTTTCGATCCCGCATCGATCAGCGCGTTCGGGAGCCCGCGCTTCTCCTCCGGAAATCCGGCGGCGATGATCTTCGAATAAGAAGGATAGGCCACCGATTCCGCAAAACCCAGCAACAGCCGCAAGCCGAAGATCACGTGGTAGGAACTCGCGAAGCCGGTGAGCGCCGTCGCCAGCGACCAGACCAGGTATCCCGCCGCATACACCCAGAAAACGTTGTAGCGCTCGATCAGCCATCCCGCCGGGATCTGGAACGCCATGTACGTCCAGAAAAACGACGATAGCAGCAGGCCCACGCGTTCCGGACCCAGGTTCAGTTCGCGGCTGAGGTCCTCGGCAGCCGCGGACAGATTGGCGCGATCGATATAGTTGATACAGATCGAGGCCACCAGAAGGCCAAGCAGGATCCATTGCTGGCGGCTGATGACAACGGTGCCCGCCTTCGCCATCTTGGGATTCATTGGACTGAGCTACTCTATCACCAAACCGCTTACACTGGAGTCATGGCCACGCTGGTGACCCTGGGCCCCTCCAAAATCGATACCGGACAACTGCTGGCGAAGCAGGACGATCTATTCTCGCGCTTGCGACAACTCGGTCCACTGATTGTCGCCTACTCGGGCGGCACCGATTCGGCGTACCTCGCCTGGGCCGCGCACGAGGTGCTCGGGGAGGGTGCCATCGCGATCACGGCGGACTCGGCGTCCATCCCGGAATCGCATAAACGCGACGCCGAAGCCTTCGCACGGCATTGCGGATTTCGCCACGAGTACATCGACACCTACGAGTTCGACAATCCGGATTACGTGAAGAACGGGCCGGACCGGTGCTTTCATTGCAAAGACGAATTGTTCACGCGCCTGGAGCAGATCGGCGCGAATCGCGGCATATTCAACATCGTCTACGGCGTAAACACCGACGATCTGGGCGACTACCGCCCCGGCCAGGGAGCCGCGAAGAGTCACCAGGTGAAAGCGCCGCTGGCCGACGCCGGTCTGAGCAAGTCCGAGATACGCGAGTTGTCGCGTATGGCCGGACTGCCCACGTGGGACCGCCCCGCTTCCGCGTGTCTGAGTTCGCGCATTCCATATGGCACGCCCGTTACCGTGCAGAACGTGAAGACGGTGGAGCAGGGGGAAGAGGCGATCCGGGCGCTCGGATTCCGGCAGTTCCGGGTGCGCTTTCACGGCGAGGTGGTCCGCATCGAAATCGCGACGGAAGAGATGGAGCGCGCGCTGAACGTGGAGATGGCGCGGACTCTGACAGGCATCTTCAAGCCGCTGGGGTTCCATTACGTCACGCTCGATCTGGAAGGCTACCGGCAAGGGTCGCTCAACTCGGTATTGGGGAGATAATGCGCATCACTGTATCGCACAACAAGACGCCCGCGGAGATCAAGGCCAACATCGACCGCAGTTTCGACGACATCTTCAAGGGGCTGCCGATGGGCCCGGTGCAGATCAGCGAGGAGCACCGCACCTGGGTCGGCGATACGATGAACTTTTCTTTCCACGCCAAGGCCGCGTTCATCGCCGTGCCGGTGAAAGGCTGGATCGCTGTGGAACCGGCCCAGGTGACGATTGAAGTGGAGCTGCCGTCCTTCTTGAAGAACTTCCTGCCGGAGGAGAAGGTGAAGACCGCCGTGGAGTCGCGCATTCGCGGCCTGCTCACCTGAGCGTCTGCGTTCTCAAGAAGTCTGAAACCTCTTGCGTAACAGCGGGTCCAACGCAGTGTTCCCCTGTGCAATTACTCTCTGCCTTCTGCTAGTACCACTAGCTGCGATGGCGCAATCGAGCGCCCTCGAGGGGCAGCGGATTATCGATGTCCGCTACGAGCCCGCGCGGCAGCCGCTCGACGATCGCGATCGCGACCGCATTCAGACAATCAAGAAAGGCGCGCCTCTCCACATGGCCGAGGTGAGCGACGCCATCGACGCTCTGTTCGCAACCGGCTACTACGACGACATTCAGGTAGAAGCGGAACCGGCCGAAGGCGGCCTTATCGTCCGCTTTGTGACCAAGACGCGCTGGTTTGTCGGACATGTGGGCGCGCAAGGCAAGATCGTGCAGCCGCCCAATCGCGGCCAGATTACGAACGGCACGCTCTTGAACCTGGGCCAGGCGTTCGACGAAAAGGCGCTCACCGAGGCTCAGGAAACGACGACGCGTCTGTTCCGCGACAACGGTCTGTATGAGGCGAAAGTCGAGACCGCGATCGATCGCGAACCGGACATACAGCAGTTGAACTTCACCTTCCACGTCAAGACGGGAAAGCGGGCCAAGTACGAGCGGCCGGTCATCACGGGCAAGCCGCTGCTATCGGACGACACCATCATTCGCGCAACCGGATGGAGGATCCGCTTCATCGGCTGGTACCGCCAGGTAACGCAATCGCTGACGCGCAGCGGCTTGAACGGAATCCTGAAGCAGTACCAAAAACGCGATCGTCTCATGGCGGACGCGAAGATCACCGATTTGGCCTACGATGCGCAGCGCCGCCGCGTGAAGCCGACCCTCGAGGTGAACGCCGGCCCGAAGGTGCAGGTTCGCGCCATCGAGGCCAAGGTGTCGAGAGGAACGCTGCGCAAGTACGTGCCGGTGTTCGATGAGCGCCGCGTGGATCGGGACCTTCTCGTGGAAGGCGCGCGCAACCTCCGCGATTACTTCCAGAATCAAGGCTATTACGATGTCGCCATCGATTTCCGGCAGCGCGAGGAAGGGCCGGATCAGATGATTATCGAGTACATCATCAGCCGCGGCGAGCGTTTCAAGCTGGTGAACCTCGAGCTCGTGGGAAACAACTACTTCAACGACGGAGTATTACGCGAGCGAATGTTTTTGGAACCCGCTTCCTTTCGCTTCCGCCATGGCCGCTACAGCCAAGCCATGTTGAAGAAGGACGAAGAGAACATCGCGAATCTCTACAAGTCGAACGGCTTTGCAGACGTCAAGGTCACCTCGGAAACTAAACGCGAATACGAGGGTAAAGCGGGGCAGATCTCGGTAACGATGCGCATCGAAGAAGGGCCGCAGCGTTTCGTGGATAGCGTCGAGCTGAAAGGTGTACAGCAACTCGGCACAGACGAAATCAGGAGATTCCTGAGCTCGCTGCCGGGTCAACCTTACAGCGAATTCAACGTGGCGGTGGATCGTTCGGCCGTGCTCACGCGATACTACGGCGCGGGCTTCGCGAATGCCACGTTCGTTTGGCGCGCAACTCCCTCGAGCGTGCCAAACCACGTCAACGTGGAGTACACCGTCAATGAGGGGCCGCGCCGGTTTGTACGCGATATCCTCATCTCGGGCGTGCAGCGAACGCGTCCGCAATTGATCCAAAATGCGCTGACGCTGAAGCCGGACGATCCGCTTTCACTTGGAGCCATGACCGAAGCGCAGAAGAATCTGTACAACCTCGGCATCTTCGCCAAAGTGGATACGGGAGTTCAGAACCCTGGCGGAACGGCGTTGTACAAGTACGTGCTGTATGACATCGAGGAGGCGAACCGCTACACGCTGAACCTGGGCATCGGCGCCGAAGCGGGATCCATAGGCGGGGGAACCACGAACGCTCTCGATGCGCCGGTGGGCGGCACCGGGTTCAGTCCGCGATTCTCGCTGGACGTGACTCGCCTCAATTTCCTGGGCCGCGGTCATCTCGTGTCGTTGCGCGGACGCGTGTCAACGCTCGAGCAGCGCGCCTCGTTCAACTACTCGCTGCCGCGCTTTCAAAACGTCGAGGGCCGCAACATCACGTTTACGGCGCTGTACGAGAAATCGAACAATGTGCGGACGTTTTCGTCGAAGCGCCAGGAAGCATCGGTCCAGATTTCGCAGCAGTTCACCAAGGCGCTGAACGGCCTGTTCCGGGTCACGTACCGGCGAGTGAGCACGTCGAGCGTCGCTATTCCGACTCTGCTGGTGCCGCTATTGTTGCAGCCCGTGCGGCTGGGATTCATCTCCGCAAACATCGCGCACGACCGCCGCGACAATCCCGCCGACGCGCATCGCGGAATCTATACGACGGCCGATTTCAGCATTGCCTCGAAGGTGTTCGGGTCGCAGCGGAACTTCATGCGGGCGCTGGTGAAGAACGCGACGTATTATCCGGTGCACCGTCGCCTGTGGGTGTTCGCGCGCGAGACTACGATCGGCGTGATTTATCCGTTCAGCGTACCGGCGGGGATCGGCGGCACGGAGTCGATCCCCTTGCCCGAGCGCTTCTTCGGCGGCGGCAACGTATCGCATCGAGGGTTTCCCGAGAACCAGGCGGGGCCGCGCGACATCGGAACGCCCGCCGGTCCGGGCGGCTCCGCAACGCCCCCGACAGGCTTCCCGCTTGGCGGCAACGCGGTGTTTTTCAATACCATCGAATTGCGATTCCCACTGCTGGGCGACAACATCGGCGGTGTACTGTTTCATGACGCGGGAAACGTCTACCGCAGTCTGAGCGACATCTCGTTCCGCTCTAGCCAGAAGAACCCGCAGGACTTCAATTACATGGTGCATGCGGCAGGTTTCGGCATTCGGTATCGCACTCCTGTAGGTCCGATCCGCGTCGATCTGGCGTACAGCATCAACCCGCCAAGTTTCATCGGATTCAAGGGCACGTTCGCTGAGCTGCTGCAATGCAACCCGAATTTGCCGGCCAGTCAACTGCCCACGCAATGCCAGGGCACGAAGCAGAATGTCGGACACCTGCAATTCTTCTTTTCAATAGGGCAGACGTTCTGATGCGGCGGCTCTTTTTGGCAGCCTGTGTTTCTATGGCGATCTGCGGCGCCGTGATTCTCGACCGCGTCGCGATCGTGGTGAACAATCAGCCGATCAAGGATAGCGACATCGAGCGCGACATTCGGGCCACCAGTTTACTGAACGGTGTGCAATTGGACCTCGGACCCGCGGCGCGCATAGAAGCGGCGAACCGGTTGATCGACCAGGCCCTGATCCGGCGCGAGATACAGGTGGCGCAGTATCCCGAAGCAAAGCCGGAGGAGGCGCAGGCTCTGGTCGAGGAGATGCGGAAGCAGCGCTATGGGCAATCGGGCGCTTATCAGGCCGCGCTCCAGCGGTACGGAATCGACGATGCGCAGTTGCACCATCAAGTGGCCTGGCAAGCCACCGTGTTGAAGTTTATCGAGCAGCGCTTCCGGCCGGGCGTGCTAATCAGCGACGAAGAAGTGCAGAAGTATTTCGACGCGCACGTTGGCGAGTTGCGGCGTCAAGCCGGCGGCAAACCGGTGACGGTGGACGATGTGCGCGGCTCCATCGAAGAACAACTGTCGGGTGAACGCGTGAATCGCGATTTCTTTGCTTGGCTGGAGCAGGCGCATAAAGAGGCTCAGATTCGATATCTCGAGGCGGATTTGAAATGACCACAAGGCGGAAAGTCATCAGCGCGGCCGCTTCCCTCGCGGGGTTGGTCGTGCTCGTGCTGGTTGCGGCGATCATCACTGTGCAGACTCCGTGGTTCCGGAATTTCGTGCGCGAGAAAATTATCGCGACCACGGAAGAGAGCACGGGCGGGCGCGTCGATATCTCGAGCTTCGATTTCGATCTGTGGCACTTGCGCGCGGGGCTCAACGGATTTGTCCTGCATGGGACTGAGCCGAAGGATGCGCCGCCGCTGCTCGCCGCAAAACGTCTGCAGGTAGATCTGCGGTTATTTTCAGGGCTGAAGCAGACCGTGGACGTGCGCTCGCTCGTGATCGACGAACCGCGCGCCAACGTGATCGTGAATCCGGACGGCACTACGAACGTGCCCGAGCCGAAGGTCAAATCGAAGAGCAACAAGTCCGCGCTCGAAACCGTCGTCGATCTGGCGATCGGACATTTCGAATTGAACAACGGCACGGTCCTGTTCGCGGATAAGAAGATTGCGCTCGATGCGCGAGGCGAGAATCTGCGGGCGCAGTTGGACTACAGCAGTCTAAAGCAGAGTTATCAGGGTCGGGTGACGATGGCGCCGCTGTACGTTACATATGGAAAGAATGCGCCCCTGAACATCAACGTCACGCTGCCGGTCACGCTGGAGAAAGACCGCATCGCATTCGACAACGCGAAAATCGCGACCGCCGATTCCGAGGTGATCCTGAGCGGCGCGGTGGACCACCTGGTGTCGCCGCACATCTCGGGACACGCGAACGCGCGTGTGGCGCTGGCTGAGTTGGAGCGCGCAACGGGTCTCAAAGTATCGGCGCAGGCGGCAAAGAACCTTCCACCGGTGGTCACGGCGGACCTGGCGTTCTCAATGGCCGACAACCGCATTCAGGTGTCGGGCGTGCATGCCGCTTTTGGCGATTCGACGCTCGAAGCTTCCGGCACCTTGCAGGATCCGAGCGGGAATCCGCCGGGTCTCGATTTCAAAACACATCTCGCACTCGGGCAACTCGCGCCGCTGTTGAACAGTCCCGCGCGGCCCGAGGGCGTGGTGAACGTGAACGGGACGGCGAAGCTGGGCGGACCTGCCGGATATCAGGTCAACGGTAACATTCAGGCTCAAAACGTGTCGGTCACCCAAGGCGGCCAGCGTTTCTCGAACATCAACCTCGCTTCGGCTATCAGCGCCAATCAGAATCGAATCGCGCTCGAAGGCATGCGGTTGGATGCGCTGGGGGGCGAGTTCGCGGGCAACGCGGCCATCGAAAACATGGCGCGATTCACCGTCGATGGCCAGATGCGCAACTTCGATCTGAACACGCTGTCGCGCACGTTCATGGGCAAGCCGCTCGGTTACGCGGGCGTCGTCTCGGGGCCGGTGAAAGCGCAAGGCGATTTGAAAGCAGCCGGCACATCTGGCATTCAGGCCAACGCTCAATTGAGCATCGCGCCGCGCGGCAATGGCGTACCTGTATCGGGCCGGCTGAACGCGGTATACAACGGCGCGCGCGATACAGTCCAGATCGCCGACAGCTATCTGACTCTGCCGCATTCGCGTCTGGAGCTGTCGGGCGGATTGGGGCAGCAGTTGAACGTGCAGCTCCGCTCGACGAATCTGAACGACTTTCTGCCCGCAATGCGCGCGACGTCCAAAGATCCGGTCGAGAAGATGCCGGTCGAATTGAACGGCGGCACGGCAACATTCGCCGGCGTCGTTACTGGAGCACTCAGTGCCCCGCAAATTCGCGGGCACTTGGGCGTCAGCAATTTCAGTGTCGAAGGACGCAAGTTCGATCAGCTTGCGGCGGATGTGTCGGCGTCCAAATCGGGCGCGAATCTCTCGAACACACAACTGACTCGCGGCGGTATGCAGATACAGGCGTCGGCCAACATCGGTCTGCGGAATTGGAAGCCGCTGCCCGATCAACAGCTCAACCTGAATACGACGATTCGCAACGGCGACGTGGCCGATCTGCTGGCGCTGGCGGGACAGCCGAAAGTGCCAATCACGGGAACGGTGAACGCCGATGTTCACCTGGGCGGCACCGTGGCGAATCCGATCGGGTCGGCCGATGCGACGGTCACCAACGGCGTCGCCTACGATCAACCGTTCGATCGGGCGACGGCCCAGGTCGGATTCTCGAATCAGCGTGTGACGCTGACCGCCTCGAACATCCATACGCCGGGCGGCGCGGCTCAACTCAGCGGTACCTTCGATCATCCCGCCGACAGCTTCTCGACCGGCCGCATTCAGGCGCAGATGCGAACCGATCAGTTGCAATTGGGGAAATTGAAGGCGATCGACAAGTCGGTTCCCGGACTTGCGGGAACATTGCAGGCGAACGCGCAATTATCGGCCTCGCTGACGCCGGTGAAGAAGGACCAGACCGAGCTCCTGATCAACGCAGTGAACGGCGATATCAATGTTCGCGGCCTCAAGGCGGAAGGTCAGAATTACGGCGATCTCACGGCAACCGCGCGCACGACGGGATCGACAGTGGACTATCGCGTAAATTCCGATCTGGCCGGATCGACCATCAACGTCAACGGCCGAACCGAGCTGCGCCGCGATTACCCGACCACCGCGAGCGCGAGCCTGCAGTCGCTGCCGCTCGAGCGGATTCTCGTGCTGGCGGGACGCAAGGACATTCCGGCGAAGGGAATGCTTTCTGGAACCGCGCAGGTCAGCGGGACGATGCAGAATCCGAATGCGACTGTGGATCTGGCGCTGAATAAAGCCGTGATCTACGATGAGCCGTTGGACCGGGTCGCCGTGCGAGCCACCTATACCGACCGGCTCATCGATGTTCCGAGGCTCGAGATCGTCGATGGAAACGCGCGCTTGGAAGGAAGCATGACGTACGCGCATGCGCCGGGCGATCTGGAGAATGGCCAGGCGAAGTTCCAGCTTTCGAGCTCGAATGTTTCGTTGGGTCAGCTCCATACTGTGCAGAAATTCCGGCCCGGGCTTGCGGGCGCTTTGCAACTGGTGGCGAACGGGGCGGCGACGGTCCGCAAGACCAAGGGGTCGCCCGAGGTGCTCGTCTCGACGCTCGATGCGGACGTGAACGCGACGGGACTCGCGATCGACAAGCAGAAGTTGGGCGATCTCAAGCTGAACGCGAAGACCACCGGCGATCGCGTCAGCTATCACCTCAACTCCGATCTCGCCGGATCGAAAATCGAAGGCGACGGGCAGACCACTCTGCGCCCGGATTACCCGACTACCGCGCGCATTACGTTCGCCAACGTGACCTATGCCGGTCTGCGGCCGCTGCTGTCGCCCGGGTCGACCGAAGCCCCGCTGTTCGATGCTGTCGCGGCTGGCCAGGCGACCATTGATGGGCCTGTCATGAATCTGGACGTGCTCGCAGCGCGGTTGAATATCGACCGTCTCGAGGTGAGCTCGAAGCCTACACCGGGAGGCGTGACCAAAGTCGTGTCGCTGAAGAACGACGGGCCGTTCGCGATTTCGCTTGCTCGCGGGGTGGTAAAGGTGGAGCGCGCGCACATTACCGGACCCGAGACCGACATCGTGCTTGCGGGCACGGCGGGGCTCAAGACCGGCGAAGCGATGAACCTGTCGTTGAAGGCGAACACGAATCTCGGACTGTTGCAGCAGATGAGCCGCGACGTGTATTCCGCGGGAGCCGTTGTCGTGCAGGCCTCCGTGCGCGGCACAATGAACAACCCGCTGGTGAACGGCCGCATGGAATTAAAGAACGCCTCGGTCAATTACATCGATTTTCCGAACGGCGTCTCGAACGCGAACGGCCTGATCCTGTTCAACGGCAAGAACGCCACGATTCAGACGTTGACAGCCGAGTCGGGCGGCGGAAGGCTCGGGGCCAGCGGTTTCGTGTCGTACGGCGGCCCAGCGTTGGCGTACGCGCTGAAGGCCACTGCCGACGCTGTGCGAGTCCGCTATCCGCCGGGCGCCAGCGTGGTCGCGAGCGCGCAGGTGAATCTATCGGGCAGCAGCCAGCGCAGTTTGTTGGCTGGAACGGTCACGGTCAACAAGCTCGGATTCAGTCCCAAGTCGGATTTCGGCTCGATGCTCTCGCGTTCCTCGGAGCCCGCTCAGGCGCCCTCGGCCCCAAGCGGCCCGATCGCGGGCATGCGCCTGAACATTCTGATCCGTACCGCGCCGGACGTCGCGTTTGAAACCGCGCTGGCGCAGAACATTCAGGCTTCGGCCAACTTGAGATTGCGCGGGAATCTGGGGCAACCCGGCATGACCGGACGCGTGAACATCACACAGGGCGATCTGGTGTTCTTCGGAAGCAAGTACACCGTAAATCAAGGCAGTATCAATTTCTACGATCCGAATCGCATTCAGCCGGTGCTGAATATCGATCTCGAAACCGTGGCCAAGGGCGTGACGGTGGACCTGAACGTATCCGGGCCGATTGATAACATGAAGCTCACGCATCGCTCCGATCCGCCGCTGCAATTCAACGAAATCGTTGCGCTGTTGGCGACAGGCAAGACGCCCACATCGGACCCCAATATTGTCGCGCGGCAGCCCGCCACGCCGCCGCAATCGTTGCAGCAGATGGGCGAATCGGCGCTGGTCAGCCAGGCCATCGCGAATCCCGTCGCAAGCCGGCTACAGCGCGTGTTCGGCGTAAGCCAATTGAAGATTGACCCGACTTTCACCAGCGGCTCCGAGTTGCCTCAGGCGCGCCTCACTCTGCAACAGCAGATTACGAGCAATCTGACGTTTACCTACATCACCAATGTGACGCAAACGAACTCGCAGATCGTCCGCGTGGAGTGGGCGGTGAATCCGCAATGGTCGGCGATCGCAACCCGCGAGGAGACGGGCCGGTTTGGGATCGATGTGTTCTACAAGAAATCGTTCCGCTAGCAGCCCTCGGTCAAACCGCGAACGTTCGGGCATCAGGCGGTCGAATCGAGGGCGCCCTCGTGGACACAAGTGGCGGCGGTATCCCGGCGTTTGTACGAGTAATTCAGCCCGCCACTCACCGCATGGCCGGCCGTGCCCGCGCAGATGAAACAGGCCGTTTCAGAACCGAGTATTGCCCGACGGATCATACGCGATCACGAATACAGGGTACCGCTCCGGAATGGCCGATTTTCGACAGGCAGAAAGCAATCAACTCGGGCGGCAGGGGCGCACGGTACAAAACCTCTTGTGGGCCGGGATAGAAGGCCAGCTCGGCGGCGTGGAGAGCCTGCCGGTCGAGCAGCAGCGCGCGTTCCATTTCCGCGGTGAATCCGTTGTGCACGAATTCCATCATGAAGCGTGGATCCGGACCATAGAGTTTGTCGCCCACCACCGGATGGCCGATGAACGACGCATGCACACGGATCTGATGCAGGCGTCCGGTCTGCGGAACAACGCGGACCAGCGTGAATCCGCCGCCGCTCTGAACCGGATAAAACACGGTGCGGGCGGCGCGTCCCTGCTCGGGGTCCACGCATTGCCGGATCGAGTACTCCGCTGCCGGATCGCGAGCGAGAGGCGCGTCGGCGATGCGCTCCGCTTCGAGCGTGCCGGTCAGGATCGCGCAGTAGACTTTGCGGAAATGGCCGCGCGTTACGGCATTGTGCAAGCGCGCGCCGGCACGGTGATTCTTCGCGACAACGACTACCCCGCTGGTTTCACGATCGAGGCGAACGGGCAAATGAACGCGCTCGACGGCGAGGTATTCGCGGCAGGCCCCGGCCAGGCTCGACCACGGCCCGCTTTTGGATGGATGACACACCACATGGGCGGGCTTGTTCACCACGAGCAACTCCTCATCTTCGTGAAGCGTCCACTCGCGCAGTTCCTCGGGCGTGATCTCCCAGCCGCGATCGGTGCGCGGCATCAGGGCCGAAGCGGGATGCGCACGGTTTCGTCGCGGTAATCGGAACCGTCGCCCGTTATCTTTACCGGGATCTGTCGTCCATCGGTGAGCTTCACGGAATACTCGCGGCCGGGCAGTCCGGAGACGCGGAGTTCCAATGCGTTGGGGGTCCAGCGCTCCGAGATCAACTTGATATTCGAGCTTGGCTGCGCGAGCGAGGGCGGATCCCAAGAGAGGGAATAGCCGAGAGCGGCGGTGTGTTCGATGGCGATCGTGTGAGAGCCCGGTTTCAACGTTGCCACAATTCGCGGATGCCAATCGGCGGCGTTGCGATCGGGGCGCGACTGTATCGGCGATCCGTCGAGCGAGGCTTGGCGCAATTCGACGGGCAGCGGCAATGCGGGAGCGAATTCGAACTCGATCGCGGACGATCCCGCATTGTTCACGACTACTTCATCTCGCGTCCCGCTGCGTGTGTACGACAAAGTCACGGTTGCACCACCCACTCGCAGGTTGCGCGCGGCTATCTGGTTCCAGGACGCAGGCAGGTGCGGCGCGAAGCTGAGGCGTGCCGGCGCGGTGTTGACGGAAAACCCCAAGAGTCCGCGCAACACGGGCGAGACCACCATGGCGGCGGACCAGATCTGATGCGGCGAGCTCGTTGACAGCGGCGAATAGGTGGCGCCCGAGAGCACTTCCGTAGTGTTTCCGCCCGCGCCATCCAGCGCCAGGTATGCGTTTGCGCGCACGTTCGCGAACGCGGCCACAGCCATGTGGGACCGGTACTCGCCAACGGCAGCCCATCCAGTGAACAGCGGCCACACGGAACCGAAATGATAGCCCGCGGGTCCGAACACGGGGCTATCGGCGCCGATGATGCGCATCCCCCAATCGGTCGAGTGCGTGGCATGCGCGAGGGTCTCGATCATGCGCTGGGAGTTGCGGGTGTCGAGCACGCCGAACCACATTGGCACGGTCGCTAGCACGCTCGCTTGATCGACAGCGCGGCCATTTTGATCGAGCGCGAAGGCGTACGCGCCCTTGTCTTTCAACCAGAACATTTCTTCCAGCCCGCGTCGTTTGTCGTCGAACTCGCGATCCAACAGAGCGGCCCCATCCCTACCGGTGAGGCGCGCGAGCCGAGCCATCGAGCGCAACGCTTCCACATAACAACCGGACTGGTACAACTCGACCTGCACTGGCAGCAGCGGACCGCCCTCCACCCATCCATGCCCGACGCCGAAGTTTTTCGGGTATCCACCGGCGCCCGCGGTGGAGCGCATGAAGGCGAACGCCTTGTTGAGAGCGGGCCAGTGCTTGCGCGCGAACTCGATATCGCCGCTGGCATCGACGTAATCGCGAACGGCGATCACGAATAGAGGAGTGGCGTCGGCCGAGGCGTATCCGTATGGATAATCCTCGAACCACGGCACGAGCGCGGCGCTTTGCGAAATCTCGTGCGGGAGTTTGCCA
Organism: Bryobacterales bacterium; assembly: GCA_038322705.1. Classification (GTDB taxonomy): domain Bacteria; phylum Acidobacteriota; class Terriglobia; order Bryobacterales; family Bryobacteraceae; genus TMP-7. The sequence continues at coordinate 21,023 of JBBQGC010000030.1, read as the reverse complement.
TCCTCGCGCTGAAAGCGAGCCACGAAATCGATAGCGGCTCGAGCGGATTCGAAATCGCCGGCAGCGGTCAGTGCAAAGCTCGTCCAGAAGGAATCGCGGCCGAAGAACCACGCAAAGCCGGGCCGGTAGCCTCCCTTCGACGGTCCATAGCCCGCGACGAGCCCGCGGCCGAGCAGCGGGTTATCGACCATGCCTTGCGCGACGCTGATGCGCGACCAATCGTAGGCGCGTTGAATGTACTTGTCGGGCAGATCGAGTTGGACGGTGCGGTCGAGGTAATCGGCGTAGGCGCCACGGGCATCGCTGATGACGCGGGCCGGATCGGCGATGATCGCCTTCCACGCAGCGACGGCTTCAGCGCGCGACCTCACCGATCCGGCGATGGCGAGCCAGCGTTCGCCCCGGCCGTTGATAGCGCCCAGCGTGAAGCGGTTCGGCGCGGACGCGGAGTAATTCGTCGCATATTCGGCGTCGAGCATCGTCATTTCCGGCCCGCCGAATATCGCGGCGAATGGCTGGCCATCGGCGCCGAACATCCAGGCATGCGCGCCCGCGTCCCACTCGCCATACGACGATCCGATCGAGGCCGGCCACATCAATTGGAAATCGCGGGTGAACTCGCCTTCGATGGTCAGCGGCTCATACGAACGCACGGCGAGTTGCATGACGAGGCCCGCGTGCGCCGTGCTTGCCGCGATTGTCTCCTCCACCTGGAACTCGTCGCCAGAGTATGTGAACGTGTACGCGCCGGGGCGCGAGCGGATCGTGCGTACGACAGACTCGGCGGGAATCACGCGCGAGCCCACGCGGAACCGCAGGCGCAGATCCTTGAACACCTTCATGGGATAGACCCAGGCTTCGAGCGTGCCATCTTCCTTGCCGAAGAAAGCCGCGCGCGGGCCGGCCGCATCGACAAATTCCCAGGTGCGGGCCTCACGCTCAATTTCCAATTGCGCGGGGCACAACGTGCAGCAGGCGAGCAGGCAGGCGAGGGTACGCATCACTGCCGATCGTACCGCGCGCGTGTCAGCGGCTTTCGAGCAGGTCAGTCAGGCGGGCGTATCCGGAACGGCTCACCGGGAGTTGCGTTCCATCGTTCAGCATCGCGAGCCGGCTGTCCTTGGTGTACGGCTCGATCTTCGCGACGCGCTCGAGATTCACGATGCAGGAGCGATGAATGCGCACAAAACGTTCGGGGTCAAGAATGTTCTCGAGGCTTGAGATGGTCTGCTGCTTCAGGTAGCTGCGCTTCTGGCTGTGCAGCGCGATGTAGTCGTCCTGGGCTTCGACATAATCGAGCTTGTCGACGGGGATGATGGTGACCTTTGCGCCGTCCTTCACCACGATGCGTTGGGCGAACTCGCGAGGCGCGCGGGCGGCAGCGCTGAGTGCGGCTGGGTCGGGCGTGGGTGCGGCGCCGGTGGCGGAACGAATCCGCAGGCGCGCGCGGTCGAGAGCAAGATCGAATCGCTCTTTCGAGAACGGCTTCAGCAGGTAGTCGACCGCGTGCGCGTCGAAAGCCTTCATCGCGTAGGAATCGTGCGCGGTGACGAAGATCACGGCGATCTCGCGGCCAATCAGCTCCAACACCTCGAACCCGCTCAGCTTCGGCATCTGGACATCGAGAAAAACGAGATCGGGCTGTAGTTCGCCTATGGTCTTGACGGCCGAAAAGCCGTCGGAACACTCGGCGATGATCTCGATGCCGGCTGTCGAGGCGAGGTATTCCCGGAGCAGGGCGCGAGCCAGGTCTTCATCATCGACAAGGATTGCGCGGATGTTGTCAGTGGGCAGCATGAGCCTCCGGAACGGTTTCGCAGGGCAGTAGCAACTCGACGCGATGCAGGGTGCCGGCCACGGTGACGTTCATGTGACCGCGATTGCCGTGACGGGTGCGGATGCGATTGCGGACGTTCGCCAAACCAAGTCCGCCGCGCCGCGGTTCGGGATTCTCGGGATCGAATTCATTCTCCACCACCACGCGCAACAGGTCGTTGATCAGCCAGGCGCGAATACGAATGAAGCCGCCGCCCGCGAGGCTCGCAACGCCATGTTTGACGGCATTCTCGACGAGCGGTTGCAGCAACAGCGGTGGCACGCCGCAGCGGCCGCACGCCGGTTCTATGTTCTGCTCCACGCGTAGACGCGAGCCGAAGCGAACCTGCTCCACATCGAAGTACGTGCGCACCAGGTCGATCTCGTCGCTGAAAGGGATCGTCGTTTTCTCCCCCAAACGCAGCGTGTTTCGCAGGAACCCGGACAGGCGTATGCACATGTCGCGCGCCTGGGCGGGGTCAATCGAAGTGAGCGCGCTGATCGAGTTCAGGCAGTTAAAGAGAAAGTGAGGATTGATCTGCGCCTTCAGAGCCCGCAGTTCGGCGTCGCGCGCCAGCACACGCGCTTCATGTTCGAGACGGGCCGATTCGCGCGCGGCCACGATCTCGAGATACGTGTAATGCAGGGCGACGGCGAGCAGGTAGAGCAACATGCCGACTCCGAAGAAGAACGGCAGGTGCGGCGACACGCGATCGAAAAAGCCGCGGTGCCACCCGTTCAGCAGTCGAGCCAGGAAGTAGGCCAGCCGTGTCCAGAAGAATGCTGCGACCGCGGAGGCCAGCAAGTGTTGCACGATCACTTTCAACGCCGAACCGCGTCGCAGAGGAATTACGCGGCTGATGTACCACGGCGTCAGGCACACGATCGCGTACGGGAAGCACAACGGAGCGCAGAGGGCCAGCGCTTCCCAGGGCGTGATTCGAGCCGCTACGAATAGAAGGTAAGACGTAAGGGCGGTGGGCAACTGCCACACGAGGATATACAGGCCAAGCCTGCGGGCGGAAGCGAACAGGGGGTGCATGCGGGGCTCAAGCGTTCGAAATCGAGACGCCGCCGAAAATCGCGTACCCGCTCACAACCAATCTCGGGGCCGGGGTGAGGGGATCGGGCGCGGGATGCACCGTCTTGTCCTCATAGCCTCCGAATATTCCCGTGCCCCTCAACTCCACATTCCAGGTCAAGGGCACGCGGATCTCGACGCCGCCGAACACCGCGTTGGCATCGATGAATGCGCTGTCCACGATGCGCGCAGGGCGAAGGTCGAGATCGATGCCGCCGAAAAGCACTGAAAGGTCGGCGGAGCGGAAGTCGGGGACGTCGACCACGCGTTTCGACCCGCCGAAGACGGTCCACACGTTCAACTCGGACTGGGAGTCCGTAGGGACGGGCCCGCCCTCATTCAGACGCTGGCGATCGAGGGTGCGGACCAGCATCGAAGCTCCGAATGCGATTAGCAGGACGGGCCACACCAGGCGCGTATCGAAGCGCACCACATCGAGATTTTCTAAGAACCAGAGCATGCCGCCGCCGGAAAGCAGACCGCCGATGATGATCGTATTTGTACGCCCGTTGCCTTCGAAGATCTTGGCCACGCCGATGGCAACCAGCACCAGTGGAGCGTAATCCCAAAAATCGCGGGCGCGCAGGACGCCGAGATTATCGAGCAGCATCACCGCGCCTACCGCGATAATTACTGCGCCGACGACGAACCCGCTGGCGGGATTGCGGCTTCGCCGGTTCGGATCTCTTTCATAGCGGGTCATGATTGGAGTTTAGGCGCGACGCCTGCTTTGCCGTGAGCGGATTTCGGCGGATGACGGCTGAGCGCCGGTAAGCGAGGGTTACTTTCCCCGCTGCAGTACGTAGCGTTCCTCCGTGCAGGCCTCCACGAAGCGGCGCGTGTACGGCATCGGGTGATAGCGCCCATTGGCCCAATCTTCGATCAAATCGTCGTAGTGCTTGCTTTGGGGGTCGCCCGATTCGCCCGGTGCGTTGGTCATGATGGAGCGGTCCCAATCGCTGAGGTCGATGATCTGGCGGTAGGATGCGCCGCTCGACTGTTGGAAGTTGAGTCCGCTCGTTGCGTTCACCGTGTTCGCGTCGCCGGGGCGCGCGAAGGGTCCCCGATTCCATTGCGCGATGTTCAACGGGTGCCGGAAATCGATCCGGTGCAGGCGGCCCCATTGTCTTTCACCGGCAGGGATCTTCTCCAACTGCGCGAGCGCTGCTTTCAACGACGATTCCAGAACGGCGGCCGGTGGATGCTGTTCGAGCGTCGCGAGCACGGTCTCGAGATTGACGCGCGCTCCTAACTGCGGCCCGAAGAGCGCGGCTGGAATCTTCGTCATCCACAGCTCGTACAGAAGCGCCGGCTCGGAATCGATCCGCAATTGTCCATCCCAGGCGAGCAGACGTTGGACGGGCGCACAATAAGGGCTCGTCTCCGCCAACTGCCATTCGCGCAGCACCGCTTTGAAGCGCAAAGCCGGCAGCGATAGCACGTCCTGCTGCAAGCGTTCGAAATCCATCCGGTCCCACTCACGGCGGCCGCGCAGCCGCTGCTCGATGCGATGGAAACGGAACGGCAACGCCCACTCGAAGGAGAGCGTCGCCGGGTAGTCCGCGGGCAGAATGTTGTGGTTCGCGGTGGCGATGAAGTGTTGGGGCGGATTGTAGGACTTCGGCATCCGGTCGAGCGGCACCCAGCCGTCCCACTCATAGTCCCCGTCGCCAGGCACCGGCAGCAGGCCGCTCCATTTGTTCCGAACCGGCGCGAGCCCGGCCGCGATCCAGCCGATGTTGCCGGACGTATCGGCGTACACCAGATTCTCGGAGGGCACCTTGTAATGCGCCACGCCCTTCAGGAACTCGTCCCAATTCTGCGCGCGCATCAACGAGAGCGCGGCGAGGTAACCCGCGCCACCCGGTTCGGCGCCCACCCACTTGAGCGCGTACGCCACATTTCGCGCACGATCCTCGTGCAGAACGGGACCATGCACGGTGTAGCGCAGTTCGATATCGGCGGGTTGCGCGCGCCCCTTCACCTTGACGGTGTCGTGCTCGACCTCCATGCCGCGCCACTCGCCGCGATACCGGTACTGCGACGAATCGGCGGGGTTCAGGCGCTCAACGTAAAGGTCCTGCTGGTCGATGCCAACGATGGTGAAGCCCCAGGCGATCTTCTCGTTATGCCCGAGTGCGATTCCCGGAAGGGCGGGCTCGCCTGCGCCGATCACGTTCATGCCGGGCGCGACCAGGTGCCACGTTTTGCGGAGCGACGGCAGCGTCACGGGCCGGTGCGGATCGTTGGCGAGTAGCGGCTTACCCGTGGTTGTCATGGAGCCGTCGATCACCCAATTGTTGCTGCCCTGCTCGCCTGGGCCCGGTGCGGGGGAAAAACGCGGCATCGCAATAGCGGCTGTGTAATCGCGCAGGATATCGCTTGTGATCAACGCCAGATCAAGACCGCGCGGCGCCTCGATTTTGATAAAGGGATCGGGCGGCAGCAGGCGCTGCACTTCGTCGAGACCAAAGCGCCGGATATCCTGCGCGCGCTCGACTTCCTGACGCAGATTGCGCGTCATCAGCAATCCGGCGATCCGCGCGGTGACGTCCTGCGGCTGCCACGGTTCAGGGTCGTAACCGGCCACTTGGAATTCCACGGGACGCTTTCCGTGGAGCGATGAAATGTAGTGGTTGATGCCTTCAACGAATTGCGTCGCGATGTTCCTGGCGTCGGGCGAATAGCTGCGCCATTCGGCATCCTGATCGCCGCGGAATCGTACCAGCCGCGCGATGCGATCCCGCGGAATCGCGTCGGGCCCGAGGATCTCGGCGAGGCGGCCCGTGTTCTGGCGGCGCCATAGATCGAGCTGAAACAGGCGATCCATCGCCGCAAAATACCCCTGCGCGTAGAAGGCGTCGTCTGTGGATTTCGCGTAGATGTGCGGGACGCCCCAGCGGTCCCGAAGCACTTCGATATTGGCTGCGCCGAGGGGGATGGCCGCCAGGAACACGATCGCCAGACGTTTCACGACAGCGCCGCTATTTTCCCAGGCCGGTTTGAACCACGGGCGGCACGGGACGTTCCATGGTGAACGCCTGGTCCCGATCGCCTTGGGCGGCGGCGAGATCGCCCAGCAACTGTTCCGAATTCGCACGGGCACGATAAGGGGCCGAGTTGGCGGGACGTAATTCGATGGCGCGGGTGAAATCGTCGATGGCTTTCCGATGGTCACCTTGTGCCGCATAAGCGAGTCCGCGCTGCAGATAACTTTCCATCGACGGATGCAGTTCGATGGCCTTGTTGAAGTCGTCGATGGCCTGCCGAGGCTGGTTCAGCTTCAGGTAACAAAGTCCACGATCGGTGTAGGCAAGCGGCGATTTTTCGATTTCGACAACCTTTGTATAGTCGGGCAGTGCGCGAGCGGGGTCGTTCGAATCGAGACAAATCTCGGCGCGCAGACGGTAGTTGGCGGCATCGCCGGGCTGCAACTGGATGACCCGGGCGATGTCGGCAAGCGCGTCGCTGTTGCGGTTCAGTGCGCGGTAGATCGCGGTGCGAAGCTGGTAGGCTTCGACGCGACGGCTCCGGTCCTTGGTGGCTGGTTCCACGGTGATGAGTGCGTCAGCGTATTTGCCGTTATCGAACAGCTTCTTGGCATCCTGATAGTTGTTGAGCGCGGCGGACGGCACGGAAGAGCGGTATAGAAACGAGAGGATCACCAGCGCCGCGAGCACGCCGGCCGATCCCCACTTGATGAACTTCTGGCGGCGTTGGCGCGCGAACTCCTCGGCCGTGACAGGCACGAGATTGCCGGCGGGCTGAGCCGGTAGCACCACGTCGCGCGCCGCATCCCGGCTTGGCGAACGAAATTTCGACATCTTATTGCAGGCTCACTTCAGGGTATCCGATCGGGCGAAATCGAGTCCAGGGCGGCTATGCTGTTAAGCGGGAATGAAAGCGGTACAGCTAATCACAGATGGGGCCTGCATCGGCAATCCTGGGCCGGGGGGCTGGGCGTGCATTTTGCGATTTCAGGATATCCGGCGCGAGGTGTGGGGTTCGGACCCGCAGACCACGAACAATCGCATGGAGCTGACTGCGGCGGTGCAGGGACTGGCGGCGTTGAAGGAAGCCTGCGAAGTCGAGGTGGTAACCGACTCGGAGTATGTGAAGAACGGCATCACGAGTTGGATTCAGGGTTGGAAGCGGAACGGTTGGATGACCAAGGCCAAGAAGCCGGTGGTAAATCAGGATCTGTGGCAGCAACTCGACTTCTATAACGAGAAGCACACCACGCGATGGACCTGGACCAAGGGGCACGCATCCCACGCCGATAACAACCGCTGCGATGAGTTGGCGACGCGGGCCGCGCGGCAGCAGAGCCGCAGCTATTAGGCGGTCTACTTACTCTCTTGCTTGGGAGAGCGGGCCACGCGCCGGTAGATGGTTTCGAACTCGGGTTTATTGCCGATCGACACGCCGCTGGTGACGGAAGTGTTGGGGCCAGTCGTCTGATCGTAGCGCGTGCGCGGTGCCTTGGGATCGTTGACGGTGGTGCGCGATTCCTTCGTCACCCGGCTCGACTTCGGCCGGTAGTCGATCCGCTGAATCTCACTCTTCGTACTACGCCCATCACATAGTCTCCTTACCCGGCAGAGTCACCACGCTGCCCCAGAACTCGTAACAGATGCGGATGAAATCGAGAAATTCGTTCAGGTCGGACGGCTTTCGCACGAAGCAACTCGCGTGCAATTCGTAAGCGCGCCGGACGTCCTGCGGATTCTCGGATCCCGAAACGATCACCACGGGTATCACGCAAAGCAGCGGGTCGGCTTTGATTTCTTCCAGCACCTCAAGTCCGGATTGCTTGGGCAAGTGCAGGTCGAGAAAAATGAGATCGGGGTGAGGGTGCTCGGGGCTGTGCTCCCGGCGGCGTAAATAAGCGAGGGCCTGCTCGCCCAGCTCCACTGACCGCACACCCTCGTGCAAGCCCGCCTCTTTAAAAGCTTCCTTCGTTAATCGCGCCATGGCCGGATCGTTTTCGACGATGAGAATATCTAGGCGCTTCGAGAGGCTGTTGACGCGTTTGAATCCGGACTGCATGTTGCACCGCGGCGCGGACGGCCCCGCTCCGACGCACCAGTTTAGCAGGTCGGCCGTACGCTGGGAAACGGGAAATCTTCCCCGGTAAACGGAAACCATTTTCTCGCGTCAGTAAGTGAGAGGCTCATGAAAATGGCTCAAGATAGAACCGGAAAAAGGCGATGAGATTACAGTGGGCCTACAATCGAATTACTATTCTTTTACTGGCGCAGTTTTGCGCGGTCCAGGCGCAGTCGATTGCAATCCAGCCAGTGGATCCAGCCGATTTTTCCGGGCTTGTCGATTCGAATAGCCCGTCGTATTGGTGGGGCGGTAAGCAGTATTTATTCAACTCTGTTGACCTTCCCGTCCGTAGCGAAGTGGACAGTCCAATCGCGTTTCGCAGATCGCGTGCGGTGTTCGTCGAAGGCGCCAACACCTATCGCTGGATCGAGGCGGCTTGGGCGGACACCGACGGCACCGTGTACGCCTGGTATCATGCCGAGCCCTCGAGTGTCTGCCCCGGACGTAACTTGACCGCGCCCCAAATCGGCGCTCTGGTGTCGGCTGACGGAGTTACATTCGCGGACCGCGGCATTATCTTGAAAGACGGTGGTCCGCTGAATTGCGACACCGCCGATCGCTATTTCGCCGGCGGACACGGTGATTTCAGCGTGATCCCGGATCGTGCAGGACGCTTCTTTTATTTTCTGTTCACCAACTACGGCGGGCCGGCTGAATCGCAGGGCGTGGCCGTCGCGCGAATGGAGTTTGAGGCGCGCGATTACCCGCTGGGGCGTGTGTGGAAGTTCTTTCAGGGCGGTTGGACTGAATCTGGCGTAGGTGGGCGCGTCACCCCGATATTTCCTGCTCTTGCGAACTGGAGTTCGGGGAGTCCCGATTCCTTCTGGGGACCGGCTGTTCACTGGAATACCGCGCTGGAGGAATATGTCGTGCTGATGAACCATGTGGCTGGCGACCAGCTCTGGAATCAGGAAGGCATCTATGTCAGCGTCAACTCGGACATCTCGAATCCGTCGGCATGGACCACGCCTGTGAAGTTGGCTGACGGGGACGGGTGGTATCCGCAGGTGTTGGGCTACGGGCCTGGGGAAACCGACACGCTGGTAGGGGCTCGAGCGCGCCTGTTCGTGATGGGGCACTCGGATTACGATCTGGTTTTCTCTCCCGGCCAACCCACCGACGCGCCCTTACAGGTCAAGGCTCGTCCAGCGGCTACGGTGGAACGGCGCCGCCATTCGCATTAGCGGCGCCATTCTGAATCCTCTCGTCAGCGCGTGATCCAGATCTTCGCGGGCGAGCTGCACACCTGCTGATCGGCAGTCGTGCCGCCGCATACGAACACGTAGGTCTGCATCGACGGCAGGTCCGCGGGGATCAGGATATTCACCTGTTGCACCCCGGCGAAACCGGGAGCGGGGCCGCCGTACAGCGGAGCTGGAACCGCGCGATCGTGGATCCTGGCCGTAATCGCACCGGCTGCCGGCAATCCCGTCGCAAACACCTGAACCACGCTGCCGACGCGGGCGGGAGCGGCTTCGCTATTCACGCTATAGTCCTGATTCAGCACCGCTCCCGGAAAGATCGCCGGAGCGGCCACAGCCAGATTCACAGTGGTAGCCGTGCTCGCGTTGCCATCCACGTTCACAACCATGCGCGCGCTTTGGCGGCCCGCCAGTTCAGCCGGAACCTGGAAATTTATCTGCCCACTGCTCGCGTAAATCACCGGCGCCGGCACTCCGTCGAAGGTGACCTGCACCGAACGGCCCGCGAAGTTCGAGCCCATCACCGTCGCCAGTGAGCCCGCCACCAGCGTGGTCTGGTCCGCTCCCGCCGCGTTGAACACACTGCTCACCGACGGAACCAGCACAGGGGCCGGACCCGCCCCGGTCACCACCAGCGTGACGGGTATCGTCTGCGTTCCCGCGATCGGACCGGCATCCAGCGTGATCGAGGTCTGATAGGTTCCCGGCTGCAACCCGGTGGTGATCGCATCGACTCGAAGCGTGCCATTATTTACGCCTTGCTCCGGGCTCAGCCGCAGGAAGGTCGACGTTGACGTCGCAGTCCAACGCAGCGTTCCAGCACCGGCGTTTCGAATCGGGAGGTATTGTGTCGCGGGCTGGCCTGCCGCGGCGGTGAATTGCAGCGACGTAATATCCAACTGGAAGCGAGGCTGATACGCTGCCGTGCAATCGCCCAAAATGGTGCAATCGGCCAAAGGCTGAGTCTCGACAAAGCGCGGGATCGGCGCGGTCTGCGATTCTGTAATCACCGTGGACACCGGAGCCAGGCTGATCGAAAATCCCGTCAAACTCCCGCTTGCACCCGAGTTCGGCGCCAAGCCGAGAAATGTCGGGAACTGGGCGCTCTCGCGCACGAATGGATTGGCGTCCACCACTTCGTACACCGCGTACGCCGAACCGTTCGAGATCGCGAGTTCGCCAACCGAACTGAACGACGTCTGGCTCGTAGGCGCCGGGATCGCGAGGCTGCCGCTGGCTCCGTTCGCATCGGCCCCAATCACACGTACCAGCAGCAGTTGATTGCGCCCTGGCGTGTACTGGCCACCCGACGCTGCAAATCCGAGCGCACCCGTCCCGGTCGGCGTATCGGCATCGCTGCCCGCAACCGCGTTCGGAACAAACAGCCGCGCCCCGTTCGTAAATCCGGTATAGCGGGCGATGATTCGCACGCCCGAATCCGCTCGCAGATTGCTTGGATCGCTGATTGGCGCAAACGCAGAGGCGAATCCTTCGGTCACGCGAGCCGTGCTGGACGCGCTCGTGCTGATCAGATTATTGAAGTTCAGCGTGTCGGGCAGCGGCGACCCGTATTGATCGCAAACCAGTTGTCCATTGGTGCTGGCCAGCAACGCGCGCTGCGGCGAAGCGACGAAACCCAGGCTGTTCGAAAGCGCGAATCCCGAGCCGGTGAACGAAAGACTCGCTGCGATCGAATTGTTCGGATTGTTGAGCCCGAGCTGGCTCGCGTTCCCGCGCAGGTTCACGATGCGGAACGAAGCTGTGCCTTGCGGCGAAATGGTAAACACGATGCCGTTGAACGCTACCCCATTTGCCGAATAGGGCTGCGCTCCGACAGTAGCGGTGGTCGAGCCGTTGTCCACTGTCAAAGTGGCGTCCGTCGATCCGTCGGATAAAATCCGGTTGGTGACGTTCACATTCAAAAAAACGATGATGTTCACCGACACCTGGGCGTTCGGCTGGCCTCCGGCGCAGGCGAGCAGGATGTCGCCGGTTCTTTCCGTTATTCCTTCTGCGCGAACCGTCGAGGGCACCGCGGTGGGCGTGCAAGTCAGGACGGCGTTCTGTGCCTGTAGACCGGCCGCAAGCAGGGCAGGCAACAGGAATAATGGCCAACGCTGTAACATGGGGAGATACCTCTGAAGATTGAAGGACGCAGGCGTAAGCGGTCTTACGTAATTTCAGAGTAGCAGAGTTTTGCAGGCCACAAATCCGAGACCGCGGGGCTACGGCGTGAGTCTTATTTATTAGGCCCCCAAACATGATCGCCACACAGACGATACAGGAAGAAATTCTGGATTTGAAGCGCGAGCGCCGCGCCATCATCCTGGCTCACCATTATCAGGACGCCGAGATTCAGGACGTCGCCGACTCGGTGGGCGATAGCCTCGAGCTGTCGCGTCGCGCGCAGAGCTTCGATGGCGATGTGATCGCATTCTGCGGCGTTTGGTTCATGGCCGAAACCGCGAAGGTGTTGAACCCGCGGCGTACGGTGGTGGTTCCCGACCGCGATGCAAGCTGCAGCCTTGTAAAGAGCTGCACGGCCGATCAGCTCCGGGCCTGGCGCACGCAGCATCCTGAGTACGCCGTGGTCAGCTACATCAACACGTCGGTCGAAGTGAAGGCGTTGAGCGACATTCTGTGTACGTCGCGCAATGCCGTGAAAATCGTGAACTCGATACCGGCGGAGAAGCCCGTGCTGTTCCTGCCCGATATGAACCTGGGCAACTACGTCAAAAAGCAGACCGGGCGCGAGAACATGCGCATCTGGCAGGGGGCCTGCATCGTCCACGCCACCTTCCCCGCGCGCCGGCTGGCGAAACTGCGCGCCGAACATCCTGAAGCGTTGGTGGCCTCGCATCCCGAATGTCAGGCCGATGTTCTGGCGATGTCCGACTTCATTGGCTCAACCTCGGCAATCATCGATTGGTGCAGCAACTCGGATGCGCCCGAATTTATCGTGATGACTGAGAGCGGCGTCGCCCATTCGCTGGAACGGCGTTCACCCGGAAAGCGGTTCTACTTCGTACCGAACGAGAACTGCAACTGTAGCGAGTGCCCGTACATGCGCCGCAACACGCTCGAGAAATTGCTCGATTGTCTGCGCACACTCGAGCCGCGCGTCGAGCTCGCCGATGACATCATCGCCCGCGCCGCAATCCCCATCGAGCGTATGCTCGCGGTAAACTAGCCCCTCATGCCCGCTGCCGGTTCGTTGATCGACGGCTTCGGCCGGCTGCACGATAATCTGCGCATCAGCGTTACCGACCGCTGTAATATACGCTGCTTCTACTGCATGCCCGATGAAGGCGTGAAATTCGGCCCGCGCGAGGAAGTGCTCACTTTCGAGGAGATCGAGCGTGTGGCCCGGGTGGCTGCCCGCTTAGGCGTACGCAAGCTGCGGTTGACCGGCGGCGAGCCTTTGCTGCGCCGCAATCTCGCCGAACTGGTGCGCCGGTTAGGGGCGATTCCGGGTATTGAAGACCTCGCGCTCACGACCAATGGCGTGCTGCTGGCCGAGCAAGCTGCGGAGTTGTATGACGCCGGCCTGCGCCGCATCAACGTCCATTTGGACACGCTCGACCGGGAGCGTTTTCTTCAAATCACCCGGCGCGATGAACTTGATCGCGTGATGGATGGAATCGATCGCTGCCTCGAGTTGGGCTATGGTCCCATCAAGATCAATGCGGTCGCGGTGAAGAACCTTGTCGAGCCGGACATTGTTCCGCTTGCGCGTTTCGGGCGTGAGCGCGGCATCGGGATCCGCTACATCGAGTTCATGCCGCTCGACGCGCAAGGAATTTGGGACCGTGCGCGCGTGTTGCTGGCCGACGATATCAAAGCCACGCTGGAGGCGGGGATCGGTCCGCTCGAAGCCGTGCCCGACGCCGACCCGCGTGCCCCCGCCACGGAGTTCCGGTTCGCCGACGGCACCGGGGAAGTTGGATTCATCGCGTCGGTGAGCAAGCCGTTCTGCCTGAACTGCAATCGTATCCGGCTAACCGCCGACGGCAAGCTCCGCTATTGCCTGTTTGCGATCGAGGAAACGGACGTGCGCGAAATCCTGCGCTCGAGCCAAGGCGATGAAGCCCTGGAGCGGGCCCTTCGTGAAAACGTGCGCTCGAAATGGCTCGGTCACGAAATCAACACCGCGAAGTTCGTCGCCCCCCCGCGGCCCATGTACGCGATTGGCGGTTAGACTTGCCTGTACCGCAAAGCATCCGGATAAGTTGATTGGTTCGCTAGAAGAATTCGTGGGTGGATTCGGGCTCGGGCAGTTTGCCAAGTGAGTGATAGAGGGCGAGTTCGAGGCAGCGGAAGGGCATCGATTTAGAATTGTGATGAGCTGCAGCATGAGGTGGAAGATTGCGCGATGCGCCGACTGCCTGGTGATCGGCCGCCAGATCACGCGCGCCGCCGACCCGGCTCGCGAAGCTTCGCGCATACTGGAACAGATCGGCGCGGCGTCGCTGATGGCGTAAGAGGCCCACGCTATGGGTATGGTCGTCCGTCGCGCAGTGTTGGCGGCGCTGGCAGCCGTGCAACTTGCGGCGCAGAAGCCACCCGGTCCAACCTTATCACCGGCCCCGCCTCCTATGTTCAGCCCATGGTACCCGGAGGCGTCGCGTGGGATCCTCGAACTCGAGGAGACCGATGTAGCTCGGCTCGAACGGCAGCTTGCGGCCGACCCGGAAGACCTCACGGCGCGGCTCAAGCTGATGGCGTACCATCAGCGCGCGGATCGGTCCAGCCGTCCGGAAGACCGCGCCAAACGCGCGGCGTACGCAATCTGGCTGATCGAGCATCACCCGGATTCCGAGCTTCTGCACTCGCCGGTGTCGCGCTTCGCGGCAGGTGAGCTGGCCCCTGAGGCGTATCGGCGCGCCGTCGCCCTTTGGGAAACCGCGACCAAAGCGCAGCCGGCCGGCGCCGCAGTGCAATGGAATGCGGCTTCGTTCTTCCAGGCACTGGACCCCTTACTCTACATGCACTATCTGGAAGCTACCGCCGCAGCCGACCCCAACCATCCGTACGCGTTGCGCCCGCTGGCATATTTCTACGCCCTCTCGATTCTGGAACGCGGACCCTTGGCCGCGCGTGCACAGGCCGGGTTGGAGGCGTCAAAGAACATATGGGTACTCGGCAACGCCGCTTACATGCTCCAGAGCCAGTACAATCGAGGCATCCAGATTGGATCTCCGAACCCGCGCGCCGCCGAACTAGCCGAGCGCTACTTCCTCCGCGCCAAGGCTCTCGCTCCGAATCTGGACCGGCAGACGATCCTGCCGCAACTCGATCCGCAAGCGATTGCGCGTGCGCGGCAACCCGACCAACAGGCCCGGCAGGATTGGCAGGCACGCGCCGGGGCGGCGGTCGGCAAGATCCGGCGTCTCCCGGTGGAGGCGTTCCCGGCGCTCCCCGCGACTGTCGCCGGAGTCCTGCGCGCGCGCCACTGTACAGTGCCTCAGCCCGCGCTCGGGGGTGCTGTGCACAACGTGATACGAGGCGAGTTCTTTGCCCAGGGACAAGCCGGTTGGGCGGTGTTCTGTTCCGCCAATCATTCGACCGCACTGCTGGCGTTTCGCAACGATCGCGACACGAATCCCGTTACCGTGAACACCAGCGAGGACCGGCACTACTTGCAGGGCCTCAACGGCAATCACATGACCTACTCGCGCGAGATCACCGCCGTGGGACGCGACTTCATCATGCGCCACTATCGCGCCAACGGCGGTCCCCCACCCCCGCCGATTGACCACCAGGGCATCGACGACGCATTTCTGGAAAAGGCTTCGGTCACCTGGTATTTCTATCAGGGGAAGTTGTTAGTGTTACCGGGCGCGGATTAGGCGGCACGGTCACAGGTCGTGAGATTGCAGACCTGTTTTCTTCGACATCTTACTTTCTAACAGCGTCAATGATTCTTGGTCACCGGGTTCCATGTGCCCATTGTTTGCCATCCGCTATTCAGATTGGCCTTGTCGGCTGCGAAACCGTAGAATGTTTGGGTCGCGGTCACCGATGGCCGGAACGCGATGGCCAAGGTCAACGAGAGCGAGTTGCCGGCGCCCGCGACCGACGATGCTGCCCCGTCAATGACGCACTGGCTGTCGGATACCGTGCCCGGCGTTCCCGGGATCACGGGACCGGTCATAGCCGTGCCTCCGTCGTTGAATAGATAAACGCTATTCGCGGCTGGAATATAGTAAATCACACATCCGGATGTCACATCCAAACTCGTGTTTGTCAGCACATACAGGGAGGTCAGATAATTAAAGCCATTCACGCTCGAGTACTTGAACGTGAAATTCTGGCTTGACCCAGCTCCGCCCGACGGCGTGACTCCGTCGACAGTAGGAGCCCTGGTAACAGCCCCGCTTGGCGACGTCCACGACCCCAGCGCGCGCCACCCGCTATTCAATCCCGCCGCATCGATCGCCACTCCGTACACAGTCTGACGCCCGCGAAATGCCGGGCTGAAGTTGATTGCCAGCGTCAGTGACAGCGTGTTGCCGCTTCCACTGATGGAACTTCCCGCGCCAGCGATCGTACACTGGCTATTAGACAACGTGCCTGACGAGCCGGGTGTCAATGGCCCCGTCACAGAGGCGCCGGCGTCGTTGAACAAGTAGATTCCGTTGTTGGACGCCACATAGTAAGGAATGCATCCTAACGCGGCGTTCACTGTCGAGTTAATCAGGACATACGCAACGGACACGTACTTATACCCGTTCGGGCTCGAATATTTGAATGTGAAACTCTGATTTGATGAAGTTGCTGTATCGGGGGTCACCGAGTCGGCCGTGGGTGGAAGCGCCACCAACGCGCCGGACGGAATCCATGTCCCAACGGTTTGCCATCCACTGTTCAGGTTGGCTGTGTCCGCCGCAAAAGCATACACGGTCTGTTTGCCGCGAACGGACTGAGTGAAGCTCACTGAGAGCGTCAGCGACAGAGTATTCCCGGCGCCCGACACTGCGGAACCCGATCCCGAAACCGTGCACTGGCTATTTGAGATGCTGCCGCTCGAGCCCGGCGTGATTGGACCCGCAACGGCGCTTCCTGCATCGTTGAACAGGTAGAGTGCATTCGATGCGCTCAGATAGTACGGCACACAGCCGCCCACAGCGTTCATGGAAGAATTGATCATCGCGTAGGCAGTGCCGATCGCACGATATCCGCTGGCATCCGAGTACTTAAAGGTGAAGCTCTGATTCGGCCCCGTGCCCGCGTTCGGTGTCACCGAATCGGCCGTGGGCGGAGCAGCAACGTGACGGCACGATTGTATGGTCTTCGCCACGTTCAAGCGCGCGCCGGTAGTTGTTCTTCCGGCCAGTGCCGGCAGCGGATCGGCCGAGTTCAGCAGAGCGGACTTCAAGTCAGCCGTGTTCAGACCGGGACATGCGCTCAGGGTCAACAACGCCGCGCCTGAAACAAACGGCGCCGCCATCGACGTTCCACTCCAATTTGCGTAGCCGCCGCCCGGCACGGTGGATAAAATGCCCGCGCCCGGAGCTGCGATGTGCACGGAAGCGAATCCGTAATTCGAAAAGGAAGCTAATCCATCCGAGGCGTCCGTCGCGGCGACGGCGATCACGTTGGGCGCCTTTAATGACGCGGGATAGTAAGGCGAGTTGTCGATATTGGACGAAGTGTTTCCAGCGGCGGCGACGAATAGTAACTGGTTGTCGTTGGCGCGATTCAGTTCATCCAACATGCTGGGGGGCGAATCGGGGCTGCCCCAACTCGCCGAAAGTACACGCAGGTTCAGAGGCGTGCTTGTCACCGCGAACGCCGCGTTGGCCTGGATCGCGAACTCCATCGCCTTAAGCGCGTCCGACAGCGCGCCGCTGCCGCTCGAATCCATAAACTTCAGGCCCATGATTTGGGTGGTCCAGTTCATTCCGGTGACCCCGGCTCCATTGTTTCCAGCCGCTCCGATGATGCCCGCTACGTGCGTTCCGTGTCCGTGGTCGTCTTTGGGATCGCAGGTATTCGCGATCGCGTTGAAGCCGTGCGATCCGGCCGGGCAAGTGATTGCGATGCCGCCTACGTTGACCGTGAAGCTCGAGGGAGCGCTCCACACGTTGGGAGCCAGGTCGGGATGCGTGTAGTCCAAGCCGGTATCGATGACGCCCACCGCGATGGCTCGGGAACCCGTGCCCGAATCCCAGGCTTGCGGCGCGGAGATCTTTTGATACCCCCACTGCTGCGAGTACAGCGGGTCCGACGGAATCGCGGCCGCCCGGATCACGTGATTCGGACCAGCATGCAGAATCTCGGTGCCCGGTTGGAACAGCGCGACGAGTTGCGCGATGTCATGTGCGTCCGATTTGATCAACACGATCCCGGACGAAGGCACCAGCACGGTGACACGTGCACCGGGAATCCAAGCGGCAACGCGTGCGACCCCTTGGGCATCGGCGCTTCGAAGCCGCACGATGAGTTGGTTCTGGACCACCTCCCGGCCTTCGAAGTACGTTACGCGTAGCTGGGCCGAGACGAAGAAAGTGAGTAAAGGAAGCGATAAGATCGCGCGAATGATAGGGCGTGGCATATAAATGCGTCCACCCTATTCGTGCGCGCGGGCTCAAAAACTTCTCCCGGAAATTCGGGAGCGGGCGTCAGCCTCTCTTCTTCTCTTCCAGTGCGGCGTTATACAACGCGCGGATGTAGCCCATGCTGTACGACCATGCGGATTGGCGTCCACCGGCCATCGCCGGCACGTGATCGGCGATCAGGTTACCGCGAAAATCGACGTCCACCAGAGTCTTCATCAGCTTCCACATATCCGTGTAGCCGTTGTCGATGTAAGTCTCGACGAAATCGGGAATCGGCTGCGTCACATTGCGGAAGTGGATCTTCCACAGCTTGCCCATTTTGGCGAATGCGCGCGCAGCCTCGAAAACATCCTTGCCCGTTGCCTTGCCGCCCTCCATCCAGGTACCGCAGCAAAGACACACGCCGATGTTGGGTGAGTTGGCGATCTCCAACGCACGCACATATCCGTCGAACGTTCCGAATATGTTCCGCGGAATGCCGCCCAACTCGGGCACGGGTGGATCGTCGGGATGGATTCCGATGCGCACCCCGGCCTCTTCAGCCACCGGCGCAATCTGCCGGATAAAGTAGGTGTAGTTATCCCAAAGCTCCTCTTTCGAATACTTGCGCCCGTGGGTGAGCGGCCCTTCGTACACCTTTCCGTTCCAGAATCCCTTGGCCGTACTCTGATGGAACGCCCGCGCCTGCCCGCCGCCGCGCGTTGTCTCCGGGTCGCTCGACCAGATTCCATTCGCCATGTGCGCATAGGTGATATATCCGATGCCAGCCTTGCCGGTATCGCGGATGTATTGTTTCAACCATTCGATTTTCTTATCGCGCCCGGGTAAATTCAGAGTGATCTCTTCGATATTGCGGTTGTCGTTGTTGGAGATATTCCAAACCTTCAAGCCTGCCGCTTCAACGCGGCTCTTGATTGCGCGGAAATTGTCCAGAGTGGCTCGCCCGTTCCCTGTCTGAACGTTGAGATACTCCACGCCCATTTGCTTGACCCAGGTCAGATCCTCGTCGCTCACGTTCTCGTTGACTTGCATCGAAATCTTGATACCCGGAGATAGCGGCGCCAGCGGCCTGGCATTCGCGAAAGGTGCGAAGGCAGCCGCGACCGCCGTTCCGGAGAAAGCTCGCCGCGTCATGTTCATGGTTGCGATTATACAGGCGCTCGCCGGAGTACAATTGCTGCTGAATGCCGAAAGTGATCGTTGCCCTCGCTCTGGCTACATCCTGCATCGCCGCTGTTCGAGACCATGTTACTGACCGGTTTACGCCCGCCGCTTACGACCAACAGCGGATAACGGGCATCATCGGCCAACGAATGCGCGTCAATCTCGAAGGGCGCTTGCTGCACGTTGACGAGAAGGGGTTGATCGAAGGCTTTCAGCACAGGCCCGGCAAACAGGACTGGATCGGCGAGCATGCGGGCAAGTTTCTGGATGCGGCCGCCAACACCTGGCAGTACACGCACGATGCCCGGCTCAAGGAGTTGATGGACCGCATCGCGCGCGACCTGATCGCCACGCAGCTTCCCGACGGTTATCTCGGCACGTACATCGATGCCCAGCGCTGGACCAGTTGGGACGTGTGGGTTCACAAATACGACCTGCTCGGGTTGATCGCCTATCACAAAGCGACGGGCTACGCTCCCGCGCTCGATGCCGCGCGGCGCATTGGCGACCTACTTTCGCGCACGTTTGGAGATGCCGGGGGCCAGCGCGATATCATCGCCGCCAGCACCCATGTCGGGATGGCCGCATCCAGCGTCCTGGAGCCGATGGTGTACCTCTACCGCCTGACCGGCGACCCGAAGCACCTCGCGTTCTGTGAGTACATCGTCAAGTCCTGGTCGCATCCAAACGGGCCGCACATCATCGAGTCGCTGCACGACACCGGAAGCGTGTACAAGACGGCAAATGCCAAGGCGTACGAGATGATGTCGGACCTGGTGGGCCTTGCCGAACTGTACCGTCTCACCGGCAACAGGCAGTACTTCGACACGGTCCTCACCGCATGGAAAGACATCTCGAGCCGTCACTTGTACATCACCGGCACGACGAGTTCGGCGGAACATTTCACCGATGAATTGTCGCTACCAGGCGAGGAGATCTCCAATGTCGGAGAAGGCTGCGCGACGGTGACATGGCTGCAGTTGAATTTCGAGTTGCTCCGGCTCACCGGCGAGGCGCGTTTCGCAGATCAGATCGAACGAACGGTCTACAACCAGTTGTTGGGCGCGCAGGATCCGAAGAACGGCAATATCTGTTACTTCACGCCGCTGAACGGGAAAAAGAACGCGACACCCGGCATCAACTGCTGCGTATCGAGCGAACCGCGTGGAATTTCGATGATACCCGCGATGACGTGGGGCGAGCGGGAAGGCGGCATCGCGGTTCTCTTGTATGCGCCGGGTCAAGTCAAGATCGGCGATGCGGAGATTGAGTCGGACACAAAGTATCCGGCGGATGGGAACGTGACGTTGACGATGCGCCGGGACAGTCGCATGCCTCTTTACTTGCGCGTACCCGACTGGACTCGCAACTTCAGCGCGCAGGTTGGCGGACAAGCGTTGAAAGGAACGCCGGGCGAATTTCTTGCAATCCGCCATGAGTGGAAGGCCGGGGATAAGGTGGAGATCGCGATGGACATGACGGTCCGGATGTTACCGGGCGGGCTGAGTTACCCACACTCAGTAGCCATTCAGCGCGGCCCCGAGGTGCTGGCGCTCGATCAGTCGTTGAACAAGGACATCGCCGATCTACAGATCGCCGGTCCGGTAGCGCGCGAGGTTTCTTTGAAGTTTGCCATTGACCCGGGCCATCGTGCGTATACCATCGATGGTCAAGTTGGTGGACGCCCGCGCCCGCTAATACTGGTACCCTTCGCCGACGCGCAAGTTTACCGGGTTTGGCTCGAGCGGCCTTAGAAGTTAATCAATGATCTTGACTATTAAGATCCCGGACTCGTTCGGCAGTTATTGGAAGTGGCATTGATCTCTCAATCGACCGGCAGCACTTCGGAGTTACCCGTCGCGCGGCTCGGGGCGATGGGTGCTCTGAACCGGCGCGATATCTACGACGATACCCACGCGCACGTGATCATGCCCAGCTTACGTTTTTGGGCTCTGAGCGAGAATTCGTGGAGCGGGCAGATTGACGGGCATTTCTGAGAATTCAGTTTTGGGTTAAATTCAGGGATTGCCTACCGACAACGAATTTACCCGAATCCTACAATGGCCCGGCTATCGCGTGTACGAGCAT
>JBBQGC010000029.1:0-63353 GCA_038322705.1 Bryobacterales bacterium | reverse complement strand
ATTAAAATTTTCGCGTCCAACCAGATTGTCAATGATCTGCGGCTACCCGGCTACAACGATCCTTTTACGGAAAGCTGCCCCGAGGCCCGGCCTCGAAACTCGTACCCGCGCAAGCGACCTTTACATCAGGTCTCGCTTACTACCGGCAAAACTTTGTATTATTGAGAACAGAGAGGAGATTCGGAAGCGATTGAAGCTGCCCGGACTTTCCTATCCCTTCTGACGCTCGAACGCTGGATCACGTTGCGAGTTTATTACAGTCTCGCTCCGGACTATCTCGACGCGTTGGCGGCAAAACCAATATAGCACCCCACTCTTGAGTGGCGCAACCAAGCTTCGGGCTTTTCGCGGGTTTTTTCTTGAGTACTGGACGTGCGGCTCCGAAGGATCTATTGCTGCAGCGAACCAACCGCCGCAAAATGGGTTGCAAACGCGTGTCACCGCACCCGGATCGAAGACGCTCGCGGCGGTTTGACCTCGACCGAGCGATGCATTACAAGTTATTGAACCGCAGGGGCGCGCCGGAGATACAGGGGCACACCATTAATATGAGCGGCACCGGCCTGCTGTTTGCCGCTCGCAGCCGTCTGCGGACTGGTGATCGCATCGAGATATACGTGCTTTGGCCGCCTCCCAGCGGGGAAGGTCACGGCTTCACGCTGCTCATGTATGGACGCGTCGTCCGCTCCGATCACGACAAGGCGGCGGTCGATATCGAGAAGTTCGAAGTTTAAACACGCGCCCGAGCTATCCTGATAGCTTGCGTCTTCCACGCTTTTACCCAATCCTGGATACGGCCGTCTTGCCTGCGGCCGGGTTGGATCTAACCGCGGCAGCTCGCGCCCTGCTTGAGGCTGGTTCCGCGATCCTGCAACTACGCCACAAGCAGGTCTACACGGGCCGGCTCTTCAATGCCGCATCCGAGATCGCCGAAATGTGCCGCGCCTTCAAAGCCAAACTGGTGATTAACGATCGCGCCGATATCGCCGCGCTACTTGGCGCCGCTTTACACATCGGACAGGACGATCTACTTCCTGCCGACGCGCGGCGCGTGATTGGCGAGCAGCAAGTGCTCGGGCTGTCCACGCACAATGAGCAACAACTGCGGGATGCACTGACTGAACCGGTGGATTACCTTGCCTTCGGGCCCATTTTTTCCACCGCTTCCAAAGTCAATCCGGACCCGGTTGCCGGACTCGCCGAATTGTCGCGCCTGCGCCCGCTGGCTAATCGACCACTCGTCGCAATCGGCGGCATTACGCGCGCCCGCTCGGACGCCGTTCTCCAGGCGGGCGCTGATTCGATCGCCGTCATTGCGGATCTCTACCCCGAACCGTTGACCGCAGCGAGTCTCGAACAACGCGCCCGCGAATGGATCCGAGTCACCTCAACACAAGCGTGACTCCCCTTGCGCACGTACGGTTATTCCTAGCAGCGGATTGGCGGCCTGGTCACCGCTACTTCGGATTTCAAGTCGTGTTGTGGGCCAATGCGTCTATCCTGGGGAGGGAATCCGCGCGCGAGCCGAATCAATTCTGTTCGCGAATATCTTTTGCACCGGACCTGAACGAGTGCCCCGCAAGCCTGCAAAGCTACAGCCCGCAGATCCGTTGAGCCTGTTCCAGCCGGCGGTACGCAACTGGTTCGAGGCAGTGTTTGCCGCCCCCACCGGACCGCAGATTCGCGGGTGGGTGCCGATTGCGCGAGGCGAATCCACTCTGCTCAGTGCGCCGACGGGATCGGGCAAAACGCTGGCTGCCTTC
Source organism: Bryobacterales bacterium (assembly GCA_038322705.1). Lineage (GTDB taxonomy): Bacteria > Acidobacteriota > Terriglobia > Bryobacterales > Bryobacteraceae > TMP-7. The sequence goes on along the minus strand of JBBQGC010000029.1, from coordinate 61,590 downwards.
CTCTGGTGCTTGGATCGCCTGATGTTCAGCTCGCCTCCGCCTGCTGCACAAAAATGCCGCGTGCTCTACATCTCGCCGATCAAAGCGCTCGCCGTCGACGTGGAGCGGAATCTGCGGGCGCCGCTTGCCGGCATCGCGAATTCAGCCCGCCAAATCGGCGCGGACGTGCACGAACCCACGATCGCGATTCGCACCGGAGACACCACGACCGCCGAGCGTTCGCGGTTCTCGCGGCACCCGGCCGACATTCTGATCACCACGCCGGAATCGGTGTACCTGCTGCTGACCTCGAACGCGCGCGAGGCGCTTCGCTCAATCGAGACTGTCGTGCTCGATGAGATCCACGCCGTGGTGTCGACCAAACGCGGCGCGCATCTCGCCCTGTCGCTGGAACGCCTCGAACACCTCTGCGGACGACCGCTGCAACGCATCGGCCTGTCGGCGACCCAACGCCCGCTCGAGGAGGTCGCGCGCTTTCTCGGCGGCGCATCGGGAGTCACTCTGCACCGCGGCGAGCAGGGCGCTGGCGAACCTCTCGCGATCCCCGAATACAGGCCCGTCACCATTGTCGACGCCAGCGAGACCAAGCAGTTCGATCTGCGCGTGGAAGTTCCGATCGACGACATGTCCCGGTTGGATGAGCTGGAGTTTTTGCCGAGCGGGCCTGCCTCGCAAGGCCCCGTGCGCCCTTCTATCTGGAGCGCAATTCATCCCAAGCTGTTGGAGTTGGTTCGCGCGCACCGTTCCACGATCATCTTCGTCAACAGCCGCCGCCTGGCCGAGCGCGTCTCCGGCGCAATCAACGACCTCGCTCAGGAGACGCTCGTGCGCGCCCACCATGGCAGCGTCGCCGCCGCGCAACGTTCCGAAATTGAGGATCAGTTGAAGCTGGGCAACCTGCGCGGCATTGTGGCCACCTCTTCACTAGAGCTTGGAATCGACATGGGCGCCGTCGATCTCGTCATCCAGATCGAGGCCCCCGCGTCGGTGGCGAGCGCGATGCAACGGGTAGGCCGCGCCAACCACAGCGTCGGTGGAGTGAGCGCGGCCGTGATCTTCCCGAAGTATCGCGCGGACCTAGTGGCCTGCTCGGCGGTGTCGAAAGCCATGCAGGAGGGCCGCGTAGAATCCGTCCGGTATCCGCGCAATGCACTGGACGTGCTGTCCCAACAGATCGCGGCGATGGTAGCGATGGATGCCTGGGACGAAGATCTGCTGTTCCAGGTGATCTGCCGCGCCGCACCGTACTCCACGCTGCCTCGTAGTGTGTTCGAGAGCGTGCTCGACATGCTTTCGGGCCGCTACCCGTCCGATGAGTTCGTGGAATTGCGGCCGCGCGTGACCTGGGATCGCGTGGCGCACAAGCTCACTGCCCGTGAGGGTGCGCGCCGGATTGCCGTTGTGAATGGCGGAACGATTCCGGACCGCGGCCTGTTCGGCGTGTTCCTGGCGGGCGCCACGCGAGGCGCGCGAGTGGGCGAACTCGACGAGGAAATGGTGTTCGAGAGCCGCACCGGCGACACGGTGATATTAGGCGCGACCACGTGGCGCATTGAAGAGATCACTCAGAATCGCGTTCTGGTTTCGCCCGCGCCGGGTGAACCCGGAAAGATGCCTTTCTGGCATGGCGATCGCGCGGGCCGACCCGCCGAATTCGGCCAGAAGATCGGCGAGATGACGCGGGAACTCGCCGCGCTACCCCGCCCGGTTGCCTACACGCGGCTCGTCGAAGATCACAAGCTGGACGGCCCTGCCGCGGAGAACCTGCTGCGGTACATCGAGGATCAGGCGGCAGCCACCGGCCACGTGCCCAGCGATCAGCACATCCTCATCGAGCGTTGCCGGGATGAATTGGGCGACTGGCGAATTTGCGTGATGTCCCCATTCGGCAGCCGTGTGCATGCGCCGTGGTGCATGGCGGTCTCGGCCAAGCTGCGCGACGCCAAGGGGCTCGAAGCGGAATCCATGTGGTCGGATGACGGCTTCGTGATCCGGCTGCCGGAGAGCGATGACGAGTTCGATTCGAGCTGGTTCATCCCGTCCGTCTCGGAGATGCGCGATCTGGTCTTGCGCCAGCTCAGCAGCACGTCGATGTTCGCCGCCAAGTTTCGCGAAGCCGCAGGACGGGCGCTTCTGTTGCCGAAGAGACGCGCCGGCATGCGAGCCCCGCTGTGGCAGCAAAGGAAGCGCGCTGCCGACCTCATGGCTGTTGCCGCGCGGTTCCCTTCGTTTCCTATCCTGATGGAAACGTACCGCGAGTGTCTGAGCGACGCGTTCGACATGGCTGCTGCGGCCGATGTACTGCGGCAAATCGAACGCGGAACCATTCGCATCACCACCATCGACTCGGCGAAGCCCTCGCCTTACGCGTCCGCGCTACTGTTCAACTACATCGCCAATTACATTTATGAGGGCGATGCTCCGCTGGCCGAGAGACGGGCGCAAGCGCTGTCGATCGACCAGTCGCAGCTTGAAGAAATTCTGGGAAGCGTCGACTTTCGCGAGTTGCTGGATAAGACGGCTTTGGATGAAGTCGAATCGCAGTTGCAATCGCTCGACGCCGACTATCACGCCAGGCACGCCGATGGGCTGCACGACCTCCTGCTGAAGCTGGGCGACCTGTCGCAACCGGAGATCGAAGCGCGGAGCGCTACTCCCGCCGTCGCAACATCGATCGAGGAACTTATTTCGGCCAGGCGCACGCTGCGAACGCGGATCGCGGGCGAAGTCCGGTTCATACCGGTGGAATATGCAGCGGCGTACCGCGACGCCCTGGGCATTCCGCTACCGCCGGGTTTGGCTGGGGCGTTCCTCGAACCCGCGCACGATGCGGTGGGCGAACTCGTACGGCGCTTTGGACGCACGCACGGGCCATTCACCACCGCCAATATTTCGCAACATCTAGGGATGCCGCCCGCGCGATTAGAACCCGCCTTACGTGCGCTGCATGCTGCGGGCAAACTGCTCGAAGGAGAGTTCCGGCCCGGCGGCGAACATCGCGAATGGTGCGATCCCGGGGTGCTGCAGCAGATCCGGCGCAAGACGCTGGCTCGCTTGCGGCGCGAAGTTGTTCCGGCCGAGCAGCACGTGTTTGCGCGGTTCCTCGGACGCTGGCAAGGCGTGACGGCGCAGCGGCGCGGAGTGGAAGCGCTGATCGACGCGATCGAAGTGCTGCAGGGAGCCGAACTGATTGTCTCGGATCTGGAGACCGCGATACTGCCGGCGCGAGTCGCGGACTACCGGCCTCAGGATCTCGACTCGCTGCTCGCATCGGATGAGGTGGTGTGGGTCGGCAAGGGACGTATCGGCGAACGGGATGGGCGCGTTTCACTTTATCTCGCAGAGTCTTTTCCGCGCCTGATCGAGATCGCCAAAGACGACGCAGATGAACCGAAGTTCAGCGAGCGAGCGCGGGCGATTCTCGAATTTCTGAAACGGCAAGGGGCCTCGTTCCTGGCAACCATTCATCCCGTTACCGGAGGTGGTTTCATCGGTGACACCGTCGAGGCTTTGTGGGAACTGGCCTGGGCCGGGCTGATCACCAACGACACCTTCTTCCCCATGCGCACCTATGTCGCCGGACCCGAGAAGCGCCGCGGCCGTGTGGAGGCAGGCGGAGCGCGGCCTGGTTCGGTGGACTTCCTCCGGCGACAACGGCCGCGAGCGGGCGGGCACCCTTCCGGCCAAGGCCGCTGGTCGTTGACGCAAAATCGGATTCATAAACCGTCGACGGCGGCGGAATGGAGCGCGGCCATGGCACAGCAGCTCCTCGTGCGGAACGGCATTGTAACGCGCGAGACCGCGATCGTCGAAAACATTGCGAGCGGCTACGCGGCGGTCTATCCGGCATTGCGAACGATGGAAGAGAACGGCTGGATCCGGCGCGGGTTGTTCGTCTCAGGCTTGGGCGCCGCACAGTTCGCAATGCCCGCCGCGGTGGACCTGCTGCGCAGCCTGCGCGACGAATCCGCCAAACCGGACTGTGTGCATCTCGCCGCATCCGACCCTGCGAATCCATACGGCGGGCTGCTGCCCTGGCGTGCCGGCAGTGTGGAACCGGAGGAGGAGCCGGCGAAACCGCACTCGATGGCCCGGGCGTCCGGCGCGAGCGTGATCCTGGTGAACGGCCGTCTGGCAGCATTCTTCCGGCTGCGCAATCCATCGTTCCGCGTGTTCCTTCCCGAGGACGAGCCGGAGCGAACGCACGTCGCGCGCGAGTTGGCCAAGAAACTTGCGGAGGTTGCGATCGCGCGCCAGAGCCGCCGCCACGGATTACTGATCGGCGAAATAAACGACCTGCCGGCTCGCGAACATTTTATGGCTCGTCCGTTGAAGGACGGCGGATTCGTGGATACGGCTGCGGGCTTTCAGATGCGGCGCGTAATCACTCCGGCCCCCACAGTGCCCCCCGAAGCGGACGAGGAGTTGGAAGAGGAGGAGGCATAGGTGCCGGAGGGCGATACGATCTACCGCGCCGCGCGCACGCTCGATCGTGCACTGGCGGGATCGGTTGTCACCGGTTTTGAAACGCAGCTTCCCGGGTTGGCGCGGGTGGATGCCGACAGGCCAATAGTGGGGCGAACCGTCGAGTTCGCTCGTGCGACGGGCAAGTGGCTTCAGATCGGTTTCTCGGGAGACCTCGTGCTTCTCACGCATATGTTGATGAGCGGAAGCTGGCACATCTACAGGCCCGGGGAAGCATGGCGCAAAGGCCGGTTCCACATGCGCGTGGTAATTGAGACACCGGCGATCGTAGCCGTCGCCTTCAACGTTCCCATCGCGGAATTCCACGATGCGCGGAGTCTCGCCCGGCGGCCCGGTTTTCAGAAGCTCGGCCCGGACGTGTTAGCCGAAGGATTTGATGAGGCCACTGCGGTGGACGGAATCGCGAAACGTCCGGAGCTCGAGATTGGTACGGCGTTGTTGACCCAGACCGTCATCGCCGGGTTGGGCAACGTGTTTAAATCCGAGGTCTGTTTTTTGGCTGGGGTGAATCCGTTTCGGCGCATCGGCAATCTTTCGCAATTGCACTTGGAGTCGCTGGTCTCGATCGCGCGGAAGCTGATGGGGTCGAACGTCGGGCCAACGTCGGGCAATCAAATTGTTACGTACACCGGCATGCGGCGGACAACCGGCCGTTCCGATCCATCGGAGCGCCTGTGGGTGTACCACCGCAACGGCGAGCCGTGCCGGAAATGCGGCACGCCGATTCTCTCGCGCAAGCAGGGCGTTGAGGCGCGGACCACGTTCTGGTGCCCGGTTTGCCAGCCGATATGATGGTGGCGCGGTCGGAGAGTAGTAGGCAGGTATGTGCAACCCGGAAAGCTCGCCATCCAATTAGATCTCCCGACGACTTCGTGCCGGAAGGCTTCATCGCGGGTGCAAAGAACGCCCGCCCGGCCCGCGATGGCCGTTTGTAAGATGGGGTCGTCGTCCAGGTCGCTGACGATCGCAGGGAAACCGCACGGCACACTGCGGCGGCTTCTAAAGAGGCATTATACTGATCGATCGATTCTTGCGTCAGGGGCCATCGGGCGTGAACGTGGGGGTAGGCGAGGAACGTTGCACTTCGATCAGAATGGCCCATGACAGGATAAGCGTATCCTGACGGGGAGCCCCTTCAGTGTGTGGCGAGTGCTGGGCCAAGCCGGCCCATTCGTCTTACGAGTGGTCTTAAGCGGCTGAACGCACTTCGGACATCGGAGGTCGCCCACGGAATGATCTTGCCCAGACGACTTGAAGCCGCGGTGCTCCACACCAACACACGAGACGGATGTACAATCGGCTGTTCGACTGTAAAACATTTTCGCAAGTTTTTGGCGCGGGACGCTCCAAACGGCCTCGCCGTTGGCGGATTAGATAAAATGCTGATAGGAAGGGTGCGACCTGTCTATGGCCGGAAAACGAAAGGACGACTATAAGGTATTCACCCTCCATGTCGAAGGCCTCGGAATCGAGAGCTTGAACCTGGATGAAATCGGTGAAGTGCTCATCGATTTCGCGCAAATCCTCGGCCGAGACGCTCAGCCGAAATTTCACAGTATAACGAAAGGCAGCATCAAGCTTGCGGCGAAGGTTCGAACTGAGTGTGAACTTGAGGTAAAGACGCGGACATTCCTTGTGCGAACCGGGGACGGTCCCGAGGATGCCGTTCGAGCGGAGCAACGGATTTCACGGCGTCTCGGGATACATCGCGCACGACGTGCGACTGTGCTCGATTCGACCAACGCCAAGGTTCTAGACATTCCTATCGAGAAGCCGGCTAGCGCTGAAGCGCTAATTCCGGCCCTGACCAAATTCGGCGCATTACAAGGACAGATCATCCGTATAGGTGGCAAGCAAGAAGTTGTGCCGGTGGACATTCAGGACGTGGATGGTGTCGTGTATCCTTGCCGCGCCAGACGGGATCTAGCGCGTCGTCTAGCCCGGGAGATCTTCGGTCCGACCATTCGTGTTCAGGGTTCAGGAAAGTGGAGACGGGACAACGGCGTATGGCGTGTCGAGGACTTTCACATTAGAGAGTTCGAGGTCCTGGAAGATCAGCCCCTTAATGAAGTTATAGCGGACTTGCGGAAGGTCCGTTCTTCTTGGCAGGATCGCGAAGACCCGCACGGTGAACTCGAACAGATCCGGCGCGGAGAAGAGAAGTGATCTGTCTTTTCGATGCTAACTTTCTGCTCATCCTTTTCGATCCGAAAGCACGAGTTCCCAAAGACAAGCAAACGGGCCAGCCTATAGACAGAGCCCAGGAGCGGGTCGAGTACCTTGTACAGACGCTTACCAAGGAACGCACGAAGATCATCCTGGCTGCACCCGCACTTGCTGAGTTTATGCTTCTTGCCGCCGACAGTTGGCCCGAATACCTCGCGATCATCAAGCGAAAATCCGCATTCGAAATTGCTGGTTTCGATGAGTCTGAAGCCGTCGCTTTGGTCGAGTTCTCAGCGAAGATTGGAAAGGCTCGTGCCAAGCAAGGCGGTATCGAAACCTGGGCGAAGCTGAAGTGACCGGCAGATTGCCGCGATTGCGCAAACACGGCGTGTCGAAGTTATTTACTCGACTGATCGTGACCTTCACAGACTGTCGAGTGTTATCGGCCTGAAGGCAATGGACCTCAACGATCTCCCGCTGGCCCCTCCCAAACAGTTACCGCTGGAACCAGTGGAGCCGGAGGAAGACGCGAACGACGGAGCGCAAACTGAGTCCGGACGTGGCCAGCAAAGCTGAGCGCCCCGATCAGAAATCCGAAGATCAACGAGCACCTGACTACGCTTGCGCTCAGTACGTCGCTAAAAAAGCAAATGAAATTGGTGGAGGCGGCGGGAATTGAACCCGCGTCCGAGAAAGCCCGCCATGAAACGACTACGTGCGTATCCGGTTCGTTAGTTGTCGGCGGCGGTCATAAGAACCGGCGAAGAGAGACCGCCACTTAGCCCGATTGATCTCGACCCTCGGCTCCGGACCGAAGCCTACGGCCTATCCTGCCATTTGACGCTCGCTAGCCCCCATGCAGGACTGGGAACCGGAGCGGCTACCTAATTAATTAAGCAGCGTAAGCAAACTGCTGATTGTTGGCAGTTGTGTTTTTCCGATCGTTTTACGGGAGCTCGGAACCCGGCACGCCTTTCCACAACGATTCAATCCCGTCGAACCCGGTGCGCCCCCCTTCCCCTACATTGTAGCAGGCGCGCCAATATGCTGGAATGGATAAGTCCGATGGCAGTCACCACCCCGCTTCCCACCGACCGCGCGTCCGAGCAGGATCAACACACGCCGCAATACAACGTCGTCTTGCTCGACGACGACGATCACACCTACGAGTACGTCATCGAGATGCTGCAAAAGCTGTTTCTGTATTCCAAAGCCGAGGCGTTCCGGCGCGCGGTCGAAGTGGATATGGCCGGGCGAACCGTCGTCATCACCTGCGAATTCGCCCAAGCCGTATTCGGACGCGATCAGATCCACGCTTTCGGAGCCGATCCGCGCATGCCCCGCTCCAAGGGTTCCATGAAGGCCATCGTCGAGCCTGCGGACGGCACACAAAACTAGCTCGCGCATTGGCCCTACACCTGCCGTTCTTACTGGCATGGAGGGTAAATGACCAAGGGCAACGTTGCCATCGTGGTCGAGCGCTGTAAGGGTTGCGCATTCTGCGTCGAGTTCTGTCCGACCAAGGTTCTCGCCCTATCGCCGGCCTTTAATGCCAAGGGCTATCATGTCCCGCATGTTGTTGCAGCAGATAAGTGTAATGGATGCGATCTGTGCGGGATGTTCTGCCCCGATTTCGCGATTCACGGTTGGAGGGAAAAGCGCGTATGACGACCACCGCGGACCCTCGCGGAGTGCTCACGGGCACTCATTTCATTGATGGCGATCACGCCTGTTGTGAAGGTGCATTAGCCGCAGGTGCGCGATTTGCCTCAGGGTACCCCATCACACCGTCCACGGAAGTCGTCGAGCGTTTCGCTGCGCGAATTCCCACAGTCGGGGGCGTTTTCATCCAAATGGAGGATGAACTCGCGGCCTCCATCACGCTGCAAGGGGCGGTGTGGGGCGGAGCCAAAGCCTTCACTGTAACCAGCGGCCCGGGCTTCTCACTGATGATGGAGCATATCGGATATGCCATCATGACCGAGACGCCGTGCGTGTTCGTCGACGTGCAGCGCGGCGGACCTTCCACCGGCTTGCCGACAATGCCAGCGCAAGGCGACATGATGCAGGCCCGATGGGGTTCGCACGGCGATTACGAGATCATCGCGCTCGCACCCAATTCTCCTCAAGAATGTTTCGATCTGACGGTGCGCGCGTTCAATCTCTCCGAGAAATATCGCGTGCCGGTCATGTTCATGATGGACGAGTGCGTCGGGCACATGACCGAGAAGGTCGTGATCCCGCCGGCTGAAGAGATCGAGATTGTCCCTCGCCGCATGACGGAAAAGTCGCGCGAAGAGTATCTCATGTATCACCCGGAAGACGACATGGTCCCTGAGATCGTAAAAGCGGGCGACGGCTACCGTTTCCACGTTACCGGCCTTACCCACAACGAGAAGGGTTACCCGTCGATGACGGTCAAGACCCAGGACAAACTCATCACCCGCCTGAAGGATAAAATTCACAACGCGGTCGACGACATCTCGATCAACGAAGAAACCGATATCGAAGGCGCCGATGTGGTGGTGGTGGCGTACGGGATTACCTCCCGCGTCGCGATGCGCGCGATGCAAATGGTGAAGGATCGCGGGTACAAGCTGGGCCACCGCAAACTGAAAGTCGGCATGTATCGCCTGATAACGCCGTGGCCGTTCCCGGATGCGCGAGTTCGAGCGATCGCCGAACAGATTCGCGGTTTCGTGGTCCCGGAATTGAACTTGGGACAAATGGTGGGAGAAGTGGAGCGGGCCTCGAGAGGGCTGGCGAAAGTCATATCCGTCCCCCACGCGGGTGGAACCGTTCACGACCCGGAACAGATTGTGGAAGCCATCCTGGAGGCGGCGCGATGACTGAGCTCGCTATTTTGGACAATCCTACTGAGCAGTTTTTGCGGACGGACAGGATGCCGCACATCTGGTGTCCCGGATGCGGCATTGGCACGACGGTGAATTGCTTCACGCGCGCGTTGCTCGACTCCAAAGCCGATCTGAATAAGGTATCGGTTGTATCTGGAATCGGCTGCTCGGGACGCGTTGCGGGCTACCTGAATCTCGACTCGTTTCACACCACTCACGGCCGTGCGATTCCGTTTGCGACGGGCTTGAAACTTGCGCGTCCCGATCTCAGCGTCGTCGTGTATTCAGGCGATGGCGATCTGTTCGCGATCGGCGGCAACCACTTTATCCATGCTGCGCGCCGCAACGTGGATTTGAAGGTGATCTGCGTTAATAATCTTGTCTACGCGATGACCGGCGGTCAAACCGCGCCGACCACCCCTAGCGAATCGACCACCTCCACCTCGCCGTATGGAACGTTCGAGCCGTCGTTCAACCTCCCGCAGTTGGCGGAAGCGGCCGGGGCGGTGTACGTGGCGCGGTGGACCACGTTCCACGTGCGCCAACTGGCGAAATCGATGCAGGAGATCTTCGCCAAGAAGGGCTTCGCATTCATCGAAGTCCTGTCGCCGTGCCCGACTCTGTACCAGCGCCGCAACAAAATGGGCGATGGTATGGAGGCCATGAAGTTCTATAAGGAGAAGAGCAAGCGCAAGGACGGAGTGCCGACCGCCGAAGTCGGACTCACGCGCGATGGCGAGATCCCGGTAGGCAAGTTCGTCGATCGCGAGCGGCCCGATTACGAAACACTGATGAAGGATCACTATCGCCGCACGATGGGCGACCGCTACGTGGAGACAGGAGCGATTCTATGCCAGTAACCGAGATACGCGTCGCCGGCTTCGGCGGACAAGGCGTGATCATGGCGGCCACGGTCATCGGCAAGGCTGCCTGTATCTACGAGAACGGGTACGCTACGATGACGCAGGCATTCGGCCCGGAGGCGCGCGGCGGCGCTGCGAGCGCGCAAGTGGTGCTCTCCGATCAGCCGATCCTGTATCCATACGTGAATCGCCCGCATGTGCTGGTCGCCATGGCGCAGGAAGCCTACACGAAGTTTGTGCCGGAACTGCGCGACGACGGGATTCTCATCATCGAGACCGATCTGGTCCGCCTCACTAAAGTGAACAGCGGCATCCGGGTGTACGGCATTCCGGCAACGCGAATCGCGGAAGAGATCGGGAAGAAGATGGTGCTGAACATCGTCATGACCGGGTTCTTCACGGCGGTAAGCGGGGTGCTGTCGGCGGACTCGGTAAAGAAGGCGGTGCTGGATTCGGTGCCCGGACACTCGAAAGATCTCAATCTTCGGGCGTTCGAGGCGGGCTTCGATTACGGCCAAAAAGCGCTGCAGGGCGTCGAGGCGACACTCGCTCACGCCTAGGCTGCTCAGCGTCAGCCTGCCAGTAACGACGCCACATCACGGTACAAGCTCTCCACCCGCTTCTCAGTGCGCGCTTCAGCGGCGATTCTGAGGAGCGGCTCTGTGTTGGATGCCCGGACGTGGATCCATGCATCGTCGAGAATCACCTTTAACCCGTCGGAACGGTCCAACCGCGCTTGCGGGAATCGATTCTCCAAAGCCTGCATCAACGGACCGAGCCGGCCGTGCTCGAACTCCGTTTTGCCCATCTTTCGCCAGTAACGCGGCAACTGCGCCGCCATCTGCGAGACCGTGCACCCGGTGCGGGCCATCCGGTCGAGCAGGAATGCCATGCCGGTGTAGCTGTCGCGGCAATAGTGGACTGCGGGGAAAATGATGCCGCCGTTGGCGCCCTCGCCGCCGATCACAGCATGCACGGCCTGCATGGTTTCAACCACGTTCGCCTCACCCACAGGAGTGCGGTATACCTTGCACCCAAGGGCGCGCGCGACATCATCCACCGCCGCTGACGTAGTGAGATTCACTACCACGTTGCCGGGGCGCCGCTCGAGCGCGATCTGAACCGCCAGCGCGAGCACATCGTCGTTGTCGAGCACCGTTCCGTTCTCGTCCACCACCGCGAGCCGGTCGCCGTCGGGATCCTGCCCAAAACCGATCTCGCACTGTTTGGAGCGCACCAACTCCTGTAAATCACCGAGTGTGTCTGGCCGCGGTTCTGCGACGCGTGGAAATGTTTTGGTGGGATCGATGGAGATCGCGTGCAAATCGCAGCCCAGCGTGCCGGCCAGAAATCCCGGACTCATCACCGACCCCGCCCCATTCACGGCGTCGAGCGCAACACGAAACCTGCGGGCGCGGATGCGCTCCACATCGACATGCTTGACCACGCGGTCCAGATGCATCCGGGCGGGACTTTCATACTCGCTCGAGAGCGGGAGCATCTCGTCGTTGCCGGCCTGCCGGAATTCGCTTTGGTGGTAGATGTCCAGCAACTCGCCGCGCTCGTAATGATTGAAGAACAGACCTTGCGCGTTGAACATCTTGAGCGCGTTGTATTCCGGCGGATTGTGTGAGGCGGTGATGGCCAGGCCGCCGCGCGCGTGCGTTGCCCCGGTATACATCTGAATGGTGGGCGTTGGCAGTATGCCGACATCGACGGCTTCGCAGCCCGCCGCCAGCAACCCGCAATGCACGGCCTTCTGCAGCATCGGGCCGGTGGCGCGAGTGTCACGTCCGACGATCACACGCCCGCTTCCGACGTAGGTGCCGAAGGCTTGCGCGAAGGCGCGGGCCAGCAGTGGCGTGAGAAACTCGCCCACCACGCCGCGGATGCCCGAGACGCCGATCTTCAGCAGATGTTCACGCCGCATAGGTACGCACCTGCTCCATGAGGCTGTCGAACAGATGCTTTGGCGGGTCGCCACGCTGCTCGCAGATCACGCGGACGATGGGCTCGGTCTGGCTGACGCGAACGTGAAACCAGCGGTCCGGCCAGTCGACGCGGAGGCCGTCGGAAACATTCGCCTGGCCATCTTCGTAGCTCTTCTGCAGCTCCGTCAGCAGGGTGGGAATTTGCTGCGTCACCAGCGGAACCTCTCCTTTGAGAATGGAGTAGCGCGGATAGGCGGCCAGGATCGCCGAGAGCGGCCGCTTCTGTTCGTGCATCATCGACAGCACTGCCAGCATGGACGCGATGCCATCGTAGATGAAGCGGAAGCGCGGCATCATCACCGCGCCCGTGCCTTCGCCAGCAACAGCGACCTGATCCGGGCGGTACACCGACAGCGCATCCATCGCAGCCTGACGGCCAACCGGGACGCGCAGCACCCGTCCGCCGTGTTTGCGTGCAATGTCTTCGAGCAGCGCCGTGGTGGACAGGTTCGCAATCACCAGCTTGCCCGGACTGCGCGGCAGCAGGTAATCGGAGAGCAGCGGCAGCACCATCTCCGATGACACGGGATCGCCGCGCTCGGTCGCAAATGCGACGCGATCGGAATCGGCGTCGAACAGGAAGCCGGCATCGGCGGCGAGCGGCTCGATCAATGGCGCAAGCTGCAACCCCACCGTGCGGCTGGACGTGTTCGGCTCGTGCGCGAAGCTGACGCCTTCGGTCCGCGCGTTAATCAGGATCAGCTTGAAGCCGAACCGCTCGTTCAAACGCCGCAATATCGGCGATGAGGTGCCGTTTGAACAATCGACCACGACTTTGAACGCGCGAATCGCATCGAAGTCGAAGGCGCTGCCCAGATCGTCGAGATACAGGTCGATCGCATCGGAGGCGGCCTCGCAAGTTCCTACGCCGTGCCAGTCGCAGAACGAAAAGTTGCGCAGGTGGTAAATGTCCAGCAGTTCGCCCGCCTCGGCTGTTGAGAGATACGTACCGCGGCGCCCCAGAAATTTCAGGGCATTCCATGGAGCGGAATTGTGGCTTGCGCCGATCGACATTCCGCCCGCCGCATCCAGCCGCGTGATGGCGTGTTGGATCACCGGCGTCGACACGATCCCGAGATCCACGACGTGGTGTCCGGTGGCCATCAAGGCCGAGGCGGCCCCTTCCCGAATCATCGTTCCGCTGGCTCGCGGATCGCGCCCGATCACGACCGCGCCGGGTCCCAGAAATGTTCCGAATGCGGAGGCGAAATCCAGCACGTGCGCGGCGGTCATACCCGAGCCGACCACGCCCCGTAATCCTACGTGCGAGATGCGAAGGGCCTTCTGCGCTCTCATAATCCTTTACGATAACAGCGGCAGCCATGTGCCGGATTGAAACGGCAGGGCGGAAGGCGGTGTCCTATTCAGCGAGGATTATCTCTTGCCTGAACGCCCCATGCCCACCGCGCTCGAGAATATAGAGACCGTCGCCAGGCTCGAACAGGAGTTCCTGGAACGGAGGACACTGATCGATCGCGTAGGCGATGCCGTCGGCGCCTTCGTCGGCACAATGACCTTTGTCGTGCTTCATGTCGTCATATTTTTCGTGTGGATTGCCGTCAATCTGCGCCTGATTCCCGGTATTCCGGCCTTCGATCCCTATCCATTTCTGCTGCTGGGAATGGTAGTTTCTATCGAGGGCGTGCTGTTAACCACTTTCGTGCTGATGAAACAGAGCCGCATGAGCCTGCGGGCCGACCGGCGCAACCAGTTGAACCTGCAGATCGATATGTTGTCGGAGCGGGAGATCACGAAGATGCTCCAGATGCTCACGCAGATGTGTGCGCAGATGGGCCTGCAGGAAACGGCGTACGATCAGGAAGTGCGCGAGTTGAGCGAGAATACAGCCGTGGATATGCTGGCCGACGAGCTGAACAAGAAGATCCCGGATTAACCCCCACATGGCACGCCTTTCCGATCTCCCCCTCAAATACCGGCTGTTCATGCAGGCCTATCCGTTTCGCCATCTCGATTGGCAGCCCGGCGCGGTGCTCGTAAAACCGCTCAGTCAAGCGACGATCGCGGTGGTGACTACCGCCGCTTTTTACTTGCCCGGTCAGCCGGCGTTCGATGAAACAATTCGAGGCGGCGATGTTTCCTACCGCGAAATTCCGGCTGAAGCGGATCTGGCCTCGCTCCATATCGCCCACAAGAGCGATGCCTTCGATCACTCGGGCATCGAAGCGGATAAGAACCTGGCTCTACCGCTCGACCGGTTGAGAGAGATGGCGGCGCGCGGTACGATCGGTCGCGTGGCGAATCGCCATTTCAGTTTCATGGGTTCCATCACGGCTCCGCGCCGCTTGATCGAGAACACGGCGCCGGAGGTGGCAAGCAAACTCGCAGGTGATGGCGTCGACGCTGTCCTTCTCACCCCGGTGTGACCCATGTGTCATCAGTCGGTCGGACTGATACAGAGCGTTATTGAGAAGTCCGGGATCCCGACGGTGTCGATCACGCTCCTGGCAGAGGTTACCGGCCGCGTGCGCCCGCCCAGGGTGTTTCGCGTGGACCGGCCGCTGGGCTATCCTCTCGGGTATCCGAATGATGCGGCGGGGCAGACGCAAATCATCGAGGCGGCATTGAAACTCCTGCCTGCCCGATGACTGCCCGGCCCGCGCTGTTCGTGGTGGTTCCGGTATACAACGAAGCCGCGGTCCTGCGGTCCACCGTTGCGGAGCTGGTGAGCCTCGGCTACAAGGTGGTCGTAGTTGACGACGGTTCTCGAGACGAGCCGGCGCGCGCACTCGACGGATTGCCGGTCACCATCCTCCGCCACGCAGTAAATCTTGGGCAGGGCGCCGCGCTCCAGACGGGAACTGAATTCGTGCTGCGCAGCGGGGCGGACATCGTGGTTCACTTCGACGCGGACGGCCAGCATCCGGCCGCGGGCATTTCCAATTTGATCGAGCCGATCTTGCGCGGCGAGGCTGACGTTGCGATGGGCTCCCGGTTCTTGCGTCCCGGAGATGCGCAGCGCACCCCAGGCCTGCGCCGCCACCTGCTTCGCGCGGGCATTCAAGTATCCTGGCTCTTCACGGGCGTGCGGCTCACCGATGCTCATAACGGCTTCCGCGCTCTTTCACGCCGCGCTGCCGAAATGATTCACCTGCGCGAGAACGGATTCGCCCACGCAACCGAGATTCTCGGCGAGATCCGCCGCAACCGGCTGCGCGTCGTAGAAGTGCCGGTGACCATCGAATATTCCAGGTATTCCAGGCGCAAGGGCCAGTCGTCGTGGAATTCGCTGAATATCCTGGTCGACTTGATTCTGGAGAAACTGTTCCGATGATTCCCATTCAGGCAATCCTCGTCTTCATTCTGATGTGCTGCGTGTGGCTGTATTTTGCACGGTTGCGGTCGAAGCTCAGGGACCGCGTCATCGTGGGAGCGCTCTTCGTAGCAGCCACGGTGTTCGTGATGCATCCGGCGATGGCGAACCGGCTCGCGGCTCTGGCGGGAGTGGGCCGTGGGGCAGACCTGTTCTTCTATATCAGCATTCCCGGCCTGGCGTTCGCGCTGTTGCTGCTGCTGTCCAGAATGCGCGATCTGGAACAACGCGAGACGCTCCTGATCCGGGAACTCGCACTGCTTCGGGCGGAGATCGCGCCATTGCTGCGAGGTTCGGGGGTGCGCGAGACGTGAGCGCAGACTGGTCTCAGGGCTGCGATAATGCCCGAGATTGTCGGCGAGCGCCGCTGCAGCCATTCGAGGATGAAGTTCAGCTCCGGCCAAGCCGCGCCACAAATCAGTCGAGAACGGATTTCGCCCTCGGCCCAGGTAGCGGCGCTCTCTTCCGAAACGCCGGTTCACAGCGCGAGCGGCCGCAGCGCGACGATCTCTTTCAACAGCGCCGAGCTCGATGGACGGAGTTCGGCTGCGGCCTAGGTACAAGCGCGCTCTTCCGACAAGGCGCGAGTGCCGTAGTAGCCCGCACAGCGCGACGATCTCTCAACAGCGCGCAACTCGATGAACCGAGTTCGGCTGCGGCCCGGGTACAAGCGCGCTCTTCCGAAACGCCGGTTCACGGCACGAGCGGCCGCGACAAGCCACGCAGCGCGGCGCATTCTTTCAAGAACCGAGTTCGGCTTCGGCCAAGGTACTGACGCTCTCGATCTACAAGGCAACGAAGTTCGGCTCCGGCTCAGATACAGGGCGGTCTCTTACAAAACGCCGGTTCAGGGCGCGAACGCCCGCCACGCGCGGCGATCTTTCAACAGCGCCGACAACGGGCGAGTGCCGCCGCGAGCAGCTCGATCACCGGAGTTCGGCTGCGGCCCAGGTACAAGCGCTCTCTTCCGACAACACCGGTTCACCGCGACCGGCCGCGAAAGCAGCGGCGCCTTCTTTCAACAGCACCGACAACGGGCCAGCCCGCCGCAAGCAGCTCGGTAAACGGAGTTCGGCTCCGGCCAAGGTACCGACGCTCTCGATCAACAAGGCAACGAAGTTCGGCTCCGGCTCAGATACAGGGCGGTCTCTTACGAAACGCCGGTTCAGGGCGCGAGCGCCCGCCACGCGCGGCGATCTTTGAACAGCGCCGAGAACGGGCGAGCGCCGCCGCAAGCAGCTCGATCAACGGAGTTCGGCTGCGGCCCAGGTACAAGCGCTCTCTTCCGACAACACCGGTTCACCGCGACCGGCCGCGAAAGCAGCGGCGCCTTCTTTCAACAGCACCGACAGCGGGCCAGCCCGCCGCAAGCAGCTCGGTAAACGGAGTTCGGCTCCGGCCAAGGTACTGACGCTCTCGATCAACAAGGCAACGAAGTTCGGCTCCGGCTGAGATACAGGGCGGTCTCTTACGAAACGCTGGTTCAGGCCGCGAGCGCCCGCCACGCGCGGCGATCTTTCAACAGCGCCGACAACGGGCGAGTGCCGCCGCGAGCAGCTCGATGAACGGAGTTCGGCTCCGGCCAAGGTTCCGACGCTCTCGATCAACAACGCCGGTTCACGGCGCGAGCGGCAGAAGCTGAAGTCAGCTCCGGCCCAGGTACAGGTCGCGCCCTTTCGATAACGCCGCGATCTTCCGGTCCACCACCGTGCGCTTCAGCATCCAGAAGCCGCAGTCGGGATGGATCCAGCGGACCCGCCCCGGACCCAGCGCGCGATCCGCAGCCTCGATCCGCCGCGCGATGTCCTCCGGCGTTTCCACTTGGTTCACCTTCACATCCACCACGCCCACCCCGATCTTGATCCGCGGATCCACGCCGCGCAGCGCTTCCAAATCCTCCGCCGGACGGTGCGCGACCTCCATGATCAAGTGATCGGCGTGTAGCCCGTTCAGGAATTCGAGAATCGCGGCCCAGTGCCCGTGCTGGATCACCTGCCCGCCGTAGTTGCCGAAACACAGGTGGACAGCCGTGCGCCCGCCGAAGGCGTCCAACACCGCGTTGATCGCCCGCGCCGCCAGCGGACCATCCTTCGGATTCCCAGGAATATTTGCTTCATCCACCTGCAGCGTGTCGCAAGGCAGCCCGCGCACCTGGCTGGCCAGCACCTGGGCGATCGCCATCGTCATCGCGCCGAAGTCGCCGTAATGCTGGTCCAGCAGCGTTCGCGCGAGCATGTACGGGCTGGTGACAGTGAACTTGAACGGCCCCCCTGCCACCGACGCGGCCGCCTCACAGTCCGTGAAGAGGTTCAGCGATCCTTCCCCGATCGGCGCTTCGATCACACCCGCCGGCTTATTGCGAAACTTGAGATGCTCTACCTGCCGCGCCGCGTCCCAATCCGCGCGTCCGGTGCGCGTGCGCACGCCCGACATGCCCTCGACGAAGTAGTCGATCATGCCATTTGTGTCAGGATGACTGGGATCGAACCGGTACAGTTCGCCATCCGTAGGCAGGTCGATGCCCGCCTGCCGCTGTATGTTGAATACGACGCGGGTGGCATCGAGCCGCGCCTCCTCCGTACGGGTTCCGGCAAGCCACTCCGGCGTGGGATACGATCCCACGGTCGTTGTTTGAATCAAAGGTTCCGCCATCATGCCACGATGTAGGGAGCGCGGTACGGATTGCGCGTTTTCATGCGATTCGCTTCATTGTCGCCCGGATAGGATTCGCTCTTCGCATCGAAGGTCACCTTGCGCCCGAGACGATAGCTGGTGTTCGCCAGATGCACCAAAATGGCCGACTCCGCTCCGATCGCGACCTCTCCGCGAAGGTTCTCGCGCTTGCGGCTCTTGATGGCATCGATAAAGTTCGCGAAATGCGCGATCGTTTCATCGCCGCGGCCGGCGGCCTTCATGCTCTCGCCGGGCTCGCGTTTGTCGCCGAGGTAAATGCGGAAGCCGGTGTGATCGACCGCCATGAACCCCTTCTCTCCGTAGAACAGATTGCCCACGAAATTCGGGCCGGAAGGCGCCAGGTCCGCCTCACCGCCGGTGGGCAGGCCGCGCACTTCGAATACGATCTCGGCGTCGCCGTAATCGAAGCTGGCCAGTTGAGTATTGGGCGTCTCCTGATCGTCGTTGTACACGTACTTGCCGCCGGTGGAGACCGCCGCCTTGGGCAGATCGGCGCCGAGCCCCCAACGCGCGATGTCCATCTCGTGTATGCCCTGGTTGCCGATATCGCCGTTGCCGGTATTCCAGAACCAGTGCCAGTTGTAGACGTGCCGGTTCTTGCTGTACGGCGTCATCGCGGCCGGCCCTAGAAACAGGTCCCAGTTCACGCCCGCCGGTACCGCCTCATCCGGCGTGTGCCCGATCGAGGGACGGCGTTTGAAGCACAGCCCCTTCGAGAGGTACAGTTTGCCGAGCGCCCCGCCATGGAGCAGTTCCATCGCACGCATCTTGTGCTCCGTGCTGCGGCTCTGCATTCCCACCTGCACCATGCGGTTGTACTTGCGCGCCGCGGCGACCATGCGCTGGCTTTCCCAGATGTTGTAACTGGCCGGCTTCTCGCAGTAAACATCCTTGCCCGCCTGGCACGCCCAGATTGTCGCGAGCGAGTGCCAGTGGTTGGGCGTAGCGATCGAGACGGCATCGATGTCCTTGTCCTCGAAGACCTTTCGCATGTCTTCGTAGACCTTGGGCTTGCTGTTTTGCGCTTTATCGGCCAGCGCGACGGCGCGCTCGGTCTGCGCCTGATTCACATCGCAGACAGCCGCGACTTTGGCGTTCGGCTGTTTGGCGATATAGCCGACGTGGGCCCGCCCTCGCCCTCCAACCCCGATCACGGCGATGTTGACGCGGTCGTTGGCGCCTGCCGCGCCTGCCGCAAAAGCGCCGCCAACCAGAAAGGTCCTGCGTTTCATATTGCCAGTCTATACCGCGTGACGGCTCCACAGAGCACCGCTATTTCGAGATTCGCAGAACGTCGGAGGCGATTCGCGAGAATGCCTGGTTCAATTGCGACGTCGTCGGAGCGTAGACGTACAATCCCGAAGGTTTTGCGCTGTTGTAGTTGTTCGCATCGGGGTCGTTGGCCACCCGTTCCAGCAAAGTGTTGTCGACTCCGTTCGGCGCGTTCCCGAGTCCGATCGTGTAGGTCACCACGTTGAGGTTCCGCGTTATGGAATCGTCGCGCGCGTTCTGCGCGGCGTAGTCGAGCGCGTTGACTCCGGCGTTGGTGATCGTGTCGCTCACGCCTAGCGTCCCGCTTCCCGTGCCGATGTCGTCCACCCGGATCTTGTTTCGATAAGCTGCCGGAAACGACCCTGGATAACGGTTCACGGGCGCATACGGCGATCCTCCCCCGTAGCCCGTTCCCGTTTTATTACGGAACAAATCTTCTTCCGGCAGATAGGCGACGTCGAAGAACGGCATAAAGCCCGGCCCGGCAATGGCGCGCGAGGGGGATCCCCCAGTGTAGATGGTGGAACTATTGTTGAATTGTTGGTCGAAAACGCAATTTCCGTAGTCGCCCTGGGCGTTTCCGATTTTCTGTGCGTCCACCGATTGCGACGCCGGAAAACTAGGGGCGTCCTTCAAGTAAATACCGCCGTAAAAGGAGATAACACCCTTGAAGGAACTGGGATTCCAACCTGCCGTGGGGTAGGTTTTGCCAACTGAGTCGCGGCAGGGCGTCGGGTTCGCATTGTTATAGCCGCCATAATTGATCGTCGAAGGGGTGGCCAGCGTTTTTGGGGGCAGACGGTTATCGGTTCCATCCGGAGCGATATCGAAGGTCAGCGTATTGGGCATCCCGTCGGTGAAGAACAAGATTACGTTCAGCGCGCCCTGGTCGCCGATAGTGACTAATTGTTGATACGCAGTCCAGTACGCCGCCGCGGCGTTAGTGTAGCCGTAGCAGTATAGCTGCCCGATCATCGTGACCATATTTGGCGGTCCGGCGGTCGCGAAATTCATCGCCGGCGCGAAATCGATGCGGTAATCCGTGCCGAACGTGACCATGCCCAGGCGGTCGCGCCCGTTCACGAACGAACTGATGAACTGGCTCGCTGCGCTCTGCACGGCCGCGCACGATCCCGATTGGTACAGCGAACCCGACCGGTCGATCACCATCACGATGTTTACGTCGCGCCGCGTAGCCTGTCCGATAGCGTTGATAGTCACTGAGTTGATATTCAGGATTCGCATGAAGTACGTAGGCGCATTCAGCGTTACCGCGACATTTACGATGGTCGTTTTTGGAGGGGCGCTCGGAAAGGTTATCGTGGGGTCTGACACAGTACCCACGTTCATCCATCCGTTTGGGATGTTGGCATGAAACCACCGGATCGCGGTGTCGGTAGCCGCGCTCTGCTGTGAGGACAAGTCCAGCCCGCGGCTCAGGCTCCGGGCCGCGCTCAGGGCCGCCCCGTCGGCAGCCGATTGCACGCGCGCCTTCACCGCGTAGACCGTCCCGGCGTCGATGGCCAATCCGATGATCGGAATCATGAAGAGTAGAGTAAGCGAGGAGAGCAACAGAATTACCCCGCGCTCTCCGGGCTTGTCAAGATGATGGCGAGCTTGGTTGACGCGCATAGTGTCCCGCTAGAAAATCGACACCGAGTAAACTCCGGTTCCGTTCGTGAACGTGGATATGTCCGCGGATGGAAAGTAGGTTTCGGCGACATAGGCGAATTCGTTACCGTTCAAAGTCAGCTTTCCCGACAGTCCACTCACCACCGCGTGCGAATCGGTCATGTAATTGAACACGTTGCCCTGGGCGTCCAGTGTTACGGCTCCCGCAGCGGCGAAGTTACTCGACCGAAGCCCCGAATTACCCACCACGATCCGCTGGACAAGCACCTGCTGGTTCACGTTGCAATTAGGGATACCCGAACAGATCGCGTTGTTCAAATACGTGATTTTCGACAAGATGACGACCCCGGTGCCGCCGTTGACCGTCATGCCCAGCGGTTGAGCTAGTTGCACAAGAATGTTCTGATTGCCGCTTTGTGAGAAATCGATACCCCGGACGTACATACTGGCGGCATCGCGCGCGACTTGGGCCACTTGAACCGACCGGCCTAGGTTCAGTCCGAGCGCGACCACGCCCAACAGCAGCGGCACGTACAGAAGCGACACCAGTGCGAACTCGATGACTGCATTGCCCCGTTCGCCGCGGCAACGGACTACCGTCTTCTGACCAGGCGAATTCATGGCGTTGGCACAGAGCTTCCGGCGGGCAGACTCTCCAGCCGGTCCGCTGAAACCGCGGTAAGGGTCAGGGGCGTCGAAGTACGCCATAGAGGCGCAATCCAGTTCCAGGCATACCCCCCCACCGACACCATCAGGATATTCCCGCCGGAGTTGGCGCCCGTGCCGTTCAATTTGCTAAACGGCGAGACCGGCGAGTAATACGCCACCGTGATCTTGCTCGCGCCCGAAGCGCCCGCCAGAAACCCCATGGCGTTGGCCTGCACCACGGCCTTGATCACAGCGGTCTGGCTGGTGTAAGTCGTTCCGTTGTACGTCAGATTATAAGTGATTCCAAAACGGCAACCTTCTCGCACCGCATGCGTGAAAGTGCTTTTCAGGAAGAGGGGCATCGAAAAATCGATGATGGCCAGAGTCAAGGCCATGAAGGGCAGAAGCACCAGCGCGACCTCAAGCGAGTTGTTGCCGGCCTGCCTGCGACGGCGCGTAACCGAGATGCCGTAGTTCATCCGCACTCACCTTATCGGCGGTGCGCGCGGAAATTTTAGGATTTTGCCGCTACCTCTTGCGCTGCGTCTCGAACGCCCAGGCGTCGCGCACGATATCCTCGATCCCCGACCTTTTTGGCGCCCAGCCCAGCGTACGCTTCAACTTGTCCGAGTTCGCCACCAGCGCCGGCGCATCGCCTTCCCGCCGCGGCCCAACCACGTACGGAACCTTCCGGCCCGTAACCTTCTCGACCGCGCGTACTACCTCCATCACCGTCAGGCCGCTGCCGGTCCCGGCGTTGAAAGCGTCGGACGCGCCCCCCGCCATCAGATAATCAAGGGCCAGAATGTGCGCCTGCGCGAGGTCGCTCACGTGGATGTAGTCGCGAATGCAGGTGCCGTCGGGCGTTTCGTAATCCGTGCCGAAAATCGACACCGGCTTCCCGCTTTCGATCGCACGGAACAGCAGCGGGATCAGGTGCGTTTCGGGGTCGTGCTCCTCACCCAGACCGGAATCGGGCTCGGCGCCGCACGCGTTGAAATACCGCAGGGCGACACTACGGATGCCGCGGAAACGGTCCATCCAACCCAGGATCTTCTCGACCATTACCTTCGACTCGCCATACGGGCTCACCGGGCCCATCGGCATATCCTCGGTAATTGGGATGCGATCGGGTGTGCCATACACCGCCGCCGTCGACGAGAACACCAGCTTGTTCACCCCGGTCTCGGTCATCGCCGTCAACAACGAAAGACTGCCGCCAACATTATTAGTGAAGTACATCTCGGGCTTCTGCGTCGACTCGCCAACCGCGATGTAAGCGGCAAAGTGAATGACGGCGTCGAACTGGAACTGCCGCAGCAATTCGGCGACGCGGGGCGTATCGGCCACATCGATCACATGCAGGCGTTCCGGCGGAACATTGTGGCGGTACCCTCGCGAAAGGTTGTCGAGCACCTGCACATCGTGTCCGCGGCCAAGCAGCAGATGCGCCGTATGCGAACCGATGTAGCCCGCGCCGCCGGTAACCAAAATCTTTGTCATTCTCGTAAATTGTACGATGGCCGTGGAGGCTGCATGATAAATCGAAGCTCGCGCCTGGACGTGGATGGCCCGGTCGCAACACTCACTCTCACCCGTCCGGACAAGCGGAACGCGCTTTCGCTCGAGCTGATGGAGGAACTGCTCGCGGCTTTGGATTCGATCGAAGTCCGCAAGGATGTAAGCGTGGTGATCCTGGCCGCCGAAGGAAACGTGTTCTCCGCCGGCCACGATCTTCGCGAGATCAGCGCCTGCACGCTCGCCGCCGCCCGCCGCACGTTCGATGTCTGCACGCGGTTGATGGAGCGGCTGCAGAGCATCCCGCACCCCGTGATCGCGCAAGTGCAAGGCATGGCCACTGCCGCCGGATGTCAGCTTGTGGCCACGTGCGACCTGGCAATCGCCTCCCACGAAGCCCGATTCGCAACGCCGGGAGTGAAAATCGGCCT
The DNA here is from genome assembly GCA_038322705.1 of Bryobacterales bacterium. Taxonomy (GTDB): domain Bacteria; phylum Acidobacteriota; class Terriglobia; order Bryobacterales; family Bryobacteraceae; genus TMP-7. The sequence continues at coordinate 37,704 of JBBQGC010000029.1, read as the reverse complement.
GTTCTGTACGACTCCGATGGTGGCCCTGACGCGCGCCATCGGACGCAAGCGGGCCATGGAAATGCTTCTCACCGGGCAGGCGATCGACGCTGCAACCGCGGCGGCATGGGGTTTAGTCAACCACGTCGTGCCCGCTTGCGAACTCGCAGAACGAACTCGCGAGCTAGCGCTAGGAATCGCCGAGGCGAGCCCGCTCACCGTGTCGATCGGCAAGCAGGCCTTCTACACGCAAATCGACCTGGATCAGCCCAAAGCGTACGCATACGCGAAGGAAGTAATGTCGATGAACGCGATGGCCGCCGATGCGCGCGAAGGCATGTCGGCGTTTCTCGAAAAGCGCGCCGCCTGCTGGACTGGCCAGTGACTATTCAGCGCCGAACCACTAATCACGGAATCGGCAGAGCCGTGGGTCAGCTGCTCAAAATACGCTACGGCACGCCGCCCGTGGCAGGCTGACCACTGACCACCGGCCACTGACCACTAATCGTTCAGCCCACTAACCACTAATCACAAACCACTAACCACTGCTGAACAGATTCAATTGCCCATCCTCGCTCAACCACTCGGGCTCATACTCCGTAAAACGCCGGTGCAGGCCGAAGCGGTCGCGCGCCGCCTGAACGCGCGCGGCCATCAGCTTCGGATATTCGCCCCGCAGAAACGCGCTGTTCCCGAATCTTTCGCGATAGCGGCGCGCGAACTGCGGAAAACACGATTCTACGAACGGCAGGAATACCTGTTTTGCGCAGGGCTTCAGGAATAAAACATTTCCGTAGAACGATGTCGCTCCTGCCGCCGCCGCCTCACCGGCAACGCGTTCGATGCTCTCAACACTGTCGTTGATCAGCGGCATCAGCGGACAACACAGCACCCCGCAAGGAATGCCCGCGCCGGTCAACGTGCGCACAGCCTCCAGGCGCAACGCAGGCCGCGGCGCATAGGGTTCCAGCAGCCGCGCGAGCCCCTCATCGACCGTCGTCACCGTCATGTTGACGTGAATCGTATTGAACTCCGCGATGCGCGCCAGCAAACGAACGTCGCGCGCCACCAGGTCCGATTTAGTGGTGATCCAGATCCGGCGCCCGCGCGCGGCCGCGATCACCTCCAGCATCTTCTGCGTCACGCGGAAGCGGCGTTCCGCGGGCTGATACGGATCGGTCGCAGTTCCGATCGCGATCTCCTCGCGCTTCGGCACCTTCGCCAATTCCGCCGCGAACGCCCGCGCATCCCACTGCTTGGCGAAGATCCGCACCTCGAACTCCTGCGGATCCCGCAGCTCCATGAACTCGTGCGTGTACCGCGCATAGCAGTACTTACAGCCGAACTCGCATCCTCGATAGGGGTTGATCGTATACGTGAACGGCATGCGCGCGCTGGAGCATTTGCCGATGAACGTCCTGACCGGCAGTTCACGATAGTCCACGCGCTGCTTGGCTTCGAGAAGCGCGCCGCCCGCCGCGAGCTTTGCGATACCCACCAGACCCTTCGCCGGTTTCCAGTCGGGAAAGAGCGCGTCCATGCTGAACGCCAGTTTCGCTTTTTATTCGCCTGCGTGTCAAGCCCGCGTTCCCGCCTTCACCACATTTTTTTCAAGCGAAGCCGATCAACAACTTACCGGTAAATTTTCGGGTCCGCGAAAACGGTCACCGCACTCGCCGCTCATAACCTGAAGGCGGAGAAGAGACGAAGTGTCAGAACGAATCTACAAATTGCAGCCGAATCGCACGATTCAACTCCGCGGGTTCAATGACCTCGGCGCCGCCGCAGCGCTGCATTCCGCCACCGCGACCAGTTTCAAGGTGAGCGGCATCTTCCGGGACCCCGCCGATTTCTGCGTTCTCAGCCTGTATGACGCGGACAACTTCTATGAGCATCCCTCGCTGAAGCACCTGCCCGATATGAATTTCGACGGGCTTACGCTATCGTTCGATGTCCACTACACCGGCTTACGCAACCTGGATTCGCCGCGGTATCCAATCATCGACTGGCCCTTTCTGGACGTGATTCGCGGCGACGGCACCACGGCCAGCATTCGACTCTTCGATCAAATTGGGTTCGTTTCGGGAAATTGGAACCCGGCTTCGATCCGGTTCCGCATCGTCGACGGCGGCATGAAGCAGTGGGATCACATCGTGCTGTGGTATCTGAACCAGGCGTACGAATACGTCGTGCCGCAACTCGAGGCTGGTTTTGCGTTCAATAAGCAGGGAGCCGGGTTCGTCCACTCGATCGTGGTCGCCGGCACGACGTACGCCTATACCGAACTCGACGGAGATTTTCCCGAGACGATCGCTCAGCGTTTGCTCGAGGCGCTCGGCCCCGCGACCGATTACGTCTCCGCCACGCGTTTCCAGAATCAGGTGAATCTGACCGCGGCGCGCGGCGACGGACAGAGTTTCACGGTGAGTTCCACCTCTGCGTCTAACAGCGGGAAGGCGCAAGAACTGTGGCGAGTGAGCGCGGCCGCAATCGCCGCCGATCTCGCGCGCCAGTGTCGCGCCACCGATTGGACAAAAGCTGGCGCCGATATCCCGATTGCGGCCGAATCGCGCGACGACGTCGTTACATTCACGGCATCGAAGGCGGGCGTGGATGGCAACGCGCTGTCGATGTACGCCGTATGCGCAAATTCGCAGCTCACGACCGATATCGCGGGTGGGCAGTTTACGGGCGGCAACTCGGACGCAACGTGGCACGTCAGTATCGATTTCACCACCGCCAAAATCCCTGACATTAGGAAAATGTGGCTCACGTTCGCGCCGCCCCTCTCGGTGGGCAAGCCCTTCACGGACACGGAATGGGAAGCTGTATTCACCAATTGGACACTGAGCGGGCCCGAAGAGGTTCGCCGCCTGCAAGTCGCCGGACCCGGTAGCTTCCGCATCGAAGACAACAGCTCGGCGTGTCATTATGACGAACCTTGGACCGTTGAAGCAGGCTTCTATTCGCGCGGATACGCCCAGGTCGCGACGAAGGCCGGAAACACGGTCACGATTCAGTACAACGCGGCGACAGCGCATGAGCTATGGCTGGGAACTTCGCTGTATTCCGATCGCGGCAGCGTCATGCTAAAGATCGATGCCGGTCCGGAGTTCACGTTCGATGCACTGCTCGACACCAAAGCCGATCCGGCCGTCATCACACGCCGGCAACTCGGCGGAACTGTGCCCGCCGGGCAGCACGTGGTGACGTTGCGTACCGTCAACGCGAAGCCATTCTATTTCGATTTCCTCGACGTCGTGGTCCGCTCCGACGTGCCCGCGCCCATGCCGCCCCGCACGAACATTTCGCCGGCGCTCGACTACAGTACCGATCACACGTACAAGCTGCCGCCCGCGCGAATACTGTGGATGTTCGACCAACTCGGTTTTGCCGGACCCGTGAACGAGTACATCGGCGTCTTCTGGTGGAATCAGCGTAAACGCGATGGGGCCACGATCCCCCAGGTCCGGCTTACCTTCAGCGGCGGCTTCCAGTACGGCGATCAGGTTTGGCTAAACATCGCAGACACGCGTATCGGGCGTAGCGTTTTGTCGATCGACACCAACAATACTCTCGCGAAGCATTTCGCCGCTCATATCAACACCACCTTTGTCGGCTTATGGGCGCAGGCAGCGGGCGACGTGCTCACCATCACCTCGCATTCGCCAACGCGCGACTTTCAATTCGATCTCGCCGTATCGATCATCCCGGTGTCCGGATCCACGGGCGCTGTTACGGTAGACGGCACGCTAAAATACGCCGACTACGACAAAAAGATGGGCCACTGGATGGTGGACCCAACGCAGACGCCTGCCCTGAACCGCGGCGCTCGAGAGTGGCACGCCGATTTCTATCGCGAGTGCAAAGCGCGCAACCGCGAGGTGGTCAGCGCATCGTCGATGGAGCTGGTGCTGCCGCCGGATGAGTTGCCTGCGCGATTCCACAATGGCGATCCGGTGACGACCGATGTAGGATACGGCTCGGATTTGTGGTCGGCCCAATGCGCTTTCAACGCGGCCACGCTCGCCTATCAAACCGCGGTCTTCGATAATATCGCCGCGCTCATGAGCGGCGCTGGCGTCACTCCGAATCTCCAGTTCGGAGAATATTGCTGGTGGTATTTCCGTTCCGACAAGGATGGGAGCATGGCGCTGTACGATCCGGACACGCAAGCCGCGGCGCAGTCAGCATTGGGAAGGCCGCTAGCATTGTTCACGGGTCCGGATGACGATCCGCAGGTCAACGGGGGCGCCGACGCGATCTTCCTTCGAAACCGGCTACGCAACCACGTCGCGGCGCTCATCGCGGCCATGCGCGCCAAATATCCCGGCGCGAAGTTTGAAGTTTTGTTCCCCTACGACGTAAACTATCCCGTTCCATCCGGAGTGAATCATCTGGGCGGACGCTTGCTGCGCTTTATCAATTTCCCGATCGAGTGGGCAAACAAGCAGACCTCGGGTCTCGACCGTTTAAAAATGGAGGGACTGGACTGGGGCGCTGCCACGCGGAGCCTGGATCTGGTCCGAGATGTAATGGAGTTCCCCATTCAACTCGGCTGGCCGATCGACTCGATCCGCTACATGCTACCCGTCTTCAACGGGGGCTGCCCGTGGCTGCGCGAGTACCGGCTTGGCAAGGGGATCGGCATTCCGGTGATCAACCTTTGGGCGTTCGATCACGTGTGCATTTTCGGATTGCCCGTGGCCGAGCCGTCGCAGCCGCCGCGCGCCGCCCGGTTTTGAACTCGCATCCAATCCGGCGCATACTGGATGGCAATGCCCGAGACAAACACATCCGCCGCCCGCATGTCGGTCGAGGGTCTGGATACCGAGTTCAAGCGCGGCCTCGGTCTTTACGATTCGACGATGGTAGTGGCCGGCTCCATGATCGGGTCGGGCATTTTCATTGTCTCGGCCGATATGGCGCGGCTGATCGGGAGTCCCGGATGGCTGCTCGCCGCGTGGCTGTTGACGGGATTTCTCACGATTACCGGAGCGCTGTCCTATGGCGAGCTCGCTTCGATGATGCCGCGCGCGGGCGGACAGTACGTCTACCTTCGCGAAGCGTTCTCGCCGATGTGGGGCTTCCTGTACGGCTGGACGCTGTTCATGGTGATTCAGACGGGAACGATCGCGGCCGTGGCGGTCGGCTTCGGACGCTTTCTCGGCATCCTCGTTCCGGCAATTTCCGAAACGAACTACCTGATTCCACCCGTTCATCTTTCCGCGGGCTACGCGGTATCGCTGTCCACCGCGCAACTGGTCGGGATCGTGATGATCTTCTTCCTGAGCTGGACCAACTCGCGCGGCCTGGAGTACGGCAAGATCGTTCAGAACATTTTCACCAGCGCCAAGCTAGGGTCGCTATTCGGTCTGATTCTGCTGGGTCTGCTTGTAGGATGGAATCGCACCGCGGTGTCGGCGAATTTCGGCGACTTGTGGACCGCGCGCGGATTCGATCCCGTCTCGCCGGGGCTGACCGCTGCCACCGTCTTCGGGCTCTTCGTGGCGCTATGCGTATCGCAAACCGGATCGCTGTTTTCCGCGGACGCATGGAACAACATCACGTTCACCGCGGGCGAGGTGCTGAACCCGCGCCGCAATATCGCTCTTTCGCTGGCGATGGGTACCAGCCTCGTGATCCTGATCTATCTGCTCGCGAATGTCGCTTACCTGGTGACTTTGCCGCTCGAGGCGATCCAGCACGCCCCCTCCGATCGTGTCGCTACGGCAACGCTGGATGCCATCTTTCCCGGATCAGGCGCGGTGCTGATGGCCATCGCGATCATGATTTCGACGTTCGGATGTAACAACGGGTTGATCCTGGCGGGCGCAAGAGCTTACTACGCGATGGCGCGCGATGGACTGTTTTTCCGCGGAGCCGGGGTGTTGAATTCGGCGCGCGTTCCCAGCCGCGCGCTTCTGCTGCAGGGGATCTGGGCGGCCGCGCTGATTCTGCCACGTACCTACGATACCGGCACGAAAAAGTACGGGAATTTATACGGAAATCTGCTGGATTACGTGATCTCGGCCGCGCTGATTTTTTATATATTGACCATCGCCGGAGTGTTCCGGTTGCGCGCTACGCGGCCCGAAGCAGACCGGCCCTATCGAGCGTTCGGCTATCCCGTGATTCCGGCGCTATACATCGTGGGCGCGGCCGCCGTTCTGGTAGTTCTTTTCATTTACCGTACGGCGACCACATGGCCCGGGCTGATGATCGTGCTGGTAGGCGTGCCCGTCTATTTCGCATTCCGGGCGCGGGCGGCGCGCGCGGCCATCAATTGACGTTCCGCGGCGAGCCAGTCCTCTTCCATGGATCCGCCCTGGAACCCGCGCGACTCGGCGATCAGGTAAGCGCGTACTGCGATGTCATCCTGAATGGGTTGGGGAATCGGCCTGGATTCCTCAGCCGCGGTTTGCTTGCGCCGGTGAGTCGCGGGGTTGGCACTCCCGCGCACCGGTTTGGCGGCCACCGCCGCTTCCTTCAAAACAGGGGAGTCTTTCTCGATGTTTCTTTTTCTTGCCATCAAAAATTACGTGTTTCTCCTTTGAATTGCTCAACAACATTCCACAAGCGTAATGTTTGATCCATGATAACAGACCGCCGCGCTGGCCCGGCGGGTTCGGCTCTCGATCCGGTAGACTGGATAAGCCATGGTCACCATCGAGCCCCTTCGCGTATCCGTGGAGCGCGAGGACGACGGCAGGATACTGGCGTCGGTTCCCGACCTTCCCGGTGTGATGAGTTACGGCAGCACGGAGATAGAGGCGATCCGTAAGGTGAAAGCGATCGCCCTTCAGGTGCTGGCCGACATGATCGAGAGTGGCGAAGAGGTCCCCGAGCCGCTTCGCCTTCTGTTCGCAGCGTGAGCGTCTGGAGCGCGGCCAAGGCCAACCGCGTCTATGCGGCGCTGCTTCGAATTGGCTGGACCCTGAAGAAGCAAGTCGGATCGCGCCGGAACTTTACCTTCTGCTTTCACGATAGTGAAGAGATCGGTCCGGCAGCACTTGCCAAAATTGCGAAGGAGACCGGTCTACGTCCGGAAGATCTTTGAGTTGAAAGCCGGCCCGTTCACGCGGCAAGAGGGTGAGGCCGGAACATCGTTGCGCTCCCTACGCGCTTCAATGAGTCTCCGGCCAACGTCTCGCGCGATCTCGAGCGCCTCGGCAACCGTCCGGCGTGCAACCAAGCCCGGAAGGTCAATGGATGTCGCTAGGAACACGCCCTCCGGCAATTCTTCAAGCTGGACCCGGACCGCCAATTCCATACGATTCGATGATACCTTCTACGCGCCGTGCCTCAGCAGTAGATTGAAGCCGATCGTCACTTGATGATCGACAAACTCGAAACTCGGCGGCAGCGATCCGCGCTTGTATTGCACGTTGATGCCGAGTCCGTCGACAACCGGAAGCGTCAGCTCGATCAGTGACCAGTGGCGCGCGGCTTCTTGGTCAGAAACATCGTGTCGCCTTCCGCAAACGGCTCCTGATAGAAAGGCAGGCGCAATATCTGATTCGCGTGAAGAGTCACCACTGGCTTGCCCGTGCGAAAGAACGTCCGGTAAGCGTCGAATGCAAAGTACAGCCGTGCGACAGTCTGCTCGTTGGCAGTTTGTGAATCGCGCTTGATGGTTCGCGTGAGCGCTCTTCCGGCCTCGAACCCGGCGAACGTAAGAGTCCAATTCAGGGCCGGCGACCCGTTTACGTACGCGGCTTTGCCCGTCCACATCAGGTTGGTATTCTTCTCGAGGCAGCGCCGATCCACGGCTTGGCCGCCAACGATCACCGGCTCTTTCTTGATCTTCCGTTCGAATTCGTAACTCAGGGCATCGCCGCTCAGTATACATCCATTGCGGGTGTCGGGTGGCGCGATGATTTTTCGCCAGGTCATGCCGGCTTTCAACGAATCCGGGTCGGCGTTGGTTTGCTGGCTCGCTTCGCCGGTGAACGAGGGACCGAACTGTCCAAACGCGCCTTCGAAGAAACGAGCAGCCCGCCTCCACGCTCCAGTTATATTGCGGGCTCGCGCCGACGCCTGCTTGCAAGCCGCCGGTGATATCGATATCCGCTTTCTTCTTGTCTTTCGTGAGTTTCCATGTCAGGCATTTTGAGAACCCCGCATTCCCGCCCGAATGGTGAGCGGCATCGCCAGTGGATACAGTGACCGAAGCGGTTGCGGGCTCGAAGATCACCTGCAGATCGCCTTTCGGAATGTCGCGGGCGTCGAAGACAGAGAACGCTCCCGGGGCGAAATCGAGATGCACGCCGCGCTGCTCCACGTTGACGGTTACGCCGGTTACGGGTATGTCGGCATCTCGCAGCTTGATCTTCCAATTCTGCTTGTTCCCGAGTTTTGGCAGCTCCGCCATGAAGTCTTTTCCCGATGACGACGACACAACCACAATGTGGTGAAGCTCGAGTTCGAGATCGGCGCTGCCGAGCGTAATCGGCCCTTGCCCGCGGGCCGGTGCGGGCAGCAGAGCCAGCGTGGCGACGACGCTAATGACGGGAATTGTCGAAAAGCGCATCGCCCACCTCCATTACTGTCGTATCGGCGTCCGCGGGAATCGACGAGGGATCGCCCACCGGATGACCGTGGCGCGAAGCCTCGTTGACGCAACGCTGCACGTATAGGTCGCGCGCATCTTGCGAAAAGAATCGGACCTTGTCCCCGGCGAGTGTATCGTCGAGACCGGCGTCCGGGGCTAGCGTCTGATCGATTGCAATCTGGCGCGTGACGACGTGATTCCACTCGCCTTCGAATCGCATGGCCGTGAGCGTACGGCGCACGGTTTGTTCGGGGCCTGAGATCGTAATGATCAGCTCTGAAGCTGGACCCGTGGTTGGTGCTGGTTGCTTTTTCGGGTTCTTCTTCGTCTTTTTCGACGGCGGCATATTTGTCCTCGAAGTGTTCAAGCGAAAATCAGCGCGAAAAAGGGCCACCATATCAGGAGTTTCTCGAGTGTGCGGAGCGATACAATAGCTGGATCATGTCTCATGCGCGCCGGCTTGCCCCTGCACTTCTCGCGTCACTCGGAGCCGCAGCTCTCGCCGGTCCGGTCCAATTCAATCGTGACATCCGGCCGATCATGTCGGACACTTGCTTCCGATGTCACGGCCCGGATAAGCGCGCTCGAATGGCGAACCTGCGTCTCGATATTCGCGAGGAGGCGCTCAAGACATCCAAGGCCGGTGTCACTCCGATCGTGCCGGGCGATCCCGATAAGAGCGCGATCGTGCAGCGCGTATTTGCGACGGGCGCGAAAATCATGCCGCCAGTGTTCGCGCACAAGATGCTGACCGAAGCGCAGAAGCAGACCCTCAAGCGATGGGTGTCCGAGGGCGCCGCGTACGAGGGGCACTGGGCCTATCAGCCCGTAACGCGCCCAGCCGTTCCGAATCCCGCAAACGCCAAAGCGCCGATCAGGAACCCGATCGACGCGTTCATACAGGATCGCCTCGCGCGCGAGGGTCTCGCGCCTTCACCTGAAGCCGATCGCCGCACGTTGCTTCGCCGCGTCACGCTCGATTTGACCGGTTTGCCGCCCACGCCCGCCGAGATGGATGCGTTTCTCAAAGATCAATCCGCTAACGCGTATGAAGCTGTTGTCGATCGCCTCCTCGCTTCGCAAGGCTATGCCGAGATGCAGGCGATGCGCTGGTTGGACGCCGTGCGTTACGCCGATAGCGCCGGATTCCACGGCGACAATCTGTGGCCCGCGTGGCCGTATCGCGATTACGTACTCCGCGCTTTTCGCGACAACAAGCCGTTCGACCAATTCACGCGCGAGCAGATCGCGGGCGACCTCATCCCCGACGCGACCATCGAGCAGAAAGTCGCGTCGGCATACAACCGTCTCAATCGCGCTTCAGCCGAGGGCGGTATTCAACCGAAGGAGTATCTGGCCAAGTACGGCGCCGATCGCGTTCGAACGTTGAGCACGAAGCGCTCGGTCTAACTCGGGTGTAACGAAACCAAAAAGTATGGCTCGGCTCGACGATGGGTTGCGCGGAGTGTCACAATCACCGCTTCGATCCTTTCACCGCGAAGGACTTCTACTCGATGAAGGCGTTCTTCGCCGACATCCGCGAGACCGGTCTGATTCAGGACCGCGGCGCGAAAGCGTGGGGGTCGAAGCTGCTGTTGCCGACCGATGAACAGAGCCAGCGCTTGCAGGGTTTGGACGATCAGCGCGAAGCGGCGCGCGCGGCGTTGATGAAGAAGGCCGAAGCCGCGCCGGAACAGCGTTGGGCTTGGGAGAACCGGACTCTTGCCGCTTACAAGGCGGGTGGACTCGCGTGGCGCTACCAGAAGCCCGATGCCGCATCCTCATCGAACGGCGCAAAGCTCACCATTTATAACGATGAACCGGTGGACAGCAACTACTATTTGAACGGCTCGCTCGCATCCGAACGCAAAACCGGCGACGGGCTTGTGGTCGCTTCCGGGCCCGATCCCGATAATGAGACGTACGCGATCCAGTTCAAACCGGGTGAAGGCGATTGGACGGCGCTGGGCGTCGATATCCTTCAGGACGAGAGCCTGCCCGGCAACCGCCTGTCGCGCGGCGCCGACCGCTTCGTCCTAACCGAGGTGGATGCCGCGGTCTCCGGCCGTCCGGCAACATTCGTGCTCGCTACCAGCACGGGTTTCGGACAACCGCCCGAGCATCCCGCGATGGCCGCAATTGACGGCGACGCAAAGACGGGCTGGGGAGTCGCCTTCGGGGAACACCGGAACGCATTCCTTGCGCTACGTTTTAAACAGAAACTGCATACTTCAGCGCAGGATATCGTCACTGTGCGGTTGCATCACGATTCCGATTTCCGCCGGGCGACCATCGGACGTTTTCGTTTAGCGCTCTCCTCCGGCGAACACTCGTGGCCCGAGACGGGCGATTCAGGCCGCAAGAACAAGATCGCTCAGCAGACCAAGGCCACGACGGCTACGCTCAACATCGCCACGGACCGCGGACTTGCGCCTGAGGTGTTGATGGCCCTCGAGCGCGATGAGGAAGATCGCACCGACGCGCAGAAGAAGCTGGTGTTGGAACAGTACGCCTGGGCCGCTCCGGAACTGGAGCCGCTCGCGGTTCGAGTAGCGCAACTCGATACCTCGCGCGACATGTTCGAAGCCTCGATCCCGCGCGTGATTTACACCGAGCGCATGAAGCCGCGCACCACGCGCATTCTCTCGCGCGGCAATTTCCTGGATGATTCTGGCGAGATCGTTCAGCCCTCGATTCCTGCCTTTCTCGGCAAGCTCGATACTCCGGGACGCGCGGCGACGCGCCTGGATCTGGCGAACTGGTTGGTGTCGCGATCGAATCCTCTGACCGCCCGCGCGCAGGTGAATCGAGTGTGGCGGCAGTTCTTCGGAACAGGCCTCTCCAAAGTTCTCGAGGACCTCGGATCGCAGGGCGAGTGGCCATCGCATCCCGAGCTGCTCGATTGGCTCGCCGCCGAGTTCATGGAGCCACAATCGCCCGGCGAGCACGCTTGGAACACGCGCCACCTGATTCGAACCATCGTCACCAGCCACGCCTACCGTCAAGCCTCGCTGCCCACGCGTGAGATGGAGGAGCGCGATCCGGATAACCGACTGCTGGCGCGCCAGAGCCGGTTCCGGGTGGATGCCGAGGTGATTCACGATGTGGCCCTGGCCGTCTCCGGATTGCTCGTCGATCATTTCGGCGGCCCGAGCGTGAAGCCCTATGAGCCCGAGGGCTATCTCGCGGCGATGAATTTCCCCAAGCGCGAATACTCCGCCAGCCACGGCGAGAGCCTGTACCGGCGCGCGCTCTACACGCAGTGGCAGCGGACGTTTCTGCATCCAACGCTCGCCGCCTTCGACGCGCCGACTCGAGAAGAGTGCGCGGTTAATCGCGTCAACTCCAACACGCCGCTGCAAGCGCTGGTGCTGCTCAACGATCCGATATTTGTCGAAGCGTCGCGCGCCCTTGCCCAGCGCATGGTCGAAAGCCGAAAGGATTTCGACGAGCGTCTGGGATGGGTTTTCAGCACAACGCTCAACCGCCAGCCCTCCAAAGAGGAGCGCGCGATTCTCTCGGCACTGTACAAGAAAAACCTCGCGCGATTCCGTAGTGGTGAAGCGGACGCGGCAAAGCTCCTGTCCGCCGGCGACTCGCCGCTTCCTTCTTCCGTCGATAAAACCGAACTCGCCGCTACCGCGACGGTCGCGCGCGCGATATTGAATCTGCACGAAACCATCACGCGCGATTGAGGCTCACCATGCATTCTTCCGACGAAAAGAACCTGCTCTGCCGCCGCGCGTTTCTGCGCTATGGGACGTCCGCGCTGGGCATGCTCGGCCTCAATTCGCTGCTCGCGCAAACGCGCGGCGTGGTCAGCCCTCTGCATCATCCGGCAAAAGCGAAACGGGTCATCTTTCTGTATCAGGCGGGCGGTCCGTCGCACATCGAGACGTTCGATCACAAACCGAAACTGGCCGAGATGCACGGAAAGCCGATGCCCGAGTCCTTCACCAAGGGCCAGCAAATCGCGCAGCTCCAGAACAGCCAGCTTCTGTGCTTCGGGCCGCAGTACGACTTTCAGAAATTCGGAAAGTCGGGCCAGGAGATGTGCAACCTGTTCCCCCACATCGGCAGCGTGGCGGACGATATCTGCATCGTGCGCTCGATGTGGACCGAGCAGATCAACCACGATCCCGCGCACACGCTGATGAACACCGGCTCGATCATCACGGGACGCCCCAGCATGGGTTCGTGGATCCTGTACGGCCTGGGGGCGGAGACCGAGAACCTGCCCGGCTTCGTCGTATTGATGTCGGCGGGAAAGGGCGGGCAGATGCAGCCGATCGCGGCGCGTCAGTGGTCGGCGGGCCTTCTTCCGAGCCGTTTTCAAGGCGTTAAATTCAACTCGATCGGCGACCCCGTGCTGCACATCAAGACGCCGCCCGGTTTGACTCCCGCCATGCAGAAGGATGAGATCGCGGCGATCAATGCCTTGAACCGTCTCGAGGACCGCGCCGTGCATGATCCTGAAATACAGACGCGCATCGCTCAATACGAGATGGCTTTCCGGATGCAATCGAGCGTACCCGATCTGGTGGATGTCAGCAAAGAGCCGCAATCGGTGCTGGAGATGTACGGCGCAAAGCCAGGCGATGGGTCGTTCGCCTCCAATTGTCTGCTCGCGCGGAAGCTGGCCGAGCGCGGCGTGCGCTTCATTCAGCTCTATCACCGCGATTGGGATCACCACAGCGGCGTGAAGGCGAACATCGCAATCAAAGCGTGTGAGACGGATCAAGCCACGGCCGCCCTGATTCGGGATCTAAAGCAGCGCGGCATGCTGGACGACACCCTGGTGGTGTGGGGCGGAGAATTCGGGCGCACGCCGATGTCGCAGGGCGGCGACGGCCGGGATCATCATATTAAAGGGTTCTCGTTCCTGCTGGCAGGCGGCGGGATCAAGGGCGGATTGAGCTACGGGTCCACCGATGAGCTAGGTTATGCGGCCGAAGAGAATCCGGTGGCAGTGCCGGACTTCCACGCCACGATGCTGCATTTGTTGGGCATCGATCACGAACGCTTGACCGTCAAGTTCTCAGGGATGGACGCGCGCTTAACCGGAGTCGGCGGGCATGTGGTGAAGGGCATCATCGCGTAGCGGCGCGATAGACTATCGCTCATGCGCTACCTGCTCATCCTGCTCGCGATTCCGCTGCTGGCCCAAACGCCCGCTCGCGATGAGGCCGCGATTCGCGAAGTCGTCAAGAAATACGTCGACGCCCGCGACAACAAGGTTAGGGCCGCGATCGAGGCGCTGTTCACCGAGGATGCGGACCAACTTGTTTCATCGGGCGAGTGGAGGAAGGGACGACCCGATGTCGTGAAGGGAACGATGGCCAGCTCGCAGGCGAGTCCGGAGAAGCGCACCATCACGGTGGAGTCGATCCGCTTTCTGGCCCCGACGGTCGCCTTGGCCGATGGTCGTTACGAGATCGGCGCGCGAAAGATGTGGACCGCGCTCGTGTTGACGCGCGGCCCAAGCGGCTGGAGAATCGCTGCGATCCGGAATATGCTGCCCGCCGCTCCCGCTCGCTAGACAATCCATCAAAAGATAAGTGGACCCGGAAGTCGCCAGTGGGTGTATAATCATCCCCGATCACTGCATAGGAGGCTCTCTTGAAAACGGGGATTCTCGCATCCATTCTTGTCCTGACCGCGATCCTGGCGGTCTCGACAACTCCAGCCATGGCGCAGGTTCTTTACGGTTCCGTTGTGGGTACAGTCACCGACCCCAGCGGAGCGGTGATTCCTAACGCCCAAGTCTCTCTCACCAGCAAGGCCACCGGTGTTGCCCGTGAAGCCTCTACCGATGAAGGCGGCCGCTACTCCATCGGCAGCGTTTCACCGGGAGATTATGAACTCCGGGTCAGTTCCCAGGGCTTTCGAACGTCTGTTCGCGCAGATGTCGAAGTAACAATCAACACAGTCAGCCGCGTCGATCTCAAGCTCGAAGTCGGTCAAATGACGGAGCAAGTTACGGTCGCGGGGACTGCCGTGATGTTGCAGACCGACAAATCCGACGTCCGCACGGAGATCAGCGGTCAAGTAGTGCAGAACATTCCGCTGCCCGGATACCGCAATTATCAGAGCTTGATCGCTCTCGTGCCGGGCGCGAGTCCTCCAGCTTTTCAGAACGCCGTTGTCGACACTCCAGGCCGCGCGCTGCGGAGTTTCGTGAACGGCACAGCCACGAATAATAACAACACGCTCACAGACGGCGCGGTGAATATCAATATCTGGCTGCCTCACCACGTTGCCTATGTCCAGCCGGTGGAATCGATCGAAACCGTCAACGTTTCGACATCGAGCTTTGACGCCGATCAGGGCATGGCCGGGGGCGCGGCTGTCACGCTGGCAACGAAATCCGGGACCAACGCTTTGCACGGCACGGGATGGTGGTATCACACCGACCAGCACTTGCAGAGCGCCGGACAGTACTTCCGATCATCGACTTACGTAAAGCCGCTCAACATTCTCAATATTGGCGGCGGCAATATCGGCGGTCCCATCAAGAAAGACAAGCTGTTCTACTTTTTCAATTTCGAGCGCACCACGGAGCGCACGGGCAACAGCGGCAACTACAGTGTCGCGCCCGCCGACTTCCGCGCGGGTGACTTCAGTAAGTGGACTCAGTACTTCATCATTTACGACCCAGCCAGCGCGCCACAGACGGATGCTGCGTCCCGTACTCCGTTCCCGAATAACACCATCCCGGCAACGCGGATCAACTCGATCTTTCCGAATATCTACAAGAATATGCCGCTGCCGAATCAACAGTCGCCGACCGATCCCTTGAATCTGAGCGGCAACTACTTCGTCTCCGGTATCCTGAGTTTGAACCGCAACCAGTACGATCTCAAGGTCAATTACAACCTGACCAAGAACTTCCTCTTATGGGGGAAATATAGCCGAATGGATGCGCCTGTCCAAGGCAAATATCCCTTCGGCAACTTAGGCGGATCCGCTCTGGGCACCGCCGGATTCGGAGACACCACCACTCAACTGGTGACGGCCGGATTCACTCACACCTTCTCGCCGACGTTCCTCATGGACGGGGTGTTCGGATATACACGCATGGACCAGTTCGTGGGCATTCCGAATGTTGACAAGAATGTCGGCTTGGATGAGTGGAAGATCCCTGGCACGAACGGCGGCCGGCAGTACGCCAGCGATACGCGCTACGGCGGCGCTCCACAGTTGACCGGCTTCGGATTCAGCGATCTCGGGTTCATCGATACATGGACGCCGGTATGGCGTCACGAGCGCGCGTACAGCTATCAGACGAATTTTTCCAAGGTCTACCAGGCGCATGAACTTCGCGTCGGCATGGAGATGCGGCGTCTGGAGTTGAACCACTGGCAACCGGAGACGGCCAATCCTCGCGGGGCAATCACGTTCGGCGCGGGAAGCACCTACAATCCCCTTGACGCGCAGCGGCGCGGCTCGGGCAACTCGTACGCGGCGGCGCTGCTCGGCCTGGTTTCCAACTACTCGAAATCGATTCAGTACTTCGAGATGAAGACCAGGGAGTGGCAGTATGCATTCTTCATCCGCGACCGGTGGCAGGTGAGCCGCCGGCTGACTCTCAACCTCGGTCTGCGGTACGAATACTACCCGCTGCTCAACCGTGACGACCGCGGGGTGGAGCGGTGGGATCCCGCTACCAACATCGTCTACTTCGGCGGGATTGGTGGAACACCGAGCAATGCGGGAATCGAAGTCAGCAAGAGACTGTTCGGTCCGCGAGTGGGTCTTGCATACCGCATCAGCGACGCATGGGTATTCCGTGCCGGGTATGGCCTGAGTCCCGACCCGCTGGGCATCGCGCGTCCGTTGCGCGGCCTGTACCCCGCAACGTTGACGGGATCCTGGAACCCGACGATCAGCACCTACGGCTGGTTCAACTCGGTGGATCAAGGCATCCCGGACATTCAGACTCCGGACATCAGCAAGGGCCAGGCGACGCTGCCTAACAATCTCGATATGGGACCGCGCAGTCCGTGGGGCGGCTTATTGCACCGCGGATATTACCAGAGCTGGAACGCCACACTCGAGCGCCGCCTTCCTTGGAATATGGTGGGCAGCGCTGCGTACGTGGCCACTCGCACCATCCACCAGTTCATCGACATCAACATCAATACGGTGGGCCCGGGACTCGGCACGACGACGGCGAATCTGCCGCTCGCCAAGGCTTACGGCCGCACCATTGCCATGAACATGTGGGACGGCTGGGCCTTCGCCGCGTACGATTCGTTACAGGCGACTCTCAACAAGGGGTTCGGCCAGGGTCTGTTCGTGAAGTCTGCCTATACGTTCGGCAAGTCGCTGAGCTTCGCCGACGAGGACGGATGGGTGGGACTTCCGTTGTGGAATTGGGGTCCCATGATCGCGCGCAACTACGCTCCATCGGGGTATGACCGCCGCCACATGTTCACAGTCGGCTTCCATTACGAGCTTCCGGTTGGGCGCGGGCAGAAGCTGAATTTGACGAACCGGTTCGCCGACAGCGTTTTGGGCGGCTGGAAACTGGCCGGCACTTTTGTCGCTTACACCGGGACGCCGTTCACAGTAACTGGTAGCGGATCGTCGCTGCAATGCATTGGTTGTACGCAGACGGCCAATCAGATCGCGCCGGTGAAGAAACTCGGCGGACTCGGACCGCAGAATCCGTACTACGATCCGATGAGTTTCCGCGATCCCCTGTTTACCTTTGACCCGAAGAACCCGGTATATCTGCCAGGCAACACGGGACGCGACATCCTCTATGGGCCGGGTTACTGGCGTTTGAATCCTGCGCTGTTCAAGAACTTCAGGATCAAGGAGCGAGTAAACGCCGAGTTCCGTGCGGAATCGACGAATGTCACGAACTCGCCGATCTGGAACAACCCGAACAGCGGTTCCGGCAGTCTGCGGCTCACCCCTGGTGGGACTTTGGACAGCTCGGTGACAAACCCGACCGGCAATTTCATGTCTATTACGGGCGCGTCAACAGGCCGGGAATTCCGCTTCGGCATACGGGTGGCGTTCTAAGCAGCCAGGCAGGAGACAGGAGACAGGAGACAGGAGACAGGAGACAGGAGACAGGAGACAGAGGTCAGCCCGGCCGCCGGCGCCGCCGGATTGAACGACCTGTGACTTTGCGCCACGAGGGTAGGTTTAGGTTGTTAGTTGGCAGTCTGCCAATCTTCGACATTATGATATTGGCGGTGGAACACGATCCTCTGAAGCTCTTCAGTCAAGCGGCGAATCTCGTTTTCGTTTTTCGCATCCTTAATGCGCTTCAGGCACAGGTGTAGCGCCTTTTTGGAAGTATCAACGACGGTGGAAGCGGGAGCGGCTTTGTTGATCTCTTGACGAAGCTGGCCGGACGTTTTGGCGCTCATATGGTCTGCCTTGAGCAGATCGCTTCCAGTTTTGGCCTTTGCCCAACGGGCCTGAACTGCTTTACGCGCGCTTTCGCTACGCTGTTCCGGTGTGAGTTTGGCGGCTCGTGCAGGACCGCCTTTCTTGCCACCGTTGCGCCCTAGAGCAACTGCGGCTGAATTCTTCTTTGGTGTTGCCTTATCGGCCATGCTTCCCATTGTACGTGAGCGGTCACGTATCGGCAGGGACGTGGTGGACAACGCCGGCCGGAAATTCCATGTCATTACCGACGGGCTCGGACTTCCGGTCCGGCGCTTGAGTGGCATTCTAAGATATGTCTATGACGAAGGTCGCCCTCATCATGATTGGACTCGCATCAGCCGGCGCCGCTCAGACTGGCGGAAACCTCGGCATGTTCGAAGGCGCCACCGACGTGGGCACGCCGTCGCACAAGGGTAGCGTGACCTACGACGACGCTCGCAAAGAGTACCGAGTGACTGGCGGCGGCAACAACATGTGGGGGGCGCGCGACGACTTCTTCTTTGTATGGCGCAAGGTGACCGGTGATGTCGTTATCACGGCCAACTTGAAAATCGTCAGCGACGGCGCGCCGCACCGCAAAGCCGGTCTGATAATTCGCAAGGATCTCGAACCAGGTTCCGTATACACCGACGCGGTTGTGCACGGCTCCGGACTCACCGCCTTGCAGTGGCGCGAGAAGCCGGACGACGTTACGCGCACGATTCACTTCCCCGTGGACGGTCCGGTGCGGCTGCGGCTGGAACGGCGGCGGAATGCGGTAACGCTGTATGCGGGCAAGGAGGGCGGCGCGCTCACCGAGATGGGCAGTACGGAGGTTGCGCCGTTCAGTCCGGTGTACGCGGGGATCGGTGTCTGCGCTCACGACGACAAGGCAGAAACTACGGCCGTGCTTTCAAACGTGACCGTGGAAGTGCTGCCGCCGCCTGAGCCGGCAGTGAAGAAGCAGTAGCGGACGACACCTATGGCGAAAATCCATCCAGAGCTGTCCCTTCACGAGACACGTACGGCGGCAAAGGCGTCGTCGCGCTTCTGCGAAATGGGAACGGTCCGACGGTGATGATCCGCGGCGACATGGATGCGTTGCCCATCGAAGAAGAGACCGGCGTGGCCTATGCGAGCACCGCAATGGGCACTGGTCCCGTGGGCACAGCACGTCGCTGGTGGGCGCCTCGAGGTTACTCGCAGCGTGCCGGCAGGCGTGGACCGGGCCGTTGATGGTGGTGGCTCAGCCCGCCGAAGAAATTCTTCGATGAGCTGAGCCGATGTTGCGCGACGGCTTGTTCACCCGGTTCGCGAAGCCGCATGTGGTGCTCGGACAACACACGTGGCCGGGGGGTTTTCGAAATCACAGGAATCAATTCGTATGGCTGGGATGTGGCGGAGCGAATACTTCGCCTGGGCTTGCGGCTAGTATTCTGATTTGGATTCGCGTGGAAGGAAAGTTACCAGCTTTCCTTCCACGGGAGTCCTTTATTAACGGGCGCGCAGTAGACGTCGCCGCACTGCGAATGCTGTGACAACTCCGCAAACGAGCAATCCGTAGCCCGGTTCCGGAACGGTGGTTGCAGCAGAAGCCGAAACTGTGTAAGTGGTCGAAAACGCCGGCGGGCTGTTGGCCTGGACGCCACCGATCGCCTGGCACGGGAAATCGACAGCGCATGAAGCGGCGCCAACAACCGCCAGGTTGTACATCTTGCTGTTGGCCAGATTGGTGAAGCTGATGGGTGAGAACCGGAACTGGTCATTGGGCGTTCCGCTGGTAACTGAAAGCGTTGTTGTCAGATTCGTCGGGCTGTAGTCGGCTGGGTCCGAAAATGTCAGCGGGATTTGGACGGAACTTCCCAACACAAGCGGGTTGGCTAAGGTCACGGCACCGGATAATACTGAGCCGGGATGTAAGGGCGACAAGTCGATGCTGATCGACTGAATTACCGCTGCGTGCATAATACCGGCACATCCGGTAAACATGAGCAGCGGCAGAAAACGCTTCATGGAAGTGAGACAACCGCGTACAAAAATCATGAGGCTCAAGGTAGCACGCGGCGGATGCATACGCAAATAAGCAAACTCACAGTACACTAGAGTCCACATCTCAGGGTGCGGGGATCACGAGAGAAGGCGTGCGGCGGGACCGCGCTCGCGTCAGGGCGCGGTCCACAGCAGAGCATTTACAGACGATGCGGTTCGGGGTGAACGTAACTCGAGAGCACCTTCATGTAGTTGGCGCGCTCGAATACGGCTGCGTTGGTGACATGCTTGACGCTCATCGAGCCCTGCATCTGCTGGATGGACTCGTAATCGTGCTCCTCCATCCACTCGCGCAGGTCTTGCACGATCTGGGCTGCGTAGTCGATACCGTAGCGCAACAGGCACGACGTTGACATCGCGACTTTGGCGCCTGCCATCATCGACTTCAACAGTCCGTACACCGTGTGTACGCCGCCCGTGATCGCCATGTCCGCGCGCAGGTGGCCGTACATCAGCGCCACCCAGTGCAGCCGCAGCAATAGCGTGTTGGAATCGCTGAGGAACAGGTTGGGCGTCACCTCGAGCGTCTCCAGATCGAAGTCGGGCTGGTAGAACCGGTTGAACATCACCAGCGCATCGACTCCCGTTTGATCGAGCTTGCGGCAGAAATTCGGAATCGAGCTGAAATACGGTCCGAACTTCACCGCCACCGGGATACGAACGTTGGCCATCACGTGACGCACCAGGTCGGTGTAATTCTGCTCGATCTTTTCGCCGCTGCACTCAGGATCGGTCGGCATCAGGTAGATGTTCAACTCGAGCGCATCGGCGCCGGCTTCCTGCATCAGGCGCGCGTAGCGAACCCATCCGCCTGCCGACACGCCGTTAAGACTGGCGATCACCGGGATGCGGATGGACTCCTTCGCCTTGCGGATGTGTTCCAGGTAGGCGTCCGGCCCTATGTTGTAATTCGTCATGTCCGGAAAGTACGTCAGCGATTCGGCGTAGCTTTCGTTGTGGCGGCTGAGAAAGCGGTCAAGTTCGAGGCTCTCGGCGTTGATCTGCTCTTCAAACAGCGAGTGCAGGACGACGGCGGAAACACCCGCGTCTTCATACTTCCTGAGGTTGGAAACGTCTTTCGAGAGCGGGCTGGAAGAGGCCACCAGGGGATTCTTCAGCTTCATTCCCAAGTAAGTTGTAGATAGGTCGATCATGCGAGTACCTCTTTCTTTTCCGGAGCTTTCTCGGCCGTCTCGGTGGGCAGCACGTTCATCGTCATCTGAGCCAGTTGCTCGTAGAACTTCCACTTGTCCTGCACGTCCTGCTGGGCATCGACGAGCAACGCGTGAGCGGCGTCGGGGTCGCTGTGGACCAGCATGGTGTAGCGTGTTTCGTTGTAGATGTACGTATCGAGCGAGATCGAAGGGGCCTTGGAATCGAGCTTGAACGGGTTCTTCCCTTCCGCTGCCAGCGCCGGATTGTAGCGCCACAGGGGCCAGTGGCCGGAGTTCACTGCCAGCTTCTGTTGATTGAGACCGTGCACCATGTCGTAGCCGTGAGCGATGCAATGGCTGTAAGCGATGATCAGCGAAGGCCCGTCCCACGCCTCGGCCTCCATCAACGCTTTGATCGTCTGTGTATCGTTGGAACCCATGGCGATGTGGGCGACATAGACATTGCCGTACATCATGGCCATCGCGCCCAGGTCCTTCTTGCCGGCCGGCTTGCCACCCGCGGCGAACTTGGCGACCGCACCGCGCGGAGTGGCCTTCGACATCTGCCCGCCGGTGTTGGAGTAAACCTCAGTGTCGAGCACCAGGACGTTCACGTTCTTGCCCGAAGCGAGCACGTGATCGAGACCCCCGAAACCGATATCGTAGGCCCAACCGTCGCCGCCCACGATCCACACGCTCTTCTGCACCAGCGTGTCAGCGACGGCGAACAGGTTCTTGGCACGCACCGAGTCGATTCCCTTCAGCTTGGTCTTCAACTCGGCAACGCGGGCGCGCTGCTCGGCGATGCCAGCTTCGGTCTTCTGCTCGGCGGCAAGCAATCCGGCCGACAACTCCGGCCCGATTTCGGTTTCGAGCAACTTAACCTGCTCGCGAGCGTATTGGTTCTGTAGATCGAGGCTCAGCCGCATGCCCAAGCCGAACTCGGCGTTGTCTTCGAACAGCGAGTTCGACCAGGCCGGCCCGCGCCCTTCGGGGTTGGTGCAGTACGGGGTCGTCGGCAGATTGCCGCCGTAGATCGACGAGCAACCAGTGGCGTTGGCCATCAGCGCGCGATCGCCAAACAGGCGCGTCATCAAGCTGATGTATGGCGTCTCTCCGCAACCCGTGCAAGCGCCCGAAAACTCGAACAGCGGCTGCAGCAACTGGTTGTCTTTCACCTGCGAGACGCCCAACTTGGTGCGGTCGTAATCCGGGATCGACATAAAGAAATCCCAGTTTGCCCGCTCGGTCTCCCGCAGCGGAAGTTGCGCTGACATGTTGACCGCTTTCCGCGCCACGTTGGTCTTGTCCTTCACCGGGCAGACCGCGACGCACAGGCCGCAACCGGTGCAGTCCTCGACGGCGACTTGTAGCGTGTAGACTTTATCCTTTAATTCCTTCCAATGCGGACCGGCCGATTTGAAAGTGGCGGGCGCATCCATCAACAGACGCGGCTCGTAGATCTTGCTGCGAATGGTGGAGTGCGGGCATACCATGACGCACTTGCCGCACTGAATGCAGATCTTCTCATCCCACACTGGCACGTCGAGCGCGATGTTGCGCTTCTCCCATTGCGCGGTGGCCGTGGGGAACGTTCCGTCGACCGGCAGTGCGCTCACCGGCAAGTTGTCGCCGTTGCCAGCGATGATTTCGCCCAGTACACGTTGCACGAACGAGGGAGCCTGAGTCGACACGATTGGCGGAAGCTCGATGTTGCTCGAAACAGCCGTGGGAAGCTCGACTTGGTGCAGGTGGCTGAGCGCCGCGTCAACGGCCGCGAAATTCTTGCGCACAACCGCTTCACCGCGCTTACCATACGTCTTCTCGATCGACTTCTTGATTTGCTCGATGGCTTCTTCGCGGGGCAGCACGCCGCTGATCGCAAAGAAACAGGTCTGCATGATTGTGTTGATGCGCAGCCCCATGCCGGTCTCTTTACCGACCGCGTAGCCGTCGATGACGTACAACTTCAATTTCTTGTCGAGGATCTGCCCTTGCACCCGGCGCGGAAGGTGGTCCCAGACTTCGTTCGCCGCATACGGACTGTTCAGCAGAAATACAGCGCCATTTTCGGCGTGCTTGAGAACGTCCAGTTTCTCCATCAGCGTGAACTGGTGGCAGGCGATGAAGTTCGCGTTGGTGATCAGATAGCTCGATCGAATCGGCTTGGGACCGAAGCGCAGATGCGAGATGGTCGTCGATCCCGACTTCTTCGAGTCGTAAACGAAATAGCCCTGTGCGTAGTTGTCGGTGTCCTCGCCGATAATCTTGATCGAATTCTTGTTCGCGCCAACGGTGCCGTCCGCGCCCAGTCCATAGAACAGGCAGCGCACGGTGGCCGGGTCCTCGGTGATGAACGACGGATCCCACGGCAGACTCGTGTGGGTGACATCGTCGATGATGCCGACGGTGAAATGGTTCTTCGGGCGTTCGTTTTTCTGCTCGTCGAAAACGCCCTTGATCATGGCGGGGGTGAACTCTTTCGAGCTAAGGCCGTAGCGTCCGCCGGTGACCTCGGGGCGCGGATTCACGCGAGCTTCCTGTAGCGCGGTGACAACGTCGAGATAGAGCGGCTCGCCGATCGAGCCCGGCTCCTTCGTGCGATCGAGTACCGCGATCTTGCGAACCGTGGGAGGCAGAGCGGCGACGAAATGCTCGACCGAGAAGGGGTGGAACAGGCGGACCTTCAAGATCCCGACCTTCTCGCCGCGGGCGGTCAGATACTCGACGGTTTCCTGCGCGGCCTCGGCGCCGGATCCCATCAACACAATAACGCGCTCGGCATCCGGCGCTCCAACGTAATCAAACAATTTATAGGCGCGTCCCGTGAGGGCGGCGAATTTGTCCATCACGTTCTGAACAATAGTGGGGCAGGCGAGATAGTACGGGTTGACGCTCTCGCGCGCCTGGAAATAAACGTCGGGGTTCTGGGCGGTGCCGCGAAGCACGGGCCGGTCGGGCGTGAGGGCGCGGGAGCGATGAGCGCGGACCAACTCGTCGTCGATCATGTGGCGCATATCGTCAACGGTCAATTGCTCGACCTTGGCGACTTCATGCGAAGTGCGAAACCCGTCGAAGAAATGGACGAAGGGGATACGTGATTCGAGCGAGGCCGCCTGCGCGATCAACGCGGTGTCCATCACTTCCTGGACCGAGTTGGAGGAGAGCAGCGCGAAGCCGGTGGGGCGCACGCTCATCGCGTCCTGATGGTCGCCGAAGATGGAGAGGCCCTGCGCCGCGATGGCGCGCGCCGCGACATGGATCACGGTGGGGGTCAACTCGCCCGCGATCTTATACATGTTGGGGATCATGAGCAGCAGCCCCTGCGACGACGTGAAGGTGGTGGCTAGGGCGCCTGATTGGAGGGCTCCATGGAGCGCGCCGGCCGCACCGCCCTCGCTCTGCATTTCAATGACGGTGGGAACGGTGCCCCAGATATTCGGTTTCTTTTCCGAGGACCACTGGTCGGACCACTCACCCATGTTGGAAGAAGGGGTGATCGGGTAGATCGCGATCACCTCGTTGATCTTGTGTGCGACGTAGGCCGCCGCCTCGTTTCCGTCGATCGTTACTTTAGGCCTGATCATGTGCTTTGGGTTCCGCTGCTTATCTGTGCATCCAGCGGGCCACGAATGCGGGGCCTATTTTCAGGCAGTTAGGCGGTGTAACGCATGGGCGAGATGGCCGTGAGGGTTAATTAACCCACCGTAAATTAGCGGAATTTGAGGCGGGTGAAGTTACGCAATGCGAGGCGGTCTACAGTGCCTTTGAGAATGTCGAGCGTCGGTTTTTCGCCTTGGACACACGACCGCGGTGGTTCCATGCCTGTCCGGAAAGTGGCGAATGTTGCCGGTCACGAGGTACGCCGCTTTCGCGGCTTCCACACATTCGAGAAAGCGGTTGTCGGGTTCATGTTTGGAAATGGCGAGGGTCTGGACTGGGTTAACCATCCTCGCTGGATCGCGAATCTTCGCAAGCGCAACCCGAACATCCCTACCGGCAACTTGAACTTTCGTCGAGCGAGAACATCCGCGTATTCCCCGAGGATCTCTTTGGACACGTAGATCTGGAGTATGCCGACGAGAAGAAGTTTCAGAACCTGGTCTTCCAAACCGCCTGGCTTGACGAGTGCCGATACCACTACATTCGTAATCCAGCACGACGCGCGGCATCTAGGCGGAAGCTTTTGATTTTGTGCGTCGTGCTTTGCGGACGGCCGCGACCTCGGCGTTGATCTGTCGCATGGTCAGCTTGTCGGTTCCCCGGTCGCTTCGAGCCCTCCTGGATCGATTTAAACCACTCCGGCGCCTCCTCCTGAAGCTGCTTGAAAAACCGGGCGCGCTCGACTTTGCCGGCGGGAATCAGACGACCGCGGTCAACAAGCTCCTTCCGCGTATACGTCAGCTTGCCGCCCTCGACCTTTGCATCCAACAGGTCCCCGCGGTTGATGCCGAGTTCCTCACGGACGGCTTGCGGAATGACCCTTGATACTTTTGTTTGACCGTGACGATAGCCATACGAGTTGAACAGTTGAAAGCAGGGTGTATGATCTTTCCTGAGCGGCGCATCACACCAAATCGCCGGATGGCCCCACTATCACCGGCAATACTTGCCTCACCGGAACCGCGGCGTAATACCGCGCGTGACGGCGCTCGCCGGTTCGAACCAGAGCGCCTTTCTCGACCATGTCGGCCAGGTCGCGCGTAGCCGTTGCGGGGGTCGCTCCAGTAATCGTCATGTAATTCCCGGCGCTCATGCCGCCCTTGAATCCGTCCGGGCCCTCGCGCAGTATCCGAAGCAGCGCCTTCAGTTGACGTTCATTCAGTTGCCCGCGCATCCGGTCAAGCAACCTCGTTTTGTCGATCAGGAACTCGACACGCGCTTCCGTGCGCTTTTGTGCCTCGAGCGCGACACCCGCGAACCAGGCGAGCCAGGATGTTATCTCGTTGCTCTTATTCGCCAACTCCAGGTTGTCGTAATAAGTCCTGCGCCGGATCAATATGGTCGCGGCCAGCGCCGTCAACGTCGGATATCCGAGACACTGAGCGAGCGCCTTCTCCGAGATCGCACGTCCTATTCTTCCATTGCCATCCTCAAATGGATGGATTGATTCAAAGTACAGATGCGCGATCCCGGCTCTGGTCAGGGCCGGCAAAGGCTCGGGACCGTCTGGCGCGGTGCGGTTGAACCAGTTCACAAACGTGGCCATTTCTACCGGCACCCTCGAGGAGGGCGGCGCTTCGAAATGCAGTTTCGGCGCATGCAGGGCGCCCGACACGACCTGCATCGGTTCGTCGCCGGTATGATAACATCCAATGTCCTTGAGGTCGGCGCGCCCCTTTACCAGCATGCGATGCCAACCGAAGAGAATGTCATCGGAGAGTGGCTGAGCAAAAGTGCGGTAGAGATCCACCATCATCTCCGCGATGCCCTGTTCTGCCGGACGCACGCGCCTGGCGCCCGTATCCAATCCAAGCTGCTTTCGAATCGAGGATTGCACGCTGGCCCGATCCAGAATCTCACCCTCGATTTCCGATGTGGTCACAGCCTCAATCCCGATCGCTTCCACAGTCAGGTTCTCCCGGTCGATTGGCGCGAGGTGCTTGACCGCGCCGGCAAACACTCCCGCCCCCAACAGGAAATGCTCCTCCGCCTTTCGCAGGCGCGTCTTGTCCCACGAAAATCGCGGCCAGTCCGGTCGTTGCCAGTTCCAACGCATGAGGGATAGAACGATTCTCTATCGCTCATCCTAGCCGATGCGCGAGCGATAGCAAGGTGCAGTATAGTCGAACCAATGAGGATCCTCACCGCAATCCTGCTACTGGCCTGCTCCGCGCTGGCGCAAAATGCTCCGCGCTCCGAACCTCTTTATACTGGGGAAGTCCCCGGCGCCCTCGGGACTGAAGACAAGGACCAGCCAACCCTCACCATCTACCTTGCGCCCACGCCCGCCTCCACCAAACCGGCAGTTATCGTGTGCCCCGGCGGCGGCTACGGAGCATTAGCGATGGACCACGAAGGCAAGCAGATCGCGGAGTGGCTGAACGCTCGCGGCATCGCGGCATTCGTGCTGAAGTACCGGTTGGGTCCCCGCTACCATCACCCGCAAGAGTTGAACGATGTTCAGCAAGCCATTCGTAGCGTACGCTCGCGCGCCAAGCAGTTCGACATCACGCCCGATCGCATTGGCGTTTGGGGATTCTCGGCGGGCGGACACCTCGCAGCCAGCGCGGCGACTCACTTCGCATCGGTCGAGGGCGTCAGCAGCCGGCCCGATTTCGCCATCCTTGCTTACCCCGTAATCACTTTCACCGACGATCGCTACGTACACAAAGGCTCGCGGCGCAACCTGCTAGGCGACAATCCCGATGCGGAATTGGTCCGGCTGATGTCTGCTGAGTTGCAGGTAACTCCCCAGACGCCGCCTACGTTTCTGTTCCACACCGACGCGGATAAAGGAGTCCCGCCCGAAAATAGCGTCCTGTTTTACCAGGCGTTGCGGCAGGCCGGCGTACCGGCTGAATTGCACATTTTCGAAAAAGGAAACCACGGTTTGGGGCTGGCTCAAAAGGACGCGGCGCTGCGCGTGTGGCCCGTTTTGCTGGAGAACTGGTTCCGCACGCGCGGCATCCTACCCGCAGCGGAATAATAATTACCCCGCCATTTCCTTGTATAGTTTAAGAAATGGCGAGAATATCGCTGACTAACGCCGGCGTTTTCTTATTCGCTTTAGCCTGCTCCGCCAATGCGAAGAAGAAAACGGCTTTCGAACCGTACCCGCCAGCTATCCTGGGCCCCGTCGAGGAAGGCGCGCACAATGTCAACGTCCGTCTTACTTTCAAGGTGGACGCATCCGAGATCAAGCTGTTCATCGGCCCCGATCGCGCAACGGTGACCGCGCGTGAGAACGCTGCCGAGCCCGGCCGCTTCACGTTGACCATCGCTCGCAAGCCCGCCTTGGTGGAAGGCGAGCAGCTCAGGCTGCAGGCTGGCGAGGGTCCGATGTCGCCCTTACTCACCGTCTCCGGCAAAGCCGCGAATGCGCCGGTAAACCCGAATTTCCTGCATCCAGCATCGCGAGGCGACCAGTGGCTTTCCGGCAAAACCGCGCAGCCCAAATCCGAAGTGCTCGTGACGGTGAGTTCGGCAAGCGGGCAGGCGCGCTTCTCGAGCGATGCCGTTTCCACGTCCCAATCCGCGTGGGCGCTCCGGCTCCCGCAAGGCCTGGAATGCGGCGACCGCATCGGCGTCGTGGCTGGGGGCTCCGCTCTCGATCCTGCGGTGATAACGTGTTCCAATCCTCCGCGTCCCGAGGCTGTGTTCCCGCCGGCCGAAGGGCAGGGCGCCGTCTCCGGCCGCGCCGCACAATCCAGCTCGGTTCGAGCGGTTCTCAAAAGCGGCGAGGAGACGGTGGCCATCGAGACCGCGCGCGTCGATGGCGACACCGGCAAGTTCACCGTCAACTTCGACCGGAAACTCGCGGCCGGTGAAAACGTCGAAGTATTCGCGCGCTCGGGTAGCGCCGAATCGCTCGCGCCCGCCACGGCCAGCGTCATGCCCGTCGATCTGGATTGGGGTCTGGTGCGCGCCTACTTCACGGGCGGTGTGTTGCTCTCGCGCGACAGCGGATCGTTCAAGAGTCAGGATCCGTTCCTCAGTTTCAATCTCGACAAGAGCTGGCTGCGGCCGTCCACCAGGAACGCTTGGCTGCGCATCGACACGTATTTCGACGCGCGCCTGGCCGCCGTCGCAGTCAAGGAAGGAAAGCCTCCAGGGGACCAGACGGCAACGCTCGACCGCTGGCTCGCCTCAGAGAAGGCGGCGGCGATGCAAGCAGGCGTATATCTTCCTATGGTGTTGCGCGAGGCTCAATTCGGCGGCGCGTTGAACGCGCTGTTCGTCGCCCCGCTCGCCAAGACCGGATTCTCCAGCCTCACTGGCGATCGCGCGTCGTTCAACGACAAAAAGCTGTTCCCGTTTCGAGGTTACGGCGTGCGACTGGGCCACTATCATGAATTTCGCGATCGCGATGCCACGGGCAAGCTCGTGTACTCGAACCGCGCGCCGGAGCTGATCAGCTATCTGGATGTTGTCATCGGACCCTACGCGAATCTGCCGTCGTTCAACTTCGCGACAGGCGATGTACGCCGGCTCCGGCGTGCGTCGTTCGAGGGCGTGCTGAAGATTCCATACACGCCCTTCATCGCCGGTTTCAACGCGAACGTTCCGCTGGGTACCAAGCGCGGCTACGTGAATGCGGACGGCGATCTCCGATTCCTGTTCGGCACTCGCTTCGACGTGGGGCGTGTTCTCGGCAAGCTCACCCGATTCTGACCGAAAAGCCCGGCTTTCAGGTAAACTGACCAGATCCTGATCAAACGATTGGGCCCGCGCGAGTGTGAGCGCGATTCCACCACGAGGCGATGATATGGCAGCCAAAACGGGGATGATGGATGCGATCCAGAACCGTGTATTCGGCCCTGAGGAATCGAACGCCGCCGACAATGACCGTCTGCTGTTGGCCGAGTTGGACGAGATCGCGGCATCGCGAGCCATGCGACAGCAGCCGCCCCTGCCGTCCCACCCGGAACTGCCCCCCATCGACCAGGCGCGCTTGGCAGGGCTGACTGGGCTCGCGTTTTCGGGCGGGGGGATCCGCAGCGCTACCTTCTGCCTCGGTGTGCTGCACGCTCTGTCGGAAGCAAACCTTCTGCGCACGTTCGATTATCTGTCGACCGTCTCCGGCGGCGGTTATATCGGCTCTTGGCTGGCAGCCTATATCAAGCGACGGCCAAACGGTGTATTGGATGTCGAGCGGGAACTGAGCGCTCCCGATTCGGCGATGAAGACGACGCCCGTGGGGTTCCTGCGCGATTACAGCAACTATCTCGCGCCCAGGCCGGGCATGTTCAGCGTGGACACGTGGACGATTGCGTCGGTGTGGCTCCGCAATACCGTCCTGAATCAGGCCGTCCTGGTTCTGCTGCTCAGCTTCGCTTTGCTTGCGCCGCGTGCGCTCGGCCTGGCGATGCCGTGGGTGGCGTGGAATCCCGTGCTGGGCTGGCTTTTGTTTACTGAGGAACGGCCGCCCTTGCTGCCGGCGGTGGGCGCGTCCATCCTGCTGCTTTGGGCGGCAGTGCGCATCGCCCAAAACTTGCGGTGGTTCGACTCCGATCACCCGAATACCGCTGCGCCCGAAATTCAACAGAAATCCGTGATCGGAACAGCCGTGATCCTGTTGCTCTCCGCGTGGTTCGCCGCGGCGTCGCTATGGCACGGCGCAGATGCGTCCTGGGCGCCGACGTTCGCAGGCGTTGTGTTTGCGATCGCCGTGGGCATTCTAGCTGTGCTGTCGGGACTCCCCAAGTGTTTCGCGAGCGTCGTAGGCCCGAGGCGCGCGGGTTGGTGGCCGGTGGTGGCCATACTTGTTTCTGTCCTCGCCGGGGCCGCGGGTGCGGGACTCACCATGCTCCTGCTCGATCTGTTCAAATCGTGGGCGCACCAGGGGCCCGAGGGCGCCTGGAATTTGGCCGTGTGGGGCGCGCCCGCCGTTCTCCTCTTGATGGCCGCGGTTTCAGTGCTGCAGATCGGACTGCTCGGGCGCTGGCTCCCCGACGACCGCCGCGAATGGTGGAGCCGCCTGGGCGCGTGGGTCGCCATCTTTTCGGCCGGCACTTTCGCGCTCGCGTCGCTGTCCATCTACGGGCCGCTGATCACGGCGAAGTTATTCACCTGGTCCAAGACGATCGCATCGGGCATCACCGTTGGTTGGCTGCTCACCACGATCAGCGGCGTTCTGGCCGGCAAGAGCGCGGACACGGGAGGCGATCCTGCGACGGCCAAGCCGAAGTCGCCTGGCATCGTCAAGGAGTGGATCGGAGCGATCGCCCCTTACATAGCGATTGCCGGTTTTCTGCTGGCGCTATCGACGGTTTTGAATCTGGTGCTGTCCGCCGCGCTTTGCCGGGGCTACGCGTGTTGCCAACCGTCCGCGCCGATCTCCGGACTCAGCAGCCTGTGCCAGCAGAAGAACGGATTCTTTCCGGGTTGGACCTTTCTCCAGACGCAGCATTGGAATCTCCTCGGTCCGCTGCAACGCTCGATACCCGAGTTCCCCGGCGCCGCTGGGACCGGCGACATGGCGGCATATTGGGCCGTGATCTGGCTCGGATTGATCGTGACCGCGGCCGTGGGGCTGCTACTCGCCTGGCGCGTCGACATCAACGAGTTTTCACTGCATCACTTCTACCGCAACCGTCTCGTGCGCTGTTATCTCGGGGCGTCGAATCCGGAGCGCAGAGCGAATCCCGTCACCGGCTTCGACAAGAACGACGACATGCTGCTCGCCACGCTGCACCACTCGCGAAAGGCCAACGTGGACGAGTTCGCTTATGCCGGCCCTTACCTGATCGTCAACGGCGCTCTCAATTACACGCACGGGCGCCGGTTGGCGTGGCAGGAACGCAAGGCGGCGTCATTCATCTTCAGCCCACTGTATTGCGGATACGACGCCGCGATGATCTCCGGTTCGGCGCGTCAGGGTCTCAGCGAAGACGCTTACCGGCCGACGCCTGAGTATGCGTATCCGAACGAGAAGACGCACTTGGGCGGTGTCCACCTGGGCACTGCGATGGCCATCTCCGGCGCGGCAGCCAGCCCCAATATGGGTTATCACACCTCGCCTGCGCTCGCCTTCCTGATGACGTTGTTCGATGTGCGCCTGGGATGGTGGCTCGGAAACCCGCGTCATGACCGCAAGTGGAAACGGTCCGGGCCCGCGCTCGGGCTGCTGTATCTGCTGGATGAGTTGTTCGGCTCGACGGATTCGGACAGCGATTACGTCTACATCTCGGACGGTGGCCACTTCGAGAACCTGGCGGTGTACGAGTTGGTGCGCCGGCGTGCAAAGCTGATCGTGGCGTGCGACGCCGAACAGGATGGATCGTTTACGTTCGGTGGACTGGGCGGTCTGGTGCGCAAGTGCCGCGCGGATTTCGGTGTCGACATCGATCTCGATCTTCGCCCGCTGCTCGATCGCGACGCGAAGGGACGGCCCACGGTCCACGGAGGCGTCGGTGTCATCCGCTACCCCGAAGGCACGACGGGTACGCTCGTGTATCTCAAGTCGTCACTCACTCAATTAGCTTTGCATTCCGAACCCGCCGATGTCCTGGAGTATTCGATGCGCGCCAAGGAGTTCCCGCATGAGACGACGGCGGATCAATTCTTCGATGAGTCGCAATTTGAAAGCTATCGGGAGTTAGGTTTGCACATCGGACGGCTGGCAATCACGCAGTTGCGCGAAGCTTCGATTTTATAATCGGAAGGTTCATGAAAGCTGCGGCGTTTGTCCGGTACTGACTCGGATTGGGTGGTGAGGCTGATTTAATCGCGGCGCAGGGGCCACGTCCGGAATGCGCGTGTTCGTCCGATCGCGCTGATGCGGGTGTACCGTTTGGTACACTGGCAGGATTAGCGGGCGGTTAGCTCAGTTGGTCAGAGCGTCTGGTTTACACCCAGAAGGTCGGGAGTTCGAGGCTCTCACCGCCCACCACGGCGTTTTCCGCAATCCACGGGAAAGGTATTCCTTTGCGGCGGCGGCAAACAGGAACTGGTTGACGGCGAACTCCTCAAATCTGCCACACTGTTGTGCTGTGGCCACAAACATAAACCGGCGCATTCTGATCGTTGATGACGACCCCGATGTCCACCAGTTGTTGACCGCCGCGCTCCAACGGCCCGAACGCATCATTGAGAGCGCCGTGGACGGGATCGCCGGCCTCGAACGCGTCCAGGCCGAGCCCTACGACCTGATCATCACCGACGTGAACATGCCCGGTATGGATGGCCTGACGCTGCTCGAGCGCATCCACCGGATCCGCCCGGAAGCTCGGGTCGTGGTCATGACCGTGGCCAGCACGCCGGAGAGTATCATCCGCGCCCTGCAGAAGCGCGCGTTCACCTACTTCAGCAAGCCGTTTACGTTGAGCGCGATCGAAGACATGGTGGAGCGGGCACTGAACAGCGACGCCCGCCACGACGACATTCAAGTGCTATCGGCGCGCCCCCAATGGCTGAGCCTCCGCCTGCGCTGCAAGATGGAAACGGCGGATCGAATCCTGCAGTTCCTCCGTGAAATGGGCGGCGGCATTCCACCCCACGATCAGGAGAGTATCGCCACCGCTTTCCGTGAGATCCTCCTCAACGCCATCGAACACGGCGCCGGTTCGGATCCTGACAAAAAGGTCACCATCGCCTACGTCCGCACCGCGCGCGCGATCCTATATTACGTTCGCGATCCAGGCCCCGGCTTTCAGGTCGACCGGCTTCCGCACGCCGCCGTCAATAATCCGGATGACTCACCTTTTCAACATGTCGAGGTGCGCGAGCAGTTAGGAATCCGGCCAGGCGGATTCGGTCTGATGATGACTCGCCAGTTGGTGGATGAGATGATCTACAACCAGGCGGGCAACGAAGTGTTACTCATCAAATACCTGCACTAAGTTTCCGCGCCAACCACTTCGACACGGTCAATGAACCGGGCCAACTCCGCCGCCTGAGTCCGAATCTCGGCCGCGTTTGACTCCTTTGCCGCGCGCTCGAGCGCCACTCCGATCTCACTGATCCGCGGAAACCCGTAGCCTAATCCTGTCCCGGTCATCTTATGTCCGACGGCGCGAATCGCTCGAAAATCGGAGCGGTCCAGTGCTTCGGCGATGGCGCTCACGTCGGCTCTCCGGTTTGCGAGGTAGCCGGGAATTACCGCGCGCAGGCGGGCATCGGCGCGCACCAGAATGCGCTGGGAGGGCGCTCCGTCCCCAGCGACGGGCTTTGCGGCGTACTTGCCTACGGCTTCGAGCAGCGCCGCCATGCGAATCGGTTTGCGCAGACAGGCGTTGCACCCCGCGTCGAGCGCGGCCTGAGCCTCGGCTTCGAGCGCACTCGCCGTGAGCGCAAGAATAGGCGTGGCTGGACGCCGGTTCGTCCGTTCCCAAGCTCGCATGCGGCGCGTCGATTCGTATCCGTCCATCACCGGCATTTGCAGATCCATGAACACCAGATCGTAGGTGGCGGAACAGAACCGTTCGAGCGCGTTCCGCCCGTCTTCAGCGAACGACAACTTGCATCCAAAATCCTTTAAATACTCCGATAAGAGGAAGCGGTTCTCTTCGGAGTCGTCCACGATGAGGATGTGCAATGCCGAGGCCGGCAGAGTGATGGAGCGCGCCTCGGCCAGGCGCTCGGCAGCGGCTCCCAGTTCCGCGCCCGCTCCGAACTTGGCGGTGAAACGGATGGTGGTCCCCTTGCTCGGCTCGCTCTCGGCCTGGATGCGGCCCTGCATCAATTCAACCAGACGTTTTGAAATGGACAGTCCCAATCCCGTCCCGCCATAGTGCCGGGTGGTGGAGACGTCGGCCTGCGTGAATGCCTCGAAGATCGACTCCAACTGGTCGTGCGAAATGCCGATGCCCGTGTCGCTGACGGCGAATTCCAGGGCGCCTGGATCGGGGCTATCCGGATCGCGCCGTACATCGATACGTACGGACCCCTTGGCCGTGAACTTGATTGCATTGCTCAGCAGATTGATCAGGATCTGACGCAACCGCCCCGGGTCGCCGGTGAGCAGGACGGGCGTTCCCGGGGCGATGTGGTAAGTCAGATCCAGCCCCTTCTCGGACGCGCGCGCGGCCATCATCTCGACGGCGCCCTCGATCGCCTCGGGCAGCTCGAACGCGATGTCCTCCAGACTGATGCGCCCGGACTCCGCTTTGGAGATATCGAGAATGTCGTTGATCAGGGTGAGCAGGTTCGAACCAGCGCGGCCCAGCACGCGCACGTACTGGCGCTGGTCGGCGTTCAGAGCTGTGCGCTCGAGCAGGTCGCCCATGCCTAGCACCACGTTCAATGGCGTCCGGATCTCGTGGCTCATCCGCGCCAAAAACTCGCTCTTGGCGTGCGTCGCTGCTTCGGCGTCCTCGCGCAACTTCGATACTTTCGCCTCGGTGCGTTTGCGCTCGGTGATGTCGCGCGCCGCCGCGTAAATCAGGCGGTAATCGGCGAAAGGCGCCGCGGTCCACAGCAGCCATCGATACGATCCGTCCTTGGCGCGATAGCGGTTCTCGAAGGAGATCGTGTCGGAGCCGGTGGCTAACCGCGCGGTCTCAGCCAAGGTCGCCTCGCGGTCGTCGGGATGTACGAAATCGACGAACGGGACGGCCATCAACTCGGCAACCGTATAGCCCAGAGTCCGCTCCCAGGCAGGATTCAGCCGCTTGTAGAAACCGTCGAACCCTGCGATGCACAACATGTCGATGGACAGCGTGAAAAACCTGTCGAGCGTCTCTTCGGCGTACTTGCGCTCAACGAACTGGCCCATCTGGCTCCCCAGCGCCGAAAGCAGCCGGATGACTTCGCTGTCCGGCTTGCGAACGTCCGCGCTGAAGAACTCCATCACGCCGAGCACCTGGCGCCCTGCCGAGATCGGGAAGGCGACTGACGCTTTGAGTCCGGCGCCGTTGGCCGACGGAGCGCGGAAGTTATCGTCCTTTGTGATGTCGAGGATCCATGCCGGCTGTCCCGTCGCCCACACCCTTCCCGGCAAGCCTTCCCCTAACTGGAACCGCGACTGGCGCGTATCGAATTCGAAGGCGGATGCCGGACCCGTGTGTAGGTGCCAGGTCTGGACGCAACGCAGTTGGTCGGTGTGCGGCTCGACGATCCACAATGCGCCGAGGTCCCAATCGAGCGCTTCACACAGCGCCTGCAGAATGCGCGGAGTGGCCTCGACCAGCGACCCGGAATCGGCCAGCGCGCGCGTGACCGCATCGCGGAGGGCGAGGCGCCGCTCGGCACGGCGCGACTGCTCCAGTTCGCGTTCCAGTTTCGCCAGCGTCTCGCGAAGACGTTCGACGTCGGTGTTTTCAATCACGATTGCAGTTTGATCTCGACCAGCTTGTGTACGCGCCCTCGGGATATAGCCCGGCTTCGCTGCCCCCGGTTTCAACGGATTACTCCTATTTGGGTGAGACGGAGCCGAAACTATATGTAACTCATCCGGAATGGAAAATGCTACCTCGGCTAAATCACGCCGGCGGACGTGCGCCGTAAGCGACAGGCTGCTGCCTGCTCGCGGCGGGACGAACTCGCGGCTATTACGCAGTCGAAGCCGCCGACTTCGCCAGATGAAGCGCGCGTGTCGCTCTGCGGTTTGCCTAACGGTCTCAGCCGGGATCAGGTAGTGCATAGGGTTCATCTTTGGACGACACTCATGCACCCGCGGCAGCCACTTCCTGGGGCGCGGCGGGAGCGGGGGCGTAGTCATGTATAGGGGCCGGGCGGGGCTCGGCTGGTGGAGCGGTTGGAGCGGGGTGTTCGGAAATGGGATTAGGTTCGTTTCGTTCGATTGGTTGGGCGGGTTGATCGGCTGGCGCTTCGGGGGCTGGGGGAAGGCGGTGGGACCTCAATTCGAGTAACAACTTCATGGCGCGTTCGACCTGGAGAGCGAGGCTGCGGGTGTAGCGCTGGAGGTTGGCGATGGTGTCATTGGCGGCGAGGGAGGCGGACAAGGCGAGCGCGCGGCGGTCCTGTTCGCCAATGGAGTTCCAGGCGCGATCGCCGCTTCCTGATCCTCGACCATTTGGAGGCCGAGCATGGAGTTCTCGTGCATCCATGCCTGGCGCATTTGCCACTTAGCGTAGACGATTTCTTCGACGAGGTCGTGTTCGACGTGGTCGCGGGGTTCGAAGCGGGCAGTGTATTCGGCGAGGATCGATCATTCTGGCGAGGCAGCCGTGAACGGTGGCGTTGCGGCTGGAGCGGGCTTTGCCTTCAGGGGTGCCGGGGCCTTTGGAGAGGGCTCCATTGCGGCGGGAGGATGCCGGGCGGCGGGTGCTGGTTTGACTGGGTTGTTTCATGGCTGATTTGCTTCCTTTCGATTTCAATATATCGGGCGAATTGACTTTGACTGCCGGGGTGGGTTGGGGAAGTCATTCAAAAGGGGCGAGAAATAAACATTTGTTCGGCGTGAACGCGTTTGTCAGGCCATGTATTCTTAGCCGCAGATGAACAGCTTGCCCAGGCAACAGGTGAGCCAGTTGGCAGAACAGCATCGCTACCAGTTGCGTCCGGCAACTGAAGCCTTTGGCCGCCCGTTCGGCGTTGTGCTTCTTCACCAGCGCCGAGAATTCGGCCACCGCTTGCAGCAGGAGATCAAATAGGCTCGTTGCCGGTACCATCGATTTGCCATCCTGTTGGGGATTCGGCTCCGAAACAGCTCGGTTAAAAGATGGATCGGCCGTCGTAGAATCGCGCAACCTCGATGATGTCGCTAGCGATTCGCTGCGCATCGGCTGGTCCAAGTATTTTGGGCACAGGTTCCAGCCTCCTGCGGACGCGTGGGTCGGTTGTGGATTTGTAGCGGATGAACCGGCGGAGCAAAGCGGCGGTGTCAATCGAATTGTGTAAACGTTCTCAGGCGTTTTTGTTCCAACCGCTAGTTACCCCCGCTCCCCGAACAGGTCACGGACCGACCGGGCAGGGGATTCACAAGGGGGCGGCCAGCCCTCTTGTGGGGGGAGCCGG